>CAVVNF010000041.1:0-49178 GCA_963749535.1 uncultured Thermoleophilia bacterium | reverse complement strand
CATGCGGGAACGCGCCGCTTCCAATTCCTCCGGCGTGTTGACGTTGAGGAATAGCTCGTCGCAGGTTCCCGTAGCGGCCTTCGTCCATGTCCAGGTGCCCGTGTTCAGATCGGGATAGATGTCGAAGATGCGCCGGCCTCCGGAGGCGATGAAGTCGTGGTACGCCGAAAGGGTCCGTTTGCTGTAGACGGCGCACAAAGGCTGGAGGTAGCCCCCGTGCCGGGGCACGAACACGTCGAAGCCCACCGACTGCTCTGCAAGCTGCCATAGCAAGCGCGGCGTCACGAAGGGCATGTCGCAGGCCAGGCAGAGCACCCGCTCCGTGGGCGCGGCTAGGACCGCAGTGTAGACCCCCACGGCAGAGCCCCCCTCGGGCAGCGCGTCGTTGACGATGGGTAGTCCCAGGTCGTGGAATCGTGAAGGATCCTTGGCCACAACGACGCGTAAGGGAAAAGCGGTGCCGTGCGATCTCGGATCCACTCCAGGAGGGTGCCGTTCTCGAACGGCGCGAAGGCCTTGTCTTCGCCCATCCGGGATGATTGTCCCCCGGCCAAAGCGCCAGGGATATGTCCGAACGGTAAGGGCGCCAGAGCGATGAATCCGATGGCGAAGGTCTCGACGACGGCACCGGCGATCGTTCTGCCGCCGAGGGTCCTGCCGAGGAAGCAGGCGCCGATGACGGTGATGCCGAAGCCCCGGGCGGAGTCTGGCCTTCAGCCCGCGTGCCGCTTTCCTCGCTCATGGTCCCCTTTCGATCCTTCCGGCTCGGCCGCGCAGAACGTGAAGCGCCGCGGCCTTCGCACCAGCAATGACGGGCATACCGGGCGCGAGGGCAAGCTCCTCGGCCGACGCCCTGGTGATAAGAGAGATTACCTCACCTTCGCCTCCGTAGAGCGGCTCGATGCCTTCGTCCCCGTCGAGTCGCACCACGACTCGGGCCAGGGGTCCGGTCGAGATGACGAGAATCCACGACCCCGGGCCACCGGTTCCGGACGCTCGACGCCGGCCGCCATAGAGGCAACGACAGAGCCCGCTAGAAGCAACCGAGCTCGCAAATCCTGATCTTGATACCCAGATCGTTGCAGGCCTGGCCGACGACTTGATAGTCGACCCCAAGCTTCTCCGCAAGCTTGCGCGCGTCATGACAGGTCAAAGGGCCATCTTTCGCCGCCTGCTTGATCTCCTTTTCGAGTTCTGGCTTCTCCATACGTTCACTTCCTTTCCATGATCGATTTGCGGACCGGACAAGGTTGCCGGTTGTCAGCCATAGCGTCAAGCTCGTAGAGTCGGTAGAATCGGACCACCCCCACCGTAGGAGGTCGCGAGTGGCTGGTTTCGACCGCATATTGGCTGCCTATGAACATGGGTTGAGACGGCTCGCCGACGATCTGGTCACGGAGTTGGACCCTCCAGAACAGGAGAAGATCGACCTCATGCTGGTCGTGCAACTCCTGGAGGCGATCGTCCGTACCTATGACACCTTCCAACTCAACCGCGCGCCATCCCTTGAAGCCAGCAAGTCGGTGATGTACGCCGCTGCCTCTCAACAGGAGCGCCGGGTGCTCAACGTTCCGCTGCGCAGCCTCGTGGACCACAACACGCTCACCGCTTGGCACGCCCGTTTTCTCAACGGGAGCATCGGCCTCAAGCGGACCGTCATCGTGAGCGGCGAGGCCAATGTCGGAAAATCCACCCTCCTAAATGCGCTCATCGAGTTGATCCCACGCGACCAAAGGGTGGTGGTCATCGATGATGCCGACGAGGAACTGCCCACGGTGCGCGGACGCTCGTTCACGGTACAGATCAAAGCCAAGCGAGGCACCGCCGCGCGCTTGACGGCGTTTCGCAAAGCGGCGGACATGAAGCCCAATTGGATAGTGGCCGGAGAATTGGCACGCCGCGATGGGCCCGCGTTCCTCGAGTCGCTCATGGGGGGCGTCTCAGGTCTGGCCACCGTCCAGACTCCAGACCCAGAGACGACCCTCACCGACTGGCTTGCGGTGAGCCGGGCCACGGCCGATCACTTGAATTCGGCCAATCCTCTCCTCGTGCACATGGAGCGCGACCAAGGGGGGCGGCCGCGAGCGGACAAGGTCCTGGAGGCCAAGATGGACGGCGAGCTCCTGGTGCTTACTCCACGGCGTCCTCTCTGAAAGTGGAGGCTCGGGTACGAGCGTTGTCGGCACCGTGAGACCAAAGCCGGCCGCTGCCCGCGCTCTCAGCCAGCGACAAGCCGCCGCAGGCCTTCCTCGTCCAGGATCTCGGTTCCCAGCTCGCGGGCCTTGGCCAGCTTGGAGCCTGGGTCGTCTCCCGTCACCACGTAGTCGGTACGGGCCGTCACGGAGCCTGTCACCCTGCCGCCGGCCCTCACGATCATCTCTGTCGCAGCCTGGCGCGACAGTCCCGGCAAGGTGCCGGTGAGGACGAACGTCTTCCCGGAAAGGGGCCCCGAAGCAGGCGCGGCCTCAGCCTCGGGCGCCGCCATCGTCACCCCGGCCTGGGCAAGCCGGGCGATGAAATCCGCGTTGCGCGGATCGTGAAGGTACTCCCACACGCTCTGCGCGATTATCGGACCGATGCCGGGAGTCTGCGCTATCTCGTCCGCCGGTGCTTCCATCAGCCGCTCTATCGACCCGAAATGCCGGACAAGTAGCTCCGCGTTCTCACTGCCCACGTGCGGCATCCCGAGCGCGAACAGCACTCGAGCGAAGGGGCGCTCTTTGGAGGCGTCGATCGCCCGGATGATATTCGCAGCCGATTTTTCACCGAGTCTCTCCAGCCCCGCGAGATCATCGGCCTGCAGGCGATAGAGATCGGCGCCGTCCTTCACCATCCCCAGCTGGAAAAGACGCTCGACCAGCTTGTCCCCCACACCGTCGATGTCCATGGCGCCCTTGCTCACGAAGTGCTTCACGGCCTCCACATGTCTTGCCGGGCAGTCCGGGTTGGGACAACGGATCGCCACCTCACCCGGCACTCGCACCACAGGCGTGCCACACGAGGGGCACTCGTCGGGCATCTGGAAGACCTTCTCCGTACCCGTGCGCAGATCGGTCAGGGGAGCGACCACCTGGGGAATGACGTCTCCTGCCCGCTGCAGGATGACCATGTCGCCCTCGCGCAGATCCTTGCGCCGGATGTCGGCCTCGTTGTGAAGGGTCGCCTGGCTCACCGTCACACCGCCCACCTCCACCGGCTCCATGATGGCGTAGGGATTGAGAACCCCCGTGCGGCCGACGTTGATACCGATGTGGATCAGCCGGGTCTGCGCGGTGCTGGGCGCAAACTTGTAGGCCACGGCCCAGCGGGGGTCTCTCCCAACGGCACCCAGAGCGGCCTGAAGGGGACGGCTGTCCAGTTTCACCACCACGCCGTCGATGTCGTAGTCCAATTGATCGCGATGCTCTTCCCACCAGCGACATCCCTCCAGGATCTCGGCGAGGGTGCTGGCCGGTCTGATCTCTGGATTCACCCGGAATCCGCTCGTGCTCAACCACTGCAGCACCTCTAGGTGACGGTCGAAGAACTCGCCTTCCACATGGCCGACGCCGTAGAACCAGGTAGACAGGGGCCTCGAGGCCGTCACCCGGGAGTCGAGTTGACGGAGCGAGCCCGCCGCTGCATTCCGTGGATTGGCGAACGTCGGCTCACCAGCCGCGATCCGTTGCTCGTTGAGCTGAGAAAACGCCTCCAAAGGCAGGTAGACTTCGCCGCGGACTTCCACCAACGCCGGCACGGGCCGCGCCCCCGGCAGAAAAGCCAGCGGCACCGTGCTGATGGTGCGGAGGTTCTGGGTCACGTCTTCGCCTATCTCACCGTTGCCGCGTGTCGCTCCCACAGTCAGCCGCCCGTCTTCGTAGCGCAGGGAGATCGCCAGCCCGTCGATCTTCGGCTCGAGCACGAATCCGATCTCTGAAGGATCTGCGCCGGCTTCCTGGGCCAGCTTGGTGGCACGAACGTGCCACGCCTTGAGCTCGTCCTCATTCTTGGCGTTTGCCAGCGAGAGCATCGGCTCGACATGACGCACCTGCGTAAATCCGGCCAGCGGCTCGCCGCCGATACGCTGGGTGGGAGAGTCGGGAGTCAGCAGCTCCGGATACGCCGCCTCCAGACTTTGAAGCTCACGAAAGAGACGGTCGTACTCAGCGTCGGAGATCTCCGGACTGTCGAGGACGTAATAGCGGTATTCGTGGTGCCGGATGAGAGACCGTAGTTCATCCACCCTACGTGCTGCGTCTTGGCCGACTGCCATCACCGGTCTCCCTTCGCGCCCCCGGGGCCTCGCCCGCGGCTCCGCCGCGACACCTACATCGCCGGACGCCTATACCCCAAGGACGTCCGCCAACTCAGAGATAGTATGCACCAGCTTTCCCGGCTTTTCGGCGGCAAGAACCTCTTCGGAGAAGACTCCCCAAGTCACCGCTACCGAGGCTACCCCTGCGGCTTGGGCAGCCTGGATGTCGAACGGGCTGTCGCCCACGTAGGCAGCCCTCTGCGCCGGCACGCCGAGCCGTTCCACGCACAGCAGTATGGGGTCCGGCAGCGGCTTGTTCCGCGGAGTGTCTTCGGCGCAGATGGTGGAGTCGAAGAGTGGTTCGATGCCGGTGAGATCGAAGGCCATCTGCGTGGTCGGGCGCGACTTGGAAGTCACGAGCCCCAGCTTGACCCCCGCCTCCCGGAGTCTCACCAGCAAGAGTCGGACGCCGTCGTACAGCCTTAGCATCCGGTCGTGCTCCCGGTGGTTGAACTGCCGGTATGAGCGGACCAGGTCGTCGGCGTGTTCTGGGCTGATAGCCACCATCTGCTCCCGCAGTGGCTTGCCCACGCCTTTGATGGTCTCCTCGGGCGTGAACTCCAGGCCCAGGATCTCGCGGGCGGCATGCTGGAAGGAGGTGATGATCAATTCGACCGAATCGACGACGGTGCCGTCCAGGTCGAAGATCACGGCCTCGTAGACCGGCTCCGGCCGATCTCTCAGCAAGACGCAGGCTCCGTCTGCCCCGCAGTGTGACCGCTTATCAGGCACCCGTCAGCCTCAACTCCTGCTCCCAGCTCCTCAACTCTTCTAATGCATCGTGCGACATGAGATCGAAGTGCAGCGGCGTGATGGAGACGTAACCCTCCGACACCGCCTCGAAATCCGTTCCGGGCTCCCGATGATAGCTGAGGTCGTCGTTGTAGATGTAGTAGCGACGCCGCCTGCCCAGTGTCTCGTCGTGCTGCACCTTGTCGCCGTAGATGCGTTTCCCGAGCAAGGTGAAACGCACGCCCTGGAGGGCATCCCAAGGGAGGTCGGGGCAGTTCACGTTCAAGAGAGTCTTGAGCGGAAACGGCTTCCGGAGGGCCGTTGAAACAAGCAGGCGGGCGAACCGGGCGGGAACGGTGAGATCGTAGCCGGGATGATATCCCTCGGCCGAAAGTGCGATTGCGGGGATGTCCAGCATGATCCCCTCCAGTGCCGCTGCCACCGTCCCTGAGTAGGTAATATCGTCGCCCAGATTACCGCCAAGATTTATCCCGGAAACGATGAGATCGGGCGGCTGGTCGAGCAGCCCGAGCGCTGCCATCCTCACGCAGTCCACCGGAGTTCCGTCGGTGGAGTAGGCCAGGCTGCCATCGGCCATTTCCACCTCCTCTACCCAGAGTGCGCTGTGCATCGTTATGCTGCGCGCGGCGCCGGAGCGGTTCTGGTCGGGAGCCACGACGCTCACATCGCCGAGGGGATCGAGAGCTTGTTTGAGCACCGCCAAGCCCGGGGACTGGACGCCGTCGTCGTTGGTCAGAACGATGCGCGGCCGCCTCTGGATAGGCGGAACAAGGTCGGATGGCGCGGATGAAGGACCCTTACCGGTCATGAGCACTCCCTGGGAGGCGGAGGAGAGGTTCCGGGAAGGGGGCCGGCTCAGCTTTCTTTTGCTGCCGAGGAAGCGGCCGAGGATTCGGATGTAGCCTTCGACGCCGACTTCGTGGAATCGGAGGAAGAATCACCGCCAGCGCAAGATGATTCGCTCCGGTCACCTGACGATTCGCTCCGGTCACCTGACGATTCGCTCCCGCCGCCATTGCCACCGTTCGAGCCGGCCGTGGCCAGGTTATTCCGCTTTGCGTAGTCAGTGCTGTAGAAGCCATTACCTTTGAAGTGGATCGCGACCGGGAACAGCATCCGCTGGACAGGGGCCCCGCAGACCTCGCATTCCTTCACCGGCTCATCGGCCATCCGCTGGAAACGCTCAAATTGGTGCTCGCAAGAAGCACATCGATATTCGTACGTAGGCAAAGGGTCAACGACCTCCTGCTGCTTCTAATCCGTTGCATAGTATACCGGAATCTTCGGCCGTTGTGCAGTCAAGGCTGGCACTCACATGTAGAGAGTGCCAATCGCTCCCTGACGGCGGAATACCCTGCGGAACGAGCCCTCAGCGGTTGCGGGAGTACGCCAGGTACCCGGCGATAGCCATGATCACCCAGTTGATGACGCCCCGGCCGGAGAGGCTGAATACCACCACGTTCCAGCTCACTCCAAAGCGGATGGCGCTCGCCAGAAACGGGGGTAACAGGAAGGCCCAGAGCGTCGCGACGACCGCGATGATCGCGGTCTCCCATCCATGGTAGTGGCCGCTGGCGCGCAGCTACCGCTTCGCCCACCAGGTAACCGATGCCCGCGGCCACGAAGAACACGAAGAAGAAGAAACCGACCGACCCCAGCAAGTAGTAATAGGCGAAACCGACGGCGGTTCCGGCGCCCAGGCCCGCGGCGATGGCCCTCACCCAACGGTTGGCCGTGAGATTCACTCTCGCGGAGCGCGGCATGCGCGCACATTCCCGGCACTTGATGCCTACGGCCGCGTACACCATGCAGTCTGGGCAGAGAGGCTTCCCGCAGTCGCTGCAGCTGACCATCGTGGGGCGGTTGGGATGGTACGCGCAACGGAGTTCTTCGACCGGCTCACGGCGGTACACGGGCTCCTCGGCGTCGCCGTCGTCAGGAGCATCCTGCACTCCGTCTGGGGCGACAGGCATGTGCCGCGTCCGGCCCCGTGGCCGTCACGAGACCCCGCTCATCGTCCGACTCCTGGGACGAGAAGCCCGATTCGTCTTGGCCGGGGGTTCTCAACGCGCCGAACGGCCAGGACGTGCCACCACGATCACTTCACCCGGATCGGGCAGTAGGACCAGCTCTTTGCGGTAACTGCGGTGGACAGCTTCCAGTTGCTCGCCGGCTTCCGCGACGAAGCGGGCCAACTCGGCCTGCAGTTCCTGGACGCGGCGCTGCAGGTCTTCCATAGTCTCTTCCATCTCCAAGACTCGCTCCACACCGGCCAGATTGAGTCCGGACTCCGTAACCAATTGCTGGATACGCCGCAACCGGTCGATGTCGTCGAGGGAGTACAAGCGGGTACTCTTGGACGAGCGCTTGGGACGGATCAGACCGCGACGCTCGTACATCCGCAATGTCTGCGGATGCATCTCGGCCAGCTCGGCAGCCACGGAGATCATGAAAAGTGGACGCATCTTATCTTCAAGCGTCATGTTCTTCTCTCTCGGATCCTTCGGTTCCTACGTCGACCAGCCGACCCGACCCTCGCGCGGGTCTTCTTTGCGAAGGTCTGCGAAACGCTTGAGCAGATCCTTCTCCTCGCCTGTCAACTCTTTCGGGGTCAGCACCCGGATACGCGCGATGAGATCACCTTTGCCGGAAGCGCCGAGTCGCGGCGCTCCCTTACCCTTGAGCTTGAGCAGTTTGCCGTCCTGCGTACCGGCGGGCACCTTGAGCGTCACGCTTCCGTCCGGAGTGGGCACCTTTATCGAGGCCCCCAGCGAGGCCTCGACCATGGTCACCGGCACTTCCACCACAAGGTCCGGACCTCTGCGCTCGAAAACAGGGCTCTCGGACACCTGAGTGATCACATACAGGTCCCCTGGAGGGCCGCCGCGAGCACCTGGCTCACCCTTGCCCTTCAGCCGGATCTTGGTGCCATCTTTGACGCCGGCAGGCAAAGGCACCGTGAACTTCTTGAGCGCCTGACCCATCCCCGTCCCGCCGCAAGCGGCACACGGTTGCTCGATGATTGTACCGGTTCCCCCGCAACGGGCACAGGGCTGGGTAAGTGCGAAGAACCCCTGGCTCTGGTTGACAACTCCCCTCCCGCGGCACGCGGAACAGACCTTTGGGGAGGTCCCGGCGGCCGCTCCGGTGCCGGCGCAAGGACCGCACTGGACAGACTGGGGCACGCTGATCTTGGCGGTAACACCCTTGAGGGAATCCTCGAAAGACAGCCGGACGGACACGCTGACATCCTCGCCCCGCTCCGGTCGCGGCTGCTGGCTTCGCCCTCCCGGGCCACCTCCGAAAAGGTTGCCGAAAAGGTCGGTCCAATCACCACCGTAGGACTGGCCTCCGCCGAAACCTTGAGCGGGCTGGCCCCGTGGACCCTGCGCGAACGGCGACGGCCCGATGTCGTACATCTTGCGCTTCTCGGGATCGGACAATACCTCGTAAGCGCTGGAGACCTGCTTGAAGCGCTCTTCCGCGCGGGGGTCGTCGGGATTGGCGTCGGGGTGATACTTCCGGGCCAACTTGCGATAGGCCTTCTTTATCTCGTCCTGAGAGGCCGTGCGGCCGACGCCCAGGGTCTCGTAATAGTCTTTCGTGCCGGAAGGCATGCTCACTTATCCCCTACTCGCCGGCCCCACGAGGATCGGTGGTCCCGCCCCTCGGGTCCGCACCGGGCGCGTCATTGTGAGCGGGCCCTGACGAGACAGCCACCCTAGCCGGACGCAGCACCCGATCGCCCTGGCGATATCCTCGTTCGAGCAGTGCTGTGATAACGCCTTCCTCCTGGTCGGACGGCTGGGTCAGTACGGCGTCGTGCACTTGAGGGTCGAAATGGGTGCCGACCGATTCGATCTCCTCGACCCCGACGCCTCGGAGCAGGTCGACGAACAGATTCTTGGTGAGGCGGACTCCTCCGAGCACCTTGCCTTCGTCGTGGTGCTCCGCCGCGTCTAGAGCTCGCTCCAGATTGTCGAGCACCGGGAGAAGCTGGCTCAGAAGGTCGGCCTGAGCCCTGGCGCGGGCCTCGATCAGCTCCCTGGTCGCTCGCCTGCGGAAATTGTCGAATTCGGCGCGTTGCCGTAGTAGCTGGTCGGACAGCTCTTCGCATCGGCGCGCGGCTTCGTCGGCGAGAGGCAGGCCCGTCACGGTGGATGCGGGATCCTCCTGGTCGACGGGCGCCTCGGACGCTCCACGGCCATCCGGGTCCGCGTCTTCGGCCCAGTCCTGGCCGTCTGCAAGATTTATCGGTATTCGCCTCTTGTCAGTGCTCATCGATCGTCTCTCTCTTATTATCGTGGCGACCTGCGGCCCGCCGCTGGTCGCCACCCTTGGTGGGGGGCGCCGGCCTTCGCCGGCGCCCCCGGGCTTACGTCCCGTCTTTTCTACTGCTTGACCTCGGTGGCCTTCGCCTCGACCGTCTTTGGCTTTTCGCCAACGGTCACCGCGATCTTCTTCGGCCGCGCCACTTCCGTCTTGGGCACGACCACCTCGAGGATACCGCTGTCGTAGTTGGCCTCTATCTTGCTGTCGTCCGCCGTCTGAGGCAGAGCGATGGATCTGCTGAAGGAACCATACCTCCGCTCGATCCGGTAGTACTTGTCTTCTTTCACTTCCTCCTCGAAGCGACGCTCGCCGCTCACGGTGAGGACGTTATCCTGCACTTCGATCTTGATGTCTTCCGGCTTCATGCCGGCAAGCTCGGCTTTGAGCTTGATCGGAATCATCGGTCTCGATCACGTCCACGGAAGGCGTCCACGACTGACGATCGGCGCCTTCCCCGTCGCCCAAGCGAGAGAACATCCTGTTCACCTCGCTTTGGAGCGAAGTGAGCTCGCGGAACGGATCCCATCTTACCAGTGCCATTTCTAACAACCTCCTCCCGACATTTGCGTTGGTTGACTCGGGTGCCACGCCGACCGAGCCGGGCGACCGCGCGCCGCGCCGCCCCTGCCCGGTCGGACGCTATCCGACTATTTCTCTTCATCTACCACTTCGTAGTCGGCCTCTTCGACCACTTCGTCTTCGGGCGCCTGACCGCCATCACCCTGTGGCCCGGCACCGCCTTGTCCGCCGGCAGGCTGACCCTGGGCGGCCTGATACGCAGCCTCGGAGAGCTTGTACGCGGCTTCCTGTAGTATGTTCATCCGGCTTCGGATGAGATTCTCGTCGTCGCCTTTCAGTGCTTCCTCGACGTCACGCATAGAGTTCTCGATGTTGCCCCGCGTGGCACCGTCCACCTTGTCGCCGAAGTCCTTCAGAGACTTGCGCGTGGAGTAGACCAGGTTCTCGGCCTGGTTCTTGGTGTCGACCAGCGCTTTCTTCTTCTTGTCTTCCTCGGCGTTCACCTCGGCGTCGCGCACCATCTTCTTGATCTCGTCGTCGCTCAGGCCGCTCGAGCTCTTGATCTCGATGCGTTGCTCGTTGCCGGTGGCGCGGTCCTTGGCCGACACGTGCGTGATCCCGTTGGCGTCGATGTCGAACGTGACCTCGATCTGCGGGATGCCCCGCGGCGCCGGCGGTATCCCCATCAGCTGGAATTTGCCCAAGGTCTTGTTGTAAGAAGCCAGGTCGCGCTCGCCCTGGAGCACGTGGATCTCTACTGAAGTCTGGCCGTCCTCCGCCGTGGAGAAGATCTCGCTCTTCCGCGTGGGGATAGTGGTGTTCCGATCGATCAGACGGGTGAACACGCCACCCTTGGTCTCGATGCCCAAGGAGAGCGGGGTGACGTCGAGAAGGATCACGTCCTTCACTTCGCCTGCCAGCACGCCGCCCTGGATAGCCGCGCCCAAAGCCACGACCTCGTCCGGGTTGATCCCCTTGTGGGGCTCTTTGCCCGTGAGCGAGCGCACCTTCTCTTGCACGGAAGGCATCCGGGTCATGCCGCCCACGAGGATCACCTGGTCGATATCACCCGTCTTGAGGCCGGCATCGTCCATCGCCTGCTTGGTGGGGCCGACGACGCGATCGAGCAGGTCGCGCGTGAGTTCCTCGAGCTTAGCGCGGGAGAGCGTCATCTCCAGATGGAGCGGGCCGCTCTGGTCCATGGTGATGAAAGGCTGGTTGATGCTCGTTTCCAGCACCGACGACAGCTCGACCTTCGCCTTCTCGCCCGCCTCGTACAGACGCTGGAGCGCCTGGCGGTCCTTGGTGAGATCGACGCCTTTCTCCTTGCGGAACTCGGTCACGATCCAGTCGACGATCGCCTTGTCGAAGTTATCCCCGCCCAGGTGGGTGTCGCCGTTCGTGGACTTCACCTCGAACACACCGTCGCCCAGTTCCAGGATGGAGACGTCGAACGTGCCGCCGCCCAGGTCGAAGACGAGCACCGTCTGCTCGTGCTCCTTGTCCAGTCCGTAGGCCAGGGAGGCCGCGGTGGGCTCATTGACGATCCGCTTCACTTCGAGTCCGGCGATCACGCCGGCATCTCTCGTGGCCTGGCGCTGAGCGTCGTCGAAGTACGCGGGCACGGTGATCACCGCTTCCGTGACCTCGGTCCCGAGAAAAGCTTCGGCGTCCCGCTTCAATTTCTGCAAAATCTTGGCGGAGATTTCCGGGGGCGAGAACTGACCGTCTTTCACTTGGACGCGCACGTCGCCGTTCGGGCCCTCTACCACTTTGTAGGGGACGATCTTCATCTCTTCGCTCACATTGGAGAACTTGCGCCCCATGAAGCGTTTGATGGAGAAGACGGTGTTTTCGGGGTTAGTGACCGCTTGCCGTTTCGCGACTGTGCCGACCAACTGCTCCCCCGTCTTGGTAAATGCCACTACCGAAGGGGTCGTGCGACCGCCCTCGGCGTTGGGGATGATGGTCGGCTCCCCGCCTTCCAGCACGGCCATAGCGGAGTTGGTCGTACCCAGGTCGATGCCGATGATCTTGCCCATAACTGTCCTCCGAAGCTCAGATGCGGATGCATTGATTTTGAGGCATTATAAAATCTGAGTCGGCTATTGTCAAGGTGGCGCTGACAAGAGCGTACCACGACATGTCGACCTCATGTTGGATTCCCCAGAGGGGGTGCCGGGTCAAACCAGGGTAGTGAATCAGGCTCGCTCGAAACCACAAGGTTGCGCAGGGATTCGACAGGGGCGATTCCTTGACGAAATGGGCACGAAGCGATGTGCTGGGAATCGCTCGGGGAATTCGTTTGAGGCTCTAACCCGATCGCGAAGGGTATGTGAGGTTCCACCAGGTCACGGGGAGAAGATCGGCTGCCAAGCTCCGCGTCTATCATGCGGTCCGCTTCTACGGCACCTTGCGTTTTGGTGTGCATGTCCCCTTTCCGCACGACCATGACGCTGGGATTTGGTCCATGTCGATCAGCGGCAAGCCATACTGCGCCTGAGTGCCCGAAGCCTGCGCCAAGAAAAAAGGAGCCCCGCAAGTGAGCCTGGTTCGGCTCTGCCCGCGGGGCCCTGACCTTCGATTAGTTTCTTCTTGGTTTAGTCCACTAAAGACTTCCCCTCATTGACCACTACGGCGCGGCCGTGATCGGGAACGCGGCCGTCACCACTCCGGAATTGGCAAGATTTGTCGCAGGTGCAGAAGTTCCGGCGACCGTAAAGAAGTTTGCCGCCACCCCGGCCAAGGTGTAGCCCGGCTTTGCCGTCAGCGTGATGGTCGCGGTGTAAACCACCGGACCCGTAAACGGGTTGTCAGTAGGTGCCCAGGCGACGGTGCCCGTGTACTGAGCTGTTGCCGTGATCGTAGTCACCGGTGTGGCACCCGTTACCGGCGGCGTCACTCCGGGGATCGCGGCTATGTTGACGACTGTTGGCGCTGCTGTGGCCGGGAACGCGGCCGTCACCACTCCGGAATTGGCAAGATTTGTCGCAGGTGCAGAAGTTCCGGCGACCGTAAAGAAGTTTGCCGCCACCCCGGCCAAGGTGTAGCCCGGCTTTGCCGTCAGCGTAATGGTCGCGGTGTAAACCACGGGACCGGTAAATGGGTTAGAAGGAGGTGACCAGGTGACGGTGCCCGTGTACTGAGCTGTCGCCGTGATCGTAGTCACCGGTGTGGCACCCGTTACCGGCGGCGTCACTCCGGGGATCGCGGCTATGTTGACGACTGTTGGCGCTGCTGTGGCCGGGAACGCGGCCGTCACCACTCCGGAATTGGCAAGATTTGTCGCAGGTGCAGAAGTTCCGGCGACCGTAAAGAAGTTTGCCGCCACCCCGGCCAAGGTGTAGCCCGGGTTGGGCGTCAGCGTGATGGTCGCTGTGTAAACCACGGGACCGGTGAATGGGTTAGAAGGAGGTGACCAGGTGACGGTGCCCGTGTACTGAGCTGTTGCCGTGATCGTAGTCACCGGTGTGGCACCCGTTACCGGCGGCGTCACTCCCAGGATCGCGGCTGTGCTGACAACTGTTGCCGTCACCGGGAACACCGCTGTCACGACTCCCGAATTGGCAGGATTGGTGACCGTGGTAGCTCCCGCTACCGTAAAGAAGTTCGCCGTCACCCCGGTCAAAGTGTAGCCCGGCTTTGCGGTCAGCGTGATGGTCGCTGTGTAAACCGTCGCACCATTAAACGGGTTGTCGGTGGGTGACCAGGTGACGGTGCCGGTGTACTGAGTTGTTGCGGTGATCGTTGTCACCGGTGTGGCACCAGTTGCCGGCGGCGTCACTCCTGGGATCGCGGCTATGTTGATTACTCCTGTTGCCGTGGCTGGGAACACCGCCGTCACGACTCCCGAATTGGCAGGATTGGTGACCGTGGTAGCTCCCGCTACCGTAAAGAAGTTCGCCGTCACCCCGGTCAAGGTGTAGCCCGGCTTTGCGGTCAGCGTGATGGTCGCTGTGTAAACCGTCGCACCACTAAACGGGTTGTCGGTGGGTGACCAGGTGACGGTACCGGTGTACTGAGTTGTTGCGGTGATCGTTGTCACCGGTGTGGCACCAGTTGCCGGCGGCGTCACTCCTGGGATCGCGGCTATGTTCACCCCTACTAAGCCGTAACTGTAGTGGTCCGCCGCAGATGTGGCGCTGGTGCCGGCTGAGGTGGTGACGGTAACGTCCACCACACCCGCGGCGTGCGCCGGGGAGACGCAGGTGATGCTGGTCGAACTCACCACTACCACGCTGGTGGCCGCGGTGCCGCCGACGACGTCCACCAGCTCCACCAGCAGTACGAGCACGACCGTGCCTTCCACTGACACCACCGCCGGACCGCCGGACACCACCCCGTCGACGGAGCCACCGACCACGGCTCCCCCGAGCACAGAGTCGCCACCACGTCGCCGCTCACCACGTCGCCGACGACAACGACGTTCTAGCCTCACGGCCGACAACGACCTTCTAGCTCACCGCCACTTCCGGGCCGCAGGCCGGCACCTTCTAGTCGGCGGGAGGAATCTTCAGTGGGCCGGGGCGGACGGTCCCGCACTTTGCGTCGCGCGCCTACCGGCCGAGCGCGGCCGATCCGGATGCCGAGAACAGTGCCGTTTCGGGCTCGCCTGATTTGTTACTCACGCGCGTCCGCGGGCGAAACATTCTGATCGGAGCTGGACAATGAAGGTATCAAGAGCGCGGTGCGAGGGAGCTCGCCTCGCTCGCACCGGGTTCCGTCCCCCTTCTCCATGGGACGCAGCACCGCCGGCTGTTAGCGCCCGGTCGACAAGCAGGAAGGCCGGTGGTGCTGCTCCCCCTATCCAATTCCCCGCTTGTCCGCGGATGTCCCGGCGGCACGCGTCACGACACGCGACCTTGACAGATATGAGTCATAACATATAAGATTTTATGCGCTTAACTCTGTAATGTTTGCCGGCGTCCCGTTGATGGGAACCGGCTTGGTGAAACGAGGAGCCGTGATGCCATGCAATTGGAGAGACTCACCTTAAAGGCCCAGGAGGCGCTGGCCGCCACACAGCAGTCGGCGCAGCAGCGCGGCCATGCTCAGATCGAGCCGGAGCATCTTCTCGCCGCGCTTCTGGATCAGGAAGGCGGCCTTGCCGTGCCGATCCTGGAGCGCATAGGGGCCGCGCACAGCTCGATGCGTACTGAGCTGGAGAAACGGCTGGCCTATTTCTCCACCGTGCACGGAGCCACGCAGATCTCGCTGTCGCGCGAGGTTCAGGAGGCTCTGGACGCGGCACAGGCAGAAGCCGACCGCATGAAGGACGCCTATGTCTCCACGGAACATGTGCTCATGGGACTTGCCGCCAACAAGGGATGGCTGGGCGATCTCTTCAAGCGTTATGGGGTCAGCCGTGACGCGATCTTTCAGGTGCTCAAGGACATCCGCGGCTCGCAGCGCGCCCAGGACCCCAACGCGGAGGAGAAATACCAGGCCTTGGAACGCTTCGGGCGAGACCTCACCGACCTTGCCCGCCGGGGCAAGCTGGATCCGGTGATCGGGCGGGACGATGAGATCCGCCGCGTAATCCAGGTGCTGTCGCGCCGCACCAAGAACAACCCCGTGCTCATCGGCGAGCCCGGCGTGGGCAAGACAGCCATCGTCGAAGGGCTGGCGCAGCGCATCGTCTCCGGCGACGTGCCCGAGGGACTCAAGAACAAGCGGGTCATCGCGCTGGACATCGGGGCGATGGTGGCGGGCGCGAAATACCGGGGCGAGTTCGAGGACCGGATGAAGGCGGTGCTGAAGGAGATCGCCGGCTCCGAGGGCGAGATCATCACGTTCATCGACGAGATGCACACCATCGTCGGTGCCGGTGGTGCCGAGGGCGCTGTGGACGCCTCCAACATGCTGAAGCCGATGCTGGCCCGCGGAGAGCTCCATGTAGTCGGGGCGACCACTCTTGACGAGTATCGGAAATACATAGAAAAGGATGCGGCTCTCGAAAGGCGCTTCCAGCCCGTGCTCGTGGGAGAACCCACGGTGCAGGACACCATCGCGATCTTGCGTGGGCTGAAGGAGCGGTACGAGGTGCACCACGGAGTGCGCATTCAGGACTCGGCGCTGGTGGCGGCGGCGGTCCTCTCCCATCGGTACATCAGCGACCGCTTCCTGCCCGACAAAGCCATCGACCTAGTGGACGAAGCGGCCAGCAAACTGCGGATCGAGATCGACTCCATGCCTATCGAGATCGACCAGGTGGAGCGGCGCATCAAGCAGCTCGACATCGAACTCCACGCGCTGTCCAAGGAGAAGGACGCGGCTTCCAAGGAGCGCCGCCGGGCCATCGAGGAGGAGCTGGCGGGGCTACGGGAGCAGTCGGCGGGGATGAAAGCCCACTGGCAGGCGGAGAAGGAAGCCATCGGCAAGATCCAGGCCGTCAAGGAGCAGATCGACGAGGCCAAGACCGCCGCGGATAAGGCCGAGCGTACAGCCGACCTACAGAAGGCCGCCGAGCTTCGTTACGGCCGCATCCCCGAGCTTGAGCGGCAGTTGGCGGCCGAGAACACTCGGCTGAACGAGCTGCAACGCGACCAGAAGATGCTCAAAGAAGAGGTGGAGGAGGAGGACATCGCCGAGGTGGTGGCAAAATGGACGGGCATCCCAGTGAGCCGTTTGCTGGAGGGCGAGGTGGAGAAGCTCATCCATATGGAAGAACGGCTGCACCTGCGCGTGGTCGGCCAGGAGGACGCTCTCCAGGCGGTAGCTAACGCCATCCGGCGGGCCCGCTCGGGCTTGCAGGACCCCAACCGGCCGATCGGCAGCTTCATCTTCCTCGGTCCGACAGGCGTCGGAAAGACCGAGCTCGGCCGCGCGCTGGCACAGTTCCTCTTCGACGACGAGAAGGCCATGATCCGCGTGGACATGAGCGAGTACCAGGAGAAACACTCGGTGGCGCGATTGATCGGTGCGCCTCCCGGCTACGTGGGCTACGACGAGGGCGGGTATCTCACGGAGGCGATCCGGCGTCGGCCCTACGCGGTGTTACTGCTCGACGAGATCGAGAAAGCGCATTCCGACGTCTTCAACCTCCTTCTCCAGATCCTCGACGAGGGCCGGCTCACCGATGGTCACGGGCGAACGGTAGACTTTAAGAATTGCGCTGTGATCATGACCTCCAACACCGGCAGCCAGTGGATCCTCGATCCGGATATCACCGAGGTGGAGATGGAGATGCGGGTCACGGATGCCATGCAGGAGGCTTTCAAGCCGGAGTTTCTCAACCGGGTGGACGAGGTCATCATCTTTCACCGCTTGTCTCTGGAAGACCTCAAGGGCATCGTCGACATCCAGCTGCAGATCCTTCGCGAGAGACTGGCCGAACGGGACATCACCTTGGAGATCACAGATGCCGCGAAAGACTACCTGGCCCAGCAGGGCTACGACCCCGCCTATGGGGCGAGGCCGCTCAAGCGACTCATCCAACGCGAGATCCAGGACAAGCTGGCCCTGGAGCTGCTGAGAGGCGACTTCCGCGACGGCGACACTGTACTGGTGGACGCTCGCAATCTGGAGTTGGTGTTCGAAAAGGTCGAGCCGGCAAGGCCCCGAGGCCGGCGCGTCCTCACAAGACTAGGGGCGCTCGTTACGCTGTCGGCAGCAGTTCGAACACGTGGTATCCCCAGGCGGGGATGTCCAGGTAGAGCCCCGGGGACGTCAACTCGGTGCCGTCTCTGTCGTAGCTGGCCTTCCCCAGCCGGTCGTTCAGGCGCCAGCGCCTGCCGGGCAGATCCGCGAAGGGCAACGGCAGATAACATTGGCTCTGGCCTCCCGAGTAGTTCACTGCGACGATCAGACGCCGTCCGTCTTCGCCCTCCAGGGTGAAGCCGACGAAACAGTCCCAGGTCCAATTGCCTTCCCAGGCAGGAACGGGATCGAGAAGCCGCCAGGCGCCGTTGCGAGCCACCGGGTCCCGGACGGACTCCATCAAGTCGCGATAGTAGCCGCGCAGGCCGTCGTCCTCCGCCTCGACCGGGGCGCGGCATAACTGGACCGGCACCCGGACTTTCGCCCCCTCGAATTGACCGTCCTCGAACAGGTGGAGCCCCGGACAGAGGAAGGCGATGACCCCGGCCGCCCGATGCATCTCTGGAGTGAATGTGGCCGCCGCTCTCAGCTCGTCGTGATTCTCGAGAAAACGGACAGACCGCCGTTGAAACCCAACAGCCGCCCGCAGATGCTCGCGAACCAGACGTCCCCTGCCGTCGCGTAGGCGGTCGTACAGGCGCTTGTCGTAGGTGAAGTCGAAACCTTGCTGCTGGAGATCCCACTCCAGATCCCAGTAGACCTCGGCCAGCGTGATGAACTGCGGCCAGCGTTCCCGGACCTTCGCGATCGCTCTAGGCCAGAACGGCTCGGCCGGCAGGCCCCACGTTCTCTCGAACACCTCCGGTAGGATCAGCATCGCCATGTCGCAGCGGACCCCATCGCACAGATCGGCGACTTTCGCCAACTCACCGAGCATGGCTTCTTGCAGCGCCGGGTCGGCGTAGTTGAGCTGCAAGGTCTCAGGCCATCCGGGGAAGTAGGGGTCCCGTCCGTGGGCCAGGATGACCTCCGTGCCGGCACGGGTCGTCACGCGACAATAGTTGCCCGGCTGCCGCTCGAGATCCGTCTCCGTCCCGTGGATAAAGAACTCGGGGTGGGTCTCGAGCCAGGGATGGTCCAAGGCGGTGTGGTTGGCGACAAAGTCGAGTACCAAGCCCAGACCTCGCTCACGGAGGCGGCTCCGCAAGCGGCCCAGGGCGAGCTCTCCACCCAGTCCCCCCGCCACTTCATAGCCGGCCACGGCGAAACACGAGCCGCAGATGTCATCCTCGACAAGGTCGGGAAGAGAGCGCGTGAACTCCTCCCGCCAGGCTCGGTTGGCGCGCGCCACCTCGCGGCCGGCCACACTAGTCCGCCACGCGCCCAGCAGATAGACGAGATCGAAGCCCTCAGCGGCCAGTCCGTCGAGTTGCGAGTCGGAAACGTCGTCCAACGTGGCCGGCCGACCCGACTCTCGTGAGATGGCGTTCAGCCACACACGGACGTTCACTTGGAAAAGGGATGGGTTCACTCCGAGCCGCTCCTTCGAAGCAGTGGTTCTCTGCTCATCTACTTTTCCTCACACCGGCGTCCACAAACCCAGTAGACGCTTCTTTTCCGCGGGTTGAGCGCTCCCGAGTCCGGCTATAATCGATCATCCATGGACCGACCTCACAGAGGAGAGACTCTCGAGTTGTCAATCCGTGCCCTCGCATTCGGGGGCAAGGGCATCGGCCGGCACGGTGAACTCGTAGTGTTCGTGCCGGGTGCGGTCCCCGGCGACACGGTACGCGCCACCGTTACTCTGGTCAAGAAGCGCTACGCCGAGGCCCGCCTGCTCGAGATCGTGGCGCCGTCGCCGGACCGCCGCCCTACGCGGTGCGCCACGTTCGGAGCCTGCGGCGGCTGCGCTTGGCAGAGCTTGGACTACGAGGTCCAGCTGCAGTACAAGACCCAGCAAGTCACGGAGTCGCTGGAGCGCTTGGGCGGCCTCGCCGATTTCGAAGCCCTTCCGATCCTCCACATGGACGATCCCTGGCGCTATCGGAACCGCGTGGACTTTTCCATAGGCGAGGTGGACGGGCAGGCAGTCGTCGGCTTCCGGCCGCCGGGACAGTGGGATAGCGTCCTTCCCGTCTCGGAATGCCATCTGCTCCCTCCTGCTTTTGAGAGTATCCGCCGTATCGTTGAAACGTGGCTGCGAGATAACGACCTGCCCGGGTGGAGTCCGCGGACCCATACCGGGTTCGCCCGCCACCTGCTCGTGCGTTGTGGTGGTTTAACGCCAGAGACAGGCGTCGCCGCGACCGACTCGTCTCAGCGGAAATCCGAGGGGCCGGAGATCATCCTCAGCCTGGTCACCGTGCCGGCCGAGCTACCCGACCTGCAGCGGTTGGTGGACGCCCTCCGCGCTCGGCATCCGGAGATCGTGGGGATGGTCCATGCCGTCAACGGGGGCGTTGGCGAGGTCGCCACAGGGCTGCCGTCCCGCGCCGTCTGGGGGCGTCCGTTCCTGCTGGAGCGGGTGGCCGGGGTGACGGTGAAGGTTTCGATCGATGCGTTCTTTCAGACCAACAGCCTGATGGCCCACAGACTTTATCTCAAGGTTGCCGAGGAGCTGGCCTCGGACGCCGCCGCCGACGAAGACGAGGGCCCGGTGGTGTGGGACCTATACTGCGGAGTCGGCTCGATAGGATTGTCGTTGGCCCGCGGCGCGCGCGCGGTGCTGGGCATCGAAACGGTACCGTCCGCTGTTGCCGACGCGCGCGAGAACGCCAGCTTGAACCTTCTGACCAACACCAGGTTCATAGAGGGAGATGTGGCTAAAGTCTTGCGCGAAATAGCCGACGGCGAGCGGACCCTTCCTATGAGTCTCGAACATCCCGATGTGATAATCGTGGACCCGCCAAGGGCCGGACTTGCAAAGAAGGCGGTGAGCCGCATCGGGGAGGTGGGAGCGCCGAAGATCATCTACGTCTCGTGCAACCCCTCGACAATGGCGCCCAACATCGCTCAACTAGCCGATTATGGTTACCGCCTGAAGCGAGTGACGCCCGTCGACATGTTCCCGCACACACCCCACATCGAAGCCGTCGGCCTGCTCCTGCGTTGGCCTTAGTCTTAGTCTTCCTCGAGCCACTCCGTCTCGGGCAGGGTGCCGGCCGACCGTGCGGCCTCCTTCAAGTGCTTCAATGAGCACTCGTGCACCTCTAGCTGCCCTCCGAGTTCAGCGAGTTGGACCGAGACCGCCCGCACCTCCGACTCGTGCACCACGATCGCGACGGCGGCGCTGCCAGAGCAAAGCTGGTCCGACAGGTGCTTGAGTTCCTCTGGCGTCATCCCCAGGCCCTTGTGGACGAGGCCTCCCCCCACTCCGCCTAATAGAGCGCCCGCCGCCGCGCCGCCAAGCAGTGGAAGACCGGCCGCACCACCGGTAAGGAGTCCGATGGCCAAGCCCCATCCCACGCCCATGCCCGTATCGCGGCGCCCGACCCGCCTGACCTTGATCTCGCCGTCTTCATCAGCCGTCAACACGCCGATGCCGCCGTACTTGCGGCCGTCGACGTCCTCTGTGATCCTGTCCCAGCGTCTCAAGAACTTCGCGGCTTCGGTGGCAGCTTTCTCATTGTCGAAGACCGCGATCATGAGTTGCCTCTTGTCAGCCATCACTCAGACCCCCTGGTCACGGCCGCAGCTGCTTCGTGCCCCATGTCGAGCTAGTAGGGCGGTTCGTCGCGGAACCACTCACCGAGGTTGCGAAACGCTCTCCAGAAATCGGCCTTGGCCTGTTCCTGATCTAACGCGCCGTCGATGTCCGGGGTCACCAGGGCTTTGCAAAAGGGCGTCAGCTCCTGCAACTCGCCCGGAGCCCACTTGAGCTCCTTCATGCCCGCCACCCGGTTGCGGTTGAACACCGCGAGCGTCTCTTCCCCCATGATCACGACGATCCGGGGCTGGGTGATGTGAAACTCCTCGAGCGTGTAGAGGGGGCAGTTGCTCTCGCCCTCGGCCATGTCGACATCCGCGCACTTCACGATGTTTGTGCCGTAGACCAGAAGTGGGTTGACCCCCAGACGGTCCATGCTCTTCATGACCGCCGTGCCGGCGCGCCCGAAGAAGGCCACGCCCTCCGTGACCTCGAGATACCGCGGCTGATGTTTGACCAGCAGGATGTCGGCCATCGGGTGCCCGGAGCCCACCGTCGGGAGAAAATCGCCGTGCTTGCACTTTCGACAGTGGACGACGCGGTGATTGAGGTCGTTGCTTTCCGCGATGGCCCGCTCTTCCAGCCGCCGATAGATTTCGTTAGCCTCGGCGAGAGGCGCTGAATCTTTCACGTTATCGCCTAGACCCATCTCGTGGTCGTGTGGTGCGATGCCCAAGCTGGCCTTTCTTGTATCTTCACGCCGGCCCAGAAGGCGGGCCGGCCCGGAAGGGTAGACACTATATTGGCGGGCCGGTGGGGAAATCCTCCGGGCTTTCCGCGGGCTTTACTATTCTTCCGGCAGTACCCTGTCGAGGGTAGTCTGTAGTAGCTTCAAAGACTGCAAATACAGCAAGTTCTTGCGTCTAGCGATAATATCGGCCTCCCACAGCGCGGCCATGAATCCCTCTGGCTCGGAGAATCGAGGCATGCGCAACATGGCCGTCCCAAGCCCCTGCAGAACGTGCGCGTCGCTCCCCGCTCCAGCGACGAGGTTGTATTTGGCCGCGAACCGTTCGGCGCTCAGGTTGAACGCGGAAAGCGCCACCCGAGCGTTGTAGGTCTCGATGATGTCTATGCGATACAGGTTATCGACGAGTGCTCGGTAGGTCGGCGTCATGCGCAACCCGTCGAACGGATGTGGCACGTACACGAGCCCGCCTTGCTCTTTGATGAGAGACAGGGTGGCGTCGAAGGTGAGGCCTTTAGGGATGGCCTGCTCGAGAAAGAGGCCGATCACCTCGCCCTCTGCGGTCTTGACCTCCTCGGCCACGATCACAAAAGGCTCTCCTCCGGACAACTCGCGGGCGAGAAACGCCCCTTCGATCTCGTTGTGATCGGCGATGGCCAGGGCACCCAGCCCGATCTCGCGCGCAGTGGCAAGGATCGACTCGACCGTGCTGGCGCAGTCCTTGGAGAAGTTGGTGTGCACGTGAAGGTCGGCATTGATCCAGTCCTGGCGCCGGGCTCCGTCCGCCGCGTGGCGGAGCCTTCGGCGTGGTGGTTCCTCTCCGATGCCCCGGACATGCAGGGAGCGGCCGGCCACGGGCGTTCGTTGCGCACGTCCGGTCTGAGGGCTGACGGCTGCAAGGGTCTGCGTATAGATCTGCTCGATCTTGCGCGCCGCCTCGATGATGGAGCATTCGCTCGCTTCCAAGGGCACGTGCTCGGAAGCGACCCCACCAAGGACCTGTCTGATCGCCGCCCGCATCGACTCCGTCTCCCCCGGGGAGAAGATCGCCCCAGGCGCTTTGCCTTCCGCCGCGATCCTGCTCAGGAAATCGTGGGTAGGAGGAAGGTCGGGACCCACGACCGGACAGTCGCACAGGGCCGCCTCCGCTGCCGTGGCACACAGCCATTCACCACCCAGGTAGGGAAGGATCGTCACAGAAGCCCTTTGGTAGAGTGCTATGAGATCTTCCGGCCGATTGAACTCGGTCAGCACAACCCGAGAACGCAGCCGCCGAGGCACCGTGCGGGGAGGCCATTGGTCCGTCGAGGGCCCGTGTAGCGCGATGACCACCTGGTCAAGGCCGGGCAGTGACGGCCCGGCCAAGGAACGTACAAGCGCGCGGTAGGCCCGGCGCCCATCACCCCGGTAGACGTAAAGGGCCGAGCCCGCGCGAACGGGGGGCACTTTGGGCCAACCGCCGCCGGTATCCGACGAATCAGTGGCCACCTGACTGACAACCTTACCGCCGGCTATCGAAGGCGCCGGTGCCACACCCGCGGACGGTGTCCCCGGGGCTATGGGTTGTATCCCACTCCCACAAGGGATGACGTGATATTCGGCCTCGTAGAGGTCTCGCATCATCTCCACCCCGTGGGCAAAAGTGACGATGCGGGCGTCCAGACGGTTAAAGAACCGGTCGAGCACCGACTGCCCCAACTCGTACGCCACCACTCCCACGGGGGACAGGTGGAAGGTACACACCACCGGGCTCCGAGCCTCGCGGAGCGCAGTGAAACTGAGCGACGGAGCGATCGGCTCGTGCACGTGGATCAGGTCGAAATTCGCGCCCATCATCAGACGCTCCATGCGTGATGTCATGTCTACGGGAAGTCCGAGGTTGGCCACCGACCCGTTGACCCTCACCGCGAAGCTGTGACCCATCGGGATCACCGGGATACCGGCCGCCGGCCGCAGTGGACCGACATCGGGCGGGGCCAAAAGCAGCTCGTGCGGCTCCGCGGCCGCCGAGTAATCGGAAAGGAGCTCCAGCACGCGGCCCCGGCTGCGCCGGAAGAGAAGGCGCATCCTCTTGACCTCGCGAGGATCGTCGGACGACGCAACCACCACGGGAAGGTGGCCTCTGCGCTTGAGCTCGGAGGCCAGGTCGGCAACGTGCTGGTTGACCGCGCTCGGCAGGTTCCAGGCGAATGGGGTCACGAGGGCTATGCGCAGGCTACCGTCCATACCCACCCTCTGTTGCATGGGGTGCTAAATGACGGGGCCCGGGACTGCCAAAGCCGTCCCGGGCCCCGCGAAAAGCCTGGTCTATCTAGGCCTCCGCGCCGGTACCGGCGATGAAGGCTTCCGTCTTTTGACGCGCTTCGTCGTCGCTGTACTGGATCGGCGGCGATTTCATGAAGTAGGAGGCAGGCTCGTAGAGCGCGCCGGAGACACCCCGGTCGAGCGCCAGCTTGGCGCAACGGACTGCGTCGATGACGATGCCAGCCGAGTTGGGGGAGTCGACAACTTCCAGCTTCAACTCGATGTTGAGCGGCACGTCGCCGAAGGTGCGGCCTTCCATGCGGATGTACGCCCACTTGCGGTCGTCGAGCCATTCGACATAATCCGAGGGGCCGATGTGGATGTTCCTGGCCCCCATGTCGTAATCGAGTTGCGAGGTTACGGAGTTGGTCTTGGAGATCTTCTTGCTCTCCAAGCGCTCCCGCTCCAGCATGTTGAGAAAGTCGGTGTTGCCGCCCACGTTGAGCTGAGAGGTGCGCTCGAGCCGCACGCCCCGCTCCCGCATCAGCCGGGTGAGCACCCGATGGACGATGGTGGCGCCCACCTGGGACTTGATGTCGTCACCGATGACTGGGAGTCCGCGTTCCTCAAATCGTTTCTGCCAGTACTTCTCTCGGGCTATGAAGACCGGGATGCAGTTGACCATGCCGCAGCCGGCCTCGAGGATCTGCTCCACGTACCACTTGGTTGCGGCCTCACTGCCCACGGGCAGGTAGTTCACCACGACGTCGGTCTTGGTGTCTTTCAAGATGCCCACCACGTCGTCTGTCGGGCCGGGCGCCTTTTCGATCACTTCGGACAGATACTTGCCGAGGCCATCGTGCGTCATGCCGCGATGCACTTTCACGCCCATATCAGGCACGTCGGCGAACTTCACCGTGCAGTTGCGACCGCCCCAGATGGCTTGAGACAGGTCTTTGCGCACTTTCGTCTTGTCGATGTCGAAGGCAGCCGTGAACTCGATGTCGGAGATGTGATATCCCCCGAGATTCACATGCATCAAGCCGGGGACGAATTCGTCCTCCTTGGCGTTCCGGTAGTAATGGACGCCCTGGATGAAGGACGACGCACAGTTGCCGACCCCTATGACGGCGACGCGCACTTTATCGCTCAACGAATTCCTCCCTGTTCCCGTGGCTCGCGACGTGTCGCAGCTACCTGGTTCCTAGGTTCTCTCAATTGACCAAACGTATGGACAACGCGCTGCACGACCGTGAACGCGGTCAGAGCCAGCATTATGTAGATCACGTACGGAAGCACATTGAAGAACAATCCGATCGCGATCAAGATCACCCGCTCTGGCCGGCTCATGAGACCCACCTTGCATTCGAGTCCCAGACTTTCGGCTCGGGCCCGCGTGTAGCTGACCATCACGCTGCCCACGAGTGCCATCGCCACCAGCGCGACGTCGAGGCTGCGGCCTTGAGTGGCGAGAAGATATGCGATGGCTGCGAACATGACCCCCTCGGATAAGCGGTCCAACGTGGAATCCAGAAAGGCACCGAAGGAAGTCACCTGCTGGGAAAGGCGCGCCAGCGCCCCGTCGAGCATATCGCAGCTGCCGGCCGCCAGGAAGACGATGCCCGCGATGATCAGATGATCGGTAGCCACCAGCACGGCAGCCGCCACGGTGAGGACAGTCCCGGCGATGGTTACCTGGTTCGGGGTTATCTTCAGCCGCTGCAAAGCCCCGGTCATTGGCTTGAAGGCTTTGCGTAGCTGTCTCCCTAAAAACTCGCGAATGTTCTCCATTTGCCTGCTGCTGTCCGGGTTTCCGGGCTATTTTTCCTGGCAAGTGGCGATTGTAACAGTATGGACCACCCTCCACAAACGACCCGTGCCTTCCTCGGCCCGCGCGGCATCCGCGGGCGGCTCCCCGTCCGCCCTTCTCACGCTTCAGGCTCTTCTGGTTTTTCCACTCTAGGCGGAGGATGGTTCGACTTCGCGGGAATGAGGACGATGCCGTCGTCCGCCACCCAGGGGGCATGAGACAACTTGAAGTTATAGAACGTCATGGTGTGTCTCAGCATGGCCAAGAGCGGCAACGAAGCCAACATTCCCAGGAGGCCGCCTATCTGCTCACCCGCCAAGAGCGCAAAGATCACGATCAGCGGGTGGACTCCCACCGACGTGCCCACGATGTTCGGGGCTAGCACGTGGCCCTCGAGTTGCTGTATCGCCACGAAAGCGATGATCACCGCGATCCCCGCGGTGGGAGAATGGAAGAAAGCGGCTATTACCGGAGGGACGGCGCCGATCCAAGGTCCCACGTAAGGGATAACCTCGGTAACAGCTGCCCAAAAGCCGAAGAGTAGCGCGTATTGCCCGCCCTCCGGCCAGAGACCCACGAGGCCCCAGCTGAAGATCCACATCACCAGCCCCACTGCCACTCCCAGCGTCGCCCCCAAAAGGACCTGACCCCGCACGTAGCGGCTGAAGGCGGACTGCAATCCGAGGACATACTCCTCGCTCACGTCCGGCTCCCCAGGAGCGAGGCGCTTCAGAAAGCGAAAGATCCTCCGCCCGTCTATGAGCATGTAGAAGCTGATAACGACCGTGAGAACGAAATTGATGATCATCCCCACCACGCTCTTGCCCACGCTGAACAGAGTGCTCACCGACTGCGACCCGTGCGATTTGACCCAATTGACGATGCTGCTCGTGTTGAACTCGAGATTGACCTTGATGTTGTGGTTTCCCAGCCATGTCTGCAATTTCGCAAGACTGGCGTTCAGCGAATCGAGCCAGCCGGGGATACCGTTGACTAGCCGTTGGAACTGACGCACAAGCGGCGGCCCCAAGAATATGATGAGCACCACGACCACGGCGACGAAAGCCAGATAGACGAGGGGCACACCCAGCCAGCGCGGGCAACGGATCTTCTGGAGTGCGCGCACCACGGGGTTGAGAAGAAGCGCCACGATGGTGGAGATGAGAAATATGAACACTGCGTGGCTGGCAGCACGGCCGAAGTAGAGTGCGAGGAATATCGCGACGGGGATCAGTATGAGCTGGGCCCATCGCGGTATGGTGATGCGCACTCGCCCCCCCTTCTCGCCGACACCTCGAGAGCTCTGTCCGGAGCACACCCAAATGGGGCGCAGTCCAACCCACAGATTAGCAGTCAGGAGTGCTCGCGCGAAGAAGAGTCACAGCCTGGGATATGTCCGATCGCGACATGCGGCTTAGCTGGGCAATCGTGAAGTGAAGTGCTATGGTGGAGAAGATGCGAGAAGGGGATACCGCACCGGAAACAGTTCGCCGAGACGAGCGACAGCGAGTCAATCGGCGCAACGCAGCGCTATACCGTAGGCGAAGGACGAGATTCGCCGTAGTGTTCGCTGTATTATGCCTCGCCGTCGCCGGCATTCTCATCGGTGTGCTCGTTGGCCACTCCACCGCGCAGGTCAACGGGCAACAACTGCTAGTGAACAACACCCAGGAATCGGGCTCGCCGGTGTCGGAGAGCGGAGAACCGCACCCGGCTTTCGCCCGCCTCGACGACAAGAACCTCCTTCTGCCCGTGGCAGCCCAGGACGCGACCATCATCGCCTACCAGCCCGTGGCCGACGAACGAGCGGTGGCGCTGTCGCCAATAGGGTCGCAGGAGAACAGCGGTGCCGTTGCGCGCTTCTTCCGGCGGCTCTTCTCCGGAGCGCCGTCTGTGCGCTACTACCTGCTTCCTGGGCAAGGCAGCGTTGAAACAGGCTCTGCCGACATCGGAGCCCCGCCCGGCACGGCCATCGCAAGTCCGGTGAACGGGATCGTCGTGGACGTGAAGTCGTATAAGCTGCTCGGCAAGTACGACGACGTGGAGATTGACATCCAGCCGGAACTCACGAGTGGACTCACCGTTTCCTTGCTATTCGTCTCCGACCCGGTGGTGACCATCGGCGAGGTGGTAACGGCCGGCAAGACCCAGTTGGGAAAAGTGCGGGCCTGCCCCCCGGAACTCGGCACGCGCTTGGCCAAGTACACACACGATTCGGGTGCGCACGTCTACCTCGAAGCCACCCAGGAGCCCGTCGACTGATCCTGTGGCGGGCGTGGTTCCTGTCCGGGCCAACGCGCCCGGCGCGCTGTTGTTCCGCAGTCTCATGCACGCCTCCGTCCGCCGGGTGCAT
Source organism: uncultured Thermoleophilia bacterium (assembly GCA_963749535.1). Lineage (GTDB taxonomy): Bacteria > Actinomycetota > Thermoleophilia > RBG-16-64-13 > RBG-16-64-13 > Chersky-299. The sequence goes on along the minus strand of CAVVNF010000041.1, from coordinate 20,940 downwards.
ACTTATCGCATGAGGACTACTTACTGCTCCAAATGCGGCGGCGTAGTGGAACTGCGTCCCGTGGCCGGCCGGCCGCGGGACGTTTGCTCCGCGTGCGGCACCGTCTTCTACGAGAATCCCCTGCCGGCGGCGGGCGCCCTGGTGCTGAACGAGCGGCGGGAGGTTTTGCTGGTCAAACGCCGCGATCGCCCGAATCAGGGCATGTGGTGCCTCCCGATAGGCTTTGCAGAAAAGGGCGAGACCATCGGAGACGCCGCCCTGCGCGAGTTGAACGAGGAGACGGGGGTCATCGGCCGCATCACGCGGCTCATCGACGCGGATTCTTGGGACAGCTCTTTCTATGGCACGGATCTGCTCGTGGTCACGTTCGAGGTAGACAAGATAGGCGGCGCGGAGGTGGCCGGGGATGATGCCTCGGCTGTTGCCTATTTTCCCATCGACAGATTGCCGCCTCTGGCCTTTCCCTCCAATGAGAAGACAGTGCGGTTGGCGGCGGACCTCCATCAGGAGGAATGGGCCATCCGCGACTCCTTCCTCAACCTCGAGAACGGGTCGGGGGCCGAGATGCTGTCGGACAGCCTGGTGGGCTTTGTCAGCGGCCACATCGATTACGTCGCGCGTCTATGGCTTGCCGACGTGCGCTCCAGCCGCACCACTGCCAGCTACCGCCGGCTGGACCCGGAAGAGGTCCTCGCGAGCGGCGCAAGAGCGTTGACGTTGCTGGGCGACTGGCTCGAGGGGGACAGCAGCGACGAGAAGCTGAAGGCTCACTACCGCAAGTTGGGTGCGCTGAGACATTCCCAAGACGTGCGGCTGCACGAGGTGCTTTCGGCGCTGATGCTTCTCAAGAAAGGTATCTGGAGCTATGCCCGAAGCCAGGGAGTCTGGCAACGGCCCGTGGATACCTACCGAGTGATGGAATTACAGAGCCGCTTCGCTGTGTTCTTCGACAAGGCGGTCTACAACGCCGCGCGCGGGTACTCCGATGGAGACTGACCGTCTCTGGCAGGCTGCTGAAGAATGGCGCCTCGCCGCCAGAGCCCGATGGGTACGCGCGAGAGACGGATGCAGGAAGCGTGAATAGCGGCGCTGTTGACGCGACCGAGGACGTGCTATCGTGCCGCCCAGTGCGCTTCTGACGGCCGGGGCGCCGTTCTTCAGCAGCCGCTTAGACGTTGAAACGGAAGTTGATGATGTCGCCGTCCGCCACGACGTAGTCCTTACCCTCCACGCGAAACGCCCCTTGCTCGCGGCACGCCTTGATGCTGCCGCAGCGCATGAACTCGTCGTAGTGAACCACTTCGGCCCTGATGAAGCCGCGTTCGATGTCGGAGTGGATGGCGCCCGCCGCTTCCCGTGCCGTCTCGCCGCCACGGATGGGCCAAGCCCTCACCTCGTCGCTGCCCGTGGTGAGGAAGCTGATGAGACCCAACTCCTTGAATGCAGCCTGAGTAACCACTTCGGCCGCGGGCCCTGGCAGCCCAAGGGCCTCCGCGAACTCTGCCTGCTCGTCTGGAGACAATCTGGAGACTTCGAGCGCATCCACGAACGGAAAAGCGAGGATCTTACGAGCCGGCGCCGCTGATCCAGACGCGGACGGTGCCGGTGCCGACGGGGACGATGCCAGCGCCGCCGACTCCAACGCCGACCGGTCCCACTCCACGCCCGACTCCGTGTTGACGACCAGGAGCTGGGGAACCAGCGTCAAAAACTGGTACCCCCGGATGAAGGTGAGTTGCGGTTCGTCGAAAGCGACATCCCGCAAAGGACGTTCGGCTTCGAGCGCCTCCTGGCACTTGGCGAGCGCCACCTTGCCGACATCTGTCAAGGGAGCCTTTTTCGCGCGTTCGAAAGCCCTCTCCACGCGGATCAGATCGAAGAGCAAGAACTCGCGGTCGAGCTCTTTCAGATCCGATACCGGTCGGACCGGCTCGCCGAGCATGGGGTTGTCGAATGCCCGGAGCACGTGCAGGTACACTTGCCCACCCGCCAGCGCGTCCAGATAGCGTTCCATCTCACCTTTGCGCGCGCTCGCCTCCGGCCAGGCGACCTCTCGGACCCTGAACTCGGCGAACGTCGTTTTCTTGGGCTGGAAGACCTCGGAAAGCGCCCGGACCCGCGGATCGCCCACGTGGACGGTGGCCACGTGTCCCTCGCCACGGCCTTCTGCCAAAGCAGTCACCAACGTGGTCTTGCCGCATCCCTTCAGCCCTATTATCCGCGCTTCCACCCTGCGCCCGCCTTGAGGTCCTATTTGGTTGCACGCCGGGGGTCAGACGTTCTTGACCCGGCTCCAGTGTAACCCACGGCTTGCGCCTTGGTCGCGCGAGCGAAGAGGCAGCGTGTGGCCATTCCTTGCCGGGAAAGGGGCCCGGCGCGGCTCTGGACGGTCCTATCCTCGGATCCCGCTCCATGTGAAGCCTGCTTTCGACCAGGAAAGACTAAAGGGGAGAGCCCCAACTGCCGAAAATACCTGCACAAACATCCGTCCGCTTAGCCCCCGGGAGCCACAAGGTAGGAGATGAGAACGACGAGATTGACCAAGCTCATATCGCTACGCGCTGGATCTGGCCGGAAACCCGAGCGGGACGCGGGCTTCACCCTGCTCGAAGTCCTTATGGCCGGCCTGATCATGGTCGTGGGCGTGTTCGCTCTGGCCGGCTTCTTCGCCACATCGGCCGGCCGCGTACTTGACTCCAACACACGGTCGCTGTTGACCAATGTAGCCCAGCAAGAACTCGAGACGGTCCGCTCTCTCCAGTACCAGGACGTGGGGACGGTGGGGGGCGACCCTGCTGGGACCCTTCTCTCTACCGAGAACACGACGGTCGAAGGCAGACCACTGGTAATAACGCGCGGCGTCATCTATTGGCAAGACCCCAGCTACAGTGGTCCGTACCCGGCCAACTATCGCCGGGTGACCATAACCGTGGGGCTGGCGAATCAGACGAGGCTCGCTCCAGTCCAGTTGCAGACGATCGTCGCGGGCGGCGCCACGGGCGGCACGATCAACGTGACCATCTTGAATGTCGCCGGCGCCGGTGTGCCTAACGCTCAGCTCGCCATCACGAACACCAATCTTGTCCCCAACGTCACGATCAACGCGCCCGCGATCCACACCAACTCACAAGGCCAATTGCAGGTCCCGGGCCTTACGCCGGACCCCAGCGGCGGATACAAGGTGAGCTCCAGCTTGACGGGCTATTACACGGCCACGTTGAAGACCGGAGTGGTAGTCGGCCTGGGTCAGCCCTTTACCTCTGTCACTATGACGATGGACCAGGTCTCCACCCTCGTTCTCCACGTGCAGGATCAAAACGGCGTAGCTCGCCCGGGCGTCTCGCTCACTATCAAAGGCTGGGTCTCCGCCAGCGACAACACGACCTGGACGTTCAACCAGACCGCGACCACGGACTCCACCGGCGCCGTAACGCTCCCGAACATCCGCTACGCGACAAACTTGGAACCCTATCTCGTCCAGGCTGGCTCGACGCCGGACACGAGACTGGCCCTGCGCAGCGGGCAGCAAGCGGCAACGGTGGACCACACGGTCACGGTCGCTGCCGGACAGATCCCGGTGCTACTCGATCCAGGGACCAGCAAGGACGTCTACCTTGTCCTTCCCAACCCGTAATGGGCACGGCATGAACGTTATGATGACCATCCGTAGGTCATATCGGGCCCTGAGCCGGAGATTGCGACCGTCTCAGGGATTCACCCTGATCGAGCTCTTGGTCACGATAATGCTGGTCGGGCTCGTTGCCGCAGGCATACTCGCGGTATACCAAAGCTCCGCGAAGACTTTCGCCGATCAGGACAATCGGATCAAGAGCCAGGACAGCGCCCGCACGGCGATGGATACCATATCTCGATACATCAGAGAGGCCGACCTCCTCCGCGTCCAACCTGACCTCGGTTTCGGACGCGATCGCGTACGCGCAGCCGCAGGAACTCATGATATACTCGAATATCGATACCGACAGCAGGCTGAAAAGGTACGTTTCTACGTGTTCGGAACCTCTTTGATAATGCAAACCGCCCAGCCCATAATGACGACCAATCCGCCCACCTACCCCAGCACCTACGCATTCAACGGCACGCTGGTGATCACGGGGCTTACTAACGGCGCGACTCCTATCTTCACGTACTACGCCTACAGCGGCAGCACGGACACACTGGTGCAGGTCACAAACCCGACAACCACGGCCGATCTGGCCAGCATCGTGGTCGTGGACATCGAGCTGCAGGTCGACGAAAGCCCACTTCTGAGCAAGGGCAGTGTCAGCCTGCACACCAGAGTCGAGATACGCCAGCGCTACCCCTACGGCCTCTAACAGGAGCCAGCAGGATGAAAGCCATAACGGAAATAACGCGGCGCGCCACCCTAGCGGTCAACCGCATGAGAGCGAGCGAGCAAGGCTACGTGATGATACTGGCTATGCTCGTATTGGTGGCGGCAGGAATGATCTCAGCCACTTTGGTGATGGAGCTGTCATTCAACACGGAGCATGTCTCGCGCGACAAGGCGTTCACGCAGTCGCTCGCGATAGCCGAAGCCGGTTTGAACCAGTACCTGTGGATGGTGCAGAGTGGCGGTAGCTCCGCAGCGAACAACTACGCCATTCCAGGTGACACCGGCTCCGACGTGCACTACGAGCAGTTCAACTTCACCGACCCCTACGACAGCTCGCAGAAGGGCATCTACGCCATCAGGGTGACTCCTCCGACGGCCACGGACTCGCGGATCGGCGTGACAGTCACCGGCATCTCCCAATCGCCGCTCGACGTGCCCCGCACCGTATTCGCCCATGTTGGCCAGCCCGCGTTCAGCCAGTACCTACTTTTAACGAACGACGAGGTATGGATCGGGGGACCGCTCAACCGCGTATGGTACGGAAAAACGTTCTCGAACACCGGCATCTGCATCGACACCGCCAATATCAATGACACGATCAGCTGCTCGAACCAGACCTATACCAGCAGCATGTTCGGCGGCACCCATCCGGGCGTCTGGTCCGGGTACCAGTACACCGTTCCGTCAAATGATCCTTCCCGCGCCTACTGGCATTTCCCCGTGCCGCCCATCAGCTTCCAGACGGTAACCTCGAACTTCCCGGTCTTGAGCGCTCTGGCCGTGGGCAATGGTGTGAATCTGCCGTACTCGACGAGCGCCGTCCATGACGCCACCCAGGGTTGGTACATCAAGCTTCTGCCTAACAAGCAGTACCAGATAATGCGGGTCACTGGCGAAATCGAGCAGGCCAACTACACTTCGGGTAACTCGGTCGGGGGCAACCTCACGCTGGTCACACCCACCAGCCCGGTGCCGAGCGGGATCCTTAACTACCCGGCGAACGGCGTCATCTACGTCAACGACAATGTTTGGGTGGAAGGCACGAATCTGAGCGGACGCATAACTATCGCCTGCTCAGGCCAGCTGAACGGTTCCGGAAAGACGGCAGCGACCAATGCCAAGATCGTGGGCGACCTGACATACTCGGCAAAAGACGGGACAGTCGCCGTGGGCATCATAGCCCAGAACAACGTGGAGATCCCACCCTACGCCCCCTGGAACAAGGGGGGAACCATCTCCACCATGGACATGGAGATCGACGGCGCGCTCATCGCCCAGCAAGGCAAGGAGTTCGTGTATGCTTCGGACCTCGGCGGTCCTGACCGCGACACCCTGACCATCTATGGATCGGTGTCGTCGTACACCCGGCCTTATCGGTACAACACCGGCAACGGCGGCGGTTTCGCCAACGGCGTCAACATGTACGATCCGTACCTGCTCCACACCCCGCCGCCATACTTCCCGACTGCGGGGAGCTTCCAGATCTTGGACTGGAACGAACTGCCTGCCTCTCAGGGACTCCTCTTCTGATCTTTTTCGACGCACGCCCGCACTGGTGCCCGCCTGCAGAAGAAGGCGACTCACGGCGCTCTTTTGCAAAGAGCGGAGTGCCTGTCACCTCGACCATGTATTTCTTGTTCTCTGGGAATGTCGAATATCAGATCTCCGTCCAGGCCGCCGATCCCGACTGGACCAAAGACAAGCCCATCTTCGACGCAATGATCGCGAGCTTCCAGCCCGGCCCGAGCAAATAGCAGCCCGGCCCGCGCGCCGGCCAAGGCCGCGCCGGGCGATTCTGTCACAGCCGAGCAAGACTGAGGCCGGCGCGCCGTCTTGGCGCGCCGGCTTCTTCATGGCCCCCAGTCATCCTTCGCAAGTCGTGTGCCCGGCACTTGACAAAACACAGACCAGACATTAAGATGCATCACGATATATCGTAATATATCGTTAGAGGTAATACCGTTGGGGAAGAATGTCACTGTCCGGAGGTTTCAATGGGAGATCGTGAGAACAGCATCAACGAAAAAGCCACGCCAAGCGTAAGAGACTCGCGGCACCACCACGGGTCGGGAGGCAAAGCGCTTCCACTGGGAGGGCCGGCCTTGGCGGGTCTCGCCTTTCACATGCACAAGAGAAGAACGGGCCGCTGCTGCGGCGAGGAGGCAATGATGGGATCAGGATTTGGATCGGAGGAATTCATGCGACACATGCACGGACCCGGAGCGCGTTTCTTCGAGCGTGGCGGCATCAAGTTCGCCATTCTCGACATGTTGAAGGACAAGCCGCGGCACGGCTACGAGATCATCCGCGAGATGGAGGAGAAGTCCGGCGGGTTCTACAGCCCCAGTCCGGGCGCTGTGTACCCCACGCTACAAGCGCTGGAGGATCAGGACTTTGTGAGCTCGACCACCGAGGAAGGCAAGCGTGTCTACTCCATCACAGAGGCCGGGCTCACCTATCTCGAGGGGCACAAGGAGCAGGCGCAGGGCCATCGTGACCGGTGGCAGGCGCACTGGGGTCCCGGCCCCCACGGCGAAGGGCGCATGGGTGGCGGTGAAATGAGAGAGATGTTCGGCGAGTTGATCCGCTCGGTGCGAAGGAGCGCGTCCGATCCCGAGAAGATGAAGGAGATCCGCGAGGTGCTGCACGAGGCCGCGAAGAAAGTGGAAGACATCGCGAAACGCTGAGGGTCCACCTCGTCGCTCGACCGCGGACTTCGGGTCGGGCCGTGGGAGCCACCTGAGCGGCCAGGGCGTCTGTCGTCCTGCGGGGCGGCCACCATTCGGTGGCCGCCCCGCTCTTCAAGGCCAGGGCGTAAGATAGGCGCATGATCAGAGGACACGGCATCTACCTGACCGAACTCGACCGCAACAACTCCGAGGCCATCCGGGCCTGGATCAACGACCCCGAGGTGCACCGCTTTCTGCGCGCCGGGCACGTCCCCGTGACCCGCGAGCAAGAGATGCGGTATTACGATGCGCAAGCGGCCTTCTCCACGGCGTTCACCTTCGAGATCCACCTAGCCGAGAACGACCGGTACGTTGGCAACGTGGGCGTAAAGGACGTCGACCCCATCCACCGGAGTTGCGAACTGGGATTGGTCATCGGGCAGCCCTTGGACTGGGGGAAGGGGTACGGGGAGGACGCGATCGTCACCTGTCTGCGGTTCGCGTTCGACACTCTAGGAATGCACCGCGTGGACCTCAGATGCCACGAAGACAACGTCCGCGCCTGCCGGTTGTACCTGCGCCTGGGGTTCGTCGAGATCGGGCGAGAGCGGGAAGCCGTCTACCAAGAGGGCCGGTTCGCCGATTACATCATGTTCGACATGCTCGACCGGGAGTTCCGCGCCCGCTACCCGGTCTAGCGATGGAGCAGATTGTACAGCAGCACGCAGGCCTCGCCGCGCGTGGCTGGGCTCCAGAAGTCGTAGCCGCTGGTGCCCACCCCCGACAACCCATTGAGCAGTCCGGCATAGGCTGCCGTTCGCGCACTGGGGTAGTGAACTGGTGAGAAGTCGCTGAACGGGGGAATGTACGAGGCCGGAGGTTCGGCCAAGTGTGCGCCCCGTACGACCATCGTGATCACCTGTGCTCGCGAGATGTTCGCGTACGGCGAAAAGTGGGTGGCCGTCGTCCCCTGCGTGATCCCATTCTTCCATGCCACTGCCACATAATGATACGGGTACAGGCTTCCGCTGACGTCCGCCACGTCCACGAAAGGACTAGTATCGGCGTCGGACACCGGATAACCCATCGTCAGCACGACCATCTTGGCGAATTGCTGGCGAGTAAGAGGCTGCTGCGGACCGAAAGTGCCATCACCCAAACCAGAGACGATCCCATGCGAGGCCAAATCGTCGATCTGCTCCGCATATTGGGTGGTGGGACCCACGTCGGAGAATCGTTGAGCTCCGGTGGTGGTCGTCGTCGTGGAGGTGGTCGTGCTGGTCGACAACGAGGTCGTGGTAGATGAAGTGGTGGTGGATGACAACGTGGTGGTGGAGGCCGCCCCCACCGCCGCCCTCACTGCCGCGCTGGCGTCGACCAGGCCGTAGCCGAAATCAGGATCCCAGCCCGCGGGTCCGAGGTCCAGGGCCGTACTCTCGAGTATGTCCGCAGCTTCGGTGGGCGTGAGCCCCGGATCCACCGAGCGCATGAGGGCCACAATACCCGAGACCATGGGTGCTGAGAATGACGTGCCGCTCCATAGGCCGATGCGCGATGACCCCTGGATTATCGCCCAACTGACGATGCCGTCCCCCGGTGCCACGAGGTCCAGACCCGGCCCATAAGCCGAGTACGACGCACGAGCATTCGTCTTATCCGTGGCGCCAACGGCGATCACTCCGGGATAGGCGGCAGGGTATTCGACTCCACCCGAGCTATCGTTTCCGGCAGAAGCCACCACTATCACGTTGTGGGCAAGTGCATAATCGACGGCAGTTTGCTGGATGAGCGTGTTATACGTGCTGGTGAAACTTATGTTGATGACGTCCGCGCCATGATCGACGGCGTATTCGATGCCATTGGCCAAGGTGCTGTCGTACGCCAGGTCGTTCTCGGTGATCTTGACCGGCATGATCTTCACGTTCCATGCGGTTCCTGCCATGCCTTCACCATCGTCGCCGGCGGCCGCGGCGACACCGGCGGTCCCGGAGCCATGCCCGTTGGTGTCCGCCCAGGCACTGGGGTCCGAACTGTCATCCACGGCGTTGTAGGGCGACACGATACGCCCGGCAAAGTCTGGGATGCTGGCGTTGAGACCCGTGTCGAGCACAGCGATGGTGACATTCGCGGAGCCGGTGGTGATGTCCCATGCCGCGGGCAACCCCACCTGCGGCGGGCCCCATTCGTCGGCGTAGAAGGGATCGTTAGGGACTTTGGAGGCCTGCACTTGGCCATCTTCCACGGCCCAGACAACACCGGGGATCAAACGGATGGCCTGCAGATCTGTGGCGATTTGTGCCTCGACCTCGGCCGCCCCCAACGAGCCCGCTCCAATCAAGGTCAAGACGTGCATGCCCAAGCCCGGAACGGAGTCTATCTCCCGCAAGCCAAGAGTGGAAAAATCAGGGGCTACTCCCGCCACCAGTTTGACCACTATCCGGCCCGTGCCGGTCGACGTGGTCTGAGATCCTGGGCCTTGCAGAGACAAGGTAGGTCCGGTCTTCGTACTTGCCACCGGTGAGCCCAGCACGGCTGCCTGCACACGCGAGTGGGCCAATCCAGGGAGCAGCACGGCGGCCACCACCAGCGCTCCCACCAGGAGAAGACCGGGCGCGACTCGTACGCGGCTCTTTGCCGAACCGGATCCTATGCTTATCCCCTTTCCAGACCAGGAGCGAGCGGGACCACAGAATGTGAGGACAGATTGTAGACCATCCCGTGGATGAGTACCGCAGGTGGCTCGCGGTGTCTCGCTCCTGAGGTACCCGCGTGGGGAGGAAATCCCGAAGCAGACCAGCCCGCGTCAACGAGCAGGCCCCGGGCTGCCGGGGCCCGGCCGCATGCGCCGGGCCCCGGACCGGATGACTCGAACGGCAGCCTTCGTTCAGTCTAGGCGAGGACTGAGAAGACGCTGCGCCGGGTGGTCAGTCTTCGGCACCCCACGGCCAGAACGCGTCTACCAGCGCCTCGATGACCGCTCCCTGTCCCGCGTCGCGATAGAGGGTCGCTTGGATACGTATGCCTCGTAGGGACGCCGCGGGGTCATTGACCGTGACCGCCGTGCTTGTCTTCAAGAGGTCATGCAGTGCGGCGTCTGACAGGTGGAGCATCTCATCTGTCGCGTGCTGCTGATTGAAGGCATCCATGAGCGGCTGTATACGGCTGTGATACGCGTCGAGGGTCTCGTTCCCCTGGGGCAGATAGCCGCCGCCGAGAGTCCACTCCATGACTGACGCGTAATTGTCGGGATCGTTCGAGTCCCAGCCTCCGTACCCCACTTGGGCACCGAAGCTCTTGATGAAGGTAACGAAGGAGGCGACCAGCGGCTTCACCGTCCAGCCGTCGGGCCCAGGCGACCGCCATGAAGACCTTATCTCCGGCGACCGCGTAATAAGAGTCGACCTGCACAGAAGCGTCCACCGGGTGCGCCAGCCCGATGAACCTGATCCACTCGACCTCGCCACCGGATGCCGCCTCCAAAGCGGCCTGCAGCCCTGCCGGGGCCTCGCTCGGGGAGACGACCGCCGTCGTCACCAGATCTGCGCCGGTCTTGGTCTGCTTCTGGAAGTTCTTGAGATTCCACAGAAGCTGGGCCACCTCGCCGCGCGTAGCGGAGACTGTCGGATCTTTGAAGAACGCCAGTTGAAGCCCCTCAAACAACCCGTCATATTCCGCGGTGTTGGCCGACGGTGCGTGCACCGGGCTGAAATCGCCCCAGGATGACTGGAACCAAGCCGGCGCCGTAACCAGCGTCCCCGGTTCCAAGTTCTGGGCCGCACGCACCATCATGGTCGAGATCTGAGCGCGCGTGATGTTGTCGTACGGAGCGAACGTGGTCGCGGTCTTGCCCGTGGTTATGCCATGAGCGGCGCACACGGCGACATACTTGTCCGGATAGAGCGGGTCCGGGCCCGAACCGCCTTTGCTCACGTCAGTGAATGGGCACACCTCAGTGCCTGTCACGGTGAGACCCAAGCTTTTGACGATCATCTTGGCGAACTGCTGCCGCGTCACCGGGGCTCCCGGCTGGAACAGCCCGCCGCCCGTCCCGTTGATCACGCCTGCCGCGGCCATACCCTGGATGGCCTGGTAGTAAGGGTACGTAGTCGGGACGTCGCTGAACGACGGCACGGCCGCAGCCGGGCCGAGATCGGCCGGCTTTGCAAAGGCCGGCATGGACAATAGAACCAGAAGAAACGTGAGTACCGCGCAGAACAGCACAACCGACCGGACGCGCCGCATGGTCCCCCCTTTCGCCCCAGCCCTCATGGGCCGGGGATGTGCTCACCGGCGTGGGCCACGCGGCGAATCCTTCAGGGGCATTCTGTTCGGTCCCGCCTCGCGGCACCTTTCAGACTGATTCTAGTCCGACTCTATCCGGGAGGAAAGTGGTCCTTGAGGGAACGAACCCAGTGCCGGCGATCCGAGACGATGGCTTGCTCCGCCTGAACCTACTCTCGCCTGCAAAGTGCCACCGCGACCCCGCGCGGCGCGGACGCATCGAACCCACGCGGCCAAGAAACTACCCGCGGGTAGTAGAAGTGTGGAAACGCGGCGGGTCGGCCAGGTTCCGCTTGACCATACACTGCTCCGCTGCCCGGATCACCGCATCGTTGTACTTGTCGGGGAAATCCGGGGGCAGCTTGATCTGTAGAGACACCGTCGTCACGAGGTGCGTCTCGGGATCGCGTTCCGCGTGGAGCAATACGCCCGCGTCTTCCGTGGAGAGGCCGCGCTTCTGCAGGAACTCAAGGACAAAGACGCCCGCGCAGGTCGCGATGGAGGCGAGGAACAGCTCGAAGGGTGTCGGAGCACTGGCATCGCCGCCCGCTCTGACTGGTTGGTCGGTCTCGACGACGAAATCACCGAACTTGGCAAACACCTTCTTGTCGCCCGGGAAATAGACCTCCATGTCCATGTTATGTCCCCCAGGTCGGACTCAACGGCCGCAGCTCGTGCGACGGCAACTGGGCCCCACCACCGCGCAGGTAGGCCAGGGAAGCGCGACAGAACTCCGACACAAGAACGTGGGCGTCGCCAAGACGCCCGGGCGAATCGAAGGGGCTCTCACCGTAGAAGACCAGTTGCTCCATGAGGGCCAGCCAGGTGCGGCAGACCATCTCGGCCGCCAACTCCGGTTCTGGATGCTCCATTTCACTTCGGTGGGCCAGTATGACTTGCGTCAAGGTCGACCTGCAACTGGCGAAGAACCTGCGCTCTTCCTCCTGAAACACCGGGGAGAGCGCGCCCTGCACCGCAAAGGCGTGGACGAGAGGCGCATCTCTCATTATCATCGACGCCCTCAGGGAAAAGAGCTGCTCGAGGGTCTCCTCGATTGGAGTGTTCTCCACATCCAAGGACGCCAACTGGTTCGCGTATAGCTCGAGCGCACGTGCGTGATTGCGTTCCTGAAGCGCATACAGCAGGGCGTCTCGATCCGGGAATCTTCGGTAGAAGGCCCCCACGGAAGAGCGCGCCTGACGCACGACCTTGGTGACTGTCAGACCGCCGATGCCGTCTTCGCGGATCACCCCTTCCGCTGCATCCAACAGACGCCGCAACGTTTCGTGGCTACGTTGCTGCTTCGGAGGGACGATTGTCGGAACCGTGGTTCTCATACTGCGATGCTACCAGCCTTGGTACCATATGAGGACAACCGGAGGCCGGATTCTCAAAAAATAAACGCGGAAAGGCACCTGCGCAGATGGAAAAGCTCAAATACCACGACATCCTCTATAACAACGAGCAACTCGGCCCCTACCCCGACCATCTGCTCAAACGGGTAGATAAGCCGACGAACCGGGTCCCCGGCCCCGTCGAACGGGTGAGCGAGCGGGACAGCCCCTTCATCCGCTCGTTCTTCGGTGAATTCGGCGAGGAGATCAAGCGCGAGTTCAAACTGATGTCGGGACGGTATCCCCTGTGCGCGTCGATCATGGATCTCCAGTGGCACATCAACAAATACAAGGCGACGGCGAACCCCGTAGCCGAGAAGAAGGCTCCGCTCCCCGACGACCCTCGCGTCCTGAGCCGTCATCTTAAGTCTCTCGGGTACTTCTTGGGCGCCGACGTGGTGGGCATCGGGCCCCTGCCCCAGTCGGCGGTCTTCAGCACGAACGTGCGCGGGAATCCGGTGGAAGCCCCCTACAAGTACGCCATCGTCTTGGCGGCCCGCAAGCACGAGCCCACGCTGGCCGCGTCCAACGGCTGGGACGACATAGTGGACGCCGCGAGCTTCCAGGCCTATCAGCGCCTGGTGACCCAGACCGAAGTGATGGCCAACTATCTGCGCCGGTTGGGTCACGAAGCTCTGGCCTCCAACATGAACAGCTACGTCACCCTCATGCCCCAAGTCATCCTGGACGCCGGCTCGGGCGAGGTGTCCCGGATGGGGATCATCCTGAGTCCGTTCCTGGGCGCCAATTTCAAAGCCGCCGCTGTGCTCACCAACCTGGAGCTCGAGATTGACGGCTACGTGGACTTCGGTCTGCAGGACTACTGCCGCAAGTGCAGCATCTGCGCTCAGCAGTGTCCCGCCCAGGCCATCGCCCGCGGCAAGCAGACCCTCTACAACGGCTATTACACCTGGAAGCTGGACCGGGAGGCCTGCTCCGAGTTCGACGTCCTGAACAAGGAGGGGTGCGTGTGCGGCCGCTGCACCAAGGTATGCCCTTGGCACCGTCCGCACATGGACGGACGCGACTACGTTGGCTGGGACGGCAACCTCGAGTGGCTGCACCAGACCGTGAACGAGCAGCGGGACCGTCTGGTCGCCTCCAACTTCGTGGGTGAGGACGAATACACCAAGAAGTGGTGGTTCAGGCTGGACGCCCCGGATGGAGAGGTGGTCGTCGCCACCAAGAAGAACGAGCACCAGATCTGCCGGGAGTATCCGATCCAAGAGTAGGGCCGGCTCTGCCAGTGAGCGGAGCGTTCCGGCAGCGAGAATGCGACGCCCACCCCGGTATGTGCCGGGGCGGGCGTCGTCGTGGTAGCCTTTTCTCGACGGGGCGCCGCTGAGGGCCCGGCAGATTCCTGGAGCCGATTCTTGGTTGGGTGTTGGTGCTCCGGACCCGAAGCTCGCGCGTTCATGTCTACTCTAGGGCCAATGCTCCGGCGCCCGCCCAAGGCGGCCGATTCATAGACAAAGGAGATCGGTGTGAACTGCGACAGGATGTCCCCGGCGGAACGATGGGAGGCGCTGGTGCGCGGCGAAAAAACCGACCGCGTCCCCTGCCTTCAATTCATCCTGGGCCACACCGCTGTCGTCAGCGGGAAACCCATCGCCAAGATCTACGACGATGCCGAGACGAGCATCGCCTGCCAACGGGGCGCCATGGAGATGTACGGCTACGACGGCCTCATCATGCATGGCTGGGCGAACGCCGGCGGAGCCGAATTCGGGGGCGAGATCGAGTTTCCGTACCGCAAGTACACCGGGGCACCCATGATGAAGAAAGACCCCGGTGCAGAGCGAAGAGGATGCCTGGAACCTCCGCGTGCCCGATGACATCACCACGGTGGGGACGATCCCCGTAGCATTGGAGTTCTCCAGGATCCAGAAGCGCCTCGGCATGTACTGCACGGTGCAGGTGGGCTCTCCTCTCACCTGGGCGGGTCGATCTGCGGCGAAGAGAGGCTCATGATCTGGGTGATCAAGAAGCCCGACCTGGTCCACCACGTGCTGCGCGTGATCACCGATTTCATCAACAAGAAGGTCGACTACTGGATAGGGGAATTCGGCGCGGACCGCATCATGGCTTTCGACCTGTGCATCGAGACCAACAAGCTCTATTCACCAAAACAGTTCGAGACTTTCTCATTCCCTTATCTCAAGGAGATCCACGACAGGCTCACCGAACGAGGCGTGGCCATAGTGCTGAGCCACATCTGCGGGGAACAGAACAAGAATTTGCCCCTTTGGTCTCAGCTCAGCTACGGCAAACGAGGCATGGTAAGCGTGGGCCGGGAGATCTCGCTGGCCACGGCCGGCCAGGTTTTCCCGCGGAACGTGATCATGGGCAACGTGGACCCGGTGGTCATTCAGGAAGGTACTCCAGAGGAG
The DNA here is from genome assembly GCA_963749535.1 of uncultured Thermoleophilia bacterium. Lineage (GTDB taxonomy): Bacteria > Actinomycetota > Thermoleophilia > RBG-16-64-13 > RBG-16-64-13 > Chersky-299. The sequence goes on along the minus strand of CAVVNF010000041.1, from coordinate 5,852 downwards.
GTGCTCGAGCTGTGCCGGGCGGCGATTGCGGAGGGCAAGGACCATCCCGGGGGATATGCACTCATGTCGGGCTGCGAGGTACCACCCCAGGCGCCACCGGTGAACGTTTATCAGATGGTCAGAGCCTGCCGGGAGTTCGGCAGGTACTAGGCGGCGCGCCAGGCATTGCGATGGCGAGAACGCAACGAGGCAAGGAGGCTGGCTGATGGCGAGTGAAGCGGAGATCCTGGCCCGTCTGAAGCAGGCGGTCATGGAGGGCGACGAAGTGGCCTCGGCCGCCATGGCGCATGAGGCGGTGGACACCGGTATGGACCCGCAGCAAGCCATCATGCAGGGCCTGGTGCCCGGCGTGGCCGAGTTGGGCAGGCTCTATGAGGAGGGCGACTGTTTCGTGCCGGAGCTCATGGTGGGTGCGGAGGCTCTGTATGCCGGGTTGGAGGTCCTGCAGCCTCTGGTGGAGAAGACAGCTGCTGAGACGCGCGGCAAAGGCGTCGCGGTGATCGGCGCTGTGCAGGGCGATATCCACGACATCGGCAAGAACCTTGTGAAGATGATGCTGGAGGTGGCCGGTTTCGACGTCCACGACCTCGGGCGCGACGTGGAGATGGAGAAGTTCATCCAGGAGTCCCAGCGCCTGGACGCCGATCTTCTGTGCCTCTCCGCGCTCATGACCACCACGATGATCGCCATCAAGGATTTCATGCCCGAGTTCAAAGCCAAGCTCCCCAAGACGAAGATCCTCATCGGCGGCGCGCCCTTGAACCAGCACCTCGCCGATGAATGGGGCGCGGACGGCTACGGCGAGAACGCTATGGAGGCGGCCCGGGTGGCCGAGCGGCTGATGGGCGGGGTGGCGTGACCATGTGGTGCGAGACCATGACAAGCGCTGAGCGGATGGGTGCCGTGATCGGGGGTCAGAGGCCCGACCGGGTGCCGGTGATCCCCTTCATCTCGGGGCACACCGCCCTTGTCTGTGGACAGCCGATCTCCAAGTTCTACGAAGACGCCGAGACCTGCTTCCGATGCCAGGTACTGAGCCAGGAGATGTACGGCTACGACGGGGACCCGCTCTACGTGTACGCCTCGGCGGGGGGCTGGGAATTCGGCGGGGACATCGAGTTCCCCTATAAGAAATACTCGGGGGCCCCGGTAGTCACGCGGCACCCTGTTCAGAGTGAGGAAGACGCTCTCAAGCTGGAGCTACCGGCGGAGATCGCCAAAGCGGGGGCCCTCCCGATCGCCCTCGAGCTCGCGCGGATGCAGGCAGAGCATGGAATGCCGGTGAGCCTGCAGGTTGGATCCCCGTTCACGTTCGCGGGCACGGTCATGGGCGAGGACCGCATGATGACCTGGATGATCAAGAAGCCCGATCTCGTGCATCGGGTGCTCGACAAAGTGTCCGACTTCGGCATCGCGGTGGCCGAGCACTACGTCAAGGAATTCGGGGCCGAGAAGCTGATGGCTTTTCACGGAGCCGCCACCGAATCCAACAAGCTCATCTCCCCCAAGCAGTTCGAGCAGTTCGTGCTGCCCTACTACACCAAGATCAACAAGCGCGTCATCGAGCTTGGCATTCCGTCATGTTCATCCACATCTGCGGGGAACAGAACAAGAATTTGCCCCATTGGCAACGTGTGCCGCTGCCTGCCCACGCCATCCTCAGTTTCGGCCGCGAGGTGCCGCTGGCAAAAGCGATGGAGCTCTTCCCGGACCAGGTCATCGCCGGGAATGTCGAGCCCACGCTCATCCAGGAAGGTACGCCCGAGCAGGTGCTGGAGCAGGCCCGGGAGTGCATCGAGATCGGCAAGTTTCATAAGGGTGGGTACGTGCTCATGTCGGGCTGCGACGTTCCCCCTCAGGCGCCTCCGGTCAACCTGTTCCAGCTGGTGAAGGCAGCGCGTGAATACGGCAGATACTAATACCGGGACCGCTCCCGCCGATGCCGGGCACGGAGACCGGTGCACAGTCGTGTTTCAGCCCTCGGGGAGCCGTGGAGAGACGGCTCCAGGCAAGACGGTCCTGGCCTTGGCACGGGAGTTGGGCGTGGACATCGAGAGTGTCTGCGGCGGTCACAGTGCTTGCGGCAAGTGCCGGGTGAGGCTGCAGGAAGGGTCGGAACGAGGGACCGCTCACGCGTCTGCCCCCACCCCGTTGGAGACCAGCATGCTCGGGGCGAGCGAGTTGAGCGCGGGAACGCGGCTCGCGTGCCAGACCTGCGTGCTGGGAGACCTGTCGGTGTATGTGCCCGAGGAGAGCCGGCGGACCGCACAGATCGTCCGCAAGGAAGCGTCCGCTCGGGAGGTGACCGTCGACGCGGCCATCAAGAAATATCGGGTACGCGTATCACCGCCCACGCTCGAAGATGCCACGGGTCTTGCCGATAACCTCGTCAGCGCCCTTCAGGAACAGCATGGGCTGCCTCCCCTCGCCGTGGACCTGCATGTCTTGCAAGACCTCGGGCGCGTAGGGCAAGACGCCGGCTGGGACCTGATCGCCACGGTGTGGCAGGATCGGGCCCTGATCGCACTGGACGCTGCCGACCCCTGCGAACAGGCGGTAAGCCCCGCCGATGGGCCGACGGAGAGCCCCTTTGAAGCCGGGACCGAGGGGAGCCCACCCGGCGAGCCGGTGCATGCGTTGGGCTTAGCCGTAGACGTGGGCACCACTACCATCGCCGCCTACCTTACCGACCTGGTCACGGGGCAGGTGGTGGCCACTGAGTCGGCGATGAACCCGCAGGTAGCGTTTGGGGAGGACGTCATCGCGCGGATGGGTTTCGTCCGCCACGAGCAGGACGGACTTCTTCGTATGCAGAAAGCGGCCGTCGATGAGGTCGGCCGACTCGCCGTGAAAGCCGCGGACCGGGTCGGCAGGTCGCAGCAGGAGATCATGGATGTGGTCGTGGTGGGCAACACGGTCATGCACCATCTGTTCCTGGGACTGGACCCGCGCTCGCTGAGCATGGCACCGTTCTCACCGGTGGTGACGAGACCGGTGGACGTGATGGCGCGCGAGGTGGGACTGGCGTTCCACCCGGGATGCCGCTTGCATACCCTGGCGATAGAGGCCGGTTTCGTCGGGGCCGACAACGTGGCCGTGATCCTCGCCGAGGGCCCGCACCGGCAAGACGAGCTGCTTCTTGTCATCGACATCGGTACGAATGGAGAGCTGGTCCTGGGCGACCGGGCGCGACTTTTCAGCGCCTCGTGCGCCACTGGGCCCGCTTTGGAAGGCGCTCACATCGAATTCGGCGTGCGGGCGACCGCCGGCGCCATCGAGCGGGTGAGGATCAACCCCGAGACGCTGGACGTACGCTTCAAGGTGATCGGGATGGCCGACTGGAGCGACGAGTGCGAGCAGGCTCAACTGAAAGCGCGCGGGATCTGCGGTTCGGGCATCATCGATGCGGTGGCTCAGATGCTGGTGGCCGGCGTTATCCTCAAGACCGGCAACTTCAACCCGGACCGCGCCCACGAACGTATTCTGGTTGAGAACGGTAGGCCGGCGAAGTTCGTCCTGGCCGGGCCGGAACAGACGGCGCTGGGGCGAAGTATCACCATCTCTCTCAAGGACGTGCGGGCCGTGCAGCTCGCGAAAGCGGCCCTCTACGCCGGTGCCAAGACCTTGTTGCGTCGATACGGCGCCGAGGCCCCCGACAGGATCGTGCTGGCGGGGGCGTTCGGAAGCTACATAGACCCGATCCAGGCTATGTCGATCGGGCTGCTGCCGGACTGTGACCCCGACATGGTCGCCTCAGTGGGGAATGCGGCCGGTCATGGAGCCCGTCTCGCCCTGGTCAACCTCGGCAAACGCCTGGAGGCGGCAGAGGTGGCGCGGCAGGTGGAATACGTGGAGCTGGCGACCGATCCGGAGTTCCAGCGCGAATACATCGAAGCCATCCACATGCCGCACATGTGTGAAACATTCCCCAGGCTTAACCGAAGCCTGGCCGCGGGGCGTCCGGACTGAGGCGACTCTCCGTTCCGCGGACCGTTTCGGCGGAGCCGTTCGGCGAACCCGTTCGGAGGGCTCTCTCGGTGCCTCGCTCGACGGCCGGCTGGTCGCGTGCTTCAGACCAAAGACGAACCGGAGGCCCGGCGCTTGCCATAGACCGCAGCGGCCCCCAGGCGGGGGCGTGGCGGCCCGGCTCGCTACGGGCCAAAGCGGCGGCCAAGCCGGGCCTGGAGGCCCGGTGCCCAACCCGGCTGTCCTCGGATGAGACCGCGGCCTGAGTTACTCTCCAACGCCCAGTGGCATGACTGTCATGCGACGCCCGCTGGGATAGGGCGACTCAGACTGTGAACCCTACCGCCGCGGCGTTCTCCGAGTAGAGCATGGCTTTCTCGGCGTCTGTCATGGAAAGCGCTTCGATGAAGCTGATGCTCTCCGGCATCTCCTCGTACGGGTAGTCTGTCCCGAGCATGATCTTGTCCATCCCCAGCGCCTCGCGGGTGCACTTGAAAGCAGCCGGGAGGTAGTTGCCGCTCGTGGTGACCACCATGTTGTCTCGCAGGTAGTCGCTCGGGCGCCGCTTGATATCGGGCACCGTGCCCGCATCGTCCTTGGTGTGCGGCCGCAGGAATGGGTGGTCGATGCGCTGCATGAGAAAGGGCAAGCCTTCGCCGTAGTGTCCGAGGATGATCTTCAGCTTCGGATAGGCATCGAACGCCCCGCTCAAGGCAAGCCGGACCATCGCGGTAGCCGTTTCCACGCCGAAGCCGAACGCCGCTCCGGCCAGCGCCAGGCCGTAGGTGCGCAACTGAGGGATCATCGGAGCCGCCGGATGGAGATAGATGGGCACGTTCAGTTCCTCAGCTTTCGCGAGGATCGGCCAATAGCGCGTTTCATCCAGATACGAATCCCCGAAGTTCGAGTGTGTCTTCCATCCTTTGAGGCCCAACTCTTTCACCGCGCGCTCGATTTCCATGACCGCCGCATCTGTGTCCTTGGGAGCTATGCCGCGAATCCCGCGAGACGGCCGGGGAATCTCGGATCGCAGCAGCGAGCTCGTCGTTCACCGCGCGGGCCACCTTTGAGCCCACCGCGGGATCCGAACTGCTCGCAACCAGGTGAGGTCAGCGAGACCACGGCGAGATCGATGCCGCTTGCATCCATGGCGGCGATGCGGTCAGGGCCCAGATCCAGAAGCCGGTTGAGCAGGAAATCTCCGTGTGGCTCGAAGGCGTCCGCGGCGTAGTAAAGGCGGCGCTTGCCGGTGGCCGGCTCGTCCTTGAACCGCGGATACCCCTGGTTTGAGTAAAGAGCGTCGACCCAGGTCTGGGTGACGAAATGGGTTTCCAGGTCGATCTTCTTCACTCTGATCCTCCGGCTCGTACTCATCGTAGCTCAAATTTCAACCTCGGCCTCCGCCGCACGGAAAGGCCCGACGATCCTCCCGCGATCGGAATCATGATGAGCACCTCGTCGCCCTCTTGGAGGACGGTGTGCCTTCCGCCAAGCGCAGCAATGTCGCGCCCGTTCACCATCACCCTGAGCGGCTCGTGCGCGCTCTTTTCGACCGGTTCGGCTAAGTAGGGAGCCAATCTCCCCTCACTGCGCTCGATGAGAATGGACAGTAGGCCGGAAACTTCGGCCCCTCTCGACAGCTCCACATCCAACTCACCCTGCCCAAGCAAGCTCCTGAGCAGGGCGATGGATTGCACCTTGACCGTTATCGTCTCCGGCGCCGGCATCACGTCACTCCTGCACGACGGCATTTCTGGAGCTCAAGACGCCTATAGACCCAGAGCGTCCGCGGCGTAGCCCATGTGGAGTTCCTCGAGTTTGGCGCGGGTCGGGACGCCGTCCCTGCTCCAGCCGCGACAGTCGTAGTACTCGTCGAGCATGAAGTC
>CAVVNF010000040.1:0-17840 GCA_963749535.1 uncultured Thermoleophilia bacterium | reverse complement strand
CCTCGGCAAGACTCGAACTTGCGACACGAGGTTTAGGAAACCTCTGCTCTATCCCCTGAGCTACGAGGGCACGGCGGGGTGCGGCGGTGATTGAATCTGGCGCGCGGCGCGCACATCCGACCTGACAGTTCAACGACTCGGCAAACGGACGGCGCAACCGGCCTGGAGATTTTAGCACCCCGGCGTTCGCGGCCGCCGTTTCTCAGGTTCTGACGCTGCCTGTCCCGGATGGTCGGCCGCGACGGCATCCCGTCGACGGACGCCCCGAGGGCGGCTGGCAATCCCGGTGTGGCTCACTGAGAGTCGTCCAGGCGACGAGTCGGGCGCCGGTACGAGACTGACGGCCGCCTGCCGCTCTCGTCCGAGCCCCAGCGGGCAAGATTTGCCAAACCGACGCTTTATTTTGTATAGTTAACCGTCTTGTCTAACAATCGCACCCAGAGAGAGGCTTCATGGAGTTCAAGGATATCGTTCGGCAGCGCTATGCGTGTAGGCAGTACGAGGACAGGAAGATCCCCGAGGACACGATCCAGGAGTTACTCGCGATCATCGGGTACTCGGTGTCGGCTATCAACCTCCAACCCTGGAAGATCAAAGTCGTTTCCGATCCTAAGGTCTTGTCCGAGCTTTTTTCCGCCACGTTCAACCAGAGGCAGGTGCGGGACTGCTCGCATCTCCTGGTGCTCTGCGCGGACACAGACTACGTCACGCTCATCGACAAGATGGACAAGTCCCTGCAGGCTGCGGGGGCTCCAGACGAGATGCGCACGGCGATGGTCGGTCTGTCGCGGGACATGACCGCTCGCTTCAACCCCGAGCAACTGCTCCACTGGTCGCAGTGCCAGGTGCACATCGCCCTCGGCAATGCCGTGAACGGGGCTTACTCGCTCGGCCTCGGTTCGTGCCCCATGACAGCCTTCAAGCCGCCGGAATTCTCGCGCATCCTCGGTCTGCCGGCGAACCTCACGCCCACGGCGATGGTGTCCCTGGGTTACGCCGCCGACAAGCCCGTGCCCAAGCGGCGCTACCCGGTGGCTGAGATCGTCGTTTAGACCCGGCCCTCCCCGTCCGGGCCCCGCTCCCCCGCGAGGCCCGGAATCTTTCTACTTGCGCGCAAACCCGGCTTGCACCCCGTGTTACTCTTCTTGCCGATATGGACGTGGTGTTCAACAGCATCTACGCTCGCGCGTGCATGGGCGCCGGCCTTGCCGTACTCGCGGGGCTTCGCGCCTTTCTTCCCGTGGCGTTCCTCGCACTCTATTCGCGGATCAGTTTCTTTAGCGCTCCCATCCTCAGAGGCACCCCGTTCGCCTTCCTCGAGAAGACCTGGGTCATCTCCCTGCTGTTTGCTCTGGCGGTAATCGAGCTCTCCGTGGACAAGGTGCCCTCGTTCACCGCAGTCCGCGATCAGGTGATGCAGCCCGTCAAGATCCTCATGGGCGGCATGGTGTTCGCAGCGGCAATGGCGCCGCAGGGCTGGGTCGCCATGAGCGTGTGCGGAGTCCTCGGCTTCGTCATCGCCGGCCTCGCCGACCGCGCCCGCGCGGCAATGCGCCCCGACGCGAGCAAGTCGGAGATCGGCCCCTTACTCCTCATGAGCATCTACGAGGACTTCGTCACCCTTGTGGCGACCTTGTTCTTTGTACTTCTGCCCCTCATCGGCGCGCTCGCGGCGCTGTTCTCCTTCCTGCTCACCTACCGCATCCGCCGCAGGCGTAACCGCAAACATAAAGGCTTGCGCATCCTCAGGGGATAGGTTAAGAAGGATCGTTTCCTGGACCGGCTCTCCCGGACCCCGGCTTCGGAGCTACATGTTCAATGACCGAGTTCGAAGACAAGGCTTCCCCTTCCCCACTTGTGCGCGTGCACCTTTTCGTGGAAGGACGGGTGCAGGGCGTGTGGTTCCGCAACACCGCCTACCAGCAGGCCGAGGTGCGCGGTGTGAGCGGCTGGGCACGCAATCTCCCAGACGGCCGGGTGGAAGTAGTGTATGAGGGGCCGCGGGAAGCGGTCGACGAGTTGGTCACCTGGACCCACCGCGGCCCCGACCGCGCATTGGTGACCCGAGTGGAGATCTACGACGAGACTCCGAAAGGCGAACGGGGCTTCAGCATCCGCTGAAGCCCCGTTCTTCCTATCTCTACCGCCCGGCGAGGGCGGAGTGCCGTCCTGTCGCGCCCGCCGAGCGGCGGCGCTCAACAGCGTCGTATCTACTGTTTATGTACCGGCCGGACGTTCCTGAACCACCACGGGGATGGTGATCGTCGAGCCGTTGCGATCTACCGTCACCTGGACTGTGTCACCGGGTGCGTCGCTTCGCAGCGCCACCAGCAGGTCCGAGCTGTTGTTCACGTCCGTGCCGTCGATCTTGATGATGATGTCGCCTTGCTTGAGACCCGCTTTGCTGGCGGGCGAGTTCGCGCTCACTTGGGCGATGAGCGCTCCGGTGGACCGGGTGAGGTTGAACTGCTTTTGAAGGTCGGTCGTGACCGTCTGGGTGGAGACGCCTAGGTAGACGTGGCTGGCTTTGCCTGTCTTGATGATCTGGTCGGCGATGTTGGTCACGAGCAGTGCCGGGATGGCGAAGCCTATGTTCTCCGCGCCGGTGGAGCTGGGCGGCGCGTACGCCACGTTGATGCCGATCACCTCACCGGCAGCGTCCGCCAGAGCGCCCCCGGAGTTACCCGGGCTGATCGCCGCGTCGGTCTGGATGAGATCGACGTAGGCCGCCGCCGAGGAGCTTCCCGTGAGCTCGTCGAGCGACCTGTTGAGGCCGGAAACGATCCCCATGGTCACGGAGTTTGCGAAACCCAATGGGCTGCCTATCGCGATGGCGTAATCGCCAACCACTGCTTGGCTGGTGTCGAAGACCGCAACGGGCAAGGGCTTGCTGCTGCTGACCTTTATTACGGCCAGGTCCGTGAGCGGGTCGTGTCCTATGATCTTGGCGGGGAGGACCTCACCGGTCGCCAAGGTCACCTGGACGCTGTCCACGAGTTGTCCGGTGGTGTCCACGGTCACCACATGATCGTTGGTGATGATCATGCCGTCCGAGCTGTAGATCACCCCGGAAGCCTCCGCCGAATAGGGCTGGTCGCCGAAGAAGCCGCCGCCTTGGACGTTCGCGGAGACTTTGATATTCACCACACTGGGCCCAAGCTTGTCCGCCACGGACTTAGCGGGGCTTGCGAGCACTACCCCGTTCTCCGTAGCGGGAAGCGTGGCGACGGTGCCGCCCGTTGTAACGGCCGTCGCGCCGCTGCTCGCGGTGGTGGTGCCCGTGCTGGCTGTGGTCGCTGTGGTTGCGGGGGCAGTCGTTGTCGTGCCGCCTCCCATAACAACGGTGCACCCTGCCAGGGCAAAAGCAAGCACCACGATCACAATCACGGCGGCCAGCGACACGATCGTGGCGGTGCGAATCCGTTTCTTGGCCCCATGGCTCTCAGAACCGATCCCGCTGGGTCTCATCATCCAATGCCTCCCCGGAGGTTCGTCTTCCAACTCACTACTTTGATGTGATAACAATACCCAAATGCACGAAAGCCCAAATTGGGCCCTAGGCAGCTAATGAACCGTTTTCACCTGGCGCAGCATAGCGCAAGGGTTATAAGAGCAACGTAAGGACTCGCCTCTACGTCCCGCGGGGGTCTGCTCGGTGGTTCAGTTGCCTTGCTGCGGGCGTTTTCCGGCTTTTACGGCCGCCTTATGGCCTAGCCTCTACACTCACTTTCAACGTGTATCATCTCCGCGAACCACGAAAGGTCAATACGGTCAACGCAGGGAGGGGCAGCTAGGTGCGGGTCCTCTTGGTCGAAGATGAGGAGCGGCTCGCTTCAACGATCGCGCGGGGGTTGCGACGGGTCGGCATGGCGGTGGACGTCGCGCTGGACGGCAAGGCTGCGCTGTTGAAAGCTGCCACCAACAGTTACGACGTGATCGTCCTCGATCGTAACCTTCCCCTCGTCCACGGAGACGAGGTCTGCCGAAAGCTCACGGAGCGTCATTGCATGGCCCGCATCCTCATGCTCACCGCTGCGGGGTCCATCGAGGACCGGGTCGCCGGCCTCGACCTGGGCGCGGACGACTACCTGCCCAAACCCTTTGCCCTAGAAGAGTTGATCGCCCGCATCCGCGCCCTTGGACGCCGGGCCGTCACGCCCATTCCGCCGATGCTCGTGGTGGGAGATGTCACCCTCGATCCGGCACGGCGAGTTGCCGAACGGGGCGGACGCGACCTCGGGCTCACCAAGAAGGAGTTCGGCTTGCTCGAAGTCCTGCTGGCCGCGGAGGGTCGGGTTGTGAGCGCGGAAGAGCTTCTGGAAAAAGTCTGGGACGAGAACACCGACCCCTTCACCAATGTCGTGAGGGTCACCATCATGACCTTGCGCCGCAAACTGGGAGAGCCGCCAATCATTGACACGGTTCAGGGTGTCGGATACCGCGTGGAAGGAGCCACCACGGTGGGGAGCGCGAACATCGCCGCCGACGAGGCTTCGGAACCCGAAAAACCGTGAGATTCACCATCCGGCTTCGCCTGACCCTCTGGTACGGGGGGTTGTTCATCATCGTGGGGATCCTGTTGCTCACTCTCAACTTCTTCCTGGTGAGAAACAGCCTGGCTTCCTCGCCTGACAAGGCCAGAGCCGTCGTAGCCCAGAGGCTCCACATACCACCGCAGATCCTCGACCCAAGAGCCGCCCCGTTCGGTTTCAATTCCGATGAGCGCATCCTGGTGAACGGAGTGCCGGTCGGCCGCCTTATCGACGAGGTGCAGGCGGAGCTCCACGACGAGGCGCTGCGCCAGTTGATGCTGATGTCGGGAGTGGCCCTGGCCGTCATGGCCATGGTCTCCCTGGGGTTGGGCTGGCTGGTGTCCGGAAGGATGCTGCGGCCTTTGAAGCAGATAACGAATACTGCACGGCGCCTCTCAGAATCCACGTTGCATGAGCGCATCGCTCTGAAGGGACCACGTGATGAGCTCAAAGATCTTGCGGACACCTTCGACGAGATGCTCGGCCGGCTGGACACCGCGTTTCAAGCTCAGAAAGACTTCGTGGCCAACGCGTCTCACGAGATGCGCACGCCCCTCACCATTATCCGCACGGAGATCGATGTGGCGTTGGCAGATCCCGAGATGGATCACGAGGAGCTAAACGCCATGGGCGAGGCAGTACGCGACGCCGTCGGCCGGAGCGAGCGGCTCATCGACGGTCTGCTGGTGCTGGCTCGCACGGACACTGCCATAGTTCTTAATGAGGTAGACCTCTCCGATCTGGCCCGCCAGATCGTGGAGATGCACTCACAACAGGCGGACGCGCTCGACTTGAGTCTCGAGCTCGACCTACAGAGCGCTCCGGTCAAGGGCGACCCGGCGCTCCTGGAACGGCTCGTCGGCAATCTGGTGGAGAACGCCATCCGGCACAACCAGGCTGGAGGTTGGTTCAGCGTCAAGACCGGCATCCAGGGCAACCAGGCGTTGCTGACCGTGGCGAACAGCGGCCCGGTCGTGGCTCCCGAGGACGCGGAGCGGCTGTTCGACCGGTTCTTCCGCCCCGACCGCTCCCGCAGCCGCAAGACCGGTGGGGTGGGACTAGGCCTGTCCATAGTCAAGGCGGTGGCCACAGCGCACGGCGGCACGGTCGCGGTGACAGCACCTCCCAGCGGCGGCCTAGAGGTGAGAGTCAGCCTGCCGGCTGCACCTCCGGTAGCCGGAGCATCCGACTCAAGCCCGAGCCCGGTTGTGCCCGAACCGGTCGTCAGCCCGGCTGGCCCCAAGGCAGTGGCTGCCCAGGGAGCACTCGGCGAGACAGGAACTAAGGCAAGCGCTGTGCCTGCAGATGCGACGCAGTCGTCACTGGAGTCGGACCCGCCCCGCTAGCCGCGCATGGCCACTGCCGCGGCCGCGCATGGTCATCGTGGCAGCCCCACGTAGCCGCGGCAGCCCCATGTAGCCGCTGAGGCAGCCCTAGTCGCGGACAGGTCCCACTCCTCATGTCGTCTCCATCAAACGGCCGACAACACTACGACAAAGGCCCCCAGCAACAAGGTATAGACTGCGAACAGGCGCAGCCGGTGCTCCCTCAGGTAACGCATCATGAAGAACACCGCGATCACCCCGGAAACGAGCGCAGCCACGGCGCCCACCGCGTAGGCCCCGCCGGCGGCCCCCGCGAACGCGCCGCCGATGTCGTTGACGTGGACGAGCGCCGCACCCAGGATCGCGGGGATGCTGAGCAGGAACGAGAACCGAGCCGCCGTCTGCCGGTCGAAGCCCAGATAGACCCCGGCCGAGATTGTCGCCCCCGAGCGGCTCAGCCCGGGCGCGATCGCAAGTGCCTCGAAGCAGCCTATGATCAGGGCATCCACCGCCGCCATGCTTCCCAGGCGCCGCAACCTCCAGCCAGATGTGCTCGCCACGGCCGGCTCGCCCTCCAGGGCGCCCGAGAGGGGAACGCACGCCGCGACGACCTGCGCGGTGGCGACTCCCTCCAGCCCTCCCTCAAGCCCATTGGCTCTCAACGCCGCGTCGGCCGGTTCGACCCGCCGGACACCGCCCCCGACCGCGACACTCCCGACTCCGTCGATAGCCATGTCCGGTCCTTTGGCCCGCAGCACGACGTCGGCACCCCAGAGCAGACATCCGTTGATCATCAGAAAGATGCCCACCGACATTGTGCTGGTGAAAAGCCCCTCGAAGAACTTGACGAAAACCCAGCCCGCTATGCCCGCCGGCACCGAACCGATCACCAGCCACAGCAGAAGCCGCCGCCAGAATCGCGCCTTTTCCCGTTCCATCCGCCGGGGAGCAACGAGTGCGACCGCCATCTTCGCGATGTCCTGGATGAAGTATCCGAACACCGCTACCAAGGTCGCCAGATGCAGCAGTATGGCGAACCCGAGAGCCGGAGCCGGGATGTTGAAGAACTGCGGCACGAGCACCAGATGTCCGGAACTGGACACGGGAAGGAACTCCGTGAACCCCTGAACTATCCCCAGGATAAAGGCCTGAAGGACGGTCAAATCCTTGCTCGTTCCCTTCTACCGCTGTGAGTGCTCGCCTGTAGCATAGCGACACGGGCGAGGCGTGGGAAGCCTGGGGAGGCTTTCTGGATCAGAAGAGACCCCCGCCCATGTGCCTCCACAAGGACGTACCCGTGCGAACCGCGCCCACGGCGACGGCTGCTTTCAGCGCGTCGCCAAGCAGGAAAGGCAGCATGCCGACCGCGGCCGCTCTCTGCAGGCCCATCCCCGGGAACAGGCTCAACCACGGGACTCCCACCGCGTAGATCAAGGCACTCGCCGCCACCGCGCCGGCGACCAGGCAAAGCAGCCCACGCCACGTCGCAAGCACGTCCGCGCGCCGCGCGCGGGACACCGCCAGCCCCATCACAAACGCCGCGGCCACGAAACCGAAGAGGTAGCCGCCTGTGGGACCGAACAAGATGGCGGGACCGCCGGTCCCGTTGTGGAACACAGGTGCGCCCACAAGCCCGAGCATCAGGTACGAGAACACGGTCGATGCACCCAGGACCGGCCCCAGGGTCGCGCCGGCAAGAAGCACCGCGAGGGTCTGCAATGTGAGCGGCACCGGGAAGAACGGAACGGACACCCACGCGCTCGCCGCTAGGAGCCCCACGAACGTCACGCTCAGCGCCACCTTGAGCGGCCAGCCCCGCACCGCCCACCGAGGACCGGCCACTGCCGCGCCGGCCGGGAACGTGACTGCCTGAGGCTTCACAGTCGAGGGCCGGACGTGGATAGCGGGCTTGCTCATCGGTTCGTCTCCCGTGGTCGGGGCAGGTTGGTGTAGTCTAAGCGGGGTGCCCGCCGCTGTCAATCTCGCCGGGCCCATGGTTCGGAGCGCGGGCGCCGTCACGGCGCGGGCGTCACGGTCACTTCCCCGGCGATCACCGCTCTTACGGCGCCTGATGTCTCTCTCACGAGCAATTCGCCCCCCGAACCGATCCCCGCAGCCACTCCCGACGCCACCACTTCTTCCTCTCGCAGCCCAGAGCACACGAGCACGCGAGACCCTGCCAGAGCGTCGCGCTCGCGCAACGCGGTCCTCAGGTCGACGCAATCCGGCGAGGGGATCCCGGACTCGAGTTCGCCCCAGCGCACCGTGAGCCGCTCCAGCAGTTGGGCGAGAAGCCAGCCTCGGGGAACTTCGCGGCCCAAGTGTTCGAGCAGCGAGACCGGCGCCGCCCGCCCGGAACGATCTTCGCCACTGGCCTCGAGCGCAGCCTCCGGCGCCCCGTTAACGTTCAGGCCCAGTCCGGCGACCGCCCAGTGGAGCCGGTCGGCGTCCATCGAGCCTTCAAGAAGGACCCCACAGACCTTCTTGCCGGCAAGAAGGACATCGTTGGGCCATTTCACGGTCACCACCGGCCCGACGCTCGACCCAGCCTGCAGCCCCGGCAGGCTTTCGAGGGTCTCCGCCACGGCGACCGCCGCCGCGAGAGACAAGAGGTGCGCCTTCCCCGGCATCAACCTCGGGCGAAGAAGGACGGAGAAGGTCAGGTCTTTGCCGGGCTCGCTGATCCAGCGCCGGCCGAGCCGCCCACGGCCGCTCCCCTGGTGATCGGTCACGGCGACGGCTCCAGAGGCCAGCCCGGAGGACGCCATCGCTTTCAACTGCCGATTGGTGGAATCTGTGTAGGCTTCGTAGCGGTAAGGCAGACCGGCGAAGAACTTGCCCTCGCGAAGACGCATCGCGGCACTCGGCCAGAGAAGAGGCAGCACCGCCTCCCCCACCAGAAGATCCGAGAACGGAGAACGAAGACGATATCCGGTCCCGGCGACCGCTTCGATGCCGAAGCCCAGATCGTGAAGCTGGGTGACGTGTTCGTGGATGGCGGCCAAGGAGACGTGCAGGTCGTCCGCGAGCGACGTTGCCGATACAGCCCGTTTCTCCCCGTCGGCCGGATCGAGGGTACCGGCCAGTCGTGCCACGAGGCGAATGCGTTGGCCCTGATCAGGTTCGATCAAGCAGCTTGCCAACGCCTCGCCGACGGCCTCATCCACACGCGATATATCGTCACGCAGGGTCATCGTTGCTCTCACCAGGAATCGCTCTCGTCAGATAGAGTCCAGAGACAGGAGTTGGGCCGAAGCGCGAGAATCTAGACTTTGTCCCCCCGAAACCTTCTGGCAGCCGGAGGCATCTGCTATCCTGTGACATCCTCGATCTTAGGGAGTGTAGGACCTTTTTGACGAAGCTGAACCTTACCCGAAGAATCCGGCGCAGTGGCTGGGTCACTTGGATACTGATAGCTCTGGGCGTTGTTTTAGCGCTTTGCGTGCTGGCCATCCTAGTTGACGCGGGGGTCTACTACAACAAGATCCACGCGGGCGTCAGCATTTCCGGCCACAATATGGGGGGCCTCACGCGCGACGAGGCGGTTGCCCAGGTCACGGAGCTTGCCGACGGTTCGCAGAGCGACCGGATCTTGCTCACCAGTCCCAAGAAGAACTGGCCGGTGATGCCGGACGTCGCCGGAACTCAGGTAGATGCCGCGGGCACTGTCGCCGCCGCGATGGATGTGTCTCGCTCCGGCAACTTCATAACCAGCATCGTCCATCGGTTCAGGCTGTTCTTTCACCATGTCGATGTGCCCATCGAAGGCACTGTAGATTCCGCAAAGATGGACGCCCTCATCGCGAGTGTGGCCAAGGTGCTCGATGTTCCCGCGGTGAATGCCGGATTGACCATCAAGAACGGCAAGATCACGGTGATCGAGGACAAACCGGGCATGGTGGTCGACCGGGACAAGCTTCGGCAGCAGCTCAAAGCCTTGCTCTTCTCTTTCCATGCCACTGACCTGCCTGTGCCGATGAAGGTGGACACCCCCGCAGTCGTAGCCCAGGACACTCAGAAAGCAGTGGACGAGGCGAAGACGATGATCAGCGCCGACGTCGTATTGCAGGGCGACTCCCAGACCTGGACTATTACGCCCGATCAGATCGCCAGCTTCATGGACATGACCGACTCTGCCGATGGTGGTGTCTCCACGCTGGTGCCTTTCGTCTCTGCCGCCAAGATGCAGGACTTTCTCGACACCATCGCCCCCGAAGTGGCCACCGAGCCCACGGACGCGTCCTTCAAGGTGAACGGCGACACGGTGTCGGTGGTGCCCTCGGTGGATGGCACGGCTCTCGACCCGGAGAATACCGCCGCGGCGATCAACGCCGCCGCGCTGCAGACCACCGACAGGACGGCGCAGGTGCAGATGACGACGAGCCCCCCGACCTCACCACGGAAGAAGCTCAGTCGATGGGCATCGTGGAGAAGATAAGCAGCTACACGACTCCTCCGTATGCGGGCACGCCCAACCGGCAGCACAATGTCAAGATCACCACTGAATACGCGAGCAACGTCATCCTTGCACCGGGCCAAGAGTACAACTTCGACAAGCAGATCGGGCCGCGCACGGCTGCACGAGGCTACTTGACCGCGCCCGGGATCGTCGGACCAGGCAAGCTGGAAGACGTCTTCGGCGGTGGCATCTGCCAGGTGTCCACCACGCTCTTCAACGCGGTGTTCTTTGCCGGTCTCAAGGTGACCGAGCGGCACAACCACTCCATGTACATCAGTCACTATCCACAGGGCCGTGACGCGACCGTCTCGGCAGGCGGCCCGAATCTGCGCTGGGTCAACGACACCGACCACTACATCCTGGTCATAGGCACCTCAAACGGCATCAAGACCACCTTCACGCTTTATGGGACCAACCCTCATCGTAAGGTCACCTACACCACGAGCGGTTTCTACAACGTGGTCCCGAAGACCACGGTCACGACCATCGACCCCACGCTTGGTCCTGGCACCACGGTGGTGGAGACCAGCGGCGAGCAGGGCATGCAGTGCAAGGTCGTGCGGACCGTGCTGAACCCGGATGGATCGGTCCGTTACACGGACACTTTCATCAGCACATATACGATGGTGCCGAAGATCATCGGCGTGAGCGCAGCCAGCTCAACGACCACCACTCTCCCCGGCGAATCGACCAGCACCACTGGGCACACCACGACCACCGGGCAGTCGTCCACCACCACGAACTTCTAAGAGCTCGTTTCAAAATGAAGCTTTGGCCGTCGAGTTCGCGCTCCCCGGCGACCTGGTTCTCTGTTCTCTTTCCTCAAGTCTGCGCCCGTCGGGGCCGATACTTGCTGCATGACAGCATCATGTGCACTCACACGAAAACCCCGCCCGAGCGCAGACCACGTCCGCCAGTTGGCAGTGCAGGCCAGCCAGCTCGACGTCACGGCCTTTAGCGACCTTTACCGCCACTATTCCCCCCAGATTCTCCAGTTCGTCTCCGCTCGCGTGTCGGGGTACCAAGAGGCGGAAGACTTGACCAACACCGTTTTTGAGAAGGCCTACGCGGCCATCGGACGCTACGAGCCATCTCCGGCCCAATTCTCCACCTGGCTTTATACGATCGCCCGGAACTGCGTCATCGACCACTACCGCAAACGCCGTCTGCCCATCCAGGACGACGCTGAGGCGGAGATGCTGGCCACCATCGACCCAGCCGACGATCCGGAAACGCTCTTCCTCGAGGACGACCGGCGGCGCAGTCTCTGGGCGGCACTGCGGCAGTTGACGGACGAGCAGAGGCAGGTTGTAGGCTGCCGGTTCTTCTTCAACCTGTCCATCCTGGAAGTCGCCTCGCTGATGGATAAGACTGAAGGTGCGGTGAAGGCGCTTCAGTTCCGGGCGCTCGAAAGGTTGAAGCGGCAACTGGCGCCGGACCTGCTGGCTAACTGATCCCGCCGCGTACGCCGCGGCCGAGCTCGACCGCGAGATGGTCTCTGTTCTCCCCTGTTACCACGACCACGGTCACCCGCCCTGAGGGCAATTCACCCAGTTTGGCCTTGAGGACTTCCAACAACTCTGGACGGCACACGACAAGTGCCGTTCCGAAACCGGGGGCGAGGGTGTCGCCGCCCGGTGCCGGACACCGCTCGTCCACAGGACCGTGCTCGTCGGCTGCTTTTGGCTCATCCACAGCGGCACCTCCGTTCGGCGCCGCACCCCCGTCTACCGGGCCGCGCTTGTCGGCAGGGGCCGGCCCCACCTGCTCGGAGGTGGTGCAGACCCGGCCCAAGGGCATGCGCTCACCGGTTCCGAGGTCTACAAGATGACGCTGCCCACCAGCCGATCGCCGCGTCGCGGCGGGGCCGGCCGGCGTGGATTCGCACGATGCCGAGTCTCGTTCCGCGCTCTCCCCCGATGCGAGGGGATCTTTCTCAGTGAGCAGGCCGGCCACGGACAGGTCACGTTGGCGCGCCGCGTCGACCACTATCGCGCACAGTGTGCTCTTGCCTACGCCACGCCCGCCCGTGATCACCGAAATCGTGCCGCGCATGTCCGTCATGTATCTTCCAGCACATGCTGGTCTAGATCCTGATCGGAGAAATGTACTGCCGAGTGACGAGACAGACTATCTTGCACGGCAGGCCTCGATCCAAGTTGGCTGCACACTGTGGCGACGTCCAGACTGAGGGAAGACCTGCCTCAAGGTGAAGCTGCCGCTAGGCGATCCCCGCCGTCGATTCCTTCCAACCGGAGAGGAGCGTATCGATCTCCGGGGAGCCCGGCTCGCGAAGGACCTCTCCTGGCGGACCGCTGCGAACCACCCTCCCAGCGCGGTAGACAATGATCCGATCCGCCATCGTCCTCGCGTCGAAGGGGTCATGGGTGACGAGGAGAATCGGGATACGGAATTCCTCGCGTACCTCCCGGATCACATCCCAGAGCTCGTTTTTCAGCGGCAGGTCGAGCGACGAGAACGGCTCGTCGAGAAGCAGGGCTTTGGGCTCGCGGGCGAGCGCTCTGGCCAGGGCCACCCGCTGTTGCTGGCCACCGGACAACTCCCGCGGCAACCGCTTTCCCAGCCCGATGAGATGGAATAGCTCCAACAGCCTACCCACACGCACATGCTGTTCGTCCTTGCTTACCCCTTTGAGCCCGTAGGCAATATTGGCTGCAACGTTCATGTGTGGGAACAACGCCAGGTCCTGGCCGACGTAACCGAACTGCCGTACCTGAGGCGGGACACAGCAACGCTCTTGGGTATCCAGAAGAACCTCGCCGTCGAGAACAACACGGCCCGCGTCAGCCTTTACCAGCCCAGCGATTATGCGCATGGTCATGGACTTGCCGGACCCCGAATAGCCGAAGAGCACGGCCAGCTCGTTCGACATCTGCCACGAGACATCGAGGGTGAAACCCTCCACCTCTTTGAACAGGCGAACGTCTAGCCGCTTCATGCTGGTGCCGCCCTCCGTCCCAGACGATTTGAGACGTACATGACGGCGCCAGAGACAACGACCAGTACCAGCACCACCCACAGGGCCGTCCCCCAAGTCCCACCTGAGGACTGGCTAAAGATGGCGAGTGGCATGGTGTCGGTCTTGCCAGGGATATTGCCGGCCACCATAATCGTGGCTCCGAACTCACCCATAGCTCGGGCAAAGGCCAGAGTCGCCCCGGCTATGATCCCTCTTGAAGAAAGAGGGATGACCACGCGCAACGCCGTCTGGGTCTCGGAATGGCCCGGCGGCAGAACCATGGGTATCGTCAAGAAGAGGTCGAGTAACTCCCTGCCTTTGAACCGCTTGCGAGCCAATATGTACGCCAGGGGCATGCCTAGAAGTAACGTAACCACCGTGGCACAGACGGCCACCTGTAAAGACAGACGCAGGGGAAAGAGCACGCTCACAGCGGCCTTGCCCTTTCCCCTGCGTCTGACATGACTCCTCCCGCTCCTACGTGGTTGAGGTGGACGGGCTCGTGGAGGGCGGGCTCAAAAACCCATACTTCGCGAGAATGGCCTGGCCGTCCGAGCCTGCCACGTAGTCGATGAAGGCTTGACCCAGGGTCTTGACCTTGCTGGCCGAGACAACTGCCATGACATAAGCGATAGCGCTGTGCCAGGAGGGGTCAGAGGTGGCCACCACTTGGACTTTGTCTCCTCCGGCCTTGGCGTCGGTGGCGAAGAGGATGGCGGCATCCACTTCTCCGCGGGTCACGTAGTCGAGCGTCTGGGAGGCGTTGGCCGCGTAGATCAGCTTGGGCTTCACCTCGGTGAGCAGGTTCAGCTTGGTGAGGATCTCGATGGCGGCCTTACCGTGGGGAGCCACCGCCGGGTCCCCGGTGGCGATCTTCTTGACGTCCGCCTTGGCCAGGTCCTGGAAGCTCGTGATACCGAGCTTCGAGCCGGCCGGGACCACGAGGACGATCTCGTTACTGGCGAAGGTCTTGACCGAAGCCTGGTCGACCAGACTTTCTTTGAGCAGGTTGTTCACCTGGGTGGGAGCCGCCGAGGCGAAGACGTCCACCGGAGCTCCGCCTTCGATCTGCTTCTGCAGCGTGCCGGAGGCGTCGAAGTTGAAGGTGGTCTTGGCGTTATTGGCCTGGTCGAACGCCTTACCGATCTCGTTGAAGGCGGCCTTGAGGCTCGAAGCTGCCGAGACCAGGAGCGGCTGAACGATCGCGCTCGTCGTGGGAGTGGCGGTTGTTGAGGGCGACGCTGTGGTCGATGCGTCGACCGCGGCCGTAGTCGAAGCGCTCGAGCCGCAGGCGACCAGGGCAAATGCCAGAATCGCGAGCAGAGCGAACGCCAAGACCACAGGAAGGGTTCTGCGGAAGAGCGTTTTCTGCATCGGGGACTCCTTGCTTGGGTCGTGCGTTATCCCGCGCGCAATATAACGCCTAATTCCCAGCCAAAACAACCCCTCCTTGGCGCGAACGGCTCGCAGCCGCGACCACGCGGTTTCCAACACCGGTGGGCTCAACTCTGGTAGTACGCCCCATTGGCGCACGCGCGGCACAGGACTTCACCGTCGCGCACTACTTCGCGACGATCCTGGATCTTCTCGCCGCACCGAGCGCAGTTCACGCTGCTTGACGGTGCACCGGGCCGGTCCTCGGCTGGGACGATCAGCGTAACCGGCGTGCAGCTGAACAACCGCTCGTCGGTCCAGTCGCTCCACAAGGTCAAGGGATCGTCGTCCGGGCCGGCGTGCGGTACTTCTGATCTGGGCGCCAAGCGGACGGCGCGATCCGCGGCTATGTCCACGAAAGTCGCGGCCATCTTGCCGTAGTCGATCCACTTGAGCCGCCGCCGACCAAGAGTGACACCGGTCACCACGCTCACTGCGTCGGTGGCGCAGCGGTCCATCTCCACGTACACGATCAGGTCCCTGTAGCCGCGCGGTTCCTCGATCCCGAGCGCTTTGCAACCGTAACGGGCCATCCGCACCCCCATGACCATGCCGTGGCAAAGGTGCCCGTGGAAAGCCTGGGCGGCTTCGAGATCTTCCTCCAATGTGCGCATCGTGCCCTCCCGGATGTCTTCCGCCTCTAGCGAGAGCTTCTTCCTCCCGCCAGCTACCGTCTAGTTTGGCAGAAGCAGCCGTATTTCTTTGATTCCGTTCACCATCCGGGCGTTGGTCGGCCCCGCACCCATGAGCCGAAGGGGAAACGAGTGACGGCCGCAAACTGCATCTGCTCATGGTGATCGACGAGTACACCCGGTCATGCCTGGCCATCCGCGAGAGCGGAGAATGACGAGCCACGACGTGCTCTACACGCTCTCCGAGCTCTTCCTCGAGCATGGCATCCCGGAGCACATAAGGAGCGACAACGGACCCGAATTTGTTGCCAAGGCAGTGCGTCAGTGACTGCAACCTGGGAGTGACGACCCTCTTCATCGAACCCGGCTCACCCTGGGAGAATGGCCATGTCGAGTCGTTTAACGGCAAGCTGAGAGACGAGCTCTTAAACCGCGAGCTCTTCTACACCCTCAAGGAGGCCCAGATCCTCATCGAACACTGGAGGCGCGAATACAACCACCTGCAACCGCACAGCTCACTGGGTGGACGTCCACCGGCACCAGAGACCCTCGTCTGGCCGGAACGTTCTCTTCACAGAATACGCACCCCCTACATTCAGACAACAACCGGCTCTTTCCCTATCATAGGAAGTGGACCAACGAATGGGGTCAGGTCACCTGCTGTGGAAGGAGTTGCAGCAGGCTGACGAGTGTCCCGTACTGATTGGCTATGGCGCCGTACTTGGAAGACTTATCTTGCGTGTAGTTTATCTTCCACGAAGAAGTACGCAACAAGCAGAACCCCGACGCCCGCACAAGCCATTAGTCCTATAAAACCAGCCATGATTCACCCTCCAACTCTAATTTCTTTTCTCTCTATATTTTGTCGCTCAAACCCCATCGTGTCAAAGGCCACATCATAAGATACGCATCCACCCCGCCGAGAGGCCGCGAAATGCGCTCTTGTGGTGTGTCCGTTTTGTGTCCATAGTGCTGGAAACATGCGATTTTGCAGGTAGGATTGCAGGTTTCCTAAACTCCATTTCAACTTCGGAATCACTAGCCCGCTAGCAACGCTCCAAGAGTTCACAAACCCTCTGCCGAACGCTGGTGCCCAGTCATCCCACCGCCGGGCGTCGTAACCAGCCATAATGGCGGCAATGACCAGCCCGAGATAGTTGAAGAAGAACGATACCGCGATCAACATGACCAGCCAGCCGGCCAGCACCACCCAGCGCCGGTGGGTCATCACTTCTCCGGCTTCATCTGGAGCCCAGACCCAACCCGTCAGCCTTCCTCAGCCGGATCCACCCAGTCCGAAAAGTGCCGGTCGAACACCTCTTTGAGCGCCACTTCGGCCTCAGACTGCAAGGCCCGGTACCGTCGCATCAGGTCTAGCCCACGCGTCGTCAGCGCGGAGCCGCCGCCAAGACTCCCGCCGACGCTCCGCTCCAGCAGCGGGAAGCCAAGTCTCTGTTCGGCAGCGTGGAGGATCCGCCAGGCCTTGTTGTACGACATGCCGAGCTCAGCGGCCGCTTTGCGCAGCGACCCCGTGCGCTCGACACCGTCGAGGAGCCGCGCCGGTCCCGAGCCGAAGGCTCGACCCTTGTAATCCAGCCAGATCTTGTAGGCGAGCTTCACGAACCACCTCCGTGTGAAGACGAGCCGGCGGGCTGATCACCGGCGGCAGGTGCGGCTGGGGGCGAAGTCGGCCCCGTATTCGGAGAAGCGGCGAAAGCCGCCGCTGGGCCTGGGTCTGGAGACCCGGGGAAAGTCGCCGATGGCCCGGCGGCCGAAGCCGGGCCGGGGGGCGAAGTCGCCGCGGGACCCGAAGCCCCGGCGGTCGGCGCGGACGCCGACCCCGGCCCCGACAGGTATATCTCGGTGCCACAATACGGACAACGGACAAGACCTTTACCTGCCAACTCCAGGCGGCCACCGCAATTAGGACAGGTGCCGTCTTTGATCTGAGCCGCTTCGGCCGAGACCAACTCGCCCCGGTTCCAGTTCACGTATCCGCGGAAGAGGTCCTTGCCAATGAGATCGTACACGTAGCCCTTCACCTGGTCCCGGGTGAGGTTGCCCTCGATAGCCAGGTCGGCCACGGTCACCTTGCCCCGGGTCATCACCGCGTCGAGGATGTTGCGCTCCTTGTCGGCCTTGCTCTCCTCTTTGATCTCACCGCGGGCGCTCAGCAGGAGATAGATGCCCACCGCCAGGAACGGCAGCGAGAAGAGCACGAACCCGAGCCCGATCCCCGTCGCCCGCGACCCGGTAGCCAGGCCGGTGCCGAGCCAGACGTCGATGCCTATGCTCACGACGATAAGAACAATCCCGATTATCCTGCTGCGCATCGCGACCTCCCAGCCGCAGCGTTTGGTCTCTTCATCACGGACTCTCCCGATCAGCCGGCGCGGAAACCACCTCCGCCACCGCCACCGCCAAAGCCACCGCCGAAACCGCCGCCGAAACCGCCGAATGCCCCACGGCCGGCGCCCG
>CAVVNF010000039.1:0-33842 GCA_963749535.1 uncultured Thermoleophilia bacterium | reverse complement strand
CCCTCGTCTGGACGTATAGTTAGTGGTAAGCGGCAGATACGCTGACCGGCCCCACGAACGCATTCGCTCAGCTCAGCGGTGAGACTAAGGGGACAGCATGACTTCTGGTCGGATCGCCACCAAGACCCTCCTGCCTGTGGCCGTTCGAGTCGCGGCGGCAATGCTCGCGATCATGTTGACCTTCCTGCTCCTTCCCTGCGCAGGCGCGGTGGCCGATGACACCTCGGTAGGCGGGGTGGGCGGCGACGTCTATCCCCTGAGCAGCGCCGATATCCGCATGGAGTCGGAGACCGTCCAGGCCATCGTCTATGCACAGTTCGCCGAATATCGCGTGGATTTCAAGTTCGTCAACCAGGGGAAGGCGCAGACGGTCACCCTGGGCTTCCCCTTCCTGGTGACCGTCCCCGGGGATGACGGCAACGCCCCCGTGGCCTTCCAAGCCTGGCAGGACGGCAGACCGCTGGCGGTCACCATAGGAAAGGCGGCGAGTACGGATGATCTGGCGCAGCCGGGCAGCATGGGCTACTACCTGCACCAGGCCACTTTTCCCCCCGGCGCGACCATGATCACGGTGAGCTACCTGGCCCAGCCGACCTCGCAGGCGGGTAACCGGTTTCCCGAACTTACGCCAGCCACGTTCAAGACGTCTGCCTTCGCGGAATGGCCGCCTGGTACACCTATCTCCTGCACACGGGAGCCACGTGGCAAGGCACCATCGGCAAGGCCGTGATCCGTACCAGTTCGCCGATAGCTTCCTCGGTTGGGGCATCGACATCAAGGAGGCTCAGAAGGCCAGTAGCGCCCAAGCCGGAGTGACCACCGCCCCGGAGTCCTACACCAGGCCCGACTCGCGTTCCCTCCAATGGGTCTTCGAGGATTTCGAGCCCACGCCTTCGGCTGTCTCCGGGGAATCGCCCTACGACATCACGCTGGCCTTCACGCAGCCGATGTGGGCGCAGACGCCGGGCGCTCAAGCTCCCCCGTCTGTGGGACCGCTTCCGGTCGATAGCTCAGCCTTCGGCGCGGCGGCTTCCACCGAAGGATTGCCCGCCGGCTTTGAGGCCATTGATGGGAACCCGGCAAGCGCCTGGGGCATAGCGGCTCCTACCGCGGGCAAGTGGCTGAAGGTCGATCTCAGCGGCAACCCTAGCCTGGGCGAGATCCGCATCTTGCCCGGCAAGAACGACAGCCTCACCTCGTTCTACGAGAACTCCCGGCCCAAGACGGTCAAGGTGACCCTGTCGGACGGAACCACCCAAATCATCACGCTGCAGGACGAGCCTACCCTTCAGAGATTCCCGATCTCGGGGAATGCAAGATGGGTCCAATTCGATGTCCTCGACAGTTATCCCGGGTCCAAGAGCAGCGTGACCTACATCTTGGAGATCGATTTCGGCCGGCAGGCCGCCCCCTCGTTCCAGACCTTCACGGACCTCGTGCAAGAAACAGGCACCGCGACGACACAGGGCGGGGTCACGACCACTATGCAGTCGGCCGGCACAGTGTCGACCGCCACCAGCCAGGCCCCCAGCACGGAGACGACGGCCAGGGCCGCCGATCAAGCCGGTTCAAGATCTGGCCTGCCCTGGCAATCGATAGCGGGAATAGCGGTCGCGGCCGTGAGCCTGCTTGTATTGGTGTTCTTGGTGCGGCGGCTACGGGCCAAGCCTCCCGAAACCGGCCGATGAGAGGGTACCCTGCTACCCAGCATTAGTCTGACCCCAGACGCTCTAGGGCGAAATCAGCTTCGTTGGTCGTGTGGCGCCGGCCCACGCCACGCCTGGCTACGCGCCGGGAACCACGGCCGGTCCGCACCGCTTGAATATCGCCCAAAATACGGGCGCTCCGGTGGAGGCTTCGCCTGATCTTTGGGATGGTAAAGCCTTTTCTTCGACTCATCCTGGTTTCTCTTATTCGGAAGTGGCCCGGCGCCCATTTACAACCAGATGCATCTTAATCATCATGGATCAGCCGCCGGACGGTTGGGGCGACTGCGGCGACGCGTGACGGTGAGGAACCGACCCTCTGGCTGCAGCCGTCGAAAGACCCGGTCAGTGTGTTCGAACACCCCGGGGGGCCGCTAGGGCAGGCTGCACGGCAAATCTCCTCGGTCTGAAGAAAGGGTGGGGCATGATGTCAAGCAGTAATCTCTGGAAAAGGGCGACGTTGGGGGGCGGCGTGGTCGCCGTCGCGCTCGGGTTCGTAGTCTTGACTCTAGCCGGCTGCGCCTCCGGGTCCACTCAGGCCGGAGCCCAAGCGACCGTGGTCAGCGCCATTCCCGCGTCAACTGAAGTTCAGAACTCACTCCTTAACACCATCACCGTCTCCGGCACGGGCACGGTGAACACGCTTCCGGACGAGGCGGTCATCCAGATAGCGGTGGAAACGAGCGCCACCACTGCAGCCGCGGCTCTCGATGCGAACTCTAAACAGACGCAAAAGGTCCTGGCTCGCCTGAAGGCCGATGGGGTGCCGGACTCCGCTGTTGAAACCACCGACGTGGCCGTATACCCCAACCGCACCTATGATCCGAAGTCCGGGCAAGAGACCACGGCCGGGTACCAAGCCACCAACTCGGTGAACGTTACTCTGACGGATTTCAAGGTCATCGGACCAGTGTTCGCCGCTGCCGCCGAGGCTGGGGCCAACAACATCTCGGGCCCCACCTGGCAACTCTCTGAGAACAGCCAAGCCGAAGCCCAGGCACTTACGAAAGCCGCCGCGAACGCCCGCGCCAAAGCCGAGGCACTGGCCGCGGCTCAAGGGGTGACGGTGGGAGACGTGCTCATCCTGAACGAGACCTCGGCCTCCCCCATCTCTCCCATCTACAACGCGACCGCGGGCTCCAGCGTTAGTACGCCCTCCGTGACTCCGCCTCCGGTCAGCCCGCAGAACCTGGACGTCACCGCCAGTGTGTCCATCACCTATCAACTGAAACATTAGACTGGACCGGCGAAGGCGCCCCGGAAGATGCTGGCCAGGCGTTGAAGCCGGACGCCCCTCAGCGCGGAACGGCGATACGTGTCCAGATTTCAACCGGCGTTGGCACGACCCACACCGCGGCACCGCACTGTTTCCCGGCTATGACTTCAGCAAGCCGACAGACCCGTTTGGCTCACGGCTGGCCTATGCGCACATTTGCGTACCGCTAACTCGCGGCGAGTGCGGCTGCTTAGTCCTTTTTGCTCGCCGCTTGCGCGAGACGAGTGCTTCCGGGGCCGCGATCGGCAGAGTCCTGAAGTTTAGTCGTGCCCTGGTTCGCCCTCCGACGATCTGGCGCCATCCTTCGATGAACGAGAGGTCGTCGATGAACGTGGTACGCGAGCAGAGTAATGCTCACGAAGAAGTCTCTTCTCCTCCTCGAACTCTTGACGGGTCAGCGGGTTCCTCTCGAATAGGTCCGCCAACTTGAGCAGCTGGTCAATCTCGGTTGGTTCGACCAGCACCTCTTTGCTCGACGCGGACGTGACTCCGGCGGAATTCTGCACGAGCCGCCGGGGGAAGGCCGACGTGTGGGGTGGGGCCGAACCTACGCCAGCAGTCGGCCGGACCGAACGCACTGGGTAGGACGGAGGAGCATTGTCAGTCGCCCATTTCTTCAGCAAGGCTTGAGCGTCCTCCCCGGTCGTCCGTAGTTCGGTCGGGATGGTTGGGCGCGGGCGGTGCCTTCGGTGATGGCCCCAAAAGAGTCCGCCCTTGCGCATGCTGAGCATGACCGCAGCCAGAACAAGTACGACGGCGATACAAATGGCGATGATGACGTAATGATGTTCGAGTATCCTCAACACCGCGAGCAAACTCTGATGCACACCTACTTCTTTCCCCGACGCACGGCTCTTCGCTATCCGTACGACGATTTGATACCCACAAGCTGGCTACTCTAGAGATTCGCCACGCTCGCCGCCGACTGGCTAAAGAACTTTGTGGCCACACGCCGACTCAGAGTTCGCGAACGCTTCATTTCAACAAACGTACATGAGAGTTACATGAAGAGCGCTTGCGGGACGCTCGGGCTGGCGGAGAGGAACCTGGATTTGGGAGAGCCGTGGCAGTCTGCTGCGCCTTGGCTGATCGAGGCATTAGCACCCAGGCAACGCCGCTTAGGGTGTCGGGCGGAAGGTTCATACAGAAGAAGGGCAGTGGGCAGACTACGGCATCGTGGCGTGCGCCCCTGAGGGGCGATTCCGACTCCTCGACCCCAAGCAGCCGCTGGGTATTCGCGGTCCCGGCCCCATCCAACCTTTGGGAACCATGGCTGGCAAGTTGACGCCGACACCTTTCGCACGTCCGCCAGCGACGGCTAGGCATTGAGTCCCATTACGGAAGGACGTGGGCCACTCTTCCTTAACGCAAGGTCGACTGTCCAGCCGCTGCTCCAACGGTGCGGGCCTGATCCAGCAGCCGGCGCACCTCGCTCGCGAGGGCCTCGGTGCCGAACGGCTTCTCGAGCAGGTTAACCCCCTCAGTCAAACGGCCGGCCGTGAACAGGGCGTCCCGAGAATAACCCGAAACGAACAGGACGGGCAGATCGGGACGAGAGGCAAGGAGCTCGCGAGCCAAGTCGTTGCCCTGGAGGTCTCCAGGCAAGACCACGTCGGTAAGGAGAAGGTCGGGAGGACTCTCGGCTTCCCCGTTGAGCCGCAGGGCCTCGGCCGCAGTACCCGCGCTCAGGATCCGATAGCCCGCGCCAGCAAGGACACGGACCACCAGCTTGCGAAGCGAGACCTCATCTTCCACGTACAAGATGGTCTCCTTGCCGCTGACGGATGCCGCCTCGAGGACGGGCGGGATCTTCGCCGGCACCTGCGTCATCACTCGGGGCAAGTAGATCCTGAAGCTGGTGCCTTTGTCTGGCTCGCTTTCAACCGAGATACTTCCATGACTCTGTCTCACGATGCCGTAAACCGTGGCCAAGACCGAGCCCGGTGCCTTCGCCGACGGCCTTGGTGGTGAAGAAGGGCTCGAAGAGGTGCTCGAGGATCTCGGGGGCCATGCCCCGCCCGGTGTCTGATACCCGCAACATAACGTAGCTGCCGGGGGCGGTGCTGGGATAAGTGCGACAAGACTCCTCGTCGAGCTCCACATTGGCGGTTTCCAGGGTCAGCCGGCCTCCGGGGGACATGGCATCTCGGGCGTTGAGGGCCAGGTTCATGACGACCTGTTCGAATTGATGGAGATCTATCTCCGCGCTACCCAAGGCGGGCTCTTTGAGACTTACGAACTCTATGTCCTCGCCCAGCGTGCGGCGAAGTAGAGTCTCCATCCCCGCGAGCATATCGTTGAGAGACGCCACTGAGGGCCGAAGGGCCTGGCGGCGGGAGAAGGCCAGAATCTGCTGGGTCAAGGCGCTTGCACGCTCCGCGGCGTGCTTTATCTCATTAAGGTCCGGGCGCACCTCGTCAAGGGAAGTGGCTCCACTCGTGAGAATTAACTCGTTGTAGCCGAGGATGGCGGCCAGGAGATTGTTGAAGTCGTGGGCGATGCCCCCGGCCAGCTGTCCGATGGCCTCCATCTTCTGGGATTGATGCAGTTGCTCCTTACTCTCCCGCAGAGCCTGCTCGACCTGGACGTGCTCGGTGACATCGCGTGAGTTAACGACGCACCAGAGCTCGCCTGAAGGCCCGCTCAGTCCTCTGGCTGCCATCTCAAGCGTTCGCCAGGAGCCGTCCTTATGGCGAAAGCGTGTCTCGATTGTTCGGGAGGAGTCCCAGTCTCCCCGCATCTGCGTGGCTAGGGTCTGCTGACTCGAGGCGACGTCAGCCGGATGGACAAAGTCGAAGGCACTCTTACCTACGAGCTCCTCCGGGAGGTATCCCAGGATTCGCTGCGAGGAGGGGCTTTGGAACTGCATGATTCCCTTGGCGTCCAGCACGGCAATGAGGTCGGATGAGTTCTCGATGAGCGCTCGGAAGTGCTCCTCGCTCTCGATCAGTTCCCGCTGTCTTTTCTCGAGCGCCTGCTTCGTGTCTTCGAGCTCTACGAAGCCCGCGTCGATCGCCTGGGCCAGCTCCGAAAGCTCGTCCGAACCTTTCAAGGTGACTGGGTTCAGCTTGCCCTGTCCCGATCGTACCCCACGGACCGAGGCGGTAAGCCTCGTGAGTCTGCCAATCACCGAGTGTTCCAAGACCTGCCTGGTCGCAAGGCCGAACACCAGTGCGATGCCGATAAGGGCGTAGATGAAGTAAAGGATGCTCTTGGAACCCTGGGTGTAAACGTCTCGCGGCGTCTCCACCCTCAACACCAAGGCGGGCTTCCCGAACACGTCCTTGAGCACGGTGTACCCGGCCACGGTATGAGCGTGCCGGACGCGCGATGATCGCGTTTCCAGGGGGAGCGCTTGAATCGATAGCCTGTCGGACTTCGGCGGGAAGTCCAACGGCGTTCGCCGGGAAGAGCTGCAGCGACAGCAAGGTTTGGGTAGAAAGCGCCGCCACCCTGTCCGCGTCGAGCCATCTTCCCATGAGGAGCGCGCCCTGCACCGGGCCTTTGCCGTTACTGGTGAGAATGGGCTCCGAGCTCACCAGCATCGGGCCCTCCGGAAGCATGAGGATCCCAGAGGTCTTGCTGTCGACCCGGGGAAGGTCGACGAGAGGACTGACGGCGGTCAGATACGTGCTGAGCCCGGCGGGCATCGCGGTCACTTGCCCCTGATTTAGGTCGAAACCTTGACCGTAGATCACGGTTCCATCCGGCTTTAGGAAGACGGCCAGGTTGGCTTTGAACCCGGTGTAGAACGAGGCGGGCAGGTTGTTGTCGATGTATGCGTGATCGCCGGTCTTAAGGAAAGCGACCGTATCGTCCCAGCTCGAATAGCTGAATACGTCGGCCTCGAGTTCGGACAGGTTCTGGGCGACTGCCGCCTGCGCCCTTTTCACCTGCTCCTGCATCTGCGTGCGCTCAACGTTGGTGAAGCCTCGCATGAAGACGGTCTGCGAGACCACGTAGACGAGGACGATTGCGACGAGCAGCGTCACCCCCACCAGCAGATATGTCTTCCCCCTCAGCTTCAAAGGGCCCCCCAGCCACGATCAGGCTTCTCACCCATATTTCATTCTATCGGCAGGGTCAGCAATCCACCCGAGCTGCGACAACCTTCTTTGGCCGGGGACTGCAATCTCAGAGACCGGGCGCTCGGGAACAAGCGATCGGGGCCCCTCACCCCGCGGCTCGGGAATCCGTGAACACAACCCCTGAGTCGGCGGCCGTTCGGGCCATCTCTGCAGCCATGCGGGAAGATCTTCGAGACGCGGCCGATGACCGTGCCAGCGAGGGGCTCAGGTAGCTTGAGACCGACGTCTTCCGCGCGAGAGCGCCGACGGACATTTCGCCGCTAGAACCGAGGCACTCTGGCTCCTGGTTTGCCTGTCTTCTTTCCCACAATGACCGCAACGAGCGGGTTCAGAACGTGAGTCCACGATGAGAGTCCCGCTTCGATGAACATATCTTGAAGCACTGATAGCTGCGCTGGTGTATCGCAGCCCGGTCCGTATCCCACGGTGTCGAAGAGGGCTTGGCAGCTGTCGGGATTGTCGCTGAACATCAAGTCTCCGAGGACGATCATGCCGTTGTCAGGTAGGAGCGCCGCCAAATTATGTATTGATCGGCGTTTTGCATGGTCATCCAGGTGATGTAACGCATAGTTGGAAAAGACCTTGTTAAGGCCAAGTTGCCGTATACCTCGTGGCAGAGCCTCCGCACTCCCGACGTAGAAATGTCGATTGGGGCAATCGGTGGCTGATTGCTCCGCCTGCCTGATCATCTGCTCGGCGGGGTCAAGTCCGTATCCTGATCTTATTAGCGGCGAAAGAGCAATGAGCTGCTTACCTGGACCGCACCCGAACGTCAAGAATCACGTCTTCGGCCCGCGGTTCCAGAAGAGCCAAGACCTTTCGCATACACTGCGCCCGACCAGGATATCGGTCTGTTTCGTAGTCCAGAGCGGCGGTGTTGAATCGTTCTACGTGTCTGTTGGTCATGACATCGCGAGATAATCGACGGGCGCAAACGCCGCGCTTGTCTGTTGCGGCGCCTAATTCAGCGTCTTCGTGACATCAAAAGCATCCACGTTGATGTTGGCGCCGGTGGTGGTCCAGGCCCCGGCGTAGGTAAACCGAGGGTCACTTTGCTCGTGTCGAACCAGTGCCGCCGGCGCGAGCGTGGTCGTGGCCAGCACTGGCGAGGCATAGAGGAGTCCGGTGGATCCCAGCAGGAGGACACCGGCGAGAGCGAGGAGCAGCCGTCTCACGCTCCAGAGCCTGGAGAGTGTCGATGAGGTTGGCGCGCCTTTGCTGGGGGTAGTACCGTTTGACATGGCTTCCTCCTCAGTCACTGAGCCTTCTGCAGATATCGTGGGTGGTCTCCCGACGTACTCTCCCTCATTTGGCCTTGCCGCCTTCAGGTAACGGAACGGAGGATAGCTTCGTAGGTCTTAAGGAGGCTGGTGAAATCCGCTATGGTCTCCCCTGGGCCAATGCCTATGCGAGGCCATTCGTAGAGGGAATCGGAGCTGAGCGTGTCCCCCCCGTGGTCGGTGAGGGCGACTATATACCCCGCGGCCTGGGCGGCGGCGATCACCTGTTGGTCGTACTCACCTCCGGGATAGGCGAGGATCCTTACGTTTCCTTTCAGATGCTCGCGAAGGTCTTGGCGGGAGCCGGCGAGCTCCGCCGCTAGGCGAGCATCGTCCAGCTTGGTGAGGTCGAGGTGGTGAACAGTGTGCGACTCGATCGCCATCCCCGCTTGCTGCATCGCCTTGAGCTCTTCCCAACTCAGATAGCCAGGCTGACCCACGAAAGCCGTTATCACGAAGAAAGTGGCCACGAAGTGGTGCGCGCGCAGGAGCGGCAGGGCGGTCGTGTACTGGTCCTCATAACCGTCATCAAACGTGATCGCGACTGGCTTGGAAGGCAAAGTCTCCCCAGCGGTCAGGCTCTATAGATCTGCCCTAGTGTGACGGTGTGGTAGCCCTGAGCCACCAGGTAGTCCATCTGCTCTTTGAACGAGACCGCGGTCACGGTTAGTTCGTGCCGCCTCGGTGCCCGCCGCCGGAAGAGTGCTGTCCACGAAGTGGTAGAGGAGGATGGGCACCTCTAGGATTTTCCCAGCTGTTGGCGGAGTGCCGGGAGGCGACGGAATGTGGATGGCGGGAGCGCCCAGGACCGCGGCAGGAGGGGTCACCGACGTCGAAGGCGAGCTGGCGTATGCAGGCGCGCGAGCCCCAGTGAGCAGGAGGAAAGCGACTGTGCTCACCACCAGGAGCGCCGCCGCCACAACGACGATGGCGCGCCTCAAGCGGCCTGCCTTTCGCGCTCTAGCTGCCGCACTTGCCTTATGCTCTGGCCGCCTCACAGTATGCCAGCATATCGCACCCGAGGACAGAGGCGAACGATAATGCTGTCCATCGCTCTGTCTTAAGCGAGGCGAAATACGCGTCCCCTTGCTTTTCATCTGGGCTCCGGGCGAAGTCATGGACCAGCTGTCCGAGATAGTTGCTAAAGAAATTGCTAGTCGGAAGGCAGCTCACTGCGTTTGAAAGCGCCCTTCAGTCCGTCGTACAGCCAGCAGTTCGCCTGACAGTGGGCGTCATGGCACCTCCGCCTGGTCGGCTCAAGACACGCGAGCGGGAGGCCTTGGTCTCATCTCAGCCGGCCCCTAAGTTCTCCCGAAGGGTGAGCTGTAGTGCCCACGTTGAGATAGACATCCCCAGCTTTGATGAGAGCGGTGAGTTCCGCCAGGCTATGGCCTCTGAGTGGACCGCCAAGATCGGCTGCCTTCAGGGCGCCCTGAGCCAGCACGCCAGTAAAGACTCCCTTCTTTCTCGGCCCGGCAAACAACGTGGCGATGACAGAACCCTGGGCCCCGACCTTACCCTCGTGAAGTCGAGCCACAACGGCGTTGCTCAGCTTCGTCACCGTAAGCGTGTACCGGGCGGCGTCCCCCTGGATGCTGAGACGCAACGACCCACTCGCTGAAGACTTGACCGCTGGGACCTCTGCTGTGCCGGAAAGAGCAGCGCTGTAGACCACGGCACTCGGGCTTACGATCTTCGTTGGGCTGGTAGTGGTGGAATTCGCTCTCTGGGTCGTGGCTGTAGATGAAGTCGTGCTCGAAGTACCCGGGTGAGAAGCGGCAATAGCCACACCGATAACCACAACGAGCAGAATAATCAAACCGAAGCCTATCGCGAACTGCCGCCGATGCAGCTTCACCTGCCGCCGACGCTCATGAAACTCCGACCGCTCATCCTCGGGAGGCATAGGCTGCATCTTGGCTCCTTCGAGCGCTCTCAGGCCTTGCCACTTACTCTCTTCGTGTGCGGCTATGGCACCATGGCCCAGCATGGAACTTGGACATTCACACTTGGGCTCAATCGCCCAGACGGGTTGTAAATAGGGTCCTCTCGCTAGCTTGTCAAGTCCTTTGTGCGCTCGAGATATTCATCCCGACCGATTTCCCCCCGCGCATAGCGCTCTTTAAGAATCCTCAAGCCATGGGATTCTGCGACGGGCACACCTGTCAGGGCAGACGCAGGCGGGGATGCAACATGGCGTTGTTTATCCTGGGCCTGCCTGAAAAAACGCAGGAGATCGATTATGACGACTGCAAGCGCTGCCACCACAGCGGCCAGGAGTATGGTAAGCAGGACGATGCCCAGGATGCCGAGCGCCCCTGGATGGCCACCCCCAGCAATCACGCCGTTCCCCAAGGGCACCAGCCTACTGGAAGGAGGAACCGTCCCCCGGGGTGAGTTAAGCACCTGCGACCTCATTTCCCCACTTGGGCACCTACCCGCCCAATCAGCTCTTCGCGCTTGAGTATAGGCTGGTCTACATAAGGTTCCTGTTAACCAGCGCCTGTGTTCGATACCGTAAACGTTGACCACCCGAGGGCCATTCGATATTAGAAAAGTTGACCACCTTCAAGGCGGGTCCTGTACCGTCAGCCTCTGTTGGGGACGAAGCGGACAGGGGGAAGCCAAACCACAGCGGCAACGGATGTTTCCGCACTATGCGTTAGCACCTCCATTTATGATGTACTCAAGACCAACGATGAAATCTCCATCCGCGGTAGCACCGATGTCATCAGCTTCATGCATTGCCGCGGCAACATTTGGATACTGCGCAACGAACGCTTCGAAGTCAGGATTGGCCTGTTCCTCGCGCGTTGGCGCGGCCTGTTCTTCGATGACGTAACCGAACGTATAGTGAGAGGCCGTCGTAATTATGTGCCGGGCTGTCTGCAAGTCGAGCCCTGCGCTAGTAAGAGCCACGAAGGAGTCTTCGAACCACCCGATGAGTGTCATCGCCGGATATAGGTGGGCCCCAGCGACCACCCGGCCACCATCCCTATGGGCCAACATAGCCTTTCGCAGTCTCGATGTGTGAGCTAGCAGCCAGTCTTGCCACGTTTGGCCTTCTTGCCGAGGCCGCGCGTCCTTGAATTCCGCTTGCAGGATGGCCTCGGCCATGAAATCGACCAAAGCTTCCTTGTTCTGGAAATGCCAATAAAGCGCCGGTGCCCGGATATCGAGCCGTTTGGCTATTGCTCGAAGCGACAAATTGCTGAGCCCTGCCGCGTCCAAGAGCTCAAGAGCAGTAGCAACAATCTCCTCTTGTTTGGGATTCAATTTGCCGCTCAACTTCGCTTTCTTTTGGTCAAAACGGGCGTTGATCCGTGCCCGATGATCGTCCAAGCGCTGGTTGAACAGCTCCCGTTGATGTTCGAGCTGCTTCACCGTAAGAGGTTCTTTGGGCTGTTCGTCCATGAACGGGAGTATAGCACTTGACGTGCGTCCTTATCAATGTTAATGTCCACTCACTTGGCATTAACATCGATAAGGACTGAAACTGATGCGGCACAACGAAACGGCCCTGGCTGTCGAAACGCATGGGCTGGTGAAGATCTTTGGAGATAACCGCGCGGTAGATGGCGTCGATCTAGCGGTACCAACGGGCAGCATATACGGCGTACTTGGGCCGAATGGTGCCGGCAAGTCAACGGTCATCAATATGCTTGCGACGCTTCTGAGGCCGGACGGCGGGACGGCTAAGGTATTTGGTCATGACGTACGGCATGAAGCACAGATCGTCCGTCAGCTTATTGGCGTGACCGGACAATCTGCCACTCTCGATGAGAAACTGTCCGCGAGAGAGAATCTGGTCATCTTTGCACGTTTGCTTGGCCTTGGCAGGGCTGAAGCGCGCAAGAAGGCCGCCGAGCTACTAGACGAATTTGGGTTGGCCGACGCCGCCAAACGAACACTCGAGAAGTTCTCCGGTGGCATGCGACGCCGACTCGACCTGGCGGCCAGCCTTATTGCGCAACCACCGCTCATCTTCCTAGATGAACCCACCACCGGCCTTGATCCGCGCACGAGGATTCAGATGTGGACCACCATTCGCCGGCTTGTTTCATCTGGATCTACGATTCTCCTGACCACGCAATACCTGGATGAGGCCGACCAGCTTGCCGACCGAATTGCCGTTATTGATCATGGACGAGTGGTAGCCGAGGGTACGCCTGATGAGCTCAAGGCGACCGTCGGTGTTGCGACTCTGCGTCTACGGCTTGCCGCCGAGGAAGACGTCGCTGAGGCGAAGGGCATCGTTGAGGCGGTGCTCAAGGTGAAGGGGCTCACATCCGAGCCCACGCTCGTCACCGCCCCCATGGCAGATCCCGAGCGAGTAACCGACCTACTCCTCGCCTTGCGAGAAGGAGGCATCCACCTAGCTGCGGTGAGCGTGCAAGAACCAACGCTTGATGAAGTCTTCTTGACCCTTACGGGGAACCCTCCGCAAACGGAGGAAGGAGCCACCGAGTGAACACTGCGCGCATCACTCCTGGCGCCGAGCGCGAACTCAAGAATCATACAAGCCTTCGCCAAACCATTCGTAATTCACTCACGATGGCCTATCGTGGCCTCCTCAAAGTCCGTCGAACACCAGAGCAGCTATTTGATGCTACGGTGCAGCCTATTCTGTTTACGCTCATGTTCACCTACCTCTTCGGTGGGGCGATCGCCGGTAACGTCCACAATTATCTGCCGCTCATCATTCCCGGCATTTTGGTTCAGACGGTGATCACAGCGTCTCTTGTCACCGGGGTCCAACTTCGCGAAGACATGGACAAGGGAGTATTCGATCGCTTCAAATCCCTGCCTATTGCTCGCATTGCCCCACTGGCTGGAGCGCTGCTAGCCGATACCATTCGCTACGGCATTGCCACGACTCTTACCTTTTTGATGGGTTATATCCTTGGCTATCGCCCGGGGGCAGGAATAGGTGGGGTTATGGCGGGTGGCCTTCTTGTGATTCTGTTTGCCTGGTGTATTAGCTGGATCTTCGCCTACTTTGGCGTTATTGCTCGTAGCGCATCAAGCGTGCAGGGCATCTCCTTAATCATATTGTTTCCCCTAACGTTCCTGTCCAATGCCTTCGTGCCCGTCAATACATTGCCCGGTTGGTTGAGAACATTTGTTAACCTGAACCCGGTGTCTCATGTCGTTACTGCCATTCGGCAGCTTGCGAATCAAGGTTCTATCGGCCGGGACTTTTGGCTCTCTATCCTCGGCGCAGCCGTAATCGTAGCTGTGTTTGCTCCACTTACGGTGCGCGCCTACATGCGCAAGGCATAGCAGTCAATAGATGCGTGGTTGGCTCCACCAGTACCGGAATACCTGAAGGTAAGACAAGCCCCGGCCGATCGGCTAGACCCTTCCTTAGCACCCGTATCTTTTCGAACCTCGCACCTGCTAGAATCCGAACAGTGGCTGTTCGGCATTTGACTCTCATAAGACGAGTGCGCCGCCGGTGTTCACTCGCCCCACACCTCAGAGACGGAAGGGGAAGCACGATGCGGATCATGAGACACATCCCGACCAACAGTGTGTTGGTCGGAGCAGTCGTCCTGGGTCTCACCATTCTCGTTGTGGCCTGCGGAGGATCCTCCACCACCAGTACGTCCGCTACTCCTACCACAATAAGCCCCAGTACGACCGCTGTTCCCACTACGTCCGCAGCCGCTTCCACCACCGGCTCCAGCGCTCCGGCCACCGGGGCGGAAGCGACCATCAAGGCCAATTGGGAGAAATTCTTTGACGGTACGCAGCCAGCCCAAGACAAGGTCGGACTCCTTGAAAACGGCCAGCAATATACGGCGCAGATAGACGCCCAAGCCGCCTCGCCCCTCGCCAAGGGCGCCACGGCCAGTGTCTCCTCCGTCACCCTCACCTCGGCCACCACGGCCACGGTCGTCTTCTCCATCCTGGTGGGCGGCCAGCCGGCCCTCCCCAATCAGACGGGGCAAGCCGTGCTACAGGACGGCGTGTGGAAGGTGAGCGCTCAGAGCTTCCTGGCGCTACTGGCTTTGGAACAGGGCGGCACGACTCCCTCGACATAACCGCAGCGCGGCTCTCTCCGGCGCCAAGGGTATAGTCGAGTCACCACTGCGATGGCAGCCCATCATGGTCAAGAGACCGCCATCTCACTCCCGGGGGCGATCGGGTCGGGCGAAGGTTCCGGCCGGGTCCTGGCTACGCTCACCGGCCTCCTCTTTTTGACCTTCCTCGACACGACCATCATGAGCGTCACCCTGCAGGACATGCAGCTCACGCTACACGTCGCCGTCTCCTCGCTCCAGTGGGTGGTCAACGGCTACGCGCTGGTCTTTGCCAGTCTCATGCTGGCCTTCGGCACCTTGGGAGACCGGCTGGGACGCAAACGAGTGATGTTGGGTGGCGTAGTTGTGTTTATCGCTGGATCGGTGTTTGGAGCCCTCGCCCCTAATATCGGGTCCCTGATAGCGGCTCGGGCCATCATGGGAGTGGGCGCGGCGGCCTGCGAGCCCGGTACTCTTTCTATCCTGCGTCAGGTCTACCCCGAGCGCCGGGCGCGCGCGCGAGCCCTCGGGGTCTGGGCGGCCGTCGCCGGCCTGGCTCTCGCCATGGGCCCGGTCATCGGGGGCATTCTGGTCGGTGCGGGTGGCTGGCGGGCCATCTTCTGGTTCAACCTGGCTGCCGGAGTCGTCGCTTTCACCTTCGCTCTTCTGTGGGTGCCGGAGAGCTCAGACCCGGAGAGCGCCCGTTTTGATTTCGCTGGGTTCCTGCTTGGTCCGGCGGCGTTGGCCCTCATCGTTTTTGGCATCATCACCGGGGAGAACTCCGGATATTTCTCCGGCCGCGTAATTGCTCTGTTTGCGACCGGCATCGTGGCCGGAGCCCTTTTCGTCCTGGCCGAGCGACGAAGCCGAGCACCCATGCTGGACCTGGGCTACCTGCGCAAGCCCTCCTTCTCCGGGTCCTTAACTGTCGCCTTCGCCACCTACTTCGGGGTGTTCTCTATCTTCTTCCTCACCGCCCTCTACCTGCAGGTGGTCATCGGCTACACCGCCTATCGCACCGCCACCTTGTTCGTGCCCATGGCAGTCGCCATGATCGTCGCCTCCACCTTCGCTGGGCGCTGGGTGGCTCACTCCGGGCCGCGGCTGCCGGTCGCTGTCGGCTGTTTGGCAGCGGGCGCGGGAGTACTACTTACCGACGTTGTCCTCATGCGTGGTACCAGCTTCGTGCCCCTCGTCCTTTCTTTGGCCCTGGCCGGGCTGGGCTTCGGCATCGCTGTCGTGCCCATTACGTCGGTGGCGCTCTCGGTGGTGCCGGCCAGACATTCGGGCATGGCGGCCTCTGCCACCACGACCAGTCGGGAGGTAGGGACCGTCGTGGGGGTAGCCGCCCTTGGCTCGCTCTTTAACGGGCGTCTGATCTCTTTCCTCACCCAGCGTCTGATCGAACTGGGCGTTCCGCCCCAGTTTCGAAGTGTCGTCCTTACCGCGGTGGTAACCGGGCAGGTCTCCGGCGGAGGGCAGGGCGCCATCAGCCAAGCGGAGAAACAGTATGGACCGGTTGTGGCTAAGGTCATTCAAGCGGCCTATGAGGCCCTGCACAGCGGGCTCACCATCTCCCTTTTCGTTGCTGCTGGAGTGATCCTCGCTTCGGGGATCGTGGCCTGGTTCACGTTCGTGCCGGAGAGCGTGTCGTTGGAATGACGGGGGCCAACACTGCGCGCTTCGAAGCTGGGGCCGGAGTGATGGGCATCACTGAGACCAACTTGTGTCGCCAAGCCCGCCTCCAAAGACGCGAATCGTTCGCCTGAAGCGGCGGTATAGGCAACAGAGCATTCGCCTCGTACAATCGCATCATGTGGAGAACGAGACGCAAAGCCGATCCAGAGCCCCCCGGCCCTAACTTGCACCAGGGGACACGCCGGTGTGCGTGGCTTGCTGCCGCATGACCACAGTGTCTCGTCACTCGTCCGGTTCCTTCTTTTCCAGCGATTGTGCGGTGAACAATCGTCACCAGAGCACCAGTCGGCAGGGAAGGCGGAAGAAGTTGAACGGGCGTGCGAACAGACACTCGTGCGTAGCTCGGCCAAGTTTCGGGCGGTTCGCTGCCCTCAGATTGGGCCTCATAGCGATACTCGTCGCCGGCCTCCTTTTCGTCCTGGCTACCGCCGCTTACGCTCTCAGCTTCGGCGACGTCGGCGCCAGCCACCCCTATGTGACAGCAATCTCCGACTTGGCGTCACGCGGATTAATCAGCGGCTATCCCGATGGCACGTTTCGGCCTGATGCACCCGTCGAGCGCGAGCAGTTCGCCAAGATGATCGTGAAGACCCTGGGTCTTCCCGTCTCGGCCACAGACGCCGATCCTTTCACCGACGTTCCCCGCAACCTCGATCCAGCCGACCCCTTCTATCCGGACAAGTATGTGGCGGTCTGCTACGAGAAGGGCCTCACCGATGCGAAGACCCCCACCACGTTCGCGCCCTTCGACGATCTGTCACGGGCCCAACTCATCACTTTCGTGGCTCGGGCCGCCATTCTTCCCGATCCGCCCGCCTCCTATAGCCCGCCGTTTGGCAACTTCTCAGCTGAGCACTACGGCTGGGCAAGAAAGGCAGCCTACGCCGGTCTGCTGGATGGTCTGCAAGGGATGGGGCCGAGCTTCGACTTCTTCCAGAGCGCCTCCCGGGGGGAATGTGCCCAGGTGCTGCACAACCTACTGCTACTGACCCAGCCAGCGAACACCGCCAGCACTCTGAGTCCGCCGACAACGCTCGGGGCCACCCCTGCCAATGCCAACACCTCAAACGACTCTGGTCTGGCAAGCGGAGCGGGCGCGCTTGGGAGCCTCCACGCAGTAGAACGGATTCTTCGCAATCCGTATGTGATCACCGGCATCTGTGTCGTCCTCGTGGCTCTGGGCGCAGTCCTTCTCGTCGTTCGCAGAGCCAGATCCGCGCGCGGGCAGAGTCAGCATCCGACCGGCCCGATCGCTCCATCTGCCACCCAGGAGGATGTCCAGACCCTCTTGCGCGAATGGCGGGAGAAGAAGCCCCTTATATCTCCCTGGCCGGAAATGGAGAATCGGAGCCCCAGCGCAAACAATGCCCTACTCCATGCAAGAGGCTCGGCGGACGTGACACTCTGGAATGAGTTGGTGAAGTCAGCGGAAAGCCGGACGCGGCCAGAAGCTTAGCGCGGGGCGCCATAGGTGCCCACGTCTCGCCGCCTTGTCACGGTTGGACATAACCATGGTCACAGAGGCGCCAATCACCATGATCTCGTAGTGAGCCCTTCCGGAAATAGCGCGGACTTCTACGGCCCAAGTGAAGCCCTGCCGCCGCCCAGTCTGTCATGAGGGTGTCGGCTGACTCACAGGGGCAGCCGTCACTCAGGCGGGCGAGCCCAGAAGCAAGATTGATGATCAGAGCCCCGGGTACCAGCGGGCCAGTTCTGCACCGATCAGATGCGGGTTGTCCTCTTGGAGATAGTGAATCCCCGGCCCAATGTCGACGAGCCTCAAGTTCTTGAGGTTCTGTTTGCACCAGTCCACCACCGGGGCCTGGACGAGCTCACCCGGCGAACCATAGAAGAGAAGCTTGGGCAGGTCCGTCGCTTGGAGCCACTGGCTATAGCGAGCGACCGCCTCCACCACATCCGGGGGCTCGCCAGCAATCGGAAGCTCGTTGGGGCCGCGCCAGACGGGTTTGCGAGCGCCGGGCTCAATAAAAGGCTCCCGGTAGTGGTCCATCTCCTCGGTGGAGAGTCTCCGGATTATCTTCGAAGGAAGCACCTCTTCGATAAACATGTTCTTGTTCACAATCATGTCCCAGCCGACCTCAGGGGTGCGAAAGCCTTGGAACATCTCTCTCGAGGCCTCCGGAAACATAGCCCAACTGGGCACGGGCATGAGGATCGCCTCCAGGAAGGCCAGACCTTTGACGTTACCTTCATGGCGCATGGCGTAGTAGAAGCCGAGGGCAGAGCCCCAGTCGTGGACGACCAAAGTGATGTTTTCTAACCCCATTCGTTCGATAAAGCCTTCCACATATTTCACGTGGTCGAAGAACCGGTATTCGATGTCGGGCTTATCGGACTTACCCATGCCTATGAGATCCGGCGCTATACAACGGCCGAGAGGCATCACGTGGGGGATGATGTTGCGCCACAGGTAGGAGGAGGACGGGTTGCCGTGCAGGAACAGAATGGGATCTCCCGCTCCCTCATCAACGTAGTGGATCTGGGAACCGAGAACTTCGATGTAGCGAGACTGGTAGGGAAAATCCGCCGATATGTCTCGGGCGACCATTCTCTGACTCCATTCTGTCCGACGCGGGTGCCAACCGAATTATTGACGCCCCCCAGCACGATCGGGCGAGCAAACAACAAGAACTAGTGATGGGTCCGAGTTACCCCGCCTTCAGAGCGCTGAAACGGGTCTCGAGGTTCTAAAGGCTCCCTTTCCGATAAGGAGCTGCGCGCCACGGTCTGCTTTCCTACGTCCGTCGGGGCCGTTAACGTCCCCCCCAGCTCATATTCCGAGACCCACTGGCGAGCCGACCGGACAACGTGAACCCCTCACCCTCTCAATGCGCTCGCACGCACCACTCCGTGAAAACACGGGTATCGGCCTCGAGTTTCTCCGCTGTGCGGAAATCCTCGGGGCCGCAGGCATCGTAATGGATCATGTCCCGGACATCTCTGAGCTGCTTCTCGATCGGGGACTCTGCTGGATACCCGACTGCCATCATGTCGTAGGACCTGATGTACTCCGGTAGGCCAAGGATCTTTCGCACGGCTTCCCCGGACTCTCCCCAAGCTGCGTTACTGACCCATTGCGAAGACAGCCCCAGGGATACCGCCGCCAGCTGCAGGTAGAGGAAGGCGCTTGCCAAACTGGACACGAAAAACTGGGTTTCCTGG
This sequence comes from uncultured Thermoleophilia bacterium, assembly GCA_963749535.1. GTDB lineage: Bacteria > Actinomycetota > Thermoleophilia > RBG-16-64-13 > RBG-16-64-13 > Chersky-299. Next base: position 14,585 of record CAVVNF010000039.1, on the reverse strand, counting down.
GCCTCGCGTTCCCGCTGGGGTTTATCCGGAAACTGCACCCGGGCTCTCCAATCGCCGGCGAGCAGGATGAAGACCGGGGCGTCGGCAAATCCGGGCTTGCGTCGAGGTAGAGAATGATCGGCGTCGTCTTTCATGGCCGGGGCCGGGGGACCGGCGCTCACCGCTGCGGCCACCTCGTCCTTGACGGTCTTATCTCTGATCACCACGAACTCCCACGGCTGGCTGTGAAACCCGGACGGAGCCCAGCGCGCGATCTCGATCATTCTCTCGACGTAGCCGTCGGGGATGGGATCCGGCCGGAAGTGGCGTACGCTTCGTCTCTCCTTGACCAGAGACAGCAGTTGGTCGTTTCCGCACTCGGTGCTCATGGTCACCCCCATGGAAAGTTCAGTTACCTGCCCAAGGATACCGCCGAGGGGAAGGAGACGCCGGGCGCAATTATCTCGCCTGCCGCCTCCACCACTTCTCATGCCGCTCGCGAGCGACCGTCTCACTCATGGTGCCGCCGGTCATGGCGCGTAGAGAGTCCCGACCGTGCTTGGTCGAGAAGGCGTGCAGAAGGTGTCCGACAAAGAAGGCGATGGCGGCGACGGCGAGGACTTGGTGAAGGAGCAACGCCCGGGAGAGGAGCCACCCCGGCAGGTGCGACCCCGCGAGCAGAAAGAACCGGAGACGAGAAAGCCCAGGGCCATGGCGGCGACGACGATGGCGTTGGCCTTCTGACCGGCGTTGAAGCGCCCCTGCGGCGGCATCTCTCGCCGAACAAGGGTGTATCCCCGCAGCGCGCGCCAGAACCACATTCTGTCGTCACGGTCCCAGACGTCGATCTCACGCACATTCGCTGAGAGCCGGCGGCGATCCAGGAACAAGAAGAGAAGCAGGGCACGACGATCATGAGAAGGCCCAGGACGCCATGCAGGTGAGAGATCTGCTGCCGGGAGCCGGCCAACCGGACACGGGTGCTGGGGATCCACATGATCAGACCGATCACCAAAGCGAGAAGGAAGAAGGCGGCATACATCCAGTGGGCGAGACGCTCGACCAGCGTGAAACGCAGCAGCCGCGTCTCCGGCGGCGATGGTGAAATCAGGGTCGGAACGGACGGAGCGGCTTCAGGCGGTTCCGGATCCGGCCGACCCCGGCTCGTACTCCACCGGGGTCACAATATCTTCGCCTGGGCGGGATAACCCTGCTGCTCCCAGTAGCCTTTGTATCCGTCCTCTCCCAGCCGAGACGAGCTTCCACCCGCACGACCCATTTCACGCTCTTGTACCCGTAACTCCCCGGCACGACCAGACGCAGCGGGAAACCATGCTCCACCGTGAGGGGCTGGCCTTTCATCTCATAGGCGAGAACGACATCGGGGCCGCGCGCCTCCGCCACGGTGAGGGAGTCGGAGTAGACACCATCCCCGGAGTGAAACACGACGTGGGTGGCGTTCGATCTGATCCCAGCGGTGGCAAGAAGTTGACCCACCGACACACCCGTCCAGCGAACATCCCGCACTCCCCAGCCGTCAACGCAGGCGAAATCCTTGGTCATCTCCACCCTCGGCAGACGGTGGACGTCGGGTGCGGCAAGCTGGAGCGGCTTCTCCACCTGGCCGTCTACGGCGAGCCGCCAGCGTCCGGGGGCGAAAGCGGGCGCCGGAGCCACGCTGTTGATCACAAAACCGCCGATGTAAAGGACTGCGCCGAAGACGCGAGACAGGCGCTCAAGCGCGGTCGGCACGAACAGGAAAGCCAGCATGCCGCCGAGGAGTGAGAGAAAAGCGCGGCGGCCGATTACTTTGGGCTCGCCGGGTCCATTCGTTGAATCCAAAAACACCCACCTGCCATCTTCTTGCTACGAGCGTTAGTTTACCGCACCGTCCACGTGCGGGGCTCTTTCATGATTCGAGCCGCTCAGAGATGCCTGGAAGAAGGCGGCCGAGAAAGGGCTCTTCAACAACGCGAGCAGAAGGAAACCAGACGTGTTGTACTCTTTGACTTGAAGTTTCTACTCACAACTTTTCTGGGAGAGCGGATCGTGACCACATGGGAGTACAAATGCGTTGGGCTTGAGCGCACGGGAAAACAACAGGATCAATTCGGATTGGCTGGCTCTTCGTGGACCTATACCCCGTGGGTTATGTCCGGAACTGGCCAGCAGATGTCTGAGGGGCTAGACCAGCTTGGTCGTGAAGGATGGGAGCTCGTGGGCGTCCTACCGAGCGAGTTCTGGGCCGAGGGAACCATGATGCGCAACTCGTCTCACGGAGTCAGAGCAATAGCCTGCACCCTCCTTCTCAAAAGGCCGCAGTCCCTCCCGCAAGCCGCGCAGGTCCAGCCAGAAGCCGCACAACTAGCTGGGCCATCGGTCGCTGATGAATTGACCAAACTCCTTGAACTCGAGAAGGCCGGCGCGCTCACACGTTGGGAATTCAATGCGCAGAAGGCCAAACTGCTGGGCACGTGAGATACGCGACACGAGGAAGATATGCCCGCGGCGGTGGTAAAAGGTAGAGAACGGAAACGAGACCAGAAAAGCCAGCCCGGCCGCCTAAGCAGGGCTCAGACACTATGACCTGGTGCGACGCCGAAACAGCTGGGACCGAGTTTGTCATAGGTTTTAGCTTTCGACCCCCACGTACAGGAGGACATGAGATGGCATGGAAGACCCAGTGGCACCGCCACCCCGGAGTGCGCAGCGCTAACCAACTCACGATCGGCGAGCGGGCGGCCGATCGGATGCGCAACGGCATGGGTTCCTGGGTGTTTGTATTCGGCTTCTTCGCTGTCATGGCGATCTGGGCAATCATCAACGGCATCGCACATCTGGGCGGCACTAAGGGCTTCGACCCCTACCCCTTCATACTCCTTAACCTCTTTCTCTCGATGCTCGCAGGCATCCAGGCGGCTGCTCTCTTGATTGCCGCGAAGCGAGCCGACCAGATCGCCTCCGAGATTGCCATTCACACAGAGACGAACACCGACGACATCAAAGCGCTCTTGCAGCAGAACAACGAGCTAACCGAGGCGATCGAGGCGCTCACCAAGGAGGTGCACGCCAAGGTCGTAGGGACTTTGGACTTTCCCCGAAGCGGTAGACAGCCGTGATGAGAGGATCAGGCTTTCCAGCCAAGCCAACCCCTCTACTCCGTGGTATCGACTCCGGAGGAACTTTGGTGAATGCTTGCCCCTGAAGTAGGACCGTGACCTACGCTTCCATCCGCTGTTAACTCGCCATAGCTGGTTACGGGTGGCGCCGTGGGTCGGCCTGACATCCATTCGCCTCCCGTCGTCGGCCCCCGGAGAGGGGCGTTCTTCGCAGTGCATGCGACGCAGGTGATAGTGTGCTCGCGACATGAACAACGAGCATCTGTCAGCAGCGAGGGACGGCTTGATCCATCGCCTCCGCCGGAGGGCAGACGGATGGCTGCAGCGCGACTCGGTCGCCCTGCCCCCGGTGCAACGCTCGTGGGTGGCGCGAGCGGTGCTGATCGCCGGTGTCGCCGCCTACCTGTGGGTCTACATGTCGTGGACGCTCGCCAACTACGACAACTTCGTGGCCATCGGAGGCGGAGGCTACGACTTCAGCATCCACGACCAGGGCTTGTGGCTGCTCAGCAGACTGCATAGCCCCTTCCTCACCATCTCCGGAACGCAGTACTTCGCCGACCATCTGTCGTTCATCATGCTGCTGGCCGTGCCGCTGTACTGGCTATTCTCCACGGGCAAGGTCCTGCTGGTCCTTCAGGCGCTGGCCCTCGGCTTGGCCGCTTTTCCCGCGTTCCTCGTCGCCCGCCACAAGCTCCGAAACGAGGTGCTCGCGGCAGCGATCGCGGTCGCCTATCTCGTCAACCCGTACATAAGCTATACCAACCTGGAGTCGTTCCACCCCGATGTGTTCGCCGTCCCCCTCGTCTTCCTGGCCTTCTGGTTCGTCTTGCGCCGCAGGTGGGTGCCCTTCTTCGTGTCTATCGTCCTCATGCTGCTCGTCAAGGAGGACGTCCCGCTGCTGGTTATGGGCCTCGGCATCTGGGTCGGCATCCGCTACCACCGGCGCCTCGGCCTTCTGACTGTCGTCCTGGGCGCCGTCTGGCTGTTCGTGAGCTACCGGTTCCTGCTGCCCTTCTTCAATGGAGCGGGCGGCCTGGCGACCTACGTGGCCCGGCACGGGGAGCGCATCCCCTTCGGCGGCATCGGCGGGTTCGTAAAGACGCTCGTCACCCGACCCTGGAGGGTGGTCGGACAGGCCTTCGGCCCTCACCGTCCCTGGTATTACCTGCAGGTGTTCGCACCGGTGGCGTTCCTCTCGTTCCTCTCGCCGCTCGCGCTCGTCTTGTTGTCTGGTCCGCTTCTCGCCAATGGCCTCAGCACGTTCCCGTACCAGTACCAGATCGAATACCACTACGGGACGCTGGTGGTGCCCGCCGTGTTCGTCGCGGCCATCTTCGGGATCGCCCGCTTCAGACGGCCGCGGATCCGCCAAGCACTCGTGGCCGTGCTGCTCGCATGCTCGCTGCTCTCCGCCTGGCTCTGGGGACCGTTGCCGCACACCCGGCACCCCGTCGCCTGGGATCACTCCCGCACCGCATACAGCCGGGCCATGGATGCCGCCATGAAGCTCATCCCGGCTGATGCCGTCGTCTCGGCCGACTCGACGAGTGCGATGCACCTCGATCACCGGGTGGAAATCTACGACTTCCCCAACCCCTGGTACCAGCGGAACTGGGGAGCGGGCAACGCTACTGGCCAGAGTCTGCCCGACCGGGCAGCCCGGGTCGAGTACATCCTGGTGCCGCAGAACTTCAGATGGGTGTCCCAGCCTGTGTTTCAAAACCTGGTCGCGGACGGCGAGTTCCGGGTCATCTTCGACCAGCAAGACGTCATGCTGCTCCAGCGCCAGAAGCCTGCCCCTGCAAGCTAGCCGCGGGGCCGGCGTTCAGGAGCCGGCCCCGAAACGTGCTCTATCTGTCTAGCGTTGCACAGCCGCCGAAGTGCCCAGCGTCTGCCCGTTGGCGTCGAGCGCCCGGACGGCTAGATACGGCAGCGAAGTGGTAGCCGGGATCGCGGTCTCGAAGCCGGTCGAGACGGCCGAGGCCACGGGCGTGAGGCTGTCCGCTCCATTTCCGGCCAGCAGTTGCCAGGAGGCGATGCCGGTCGCGCCGTTCCAGCTCGCGTAGACCGTCAGCGCACCTCCACCGGTATCGGTGACGGCCAGGGCGGGCGGCTGTGTCGGATGCCCCTCCCAGGCGCTGCGGTAGGCGCGGTATGACTGAGCCGGAGTCGGGAAAGTGGCATCGAAGATCATCTTGCCGTCTGGGGTGAACTCGGTGAAACAGCCTTTGTCGCCCCAGTTCACGAGCAGGTCGCCGTTGGGGAGTGTCTGCATGTTGCCCTGACTGCCCGACAGCCACGGCGGGGTGCGGATGTAACTAGATAGGAGCTTGGAAGTCTGTGATGCCACGTCCACGGAGATGTGCAGGCCTCGGGATTGCTTCTCCTCGGGCGGCGAGGACCCGTTGTCGAACAAGGTGAAGGTGCCGTCCGGCATGATGCGGGCATCGTGCTGCCACTCGAACTGGACTCCGGGCCCCAGCGTGATGCTGCCGCCCTTGCCGCCCAGTTGCCACATGATCGCCCCCGTCTTGCGGTTGATCATGTAGATCGCCCACGTGTTCCGCGCCGAGACGAGCAGGTTCCCATCGGGCGTCTCTTCGATGGAGTTGACGTGGAAGAAGTCGTAAGGCACACCGGCAGTAGGCTTGCCGGCATAGGAAGCGGTGAGAGGAACGTGCCCGAGCGCGTGCCACTCCCACAACACCTGGCCGGTCTTGATGTCGACCTCCTGCACGATGCCGTCGAGCACGGTGCCGTTCTTGGCTCCTCCAACGGACGTGAGATCAGCTTGCGCCGGCTGATAGATGGTCATGTACGCGGTGTCGTGAGAGCTGAGCTTGAACTCGTGCAGGTCGGCACTGTATCCCTCGCCTGCCTTGACAGTGGCCACAGGCTGATAAGAAGTGTTCACGATCATGCCGTTCCCGGAACCGTGGCCGGCTGCGGACACCTGGCCCTGCCACCACGTGAGAACCGGCTTGCCGGCATAGGTCTGCACACAAACGTCCGTGGCCCACTGGTTGTTCGTCAGCGGGTCGAACCACACGACGTTACCCGACGGGTCGAGGATCATCGGCCCGTTCTGTGGCGCGAATTGGGCATCAACGAATACGTACCCCGACGACGGATCGGCATCCGGTGTGGACACAGTGATGACCGGGGGCTTCAAGGCCGGGGCGGAGTGGAAACTCTGCGTGGCCGCCACATTCGCCTGCGTCGTCGGCGTCGTGCCCGCCTGGCCGGCGACCTGTCCGCCAGATTGCCCGGCGGCCGACCCTCCGGTAGACACAGTCGAGCCGGATGATGCCGTTGAGGCCGTTGAGGCCGTCGAGGCCGTCGAGGCCGTCGACTGGGCCGGCGTCGCAGGCGGGGCGATCGCCGCGGTGAAAGCAAAACTGATCTTGTCCCCAGTGGTGGAGCCCAGGGCGTCGGCCGCTTTCGTGGAGCCGAGTTCTGCCGATACCGTCACAGTCTCTCCTTCGGAGAACGGCTGCGCGACTACGAACGCCGAACCCCGGCTATCGGCAAGCGCGGTCAACTGCCCCTCATGCTTGCCGCTCTTCGAGCCTTTGACCGTGAGGGACTTTATGTCCGTTGGAGCTACGCCAAGGAAGCTGATCTGTGAGGCGGGTGAGGCGTCGGGTGTGCCGGGGAATGGCAACACCGCCAACGCAGGCGTTTTGGAAGTTCCGGCACCACTAGTACTGCCGGAACTGCTGCACGAGGCTAGGCCCAGACTCAGACCGATTCCCAAGGCCAAGGCGAGTACGACGCCCACGCAGACAAGCATGATGCGCTTCACGAAAAACCCCTCCCCGATGATCCACGTTGCTGTGCTCCGAAAGCCTATTCTACTCATGTCTTCGGGGCAAGAGGAAGCGAAAGAGCATGTAAGTCCCAGAATTTCTGGACGATCTATGCTTCGCCTCGGCCTGTGGCCTTGCCAACCTCCTTGCCGAAAGAGCGTAGGAACTGGGAGCGCTCGCTGCTCGACAGTGGCCGAAGACTCGGTGCAGCCTCCTTGGTGCCGTGCGGAAAAGTGCGATCGCTGGGCTGCTCGACATGGCACTGGCCGTGGCGAGTCTCTCCAGAGTCAGAAGTCTCGGCTACGGTTCAGCGTCTCTTCGTACCCGCCTAGGTCTTGTTCATGACGCCGCTGCGGATGAACGCAGCGATGACTCGCCCCGTCGGTCGGAAGGAGCGTTGCGCAGCTACCATCGCTATGGCATCGTGACGAAGAAACCGGAGGCTTGCATGATTCAGGGAGCCAAGCCGAGGCGCCCGTAGGGAAGAGCCTGGTATAGAGACCCTGCGAAGCGGGGTGGAGCTGGACGGAGACCCATCCCGGCTTAGCAACGGCTGGCCAGATGCTTGAGCGGCTTTGCCCGTATGGCGCGGGACAGCGTGTGGGACTATCCTATTCAAGTGAACCTGGATCCATGGGGGATTTCCTGTCACCAGAGCACCAGTCGGCAGGCAAGGCGGAAGAAGCTGAACGGGCGCGCGAACAGACACTCGTGTGTAGCTCGGCGGTGTTTCGGGCGGTTCGCTGCACTCGGATTGGGCCTCCTAGCGATACTCGTCGCTGGCCTCCTCTTCGTCCTGGCGACCACCGCTTACGCTCTCAGCTTCGGCGATGTCGGCGCCAGCCACCCCTATGTGACAGCAATCTCCGACTTGGCGTCACGCGGATTGATAAACGGCTTTCCCGATGGCACGTTTCGGCCTGATGCACCCGTCGAGCGTGAGCAGTTCGCCAAGATGATCGTGAAGACCCTGGGTCTTCCCGTCTCGGCCGCAGACGCCGATCCCTTCACCGACGTTCCTCGCAACCTCGATCCAGCCGACCCCTTCTATCCGGACAAGTATGTGGCGGTCTGCTACGAGAAGGGCCTCACCGATGCGAAGACCCCCACCACGTTCGCGCCCTTCGACGATCTGTCACGGGCCCAACTCATCACTTTTGTGGCTCGGGCCGCCAACCTTCCCGATCCGCCCGCCTCGTATAGCCCGCCGTTTGGCAACTTCTCAGCTGAGCACTACAGCTGGGCAAGAAAGGCAGCCTACGCCGGTCTGCTGGATGGTCTGCAGGGGATGGGGCCGAGTTTCGACTTCTTCCAGAGCGCCTCCCGGGGGGAGTGTGCCCAGGTGCTGCACAACCTACTGCTACTGACCCAGCCAGCGAACACCAGGAGCACTCTGAGTCCGCCCGCAACTCTCGGCGCCGCCCCTGCCAATGCCAACACCTCTAACGACCCTGGTCTGGCCAACGGAACGGCCAGACGTGGGAGCCTCCACGGAGTAGAACGGATTTTTCGCAATCCCTATGTGATCACCGGCATCTGTGTCGTCCTTCTGGCTCTGGGCGCGGTCCTTATCGTCGTTCGCAGAGCTAGATCCGCGCGCGGGCAGCGTCAGGATTCGACCGGCCCGATCGCTCCATCTGCCACCCAGGAGGATGTCCAGACCCTCTTGCGCGAATGGCGGGAGAAGAAGCCTCTTATATCTCCCTGGCCGGAAATGGAGAATCGGAACCCTAGCTCAGACGATGCCCTACTCCATGCAAGAGGCTCCGCGGACGTGACACTCTGGAATGAGTTGGTGAAGTTGGCGGAAAGCCGGACGCGGCCAGAAGCTTAGCACGGGGCGCCATGGGGTGCCCACGTCTCGCCGCCCTGTCACGGTTGGACATAACCATGGTCGCAGGGGCGCCAATCAGCATGGCATCATGATGATTCTCAGCGAAGGCCACAGCCCCCCCACTCAAGAACGCCCCGCCGCGTTCATGGCTTTCCTCTGCTGCTTCAGTTGAGACGCTGCTGCATCGCACAAAGGTTAGGCACTGAAGCCCCTTATGAGGGCCTTCATACCCGTCGCGAACTCGGAATCCACGAACACCTTTTGTTCCCAAGCGTCTGGAGATCTCGTCCCAGCCGTCGACCGAGCTACTCCTCGTTCCACTTCCCGCGGGAGACCCCCATTATGGCATGGTGTCATACCTTACGGAGTCCCGGACTTGCCGAAACAGAAACACAAATGCCGATGTTCTGGACTCCTATGCCAGGCGTGCGTAGGGGCAGCTCTCGACGGACTGTTGATGAGGCCGCCAATCACCCAGTCACCGTGTCCGCAGTCAGCACAGCGCGGCCCCTCGACGGCACGGTCCCTGGTCGCGCCGTCGGCGTCGGCACGGGGGCGGGTTTCAACGCTGCACGGGTGAGACGCTGTACTGGGCGCTGCCCAACCGGCCCATCCGATCTAAGGCAGGTGACCCAGGCGTCCAGCTCGACATGCAAGCCCCGCCGCTGATCTCACATCGAATCGCACGCCTTGGATAGGCATGCGGCACTCTGGGTGATCGGCACGGACCAGAATACGCGGTCGATTTGGCGCGTAATACGCACTACTGCCCTGGCGCGACTGGACCGATATAGGGATTAGACGTTGCCGCCCCGTGAGGAATTTCGGTCGATTAGTAGACGGAGGCGCGAAAGGACATGAGAACGGAGCGAATCGAGCATGGATGAGGGATTCAGCGGAGTCTTGTCTCGGAGGACGAGCGCAAAGAGGACGGCACGGAACGCCGCGCTCGTCAGCTGGCGACGAGATCCTGCTCCCATTGGCCTGGCGCTTGCCCTCTATGGAGTAGCGACGGCGCTGCTTATCCAAAGGGCTCCGGTGATTCTGGGGAGCGGATGGTCCTGGCTGGCGTTTCTTCTTGTGCCCGCACTGACCCTCCTGGTCGAAGGTTTGCGAACCGGGACCGCCCTGGCGCTTGTACTTACCTACGCCTTTGCATCTGCCACCGCCATGTCGGTCCAGGGTTACCGGCTGGGTTGGAGTGAGGTCGTCCAGGCCCAGAACATCTTCTCCCACTTTGCCACCGTCTTCTTTCTTGCCAGCGCTGTGGCGCTCGTTTCGCTGCTACGGGCTCGAAAGCGCGCATTCGAGCAAGCACGGGATCTAGCACGCCGCTACGCCAGCAAGGACGAGATCTCCGGCCTCTTGACTCCCGTCGCCTTCGAGAGTGCCGTCTCTCGGGAGTTGACTCGGTCACGTCGCACCTCTCGCCCGTTCCTCCTTCTGGCCGTCGACGTCAGCGACTATTTTCGGCTCGGCGAGGGATCGGCCACACTCGGGAGCGCCCAAAAGATGCTGGGTGACATCCTGTGCGACGAGACAAGGGAAAGCTATGACCTGTGGACTATGCGGAAAACCGACCTCTATCTCGGACTGCTGATCGAGACCGATGAGCAGACTGTCCATCCCGCTTTGCAGCGGGTCCTTGACCGGTTGGCCAAGGCGCCCGAGTTGGACGGAGCTACACTGATAGAGAAGGCTCGCTTCGGCTTCTCCTCCTATCCGGGAGACGGGATCACCCTGGTGACCCTACTGGCTGCCGCCACGAGCGACTTGCGGCCTCTGGCGGACCTCTCTGAAAACTATTCTGATGCCGGTCCCATGAGGGCCCATCTGGCCGAGCCCGGGATACGGCAGTTGGCAAGCCACTCGATGCAGGCAGCCGGCCGATGGTGATGCTAGTTTTCGCGGCGGTCTTCTGGGCCGTTCTTCTTTACTACTTGGTCTTGAGTGCCGCCGGACTCGCCATGCGCGGCAACTATCGAAGGTCGCCCGAGCCGGTGGAATGGCCAAGCGTCACCGTTCTTATCCCCTGTCATGACGAAGCAAAAGTGATCGATGCCACCTTGGCTGCCATGGTGGCTCTGCGCTATCCGAAAGACAAGTTGAATGTCTGGGTGCTAAACGACCGATCCAGCGATGCCACCGGCGAGATTGCTCGTAAGGTCGCGGCGATCTATCCCTTCGTCAAGGTCTTCGACGTTCCCCCGGGCGAAAACCAGGGGAAGGCGCGAGTACTCAACTACGGCTTGGCTCAAGTGACTACTCCCTTTCTCAGCATCTATGACGCTGACAACCGCCCCGAGCCTGAGGCGCTCCGGCGCCTTGTCTCAAGGGCTCTGGCCGAACCCGAGCTGGCGGGGGCCGTCGGATACGTGAAGACTCTCAACCTCAGGCGCAATCTGCTCACGCGTATGATCGGTCTTGAATTCATGGTCTTTCAACTCATCATGCAGTGCGGGCGCTGGCAGCTCTTCAAGATCGGATCGCTCACCGGTACCAACTACGTGCTCCGTACCGATGTCGTTCAGGAGGTGGGAGGATGGAACGAATTGGCGCTGGCGGAGGATCTCGATCTGACCATCGAACTCACCGCCAGGAAGCTGCGGGTAGCGGTAGCACCGGACGCGCGCACCTGGGAACAGGAGCCTGAGAAGGTCTCAGCTTGGGTCCGTCAGCGGACCAGGTGGATCCGGGGCAATCTCTTCACGGCCGGGCGGATCCTTCGCACGGGCAGCTACAAGACCTCGGCGGCTATCTTTGCCGAGATGATCCAGTTGATCAGTATCTACGTGCTCTTCACCGGTGTCTTGGTGGCGTCTGATGTCTACTTCGTTGGGGGGCTGGCCGGGATCTTCAGCTCTCCCCTCAAGGGCTTCCCGTTCCTCATTCTCTGGTACATGATGGCCGGCATCTACTGGTTCCAGCTCACAGCTGGCGCGGCCATGGAAGACGAGGCCAACACTGAGAACATGGGCACCGCTCTTCTTATGTACTTCACCTATTCTCAGGCTTGGCTCGTCCCCGTACTCCGAGCGGTTTGCCAATGGGTGACTGGCCGGCGCGCCCGCGGTCTCGTGTGGGAGAAGACGATCCGCTTCTAGTTGCTGCCGGGGCTAGAACGTGCCCCAGCCAGTGTGAGCAGAATTGGGGCGGCGGTGTCAGGAGCACATTTGCGGGAGCACGTGAGTCCGGCCCAGCGGAGAGACCACTGTTCGCCATCAGACGGGCGCCGGGTGAGCTACTGCCGCAGGAACCAATCGCAAAGTCAAGACTAGAACACATGGCGGAGCCACCGGACAAAGCGATGCCAGAAGTACTTCAGCTTGACCCACAGAGTGACCTTTGCCACTGATGTCGCTGCGACGAGAGCCATCGAACCCTCTTGCCTGCCCCCAACCGTGAACTGCTCCCGACCGATCACCTGTCCGGCTTGAACCGGCAGCGTGAGTTTGGAAGGCAGGCTCACTTTGCTGTTCACCTTTGTTCCCGGTGGCAAGGCCACCTCGAGTCGCGCCATCCGTAACCAGCTTGAGTTCGGCTCCCAGGTGGTATGGGATCGGCAGTTCGGCTACCACCACGGAAGGCTGGGCGAGATCAACCACCTGGAGGGCCGGGGCCACCATCGCCGGGCGCGGGTGTCACGGCCAACTCCTCCCGCTTGAACCCATATTCGAGCAAATTCCTGCTGTCCGCCCAGGTGGGCGTCCAACTGGACTCTCCCAAGACCACGCTGATCACGGACTTCCCCTGACTGGTGCCTGAGGCCACCAGACAGAAGCCGGCGTCGTCGGTCGAACCGGTCTTGATACCGGTGACCCAGGCCATCGTCCCCAATAGTTTGTTGACGTTGCGAAAGGCAAAGGGCTTGGATTGACCTGGGAGAGTGATGCTGTAGTTGACGGTCCCCACTATCTTGCGAAACTCTGCATCTTGCATGGCGTAGCGAGCCAGCATGGCCAAATCACGGGCTGAGGAGTAGTGGCCCCGGGCATCGAGTCCGTCCGGGTTGATGTAATGCGTGTTCGAGAGGCCCAACTCGCGAGCTTTCTCGTTCATCTCGCCCACGAAGGCCTCCATGCTGCCGCCGGCCGCCTCTGCCAAGGCAAAGGCGGCGTCATTGCCGCTATGCACTAGAGCCCCGTAGAGAAGCTGTTCTACCGTTAGATGATCGCCGGCCTTCAGCCCTAGGGATTGCTCCCCCACCTTGGCTGCCCGAGCCGAAACCGTGACCTCCCGGTCAAGCGGGAGGGTCTCCAGAGCAAGAATGGCGGTCATGATCTTGGTGATCGAGGCCATAGGCCTTCGGGCGTTGGCATCGTGTGAGTACAGAATCTGGCCCGTGGTCAAATCAATGACGATCGCGGATTTGGCATGGATGACCGGCGGCGAGACGGAAGACTGCACAGTGGAGGTCGGGGCGGTGGTCGCCTGGGTCGCCGGCTGTACCACGGCCTGCGTGGCGCGCGACTCGGCCGGAATGGAGGTGGTCGTGGTCGCCCACGTCGTTCCGGCGAGGCCGGACAAACAGATGACCAGGGCCAGGGCAAGCATGGTGGGAGCAGCCAGCAGCCGTGCTGAGGTTTGTCGCTTCAAGCGCGTCATGCCCGCCAACTTACCATGCGTTGATACTCATGCCTTCACCGTGGTGGTCGCCGCGAACGCCGACCCGGGCTCGAAGTGGCTCGGCCACCTGGCCCAGTGGAACCCAGTTAGAAGATCCGCGTGGCCCCCGCGTAGTCGCTCTGTAGAGGATCGATGCGCACCGATACCCCGGTGTAGGGGGCGTCGATCATGTCCCCGTTGCCAACGTATATCCCCACGTGATGTATGGGATTCCCGAAGAAGACCAGGTCGCCAGGCTCGAGCTCGTCTCCGGGAGACATGGGTGCCGGAATCATATTGCATGGCCGCAGAATGGGGAAGGCTGACGCCCAACTGTGCGAACACATAGATGACCAGCCCCGAACAGTCGAAGCCGCCGGGGCTGGAGCCCCCCCCAGACATACGGCACGCCCCTGAAACTTCATGGCGCCTCTACCACCCGCATCCCTCTGGCTCGCAGCTGCCGCCGCTCTGGCCTCAGCGGCCAATTTGGCCTGTTCGGCCTGCCACTGCTTCTCCATGGCGGCTATCTGCTTCTGATCGCCCTTCATCTGCTGCTGGTTCTGCGCGAGCCTGCGCGTCACGAGTTTCCTTGCCGCGAGCACCTGCGCCGCCGCCTTTTGTTGCTTCTTGAGCTGCTGATTGAGCTTCGACCTGCTGATCGGCCACCTGCTTCTTGTAGGTGGAGACCTGGGCCACCGACTGACTGTCTTGCTGGCTAATCCTTTCCAGAAAGACAACGCGGTCCACCAGATCAGACCACGAAGTGGCACCGAGAAGAACGTCCAGGAAGTCGCCCGCTTCTCCCCGTTCGTAGATCTCGACGAGACGGCTGTTCATTGTCCCTTCCGCCTGAGCCAAGTTCTGCTCTGCTTGAGTTAGCAGGGCCTGATTCTGCGCGACATCCGTCTTTGCCTGGGCGAGCTGGATGTTGTCGGCGTCGTACTTCTCCACCAAGAGCTCAAGCTGGCTGTTTAGTTGGTAGACACGGGTGCGGAGAGCGCTCACCTGGCTCTTGCCTGGGTGATGGCCTTGGGCTCCGCCGAGGCGGACGGGCCCGCGGTCAAGGCGAGCGCCCCCAAGACGAAAAGGACGGACAGGAGGCGAAGGACTACCAGGCCTGGGTTGCCTCTGCTAATCAGAAGCCTCCCTGATAGCCCTCGAGCTCAAGTGTCGACCACTGAGCCGCACGGCGGAGGGGAAGACCCAGCGTTCATCTTCATCTCGCGGTGCGCT
>CAVVNF010000038.1:0-47563 GCA_963749535.1 uncultured Thermoleophilia bacterium | reverse complement strand
GGCGCAAAGGCTTATCTCGTGGCCTTCGGCGATAACGTACAGGCCGCGGCCATGGCCGACTACGCGCTGAAGCAAGGCTACAAGACCGTCTACACCCTGGTTTCCCCCGACCTTTCGTACACGGCGAAGCTGCCGATATTCTTCGACCAGGTCTTCGCCAAGGGCGGCGGCAAGGAGATCGGCACGGACACGTTCAGCGTTGGCCAGACCGACTTCTCGGCTCAGGTGACCAAGATCGCCGGTCTCAATCCTAAGCCCGACTGCATCTACACGGGCATGTTCACTCCCGATGTGGGCATCTTCCTGAAGCAGCTGCGCGCGGCCGGCGTCAACCTCCCCCTTCTCGGGTCGGACGGTGACGATCAACAAGCCCTTATCGACTTCGCAGGCACAGCTGCCGAGAATGTCACATTCACCACGCACGGCTACGCGTCCCCCGGCAGCGAGCTGGCCACCTATGTGGCCGGATTCACCGCTTGGAACAAAGGCAAACCACCGGAAGCCAATGCCTTCGCCGGTCTTGGCGGCGACTGCATCGACGTCATCAAAGCGGCCGTAGAAGCCGCGGGTTCTGTCGATCCCAAAGCCATCGCCGCAGCCTTGAGCAACATCGAGAACCTGAAGGTGGAGACCGGTACCATCACGTACAAAGGCACCGACGGCGTTCCCCTCAAGACCGTTTCGATCGTTGCTATCGAGAACGGCAAGTTCGTGCTTAAAGACCAGCACATTCCGGCCTTCATCCCGACGCCGTAGGATGCTGTGAGCACGCAACCTAAAGTGACGAGCTCGACGCGGAAGGTCCGGCAGCCACTGCCGGACCTTCCCCGACCTTCATGCTGGAAGTCGACCGTCTGACCACGCGCTACGGCCCCATCGAAGCCATCCGCGAAGTGTCTCTCCACGTGAGCGAGGGCGAGATCGTCGGCGATCCGGGCCCCAACGGCGCCGGCAAGTCGACCATCCTGGGTTCCATCATGGGCTTGGTACAACCCGCGTCCGGCAAGGTCTGCTTCATGGGAAGGACGTCACCGGCATTGAGCCGGAGGCCATGGTGCGGCTGGGCGTGGGCCTGGTCCCGGAAGGCCGCCGACTTTTCAAGCAACTCACCGTCTCCGACAACCTGCGCCTGGGAGCGGCCACCCGCAAAGATAAAGAGGCGACGAAACGGGATCTGGAGACCATGTTCGAGCTGTTCCCGGTCTTAAAGGAGCGACGAAACCAGCTAGCCGGACTCCTCTCGGGCGGCGAAGCCCAGCAGTTGGCCATCGCCCGCACGATCATGACCGCACCCCGCCTTCTCTGCCTGGACGAGCCCTCGCTGGGGTTGGCCCCCCGTTGGTGGACGCGGTCTTCGAACTCCTCCGGGACCTGCGCAAGACGGGGCTTCACGATCCTCCTGGTGGAGCAGAACGCACTGCAAGTGCTTGAGTTCGTGGACCGCGCCTACGTACTGACGCAACGGCGACGCATCCAGATGGAAGCAAAAGCCGAGTCCCTGCAGGATGAGAAAGAGCTCCTACAGGCCTACCTCGGGGTGAGGGACTAGTGTGCGCGTCTTCGACCTGAGCGAGAGAGGGAGCACGTCTTCAGTGAACACCGTCGGACAGCAGCTTCTGAACGGACTGACCCTGGGCTCCACCTACGCGCTGATGGCGCTAGGGATAGCCATGGTCTTCAGCATCCTGCACTTGGCCAACTTCGCCCACGGCGAACTCCTCACCATCTGCGGCTACACCATGCTGGGCCTGCGTATGCGGGCGCGCCCTGGATCGTCTGGGTGATCGGCGGTATCGCCGCCGCCACCATCGCGGCCCTGGTCATGGAGCGCTTGGCCTTCCGGCCCATGCGCCACGCCAACCCGGTGAGCATGATGGTGGCCTCGCTGGGTCTCAGCATCTTCATCTCCTACGCCTTCGAGGCGTTCGTCTCTCCGCTCGGGACTTCAGCCATCCCCCAGCCGACTGGATGAACACCAGCCTATATGGTGTTCGGGCTGCAGATCCGCGGATCCAGTACATCCTCATCATCGCGGTGACCATCATCGCGCTCGTTGGCACACTCATGCTGCTCAGACGCACGGTCATCGGCACGGCCATGCGCGCCGCGGCCGAGGACTTCGACGCCGTCCGCCTGATGGGGGTCAAGGCCAACCTAGTCATCGCCACTCGCCTTCGCACTCTCCGGCTTTCTTGGCCGGCATCGGCGGCCGTGCTCATTCGCCATCCGGGGCTCGGTCAGCCCACACATGGGCTTCGCCCTGGTCCTGAACGGGTTCATCGCCAACGTCATCGGCGGTCTGGGCAATCTCTGGGGAGCCGTGCTCGGGGGGCTTCATCGTGGGCTCCTTGAGACCGGTTCCGCGCGTTCCTGCCGTCGTAGCGCCAGCGGTTTCACCAATGGCCTGCTGTTTCTGATCGCGCGCGATACTCGTGCTTACGGCCTGACGGCCTCTTCGCGCCGAAATCGGCGGCGCGGGTATGAGAGAGCCGTCCTGGCCGCCCGGCGCCGCCCAGTCCTGGGCGCGGTCGTGGCGTTCGCACTCTTTCGCCATCGGTCCAACCATTTACGCCACCGGCGGCGACGCGGCACGGCACATCGCGCTCGTCATGGTAATCAACGGCGTCATGGTGGTCGGCACGCAGATCTTCGTGGGCAACACGGGGATACTCTCCTTCGGCCACGTGGGGCTGGCCGGGCGTCGCGGCTTATGTAACCGCCATCCTTTCCACCCCTGCATCGGTCAAGGCCACAACCATCGGCAACGCACCTTTCGGCTTGGCGAAGATGCAGCTCTCCTTACCTCTGGCCATCCTTCTCGCCGTGGTGATCACCACGGTGATCGCAGCCATCATCGGCCTATTCATGAGCCGGCTGCACGGCATCGCGGCGAGCATCGTGACACTCGCCATCCTCGTGGTAGTCAACTCTGTGCTCATCAACTGGAAGAGCCTCACCGGCGGCTCGGAGGCTTTCTACGGCATCCAGGTGAAGACCACGCTGCCCCTTGGCTGGGCGGATTGTTCGTGACCGCGGTCGCGGCGAGACTCTTCATGCCGTCCCGAGTGGGGCTGCGCGTGCGCGCAGCCCGCGAGGACGAGGTGGCCGCCAGTAGCATGGGCGTGGGAGTCCATCGGTCCCGCTACGTATCCTGGGTGCTCTCGGCGGTGTTCGTGGCCCTAGGCGGGCGCTCTCTTGCCCACCTTCTCGGCGCCATCAGCCCCAGCGAGTTCTACGAGACCCTCATGTTCGTACAGGTGGCCATGTTGGTGCTGGGCGGCATGTTCAGCGTCACCGGCGCGCTGCTCGGGACCGTGATCGTGACAGTGATCTCCGAGGTGCTCCGGTACCTAGGCGACGGCCCGCAGCATCGGCAGCGCTGAAGCTGCCCATGATCGTCGGGACTCTCCTCGATGGCGTATGGCGTGATCATCCTCATCGTTATGGTCTGGTGGCCGGGTGGGATTCTGGGCGACAAGGAGATCGACGGGGCATGGGAGCGGATTCTGGGCTGGCTCCGCAAAGCGCCGGCCGACGTCCCGGTCGTGGCAACCCAGGGCGCCGCGGCGCGGCAGCGCTGGCCGCGGCCGCGAGCACCGGTGTCTCCCCCTGCGGTGGGTTACAAGCGCCGCGGCGGACGTTGCGGCCCGCGCTGACAGGCGGGCGCTGAACCGCTCCTTGCGGTCAAAGAGGTCACCATGCTCTTCGCCGGGCTTGAGAGCCGTCAGACAACGCCTCACTAGAGGTCTACCCGGGCGAAATCCTGGGCCTCATCGGCCCCAATGGCGCCGGTAAGACCACGCTTATAAACATGATCTCGGGACTCTATACCTCCACCTCCGGCGATATCTTCTTGACGGCCGCGCTGTTACACATTGCCCTCGCACGAGATCGCACGTCTGGGAGTAGGCCGCACGTTCCAGAACACCCACCTGTTCCGGGAGCTCACGGTCCGCGAGAACATCGAGACCGCGGCCCGGGTGGCCGAGCAATATCGTTCCTCGGTCTATCGCCCTGCCGAGCAGATCCTCACCCAGTTCGGCCTTGAGCAGGTGGCTTCTCGAAAAGCCGGGACTCTTCCTTACGGGATCCAACGTCAGGTGGAGATGGCCCGTGCCGTGGCCCTCGGGCCCGGATCTGTTGCTCCTGGACGAGCCTGCCGCCGGCACCAACGAGATGGAATCCCTGAGGCTCATGATTCCATCCGCCGAATATCCGCGATCTGGAGAAATGCGCCATCTTGCTTATCGACCACGATCTGCCGTTCGTCCTCAACCTGTGCGAGCGGTTGTACGTCCTCGATGCCGGTAGGGTCATCGCCGAGGGATCGCCACAGGAGATCCAGGACAATCAGAAGGTCAAGGAGGCCTATCTCGGCACGCGCAACGTTGACGCCGGTCACTAGGGTCCACGACTGGGCTCCCCGGTCAGAGGTCCACGCCTGAGGTCCGGGGCCGGAGTCCGGGTCAAGGTCCACACCTGAGATCCGCGACTAAAGCCAGCGACCAAGGTCGAGGCCGAGGCTCGAAACCTCGACGCCCGTGGCAAGCGCTGATAGCATCCTCTGTTGGGTGTAGCCGTGGGGCGAAAGCACTTATTCTGGCAGCGTGGAGACGAGCGCCAAGCCGGCAGGGCGGGCGAGGAAGGTCGGTTCAGGATGTCCCAGATGCGAAGATTGACCAACTGCACGACCGGTGGCCCTGTCTACGTCGAGGTGAAGGACGACAAGATCCTGCGCATCACGCCGATCGACCTCGACGATCAAGATGCAGCTTCCTGGAAGATCGAAGCCCGCGGACGTACCTTTTCGCCTCCGAGAAGAACCACCCTCTCCCCCTGGACCGTGGCTCACAAATCGGTGATCTACTCGCCGATGCGCATCCTCACGCCATTGAAACGCGTCGACTTCGACCCGAACGGCGAGCGCAACTGCCAGAACCGCGGAATTTCGGGATACGAGCCCATCGGCTGGGACGAAGCCCTGGATCTGGTGGCGGACGAGATGATCCGGGTCAAGCGGGAGTTAGGGCCGGCAGGGATCCTCACTACCACCGGTTCACACCACATGTGGGGCAACGTGGGATACCGCTTCAGTGCCTATTACCGGTTCATGGAACTCGTGGGACTGACGTACGCCGAGCACAACCCCGACAGCTGGGAAGGCTGGCACTGGGGAGCCATGCATATGTGGGGCAACAGCCATCGCCTGGGAATCCCCGAGCAGTACGACCTGCTGGAAGATGCCCTGAAGAACACGGAGATGATGGTGTTCTGGTCGGCGGACCCGGAGACCACCAGCGGGTGCTACGCGGCCTTCGAGGGAACCTGCCGCCGTTTCTGGCTGAAAGAGCTCGGCATCAAGATGGTCTTCATAGACCCCTACTTCAATCACACCGCCGGTCTCTTCTCCGACAAATGGTTGGCTCCCCGCCTGGGTACCGACGTAGCCCTCGCGCTGGCGATCGCCCATACGTGGCTTACTGAAGGCACCTACAACAAGGACTACGTGGCCGATCGGACCACCGGCTTCTCAGAGTGGACGGACTACGTGCTCGGCAAAGCGGACGGTCTCGCCAAGACGCCGGAGTGGGCCGAGGGAGAATCCGGTGTCCCGGCCCGGGAGATACGGGCTTTGGCACGCGAATGGGCGTCGAAAAAGACCATGCTCGCGTCGGGGGGCTTCGGGGGCATGGGCGGCGCGTGCCGCTCCGCCACGGGCAACGAATGGACGCGGGCCATGATCGCGCTCGCAGCCATGCAGGGACTGGGCACTCCGGGCAGCAACATCTGGTCCACGGCCTCGGGCGCCCCTGCAGACCACGCGTTCATGTTCCCCGGTTATTCGGAAGGTGGCATCTCCTGCAGCATCGACAACTCGGCGGCGGGCTTCCGCTGGCTGTATCGCATGTTCCCGCAGGGCGGAGCAACCCGTAACACGCACCATTCCACCGAAGGCCAGATCGTGCCGCGCCTGCGCATCCCTGAAGCCATGCTCCACGAGCATCTGGAGTGGAGAGGCAAGGGTTTTTGCGGCTCGTCCATCGAGTCGCAGTTCCAAAAGTACGAGTATCCGGCCCAAGGCTACCCGCTTGTGGGCATGTATTACCGGTACGGTGGCTCCTTTATCGGCACCATGACCGAGACGAACCGCTACGTCAAGGCCTACCAGACCGACAAGGTGCCCTTCGTGGTCAACCAGTCGATCTGGATGGAGGGAGAAGCGAAGTTCGCGGACGTCATCCTTCCCGCCTGCACCAACTTCGAGCGGGTGGACATCGGCGAGTTCGCGTACGCAGCAGGCTACTGCCCGGACGGATACACCCAGGTCAACCACCGGATGATGGTCTTGGAGAAGAAGTGCATCGAGCCTTTGGGCGAATCCAAGTCCGATTACGACATCTTCGCCGAGCTCTCGAAGCGCCTCGGTGTCTATGAGATCTACAGCATGGGCGGCAAGACCGACTACGACTGGGTGAAGCAGGTCTTCCACGCGAGCGATCTCCCCACGCGGGTCAGTTGGGAGGAATTCGAGGAGAAGGGCTACTACGTCGTCCCGGTGCCCGAGGACTACACGGCTACCCCCGCGCTGCGCTGGTTCGCCGAAGGACGCACGAAAGACACGCCGGACTGGGGACCGCCCCCTTGGGACACCGTCCGGCTCGAGGGCCTGCAGACGACCTCCGGCAAGATCGAGTTCGTTGCTTCCAGCCTCAAGCGGCTCGAGGCTGTCGGTACCGTCGATCCCGAGCGCCCGGCACTCGGACCGCAATTCATCGAGAGTTGGGAGGGTCATCACACCGGCGAGTTGTATGACAGATTCCCGCTCCAGATGGTCTCTCCTCACCCGAGGTTCAGCTTCCACACCATGGGCGATGCCAAGGATTCCTGGACGGACGACGTGAAGGACCACCGGGTTCGCAAAGAAGATGGCCGGTCTTACTGGATAATGCGCATCAACACGGGCGATGCCGCGGCGCGGGGCATCGCCGACGGGGACCTGGTCCGAGCGTTCAATGACCGCGGTTCCGTCATCCTGGCCGCCCAGTTGACGGAGCGAGTACCTCCGGGGACGGTTCACTCGTACGAGTCGTGCGGGGACTATGACCCCATCGGCATGCCCGGTGATTCGCCTGACCGCGCCGGGTGCGTGAACATCCTCACGTCGAAGCGGTTCATCACTCCCACCTCGACCGCCATGGCCAACAACTCATGCCTGATCCAGGTGGAACTTTGGGGAGATGGCATGGCCGACTAGGCCGGGCCGCATCGGCAAGATGGAGGAGATCGAGCAGGGCGTCACCGGCGCGAAGCGGCCCCCCCAGCCGCAGACGGCCCGGGCCCGGCTGACGGCAGTCCGAGCGGCCCTGCGCGGCGAGTTGGAGGCGCGCGGCTACCGGGTGGCGAGCGACACCCTCAGCCTCAGAGACGAGCTGTATGTGAGAGGCGACAACGACCTGGCGAGGGCACTCTTCGAGTTCAAGGCGACCGCAGAGGAAGCCTTGACCACCATGTATCAGGGATCGTGGGTCGAGGGCATGCCGCCCCGCTTTGTGGTGATGCCCGCATCCGAGAAAGACGCCCGAGAACTTGACGTCCTCGGTCAGATGAGGATACAGGTCTTGTTCTTCGAGCGGACCGGTGAGGAAGTCGACTTTCTCGGCATCGAGGAAGCGTTAGCGGTGATCCGGCCGCCAGCCTAGCCGGCGCCGGTGCGCTGGTCGCGGCGGCCGCTAGGGGCCGGCGCTCGCTCAGGACGGGCGGCCGCTCATGTGCTGATGACGCGGTCCCGACCCGCTTTGTAGCCCATGATCAGCCCCAGCACGGTGGCTAGGATAAGGAAGATGATCGGGATCACCCATCCGCCGGTGGCAGACTTCAAGAGGCCCATGACCAGAGGACCGGCGGCCGCGATGAGATATCCCCCCGATTGCGCCATGCCCGACAGCCGGGCGGCCACGTGCCCGTCCGACGAGCGTAGGACGATCATAAGCACCGCCAACCCGAACTGCGCCCCTTGACCGATGCCCAGAACGGCCATCCAGAAGAAGGCCTGTCCATTGGGAGCGAAGAGCAGGCCGAGGAATCCCGCCAGAGTCACGCCAGCCGCGACGATCACCGCCACCCGTTGGTCGCGCACCCGCCCGGCGAAGAGGGGAGCGGTGAGAGCCCCCACCATGCCGACGAAATTCATCACCAACAGCAAGTAGCCCGATGTCGCAGCAGAGAGGCCCCGCGACTGATAGATCTCTGGGAGCCACGAGAGCGGACCGTAGAACACGAGAGACCCGATGCCCATGTACGCCATCACCTGCCAAGCGAGCGGCCGACCCCACATGCTCTTCGACCGTTTGCCGAGTGCCGCGGCATCATCATTTCGTTCCCCGGGTTGGTAGGAGGTCACGGTATCTCGCGTCTCGCGGGCCTCGGCCTGAGTCCGGGCCTTGCCCGCCCAGAGTTGCGGCGCCCACACGCCTAACGCCACGACCGCCGGCAGCGCCCACACCCCCAAGGCTATGTGGACGGAACCGTGTGCCGCGTGGAGCACCGGCACCGTGAGGCCCGCGGCTATCGCCGGGCCGAGCGTGGCGGCGGCCACGTAAGCTGAGGTCATGCCCCCCGGCCGATCCGGGAAACGCCGCTTGACGAAACTCGGCATGAGCACGTTGAGCACCGCTATGGAAAGCCCGATAACGATAGTCGCCGGAAAAAGTGCCCAGCCGAGAAAGACGGCTCGAGTCGTGACTGCAGCAATGAGAAGGGCCAGCAGAACGAAGACCCCAAGTTCCTCCCCTAGGACCCGCCGAAAGAACGGGCCGGCGAGCGCTCCTATACCGAAGCAAAGGACCGGGATGGTCACGAGAAGGGACTCGGCCGTCGATCCCAGGCCCAGCCTCCCGAGCACCGGCGGAACACTGGCAACGGAGGGTCGCTGGTTGAACGCCACGAGCACGAGCCCCAACACCGCGAGCACGAGCGCGACGCGCGAGGCCAGCGGCGGTCGGCCAGAGGTTGCCGGCATCGTGATGGGACCCGGCGTTTTACGCCTCAAGATCGTCAGACCAGCCTACCTTTCTCCGTACGAGGTCACGCGCCATGCCATTCTACCCGCAGCGTCGACGTGGGAAGAAAGCCGCAGTATAGTGATCACCGTTCGTAACGGCCTGGACTCGCGGGAGACGGAGTATGCCCACTGCCAAGAAGATCGACGGTTTTTGCCAGCGCTCCTCGTGGATACGACGCATGTTCGAAGAGGGCGACCGGCTCAAGGCGATCCACGGGTGCGAGAACGTCTTCGACTTCAGCTTGGGCAATCCCAACGTCGAGCCGCCGCTCGAGTTTCAGCGAGTCATTGAAGAGCTCGTCCACGATCCCGCTCCCGGACTTCATGGCTACATGCCCAACGCGGGCTATCCTGAGGCGCGCGAAGCGGTGGCGTGCTTTCTGTCCGAGGATCAGGGGGTGGACGTTCCTGGCGCGAACGTGGTCATGACCGTTGGCGCCGGTGGGGCGCTCAACGTCATCCTCAAAGCTATCCTGGACCCCGGTGATGAGGTCATCGTCCCTCGCCCGTACTTCGTCGAATATGGCTTCTACGCCGACAATCACGGAGGAGTGCTCAGGCCCGTCGACAGCGCACCGGACTTCGGGCTCGACATCCAGGCCATCGACGCGGCTATCAACGACAAAACCCGGGCCATCCTCCTCAACTCCCCGAACAATCCCACGGGACGCGTCTACCCGTCAGATTCCTTGGCCGCCCTCGGCGACCTCCTCCGACGCAAGACCCACGAGATGGGGCGCCTCATCTACCTGATCTCCGACGAGCCATACCGCCGCATCGTGTACGACGGTGTGCGTGTCCCGCCCGTGATGGCCGCGTACGAGAACTCGGTGATCGCCAGCAGCTACTCCAAGGAGTTGTCGCTCGCCGGCGAGCGGATCGGCTACCTCGCTGCCAGCCCGGCCATACCGTGCGTGGAGACGCTCATGGAGGGGCTGATCCTCGCCAATCGCATCCTCGGCTTTGTGAACGCCCCGGCCCTGATGCAGCGAGTCGTCACCCGTCTTCAGGGCGTGGGCGTGGATCTGAGCTTGTACGAACGCAACCGCCGCGTCCTCTACCAGGCACTCGTCGAGGCCGGCTATACCGTGACTCTGCCGGAGGGCGCCTTCTACATGTTCCCCCGCTCGCCGATAGAGGACGACGTGGCCTTCGCTCAGGAACTGCTCGATCGCCAGGTGCTTGTGGTGCCGGGGGTCGGCTTCGGGACTCCGGGCTATTTCCGGATGGCATATTGCACCGCGCCGGACGTTGTCGATGGGGCCTTGCCCGCGCTGCGGGAGTTGGGTCCGAACCTCCGCGAGCGTCCCTGCTAGCAGTTCGGTCGTCCATTCGCGAGTTTGACTTTTCGACCCCTCGGGCATAGTATTCCGAACACCGTTTGGAACTCTTAATGGCGTTTTTTCGAACGACTACTGTTCAGAATACGGAAGGGTTACCGTGACACCCGAGACAATTAGCATGTCAAGGCGGGAGCGCAGGCGCTTGGCGACTAGGCAGGAGATCTTGCAGGCAGCCCGCGAATTGCTTTTGGAAGTGGGACCCGAGGAACTCACGCTTCGGCAGGTGGCACGCCGAGCAGATTTCAGCCCAGCCGCCCTCTATACTTATTTTTCCAACCGCGATGAGATCGTCGCCTCGCTGCTGGCAGAGTCATTCGCGCGGCTGGACGCCTACCTGCGCAGAGTCCCAGGCGGCCTCGCTCCTGAGGAGCGGGTGGTGCAACTTGGCATGGCCTACATGGACTTCGCCCGCGACAACCCCGTCGACCTTCGCTGCATCTTGAGTGCCACGTCCGAAAACCTGCCACCGGGAAGCGGCGCCTCAGTCGGCTTGGAGGCGGCTCGGCTGATAGGACAGACCTTCCGCGAGGGAGTTGAAAAGGGAGTATTCGTGCCCACCGCAAAGCAGTCGGCGGCCGAGATGGCCTACGGCGTATGGGCCTTGGTGCACGGAATGGTCTCGCTGAGCGGCATCGAGCTCGAAGCCGTTGCCGAAGACGTGAGCGCCGCTCCTCGCAGGGTGCTCGAGGCCTACGTGGCTCGGCTCACGACCGGAGGGATCTCCGGCCGGTAGCGGGCGCAAGCTAACGCCCTAGCCCGCCAGGGAGCGACACGCGAGCGAAGGGTTCACAGGCGATCAATAGCGGTGATGCGCCGGCCTCCTGTTTCGGGGCCGCGCGTGGAAGTGTCAGGAGTCTCCTATGTTTGCTGCACTCGGCCGATTCTCTTTCCGGTTCCGCTGGCTAGTCGTCGGAGTCTGGGTCCTCCTTTTTGCCGGGGGATTGATAGCCACTCCGTATTTGACCACGGTCCTCCAGGGGGGTGGGTTTTCGGATCCCGGAGCTCCTTCCCAACAAGCGGCGACACTCATCCAAGACCGTCTGAAACTCGGACAGACCAATCTGGTGGTCGTATTCACGAGCAAGGACCTTGATGCACGCGGCAAGGAGTTCATCGCCGCGGAGGACAGCGCACTCGCGTCGATAACCGCCGCCCGTATCCCTGGGCTAGCGAGCATCCAGACTTACGCCAGCACAGACAGCGACCAACTGGTCTCAAAGGACGGCAAGAGCTCGGTGGCGGTGCTCACCTTCAACGCAGCCTCACAGTCGGTACAGTTGGAGACGCAACGGATCCGCGCGGCGCTAGCCAGCTCTTCTTCCGCAGCTACGGCCGGCACCTCTCTGCAGTCCTACGTCACCGGCGAACCTGCCGTGAACGCCGACCTATCGGCGATCTCAATGCGCGACCTCCGCAAGATCGAGCTGTACGCACTGCCGGTCGCGCTCGTCGCCCTCATCCTGCTGTTCGGCACCCTGGTCTCGGCCGCCCTGCCCGTCATCACTGGCGGGCTCGCCGTATCGGTGACCCTCGGCGGCCTGTACCTGCTCGGTCGCGTGACCAACATGTCCATCTTCTCCATGAACACCGCGACCCTCCTCGGGTTGGCAGTGGCTATCGACTATGCGCTTTTCATCGTGGCCCGGTTCCGGGAGGAACTCCGCGCGGGCGCGCCGACAGAGGAGGCGGTGGTCACGACGGTAGCCAGGGCCGGACGCTCCGTCTTCTTCAGCGGGATAGCTGTTGTCGTGGGTGTAGTGGGGATGGCGTTCATTCCCTTCCCTGCCGTGCGTTCACTTGGAATCGGCGGTGCCCTCGTAGTCTTCTTCTCGGTAGCCGCTTCCCTCACCTTCATGCCGGCGCTCCTGGGGCTGCTCGGCAACCGCGTGAACGCGGTGAGGATCGTCCCGCAACGTCGTGCGGTCCGCGGCCGTTTCTGGACGGGTTGGTCCAGCTTCCTCACCAGACGCCCATGGCTTGTCGCGGCCGTGAGTCTGGCGTTGGTGGCGGTCGCTGCGTCGCCGATCCTGCATATGCGGACGGCGATGACCTCGGCCACGGCGCTGCCGGCATCCACAGAGTCTCGCCGAGGCTACGAGATCCTCGATTCTCAATTCGACCTCTCGGCGTTGTCTCCCATATCCGTATTGGTCACGTGGGACGGAGTCGGTGGCACGATCGACATGGCGAAGGCCGCCAGCCTGTACACCTTCGGCCAGCAGTTGGCGGCCACTCCGGGCGTGGCTTCGGTGACCAGCCCCTTCAACCTTCCCGGACTGACGGACATTACCGCGTTGGCCGGCCTTTGGCAGGAGTTCCAGCCCCTTCTCACCAACCCCAATGCGAGCCTGGACATCCCTTCGGGAGGGCTCAAGCTGCCCAATGGCACGACGATAACCGCGCAGCAGATGGGCCAGATCCAGACGCTCGTGAAAGGGTCGGTTGGGCCCGAGGCCATGCTGTACCGCGTGGTGTCCAAGGCCGCCCCCTCCTCCGCGGAAGCGCAGACCTTGAGCAAAACCATCATGCAGATGCAAGTTCCGGCCGGCTTTGCGGTACATGTGGCGGGTGAAACGGCGAACGACCGGGATTTCTTCAGCGAGTTGTCCGGCCGTTTGCCCTGGGTTCTTGCGTGGATCGCCCTGACGACCTTCATCATCCTTCTATTCCTGCTGCGTAGCCTCCTCTTGCCGCTGCTCGCCGTGCTGGTCAACACGCTCACTATCGTCATGGGTTATGGGGCTATCGTCTGGCTGTTCCAGGGGTCGCGCTACGAGGCGGCGCTGGGATTCACAGCCACTGGGACGATCGACGCCATCATCCCGGTGGTGATGCTGTGCGTCCTCTTCGGGATAACCATGGACTACGCCGTCTTCTCGCTCACGCGGATGCACGAATCGTGGCTGCACGAACACGATAAGTCTCGCAGCGTGTCGGACGGGCTCATTCACACCGGCCGCATCATCCTGAGTGCCGCTCTGCTGGTTATCATAGTGACCGGAGCATTCGTGTTCACCGGCGTCTCAGAAACCAAGATGTTGGGGCTTGGGATCGCTTTGGCCGTGGCTCTCGACGCGGTGCTGATCCGAATGGCGCTCCTCCCGGCCCTCATGCGCTACTTCGGCAAGGCCAACTGGTGGATGCCGCGGTGGCTGGACGCCATCCTTCCGGACACCGGACACGGGACCGGACGAGTGCGCACTATGCGCCCGGGATCGGGTACGAACGACCTACCCGGGCGGACGAGGGGCGGGCGTCAACCCGGCGACCGGACCCCGTAG
Source organism: uncultured Thermoleophilia bacterium (assembly GCA_963749535.1). GTDB lineage: Bacteria > Actinomycetota > Thermoleophilia > RBG-16-64-13 > RBG-16-64-13 > Chersky-299. The sequence continues at coordinate 33,878 of CAVVNF010000038.1, read as the reverse complement.
CTCGCGCCGTCTTTCCCCACCACTCAGACTCCCTGAGTCACGATCAATTCCGCCTCCGACGACTTGATGCGCTGGCTTTTCGCCGGCGCGTACTCCGGCGACGAGTACCAAGCCAAAGCCGAATCGTAATCCGGGAATTCGAGGACGATGACCCGGTCCGGGCAAGGGCCGCCCTCGAGAACCTTCACTTCTCCTCCGCGCGCGAGAAAACGACCTCCAAACTGTTCGATGGTGGGGCCGACCATCTGCCTGTACTGCTCGTATCCCTCCTTGTCCTTCACCCAGACCTTGGCGACAACGTATGCGGGCATCCTTCGTCCTTTCCTTTGGTAGCCTGATAATCATGAGCATGCCGCTCCTCATCGTCAATCCCGTCTCCGGCTCGGATCGCTCCGCGCGCAACCTGGCCCGCGTCCTCGAGCGCGTGCAGGAGAGATTGGGCGACGTGGACATCCGCTATACCAGCCGCCGCGGCCACGCGAGCGAGCTTGCCGCGGACGCCGGCCGCGAGGGCTTCAGCCTGATTGTAGCCGTGGGCGGGGACGGCACATTCAGCGAAGTGGCGAACGGAGTGCTCTCCGTAGGCCGAGAAGATATCGTGGTAGGTCTGATCAACCTGGGAACAGGCGGCGATTTCCGCCGTAGCCTAGGCCTAGAAAGCGGACTTGAGAACTGTCTTGAGGCACTGGCATCCGGAAGAGAGCGGTTGATCGACGTAGGCCGAGCCCGGTTCCGAAGCGTGGACGGCCATATGATCGATCATTTCTTTGTCAATGTCTTGTCAGCCGGTCTTGGCGGGTTGGTGGACCGCTACATCGAGAGGATGCCGGCCTTCATCGGCGGGAAAGCCGGCTATTACCTGGCCGCGCTGGGCGCCGTTGTGAGCAGCCGCGAGCAGCCGGTGCGCGCCCGCATCACGTGGGGCGAGGAAATCCGAGACCAGGTCATCCCTGCCTACCTGATCGTTGTCTGCAATGGGCGCTGGTTCGGCGGGGGGACGGACGTGGCCCCGATGGCCTTGCCCGACGACGGCCGCCTGGAGGTGGTGACCATCACCGCGGCGACGAAGTTCGTGCTGGCCGACCGGGTACGGGGTGTTTACACCGGCCGCCATCTGCAGGAGCCGACCGTGCACCATTTCCCTTGCTCGCGCCTCGAACTCTCGCTTGCGGACGAGGCTGCCGAGAGAAGATTCCTCCTTGATGTGGACGGCGAAGCCCTAGGCTCCCTGCCGGTCGAGATAGAAGTGCTCCCCCGGGCGCTCCGAGTTCGCGCATAGGCGCCGCCCGGCGCTATGCAACTCCTCCAGCTTCTGAGACTATCTGGGTCGTCAGCGATCCACAAACCAAGAAAGGACGGAACACATGGCCGCCGATTCATTCCGCCTCGTGGTCCATCAGACGATCAAACCAGGCCAATTCGAGACCTTCAAGAAGATGGCCCAGGACATGACGATGGGCGTCGAGGGCAGCGAGCCCGACACCCTCTGCTACGAATGGTACGTCAACGACGAAGGCACCGACTGCTACCTAGTGGAGACCTACACCGACTCCGACGCCCTCCTGTTGCACTTCTCCCATGTGGGCGAAGCACTACACAAGATGATGGACGTCTCCCCTCTGGTGGAACTGCTCGTGCTTGGCACTCCCAATGCGCAGGTGCGCAAGGAGCTTTCCGGGATGGGGGCCAAGTTCTACCCGATGCTCGTGGGCTGCACGCGGTAGTAGTTTCGCGACGCAGGGCTCTCCTTTGAGCCCTGGGTACCGAGCCCAAGCCCGTCCGCCGGCGTTTTTCCTAAACGCGGGGATGCGCAAGATGTGTTGCATTTTAGTAACTATGATAATTGTTGTTGCATTCCGCGGCATCGTCACTGCGCGGCGGGCTCGGGCGTGAGGCGTCTTCCTTGTCAACTCTTGGTTGCTTCGTGTACAGTTGACGCCTAATGAGAATGCAACGTCCGGTATTACGCCGGGTCTGGTTTTGATCATCCCAAGGAGCAGGATCACAAGAGCGATGACAGTCGGCACGCGGCCGATGCCCCATCCGGCTGTACGGAGCGTGCGATGAGTAGAGAGCGCGAAAAAGACCTAGCCGGGGATTTCTACGCTGAGGTAGACGCCTACCGACTCGTGCCCAACTTGAGCGAGTGCCTCAGCTGCGGTAAATGCACTGGAGGCTGTCCGGTGGCCGCTCTGACCCCGTCGTACAACCCCCGCCAGATCATCCGTGACGTCGCGAGCGGAAACGCGCAGAGGCTTCTCGAGAGCGAGGAGATCTGGCGCTGCTTCTGGTGCGCGGGTTGCTACACGGGATGCCCGGTCGACATCCATTTCCCGTTATTGATGATGGAGCTGCGCTACCGGGCCATCGCACATAACCGGGGCCTCAAGAACATCATCCCCTTCAAGAAGTTCGCCCTTCGAGCCAAGGAGGACGGCCTGACGTTCGTGCCCAGTCCCAAAAGCAGGGAACGGATCATGAAACTGAGGAGTGACATGGGCGCAACGCCCTGGCCCGAGATCTCCGACAAGGCCAGAGAAGAGTACGCGGCCCTGTTCGATATGACGGGAACGACTGCCTGGCTCGAGGCCATCGACATGCACTGCAGCGAGCCCGTCCACTCCACCTATTCGGAGGGAAGGATCGCGAATGAGTAGAGCCTCGGGTCGTCAGGCCGGAGACGCTCATCCCGCACGTGCCGGAGGCCATCTTTCTCTTCCGCAGTTGCACCGGCAGCCTCGAATACCCAGGCACCGAGAACGCGATCAAGGAAGTCTTGCCGCGGCTCGGAGTACAGGTGGTGATGGACCCCGACCAGACGTGCTGCTCCGGGTACCTGCTGACGTGTTCGGCCTACCTCCCCCCTCTGTCTCTGGCGGTCACGGCCCGCAACCTCGCGCTGGTTGAGAGGAAGAATCTGGACACGTACGTCTTCTGCAACGGCTGCTATGGCTACAATCGCGAGCTCTCGCATCTCCTCAAAGGCAATGCCGCTTACATGGATATGGCCAACGGGCTGATCGAGAAATGGGGATACCGCTACGAGGGCAAGACCGAGATCTTCCACGTGCAAGAGCTTTATTACCGCCTCAGGGACCGGATCGCCGAGAAGGTCGTCCGGCCGCTCTCCGGGCTCCGGGTCGGTGTCCACTACGGTTGTCACTACGTGGCCCAGCAGTACAACATCCTCGCCGACGGCGGCTATCCCACATTCCACGAGGAGATCATCGAGCTGCTCGGCGGAACCCCCGTGTTCTACCGGGAGAGGCAACTCTGCTGTGGTTATGCGGTGGGGAGGGGTTTCACCCACAAGGAAGAGCTCGTTCAGCCGCATCTGCAGAGGAAGTTCCAGAGCGCACAGGAAGAAGGAGTAGAGCTGATGACCACCGTGTGCCCGGGGTGCAACACGGCCTTGGACCGCGAGCAACCGAACCTTGCAGCGCGGGACATGGGGGAATTCAACATCCCCGTCATCGACTTGGGGCAGTTGATCGCGCTTGCGCTCGGCGTGCCGGTGAAGAAGCTGGGGTTTGCGGCCAACACGGTCAAGCTCGACGCGGTGCTCCGCAAACTCGGGGTGGAGGAGACAAGTTAGGCGATGAATCACGCGACGGCAAAGGTCCTGGTCGTAGGCGGCGGGCCGGCCGGCATGGAAGCGGCATTGAAGGTCGCGGAGGCCGGCCGTGAGGTCGTCCTCGTAGAGAGGGAGCCGGCTCTGGGAGGCACGCTCGTTCAGCAGCATCGCAGCTTCCCCCGCTGGGAGAACCCACAGGATCTCGTCGATCTCAAGCTCGAACGGCTGGGCAGGTGCACGAATATCCGGGTGCTGGCCGGCACGATCGTTGTGTCGGCCACCCCCACAGCCGCGGGATTCTCGGTGGTTCTGCGGCACGCAACCACCGACGAGGAGTGGCGGGAGGATATCGCGGCCGTAGTCCTCGCCACGGGCTTCGACCTTTTCGACGCGACCTGCTACGGCGAATACGGCTACGGTATCTACCCCGGCGTGGTGAACTCACTGGAGTTCGAGGAGCAGTTAAGGCAATGGCACGCCGCCCAGGCTAGCGCACTCTCCGGCACCCAAACTGGAGCAAAGGCCGGGCGCGAGGCCGAGTCACAGACAGACGCCCACCCCATCACCCGGGCTGAGGGCGAGGTCGGCGCCCAGGCCGACGCCGGACCGGCCCACGGCGAATCCCCCACGGGGGCGTCTCCGCCTAAGTCCGTGGCCTTCTTCAAATGCGTGGGCTCACGCGACCGCGTGAAAGGCAGGCCTTACTGTTCGAAGATCTGCTGCATGTACACCGCCAAGCAGGCCGGGCTGGTGAAGGATCTGTTCCCGGACGCGAAGTGCTTTGTCTTCTACATGGACTACCGGGCCGCCGGCAAGGGTTACGAGGAATTCGTCCGTTCGGTCATCGAGGAGAAACAGGTGAAGTATGTCCGCGGGCGACCTTCGAAAGTCCTTCGCAGCAACGGCAGGCTGTTGATACGAGCCGAGGACACTTTGATGGGGATCCCCGTCGAGGTGGAGGCCGACATGGTCGTGCTCGCCGCGGCCGTCGTCCCTCGAAAGGAGACGGCGGAGCTTGCCCGCATGTTCGGCGCCGCGACGGACGAGTACGGCTTTCTGGAGCCACAGTTCGCAGAGCCCGTCAAGTGCGGGGATCGAGTCTTCTTCGCCGGGGCGTGCGGTTTTGCCATTGAGACGGCCGGCGCCTTGCAGCAAGGCGCGGCTGCGGCCGCCGGGGTGTTATCGCTCCTCGGTCGTACCGGGAGGACTGATATGGGCCATGGCCAGGCTTAGATGACCATCGCCGTCCGTCGACCCCGCATGATCGGACAGGGAGACGCTCTTCAGCTGGAGGTGGAGGACGCCCTCGACCTGGACCTTAGTCAATGCCTTGAGTGCGGCAAATGCACCGGCGGGTGCTCCACGGGGGCCATGTTCGACTACACCCCGCGAAAGGTCGTCCAGTTGGTGAAACTTGGCGAGGAGGACACATTGCTGCGCATGGACGCCCTCTCCATATGCGTGGGCTGCGGGTTGTGCCGCGATCGCTGCCCCGTGGGGATCGACGTGGCTGCGATCCTCGACTACTTCCGGGGAAAAGCCCGTCTGCATGGGATCGCGGCTACCAGACCCCAGGTGGAGCTTTTCAACGGGCTCTTCCTAGAGGGCGTGCGGAACCGCGGAAGGGCATCCGAGCTTCACCTGGTGGCGCAATTCAACCTTCGCAGTAGGCGATACCTTAGGGACGCCGATCTGGGTGCGCAACTCTTCCGAAGGGGCAAGCTGAAGCTGTTCGGCCGGCGCGTGAAGGACAAAGCGGGATTGCGCCGCCTCTTCGAAGGGACCACGGCGGAGACTCCGGTCCCGGTTCCCAGACCAGAAGCGGAAAAGGACGCATGAGAGTCGCATACTACCCCGGCTGCTCCCTCCACGGTCTGGCGCGAGAATACGGACAGTCCATCCGCCTCGTGTGCGACCGCTTGGGCATCACGCTGGACGAGATCGAGGACTGGAACTGCTGCGGGGCCAGCGCTGCCCACAGCATCGACCGCACTTTGGCAATCGGACTCGGGGCGCGGAATCTCGCCCTGGCCGAGAAGACGGGGGCAAACCGTGTCGTCACGCCATGCGCAGGCTGCTTCTCCAGATTGAAGGCCGCTTCCGACGCCCTCGGGCGGTCTGAGACCTTCGACGCCGACATCGAGAGGCGGCTGGCTGGTCCGCTACCAAGTGGGGTCGAGGTGCTGCACCTCCTTCAGCTAATCGTGGAGACGATCGGCCTAGACCGAGTGACTGACGAAGTGAGGCGGCCGCTCGAGGGCCTGAAGCTCTGCGCGTATTACGGTTGCCTCCTCACCCGCCCGACCCAGGTGACTCGGTTCGACGATCCAGAGCAGCCTACCTCAATCGACCGCTTGCTCAGCGCATTGGGCGCCGACACCCTCGAGTGGTCGCACAAAGCCGAATGCTGCGGGGCGGGCTTTGCCGCTTCCCAGACAGACATCGTACTGGAACTGGGAGGCCAGGTGATTGAAGCAGCTTGTGAGGCCGGAGCCCAGGCCATCGTCGTCGCGTGCCCCCTCTGCCAGGCAAACCTGGATACTCGGCAGCGCGCGATGGAGCGGCATCTGGGCAAGGAGTTCGGCATCCCTATCGTCTACTTCACCCAGATGATGGGACTGGCTTTCGGATTCTCGTCCTCGGCACTGGGGATGAAGCGCTTGCTTGTGGACCCGTACCCCGCGCTCCGCACCTGGGGCTTCCGCTAGAGCCATGCCTTGTTCGCCTCACGGCGCGACCTGGCCGCAAGTGCTAGGCTGATATCCGCACTGTGCACTTGCTTGGGCGCCCGCATAATAGGCCGGCCCGTCCCAGGGAGACCTTCGGTCGACGCTCCGGCGTGATCTGCGGGGGTAGCGGTTGAAACGTGCGATATTGCCGGCCTCGTTCATCCTTCTGGTCGCATTGATCGTCTGCGCCTGCGCCGATGGCAATTCTGGATCCCCGGGGTCCTCCCCTGACGGCCAGACGAGTACACGCGCCTCCTACAAGGCCCAGATACAGAAGTGGATCAGCGCGGATCTCAACAGCCTCGACACCAGCGCACTTGCCGACCTACAGGATCCTCTGAAAGCCAGTGCCGCCGAATTGGCCGCGCTTCAGGGTTTCTCAGCCCAGACGCACAAAGCTCTCAACGATCTTCGCTCGATAAAGCCCAGCGAGGATCTCGCCAAGGATCACGCCGCGTTTGTGGCGGCCTTTGAAGCGCTGGTCAAGGCCACCGATCACCTTGTCGCCGCCACAACGGCGAAGAGTGCTTCCGGCGTCGCCAGTACGGAGACTGAATTCTCAGCAGCTTACGCCCAGATCGTCGCCGCTCAGACCCGCTTGGCGACCGACCTCGGCTTGCCGGTGCCCAGCACGGATACGACGAGTCAAAGTGGTTGACCGCTTCGGAAAAGAAACCGGGACGCGTGGGGCACCGATCCATCTGACGCCCGACGCGCCCCGGCGCGGCTAGAGGGGGCGAAGTCAGAAACTGCCTCGTACACGTGCATCTCAAATCCAGACTGCTGTTTGCCCCCACTCAGAGAGTTTCAAACATGCAATTCTGGTCCCGTGACGATCCTCGCTCAGGAAGGTGGGGCTCATGACCACTTTGTACGTGGACGCGGATGCTTGCCCGGTGACCCGGGAGGCGATCTCGCACGCTCGAGCCCACGGCATAGCTGTGGTTCTCGTAGGCAACGAGGCGCAGAGCTTTGCTCGCTATTCCGGCAGGCCGGGGGTCGAGATCGTGCAGGTGGGTGCCGGCCGCGACACCGCCGACTTTGCCATCGTTACCCGGTTGTCGCCCGGAGACGTGGTGGTCACCAATGACACCGGCCTCGCAGCCATGGCGCTCGGCCGCAAAGCGTACGCCATCAGTCCGCGAGGCCGGGTCTTTTCCCTGCTCACCATCGACGCCGAACTCGAGGTCCGGCACGCGGAGCAGCGGGTGAGAAGGGCCGGAGGGAGAACACGAGGACCGGCTCCCTTCGAGACGGAAGACCGGGAACATTTCGCCGAGTCGCTCGAGCGGCTTCTGCGCGCCGACTAGCGAGCCGTCAGCCTGACGCCCCCGAGTAGCCGACGCCCCAGCCGACTGCCGCCTTCGTACGCGCAGGCAGGAAGGCCGAGGGCTTCACGCGAACCGCGCGACGCGATCAAGCTCGCGAACAAATAGAGCGGACCTTATCAGGCGACCTAGGTGGTGGTCGTCGTGCTACTGCCGGTGGTGCTGGTGACGTTCGTGCCCGCGGCACTGGTGCCGGTCGTGCTTGTTGTGCCCGCGCCGGGGAGGGCCATCTGCTCGGCAAGGGTTGGCAGCGCGATGAAATCGAGCTTGCGAATGGTCTTCTGGTTCTCGGTGAACAGGGACAAGACCTCTGAGGGGAGCTGCTCGCCCTTTGCAAGCAAAAGGATGCCCTTGTCCAACGCCAGATACGGTCCCGCAGCCAGACCATCCGGAAAATCTTCTCCGGTTGCGATGGCGACATGCGCGAAAGCTCAGACCCTGAGTCGCCGCGTACTTGGCGATGAGAGCGCTGGTCTCATAACTGTCGGTTCCGAGTTGTCGTTGCACGTCGGTGAGATTGAGCTTGGCGACTGTGCCCACCACAAGCGCAGAGGTCGCGCCGAGGGACTTGATCTCATCGGTGGTGGTACTGGGGGGATCAGCATTGGCCGGGCTGAGCAGGATGGGCCAACCCTTGGCCGCTGCCAAAGGCGCTACGGCAATGGCCTCAGCAAAGCTATCCGAGGGCGCTATGACGACTTTCGAGACAGTCCCAAGTTTGGTCTTGATCTGGTCGGCGATGAGGGCAGCCGTGTCAAAGCCGTCATTGCCGGACAGACTGGTTATCGTGGGGTTGTTACTCAACAGACTTTTTATCTTGTTCTTCACTTTCGTGACGTGCGGAACGCCGATGAGGAAGATCTGCGAGGGGTTCAATCGCTGGATCTCGGTGCCCAGATTGGTATCGATGCCGTCGGCCGGGATAAGAAGAAGAGGCCCGCCATAAGCGGCCGCCAGGGGAGCAGCACAAACCGCGTTCGTCCAAGTGTCACCGGGCGCGATGACAAGAGCCGGGGCTCCTGTGGCAAAACCGAGTTTCGAGAGCGCGATCGCCGTGGCATAGCGATCAGCCCCTTGGATCAACTGATCCGTCCGCGGCACGACAGTGGTTGTCGTCGTCCCGTCGACGACGGAAACGGTGGTAGCGCTTGCTACCTTGCCGGGGCCGTGTCTGAGCGCAGGGAGCAGGAAATTGTCGGCCGCGAAGAAGATCCCGGCGAGCACGGCGAGCAGCACCACGACGAATATGAGCCGCTTCAGCCCCCGCGCCATCAGTCGGCCGGTGCGTTGGCGTCCGCTGGGTTTGTAGCCTTGCTCGCGCAGTGACGCACCGCAATACTCGCAGAATAGACTGCCGGGCGCATTCAGGCCCTTGCAGAACCGGCATACGATCCGACGGGATGATTCCATGCGTTGCTTCCCCACACTTATCGCGATTCAGACCGCCTCCTGGCAAGCCAACGGCGGCCACACCACCCTGGCATTCCCCCAGAATGCCCCAAATCATGCCTCAATGCACAACCATTATCGCCTACGCAAGTATATATGTGTCCGGCACGCCTTGGATTGTACCCTCACAGTCGGCAACGCCTTTCTTGTCCCCGGCATGGGCGACTGATGGCAGACTGCCGCAAAGGCTAACCCCCGGCTTGTCAAGCGGGCGTAAAGCCCCACCACACGGGGTAGAGCAACAAATACATCGACGTAGGAGGGTAGACGTGGCGAAGAGGAAGATCATCGAGATAGACCGCGAGCTGTGCGACGGCTGCGGTCTCTGCACGAGCGCCTGCGACGAGGGTGCTCTGGAGCTGGATTCGGAGGGCAAGGCAGTGCTGGTGCGCGAGATCTACTGCGACGGCATGGGCGTGTGCCTCAACGTTTGTCCGACCGGCGCTCTCGATGTCGTTGAGAGAGAAAGCCCGGGATACGAGATGGAGGCGACGCGCGATCACGTGCTCCACACCAGAGGCCCAGAGGCGGTGACGCGGGTTCACGGCGTCAGTGCAGCAGCGGGCGCGGCAGCGGGGGCCGGATCGGGCCAAGCCTCAGAGGCTCCGTCCGAACTCACCCAGTGGCCGGTGCAGCTTCGGCTGGTCTCGCCTCAAGCTCCTTACTTCGAGGGAGCCGATCTTCTTGTCGCGGCGGACTGTACCGCCTTTGCCCGCGGAAGCTTCCATCCCGACCTCCTAAGAGGACGAAAAGTAGTAGTCGCATGCCCAAAGCTTGACGACACCTCCGGATATGTGGAGAAACTGGGCGAAATCATCCGGCTCAACGACCTGCGGTCACTCACCGTGGCGATCATGACTGTCCCATGCTGCACGGGGTTGTTGCGCACGGTCCAACAGGCGGTAGCTGCCTCTGGAGTTGATATCCCCATTGAGACTGTGGTCATCACACCCGCCGGTGAGATCGTCCTGTAGGCACGCGGCCATTCCAGCGCCAACGAAACGGCTCTCCGATCAAGAAGACTGTCCGATCAAGAAGCGAGATAAGTGATCGCGGCAGAGTGGGGACAACCGAGGTGCCGCGGCATCCTCTGAGCCAAGCCATGGAGGCAGGGCCGTCGCCTGAGCGGGGTGCGAGATCCGCAGACGGCGACCTCGCCGGCCAAAGCGCGGATGAGAGTCGCTATGCGGACGGGCCCGTATCTGGTACTAGTGTCTTTCATGCGCACCGTATCCGCCCACTTGCGACCGTAAATGCAGCCACGGGCTGACGAGTTCGCGGGTTCCGTTGGCGGATCCGGGGGCACCCTTAGCGCCGGGCCTCATACAGGCCAGGTGAGTACCCGGGGCGGCACCGACGTTGTCGCGGCGACCTTGATGCTGTTATTCGCTGCGAGCGGGATGTCGATGTCGCTCATTCCGGTGGTGGCCGACAACCTCCAAGCGGCGTTCCACTACTCCGATTCCCAGATCGGCCTGCTGACGTTTGCCTTGCTCTTCGCCTTCGGCGCTGCGGCTATCCCGGCCGGCTTGGCGGCCGCTCGATGGGGCGGCCGCGTTCTGGCCGTGGGAGCAGTGCTGTACGTCGCCGGTTCGGTGCTGTTCGCCCTGAGCTCATCGTACGGGTTGTTCGTCTCAGCGCGTGTGATCCAGGGCGTCGGCGCGGGGATAACATTGCCGGCTTGCAGCGCGGTCATGGCGGATCTCCTCCTGCCCAAGTGGCGGGGACGAGCATGGGGGATCTTCGGCTGCGGCCAGGGGTTGGGTGTCATCATCGCACTGCTCGTGCTGCCGGGCGTCGTCCATGCGGGCGGCTATCGAGCGGTATTTCTAGCCACTGCCGGTATGGACGTGGTTTTCGGTGCCGCCGTCTTCGCGCAGAAAGCGCTCAGGTCCCGGCCAGTCCACGCAGAGGGAGTGCGCAGCCTTCGCTCGCTGGGTCGTGCGTTGGGAACGGTCGCCGTCAACAAACGGGTGCTGCTTCTCTCGTTGTTCAACGTGGCGACGCTCGGGGTCATGGTCGGTGCCCTCGCGTGGACGCCCAAGTTCATGCAGACCACCTACGGGGCCAGCCTTGGCGTCTCCGCCTACCTTACGGCCGGACTTGGGGTTGCGCAGTTGATCGGGAATCCAGTGGGGGCCGCGGCTATGGCTCGTTGGAGCAAACTGCTGGTGATATTCGTTTCCATGGTCCTCATGACCATAGTCATCGCTCTTGTGCCATTCGTTGCTGGTCTAGCAGCGGTTTTCGTCTTTGTGACCCTGGCGGGATTCCTGACGACGGCGTATTTCTCGCCTTTGTTCGCCTACATCCCCGAGGTCGTGGAAAGGCCGGAACAGGTCGGCGCGGCCACAGGGATAGTCGAGGTCTTCGGCTTTACCGGCTCGCTTCTGACTCCGTGGCTGTTCGGGCTGTTGCTCGACAACTTGGGCTCTCACAACGGATACATCGCCGGGTACCTACTGCTGGCAGCCTTCGGGCTGTTCGCCACCGTAGGAATAGTCTTTTTCAAGCCGCCAAGGCTCGCGCCGACTAGCAACGCGGGCGACGCTGGGGAGCGCTAGAAGTTGGATACGTCGTGGAACAGTGGCAGTTGGGTCGTCCACAGCCCGGAACCCGCGGACCTGGTCGGCGTATGCGCGCTCGTAGACCAGGCCGTCGGATACGGTTTCCTCGCGCCCCATGACATCGACCCCAGATTCAGCTTCGTTTGCTCCTGCCAGGGACGAATCGTCGGGGCAGTGGTCGCCACCCTCGCATCGTACGCAGACCTTCGCGTCTTCTATCGCGGGAGGACGGCCCTGACCGGATGGGGAGTACAGCCGGAGCCGGACACAGTTGGACACGTGAGAGAGGTGGCGGTGCTGGAGGACCTCAGACGTGCTGGCCTCGCCAGGCTACTCTTGGCGCGCAGCGAGACGGCCTTTCGCGAAAGAGGTGTGGAAGTGTTCGTCGCCAACGCGTGGATCAGGCGGGATACGCAGGAAGCTCTCGGCGGCTTCCTGCTTGAAAGTTGCGGTTACCGGTCAGTAGGGGAGATCCCGGGATTCTTCGAGTCGGTGGCTGCGGAGGGCGGCGCAGCCTGCCCGGCTTGCGGCCGATCCCCGTGCGGGTGTAGCGCACGGGCGTATCTCAAGGACTGTCGCGCTGCCATGACATGACCGCGCAGAGCAACACAGCGCCCTCCTCCTGGGCACGGCGCTCCCTCTCCGGCACGGACGGTCGAAGGTGGAACATGCGCTCCGGAGGCCGCGGCCCTGGCGCTCACGTTGAACTCGTGCAGGCGCGACGCTCGTGTCATGCTGGCCATCGCAGCCGGACCGATCTAGCCGCGCTGGCAGACGTGCGCTAAAGTCGGACCCCGGCCGTGCCGACCAGGATTCGCCCCCGCGGAGCGTGCGGCCGTCCGGCGTCACTGCACTATGATCGTGCCCTTCATTGATGGGTGGATCGAGCAATGATACGTGATGGTGCCGGCTGTCTTGAAGGTGAGGCTGAACGTGGCGCCCCGGATCCATGCGCTGGCCAGATAACTCCGATCTGTTCTCACGCTTCCGGGCGGGCGGTCCTCGACCTCCGGAAGGTTCTGAATGGGAGCAATGCCGGAGTCTGCTCGGCATACTCGCGATAACCACTGCGCCTGTCCAACTCACGCCGCTCCATCAGCGGAACACAGATAAAGACGAACATCAGCGTTATAGCCAGGGCCCCGGCCCCCGTCCACCACCATCGCAGCCCGGCGCCCAGAGCGAACGCGTAGAAGCCCCACCACGTGCTCGTTTCTCCGAGATAGTTGGGATGGCGGCTGTATTTCCAGAGACCCGACCTAATCGCCTTGCCCTTGTTGAGCGGACCCCGCCGGAACACCCTCAGCTGCTCGTCCGCGACGAACGCGAGCACCACCGCGGCGAGAGTCACGAGCGTTCCCAAGATGTCGAGCCACCCAAAAGCACCGGCCCCTGCTTGCATGACCGCATAGAGCGGGAGGCAGCCCACGTAGACCATTACCGTCGGGAACAAATGGATGCCGACAAAGCTGACCGGCCAGTACATTCTTCGAAAACGGCGGCGAAAGTCCGCATACCGGAAGTCTTCCTTCGAGAGGCCCGGCCAGTCTCTGTAGAAGTTGCTCGTGAGCCGCAGCGCATACAGGAATGCCAGTGCCGCCACCAGTACTTGGCGTGCTCCGACGTGCGGGTAGCTCAGCCACAGGTAATAACCGGCGATGGCCGCCGGCTGGACGCTCCAGTAGGGATCGTAGATGCTGGAGTTGTTGGCAAGCACCGACCCGGCGAATACCACCACCGTGGCGACTAGGTCGCCGAGCGCGACCACGACCAGAGGTTGGTGCGGCCCCAGACTGCGTACCGCGAGCACGGCCCCGGCAAAGGCCAGCGCGTAAACACAGACGCTGACCAACACGCCCGTAGCCTTACTGCCCCGCATTCCTGGCGTTAGGCTGATATGCGCGTCCGCGGTACTGCTCGGCCGACACGCCTCAGAGCTCCAGAGGCCTAAGGTCAGGCTCGTCAGCACGCCCGTAACATGGCGATCACTTCATCCGCCGTGACAACGTCGGCGTAGGCCCAGGACACCGTCCCCAACTCACATTCGTGCGATTCGCGGTGCGTCTCCGCCGTGCAGTCGCTCACGAAGAGCATCCGGAAGTTGCGCTCGACGCCCGCCCGGGTGGTGGAGGATACGCACACGCACGACGTGACCCCCGACATGACACACGTCGTGACGCCAAGGTTTCGCAGGATCGGCTCAAGCGGAGTGTTGTGGAAACCGTTGTAGCCCTTCTTCACCACCACGTTTTCCTCCACCCGGGGCTTGAGCTCGTCAACGATCGCCGAGCCCCACGTGCCTTCCACGATGAACCCACTCTCGATAGGCCCCGGATCTTTGGGTAACCGCCAGTAGGGGAAGCACGCATCCGAATAGTCCGGCTGAAGAGCGTGTCTCACATAGACTACCGGCCGTCCCGCCGACCTGAACGCACCGATCAGCCTGGCCACGTTGGGGATCTGGGCGGCGAGGAAATCGTGATCGATCGCGTTCTCCGGGTGGGCCTTCGATATGCGGTCGAAGTATCCGCCCTTGCTCACGAAATCGTTCTGCATGTCAACCACGATCAAGGCTGACTTGGTGATGTCGGGTCCTTCTACTGACATCGCGCTCCGGCTCCCTTTTGTCGAACTTTGGCGGCCGACCGGCCCTGGCCCCGGTGAGGTTTCCATTGTACGGGCGCCGACCAGACGCGACAAATGGATTGACCCCGCGACCGACGGTGACCTGGCGACCGGCGGCGGCCCAGCGACCGACAGCGACCGCGACCCGGCGACCGCACAGACTACGCGGCGGAGGTCTTCCGACCCGCCGAGCCGCGACGGCGCAGGAGTGCCTCTGAGACGTTCCGGGTACAAGTCTGAGCGATGCCGACGGCGGGCCCCACGCCCTGCTTTACGCGACAGGTCGCGGCTCGGTCGGCGGCACCGACGCTATAGGTCGTATCACTCGCAGGCAAGGAGTCAGGTGGACGAGCAAGCGCTTTCCCTGAACGGGACACAGGAGCTAGGCCCTGCCGAAGCGGTCATCTGCTGCGAGCAGCTGACGAAGGTCTATCCGGGGGACATCCTGGCGGTCGACCGGCTCGACCTGGGGGTGCGCCCGGGCGAGATCTTCGGTCTGCTCGGTCCCAACGGCGCCGGCAAGACGACCACGGCCGGCATGCTGACCACGCGCATCATCCCCACCAGTGGCAAAGCGATCGTGGCCGGGGTCGACGTGGTGGCGCACCCGGCGCTGGCCAAGCAGGTGATCGGCGTGGTGCCGCAGACGAATACACTGGACCGCTCGCTGACGGTCTGGGAGAACCTCTACTTCCACGGTAGGTTCTTCGGCATGAGCGCCAGGGATGCCCGGGCCGCGGCCGACCAAGGCCTGGTCACATTCCGGCTCGCCGAGCGGGCCAAAGCGCCGGTCATGGCTCTTTCCGGCGGGATGGCACAGCGACTCATGGTGGCGCGGGCCATCCTACACCGCCCCTCGGTGCTCTTCCTCGATGAGCCAACCGCGGGCCTGGACCCGCAAAGCCGCATCGCTCTGTGGGAGATCCTCGGTGGGCTGCACGCGGAAGGACCCACCATCTTCCTGAGCACGCACAATATGGAGGAGGCCGACTCGCTCTGCGATCGCCTGGCCATCATGGACCACGGACGGATACTCGCCTTGGATACCACAGAGGGGCTCAAAGCGTCCGTCGGCGCCGACACCATCGTCAGCGTCACCGCGACCGGGGATCTCGACTCCCTCAGCCGGCTCCTGGAAGAGCATGTGGAAGGCTCGATCAGAACGCAAAGGGTGGGGGACACGATCCAGTTGCATGTGGCGGGGGCCACGGGCGTCTTGCCGCACGTGATTGCCGCCGCCGAGCGCGGAGGTTTCACGGTCACCGATCTCTCCCTGACGGAGCCCACGCTGGAAACAGTCTTTATCAGCCTCACCGGAAAGGATCTGCGAGATTGATGGATGAGACCGGCCACGACTTTCACGCGGCCCCGGAAACTCGGACCGCCTTCGTGCCTCACCTGCCTGCCACAAGGTGCCAGAGCCCCCGTCCCACGCGATCGGCAGCCCAGGCGAGCTGGACTGCCTTCAGGGTTCTGTTGCTTCGCGACTTGGTGGTACTGCGCAAGAGCCTCGGAGCCTTCATCCCTCGTACTGTTCTGCAACCATTCTTGCTCGTGTTCATCTTTCTCTACGTCTTCCCCAAGATCGGCACCGCGGTGGGTGGCGGCGGAGGCGGAGCCGCCGAGTCGGAATTCGCCGCCGTTTTGATCGCGGGTACTGTCGGCCTGTCTATCATGTTCCAGGGGATCCAGTCGGTAGCCCTGCCGATGGTCCAAGAGTTCGGCTACACCAGGGAGATCGAAGATCGTGTGCTCGCCCCTCTGCCCGTGTGGCTGGTGGCGGTGGGCAAGGTGGTGGCCGGTGCGATCCAGGGACTGATCGCGGCCGCCATCGTCTTTCCCGTAGCCGCCGTGGTGCACGTGAAGGAGATCCAGGTCCACCTCACCGTTCATTGGCCCATTCTCGTGACCATGCTGCCCCTGGCGTGCGTCACGTGCGCCGCCCTGGGTCTCACCTTCGGTACCAGGTTCGACCCGCGGCAGGTGCCCATCCTCTTCGGCATCATCATCCTGCCTATGACGTTCCTGGGCGGCACGTACTACGCGTGGACGGCGCTCGCTCCCGTCAAGGTGGGGGCCTGGCCTTGGCTCCAGACCGTCGTCTTGGCCAACCCTCTCATCTACGTAACAGAAGGGTTCCGCGCGGCCCTCACGCGTTCTCCCCATATGCACCTATATGTCATCTACCCGGTGCTTGCCGGGTTCTGCGCTTTGTTCCTGTGGCTGGGCATAAAGGGATTTCGTCAGCGGGTGCTCAGCTGACACCCGTCGTCGTTGGAGGTCTGGCACGGCCGAGCGCAATGAACCGATCGTGACAGTAAGCCAGGCGCCCACACTCGCGACCGAGCGGCTTCTTCCGTTCGTGTCGAAGGTCAACGCAGGCAGGGACAATTGGCACCTAGCCGCGCTCGTGGCTATGCTGCCCCGGGCGGCGGGGTTGCAGCCGGGGGCAGATACGCCATACCATGGTTCCGGCGCCTAATGCACTCACATTCATCACATGACCATCAGGGCCACGATCACGGGCATGTGGCCGAAGGGACTTCCGGCTCGCGGTTGCTGCTGAGCCTTGCGCTCAACCTGCTGATCACCGTGCTTCAGGTGATCGGCGGGCTGCTGGCCAACAGCTTGGGCTTGCTGTCCGACGCGGCGCACAACTTCAGCGACGTGGTCGCACTGGGGCTGAGCTACTGGGCGGTCCGCCTCGGCACGCGCTCCCCTACGCCCCGTCGCACCTTCGCGTACAAGCGTGCCGAGATCCTCGTGGCGCTGTTCAATTCCACCGTCCTCGTGGCGATCTCCGTCTACATCGTCATCGAGGCGATCCGCCGCATTATCCACCCCCAGTCGGTGCACGGGCTCCTCGTCATCGGATTCGCGGCAGCGGGCCTAGTCGCCAACCTCGTCGCAGCGCTGCTCGTGAGATCGCGCACGAAAGACCTCAACCTGCGGTCCGCGTTTCTACATCTCGTCGGCGACGCGTTCACCAGCTTCGGCGTCATGGTCAGCGGCGCCATCGTATACACGACCAACTGGCCGTACGCTGACCCCATCGTCTCTATCCTGGTGTCCTTGTGGATCGGTCGCGAGGCTTTCGAGATCATCCGGAGCACGGTGGCCGTCCTCATGGAGGGGACGCCCGAAGGGCTTGAATTCTCTGAGGTCGACCGGGCGATTCTGGACGTGCCGGGAGTGCGAGGAGTCCACGATCTTCATATCTGGTCGATCTCTTCCAACGATCTGGCGCTCTCGGCACACATCGAGGCGGAAGAGGCCGCGTTGTCTGAGACGACACCGTTGCTGACCAAGGTCAAGAACATGCTCGCCGACCGTTTCGGCATCGGTCACGTAACGTTGGAACTCGAGCTGTTCGGCGGCAGTTGCGCCGGCAGCAGTTGCGAGATCGACTTCGGGGAGCCCGCGGAAGTCGAGTAGCGCGGCAGGCACCTGGAATCAAGTGCCTGTCGCGCTCACTCATTTGGGCGAAGACTTCCGAAGGCCTTATTGGTCGAGCCGCACGAGCATCGCCTTGGCGTAGTCGCCGTGCGCCCTGCCGATAAGCCGGATGAGGTGGAGTATCAGCACGAATACCAGTGCGCCCACGATCACGGAGATGGGCATGACCCACCCACTGATGAGGTACTCGGTGTTGTTGATGTTGAGGTAGGTGTGCCCGGTGATCAACTGGACGAAGGGTATCGCAATGAGCCACAGCCCTACGGCCAGGCCGGTGACCGCCACGCAGAAGTACGCCACGCCGAGCGGCAGTTGGAGCACCATGTAGAGCATGGCGGTCCAGGTGCGGCGGTCTTTGAGCCAGAAGCGTATCCGAGGCATCAGACCGCTTATGTGGGGCTCGGAACGGGAGCGGCGCGGCATCCTGACTCCTAGAAGACTCTCGACGATACGTCCTTCCGCAAGTGACAGCGCGCGGACCGTGGCGAGGAACGCGAGAGCGAGCGGAACCCCGATGATCAATATCAGCAGACCTCCCACCAAGGAGATACCAGTCACCACGACCGTGAAGTAGAAGACACCTGTCGCGAGGGACAGGAGCAAGTACAGGAGGGCTCCGTAGGTTCGACCGTCGCCGACGACGCCGAAGAAACGCGCGGCCAGCCCACGACGAGCCGGCTCTACCGCTTGTCCAGGAAGGTCTCCGGCCAATCCGCCCGTCGCCGGCGCCGGTACCTTCGCGGATTCATCTGCGGCCGATTGGCGATCGATGGCCGGCAACTCAGGCGCGCCCGGCTCGGGTCCTTGGCCTCGGGACGTCGCTTCCGCTGGTCCTGCCGGCGGCCTAAGGACGGACCTTGCCTGACTCGGACCTTCAATGCCCTCGGCGCCGAGGTAGGCCGCCGCGACTTCCTTGGGTGTGCCATAGCGCTCGACGATAGCGCTGAAAGCCTCGTTCGGGTAGAAAGCGGCACCCTCCGCTTTGGCTTGGGCGGCGGCAAGCTCGGCTGCAAGATGCTCTTCAGTATCGAATAGAGCGTCCTGCGCGAGCGCCGGGTCTGCCTCCGCGAGCTCATCTCGAAGCTCTTTCAAATACGTCTCAACGTCGCTAGCCAAGGTGTCCCTCCAATACCGCATTGACGAAATCGCGCGTTAACGTCCACACATCTCTCCAGGCCACCAGTACCTGCCGGCCTACGCCCGTGATCGAGTAGTACCGCCGCGGAGGGCCCGCTATCGAAGGCTCCACCCGGCTCATCAACAGCCCGCCGGCTTCGAGCGACCGCAATACCGGGTAGAGCGTGCCTTGCTTCAACGGAAGCCCGCCGTTCGACGCCGCCTCGAGCTCCTTTGCGATCTGATATCCGTACAGGGGTTCGGTCGTCCGGTCGAGTAGGGCCAGAAGGACAAGGGCTACCGTGCCTGCGCTCAACTCCTTTTGGAATTTGCGGACGCTCGCCGCCGGATCCTCCGCATCCCCGGACCGGGGCTCGGCCGCAACGTTCATCGGCTCGTCAGTCAAATCCTTCGCCTCCCCAAGCCTCGATGCTAGTTCGTAGGTAGAGTACACATGACCTAATTATACTAATAAGTTAATAGTAGTCAAGTGCTGACGATGGGTCGCCCAACCCGGCCTGACGTGAGACCATGGCGGGACGTGAGCGACAGCTCTCGGAAGAATGCGAAATGGAGCAAGAGTGACTATCGTCAAACTGCACCACGCGAGCTTCACCGTCACCGACTTGGATCGGACGGTGGACTTCTACCAGCGCCTGCTGGGCTTCAAGTTGGTGTCGCACAAGCACCGAGACGCTCCACAACTGGGGACAGCTCTCCTCGGCACCGGAATCAGCCGGCAGCAGGAGGACGCAGACATCAGGCTGGTCCACATGGAGCTGAGTGGCACAGGGATCGAGTTCATCCAGTATCGAAACCCTGTCTCCGAACCGTACCACGGCGACCCGTCGGTCGCAGGCTCGGGGCATCTGGCCATCGCCGTCCACGACATCGAGGCAGAGCGGGAACGCTTGATCGCCGCCGGCGTGGAGTTCCATTCACCTGTGCGCGTCATCCACGACCCAGGCCGCCCGGTGTGGAAATGGTGCTATCTTCGCGATCCGGACGGAATCGTGGTCGAGCTTGTCGAAGTAGAGCCTCTAGCAGCGGCGAATAACAGCACCCTCGCAGCGTCAACCTACGCGGACAAACGGACCACTCGCCCGGGCCCCGTGCCTGCTATTCCTCAGCGAGCCTGTAGCCCACGCCCTGCTCGGTGAGCAGGTACCGCGGCTCCGCGGGATCGTCTTCCAGCTTGTGCCGCAGGCTGGCCACGTACATCCGAGGGTAGTGAGTCTGATTAAGGCAACCCGGTCCCCACACTTCCTGCAAGAGATAACGATGCGTCAGGACCTTCCCCGGATTGCGGACAAACGTTGTGAGAAGCCGGTATTCGATCGGGGTCAGATGCACCTCGGTCCCGCCCACGAACACGCGCCTGCTCCCGAGATCCACCACCAGTTCCCCCACCTGAAACCGAGAGGACTCATTCTGGCCCCCGGCCTTGAGCACGGCCGCATGCCGCAGCGCCACTCGGATCCTTGCCAGGAGCTCGGGCACCCCGAAAGGCTTGGTCAAGTAATCGTCGGCTCCGGCATTGAGAGCGTTCACTTTGTCGTTCTCCTGGCCGCGCGCCGAGAGGATGACGATGGGTACCAGCGACCACTCGCGGACCCGACCGATGATCTCCATGCCGTCCATATCCGGAAGCCCCAGATCCAACACAACAAGATCCGGCATCCGAGAAAGTATCCGTTCCAAGCCCTGGCGGCCGGACTCGGCTTCGGCTACCTCGTAGCCCTGATTCTCGAGTGCCGCCTGCAGAAAACGCCTGATAGGGGCGTCGTCCTCGATCACCAGGACCTGTGCCGTCATGGCAGCCGTTTCTTTGGCGCTCACCCGCAGGCCTCCTGTTGTTCGCGCATCTCCATGTCCGGGGGCAGTCCCTCCAGCGGCAGACGGAAGGAGAACGCGGCCCCTCCCCCGGTGCGATTCTCGGCCCAGATACCGCCTCCGTGCGCCTCCACGATCGCCCGGGCGATGGCGAGGCCCAATCCGACCCCTCTTTCGGCGCTGTTCGCGGAGGCAGCTCCCCGGAAGAGCTTCTCGAAGACCCTGACCTCCTCGCCCTCGGCCAGGCCCGGTCCCCGGTCGGCGACGGCGATCACCACCCCGTCGTCCTCCGCCCGCGCGGAGATGTCGATGGCGGTACCCGGATCGGCGTAGCGGACGGCGTTCTCCAACAGATTCACCAGCACCTGCTCGATGAGGACGCCGTCCAGGGGCACCAATGGCAGATCGGCGGGAAGAAGCTTGTTGACCTTTCGACCGGCCAACTCCTTTCGGAGCCGCCCAAGAGCCGAACCGATGACGTCCTCCACCGGATACCACTGCTTCTCCACCTGGATCGATCCCGCGTCCAGCCTCGTCATGCTCAGCAGGTTGTCAACCAGACGTGCCAGGCGATTGGACTCCTCCCAGACCTCCTTGAGCAATTCATGACGGGTCGCCGCGTCTCCCCCGTCGCCCAACTCCAAAAGGGTGCTGCTGGCGCCGGAGATGACCGCCAGAGGCGTCCGCAGATCGTGCGATACCGAGCTGAGCAGCGAGCTCCGCAGACGCTCCGTCTCCATCTCAACCAGAGCGCAACGGGTCTGCTCGGCCAACTCGTCGCGCTCGATAGCCAAGCCGATCTGAGTGGCCAGGGTCTCCAGGAGTTGCCTGTTGTCCGGAGAAAGAAGCGCTTCGCCTTCGGGGGGAGTCACCGCCAGCACTCCGGCCGTGCCCCGCGGTGTGATCATGGGCAGATAGAGGTAGCCGAGCGTCGGGCAGGGTGTCCGTGGCGTTGCCCGCCAGCTCTCCATGCTCGTACGCCCACGTCGCCACGGCGATCTCCCGTTGCCCCAGCTCGGTCTGACTCGTGGAGGAGACCACGGGCTCGAGCCGGCGGCTTTCTCGTGGCAGGTAGATCGCGACGGCGCTGCCGAACATCGCGGAGACTTCCCGCTCGGCGGTTGCCGCCAGCTGGTGCACGCCCGACACTGCGGAGAGCTCGCGGCTGAGGCGATACAGGGCCTCCAGCCTGCCCTCCCGGCTTCGGGCGGTCAGCACCTGGCGACGCACCCTAGCTGCTAGCGTCCCGGCGAGGAGCGCCACGACGAGCATGACGACGAGGGTGATCACATACTGGAAGTCCTGCACCGCGAACGTGAAACGCGGAGGGACGAAGAAGAAGTCGAAAGCCAAGACCCCGGCGACCGCGGCGGTGATCCCTGGCCCCAGTCCGAAACGAGACGCGACTACCGCGACCGCCAACAGAAAGACGATCGCTTGGTTGGTCTCTGCCAATCCGAGGGCCTTGAAGATCCAGGCGACGAGGCCTGCGAGGACGACGCCCGCGAGCGCCCAGAGATAGCCGGTCGACCTCTCAGGCCGGCCGAATCGCCGACGGCGGCGCATTCGGGCCGTCGAGTCGGGCGCGCCCTGAATCACGTAGACGTCGATCCCACTGCTCAGCTCCAGCAGATCGTCGACCACACTCCCGCGAAGCAGCCGCCTCAAGCGGGGCTCGGCCGTCTTCCCGATCACGATCTTGGTCACGTTCTGCGCCCGAGCGTAGCTGACGATCTCCTCGGCGATGTCTTCCCCCGAGAGCGTGGCCGTCTCGGCCCCAAGACGTTCGGCGAGTCTGACGTTCTCGAGAAGCCGGGTGCGTTGCTCGCTGCTGGGGCTGCCCGCGCGCGACGTCTCGACGCTTGCCGCGATCCACCGAGCGTTGAGGGATCCGGCCAGGCGCTTTGAGGTACGGATCACTTTCGCCGATGTCGGGCTGGGGCCGATGCAGACAAGGAGGGTCTCGGTGGTGGCCCAGGTCTGGCGCGGGCCTGCGGAGGCAAGGCGTGAGGTCTCCACATGCGCATGGACGCGATCGGCAGTCCGCCGGAGGGTGATCTCGCGCAAGGCGCCGAGGTTTGGGCCTTTGAAGAAGCTCTCCATCGCCCGCTCGGCTTGAGCCGGGCATGTATACCTTGCCTTCGCGTAGCCGCTCCAGCAGCTCGTCGGGCGGCAGGTCCACGATCTCCACCGAATCCGCCTCGTCGAAGACGGTATCGGGCACGGTCTCGCGGACGTGAACGCCGGTGATCTGGGAGACGATGTCGTTGAGGCTCTCCAGGTGCTGGACGTTGAGCGTCGTGTAGACGTCGATGCCGGCGGCCAGCAGTTCCTGGACGTCCTGCCACCGTTTGGCGTGGCGCAAGCCCGGGGCGTTGCGTATGCGCCAGCTCGTCCACGAGCAGGAGGGCAGGATGGCGGGAGAGGGCCGCGTCGAGGTCGAACTCCTTGAGGTCGAGGCCGCGATAGCTCCACCGTCCAGCGGCGGCAGGATCTCCAGCCCCTCCAGGAGCATCTCGGTCTCCGGCCGGCCGTGGGGCTCCACGTAGCCCACGACGACATCGTCGCCGGCCTGGCCGCCAGCCGCTGCGCGGCCTCGAGCATGGCGTAGGTCTTGCCGACGCCAGCCACGTAGCCGAAGAAGATCTTGAGTTTTCCGCGGCTCAGGCGGGACTCATCAGCCCTGATCTGCTCGAGAAGCTTATCCGGGTCCGGTCGGCTCTGTTCCATGAAGCCAACTTAGCAGAGTTACGTGCTGGACGGGTTAACGGCCGTGTTCGCAAGCGAGTCCAGCGCCAAGTTGAGCTGTACGACGTTCACTCGCGGGTCGCCGAGAATCCCCAGTTGGCGGCCTTCGGTGAACCGAGCAATGAGCGCCTCGACATCCGTCGAGGCTCAGACCCCGCGCGCGAGCGACCCTCCCGGCTTGATAGTAAGCGGCTGCCGGACTGATGTCGGGATCGAGCCCGCTACCTGAAGCGGTCACGAGGTCGATGGGCACGGGCTGCGTGTTGCCGGGATCCGCCGCGCGCAGCGCCGCGATCCGCTGCTGGATCGCCTTCAGAAGAGCAGGGTTGGTGGGCCCCAAGTTGGAGCCGGAAGAAGCGGCTCCGTTGTACGGCTCGGGACTGGTGGCGGACGGCCTGGACCAGAAATACTTGGGATCGCTGAAAGGTTGGCCGATGAGACTGGAGCCGACAGCCGTGCCCTTCTGGGTGATGAGGCTCCCGGCCGCCTTGTGGGGGAATACGCCCCTCGCGATCCCGGTCACGGCCAAGGGATAGATGATCCCGGTGATCACGGTGAGTGCCACCAGGACTACGAGACTTTGCCTTAGCATCTTCAGCATGAGTGCTTCCCCTACACGAGACGGAGAGAGTGCAGGATGAGGTCGATGATCTTGATGCCCACGAACGGCACCACTAACCTCACCGAGGCCGTATATCAAGAGATTGTTCCGCAGGAGAGCGCTGGCGGCACGCGGCTTGTATTTGACTCCGCGCAGCGCCAGTGGGATGAGGAACACGATGACGATGGCGTTGAATATCACGGCGGAGAGGATCGCGCTCTGCGGCGTAGCCAGGTGCATGATGTTGAGCGCGTTCAGTTGCGGGTAAGTGGCGGCGAAGGCCGCCGGGATGATGGCGAAGTACTTGGCGATGTCGTTGGCGATGCTGAAGGTGGTGAGCGACCCTCGGGTCATAAGGGTCTGTTTACCGATGTGGACGATCTCCAGCAGCTTGGTAGGGTTGGAATCCAGGTCGACCATATTGCCGGCTTCTTTGGCGGCTTGGGTACCGGTGTTCATGGCCACCGCCACGTCGGCCTGGGCCAGAGCCGGGGCGTCGTTGGTGCCGTCTCCGGTCATTGCCACCAAATGCCCGTCTCCCTGATACTGGCGGATAAGCGCGAGCTTCGCCTCCGGGGTGGCCTCCGCCAGGAAGTCATCCACGCCGGCCTCGGCAGCGATGGAAGCGGCAGTGACCGGGTTATCGCCCGTGATCATCACCGTCTTGATGCCCATCTTCCTCAGATCGTGGAACCGTTCCCGGATCCCGCCCTTCACGATGTCTTTGAGGTTGATGACTCCCAATACCTTCGGACCGTCGGCTACTACTAGAGGGGTGCCACCTTGTTTGGCGACCACGTCAACGGCGTCGCGGACTTCCCCTGGGAAAGACCCACCCTGGGCCGCCACATAGGCCTCCACTGCGTCCGCTGCGCCTTTGCGGACCTGACGCCCCTCCATGTCGACCCCACTCATGCGGGTCTGGGCGGTGAAGGGAACGAAGGTGGCGCCTAGTGCGACGACATCCCGGCCTCTCAGCCCGTACTCCTTCTTGGCAAGAACCACGATGCTGCGGCCCTCCGGCGTCTCGTCGGCGAGCGAAGCCAGTTGGGCGGCATCAGCCAGTTCGCTCATCTCGACGCCGCGCGCCGGGATGAACTCGGTAGCCTGTCGGTTGCCGAGGGTGATAGTGCCGGTCTTGTCCAGCAAGAGCACGTCCACGTCACCGGCCGCCTCGACCGCCCGTCCCGACATGGCGACCACGTTCGCCTGGCTCAGGCGGTTCATGCCGGCGATGCCGATGGCAGAGAGCAGGGCGCCGATGGTAGTCGGTGCCAGACAGACGAGCAGGGCCACCAGAGTGGTGATGGAGACTACGGTCCCCTTGCCACTCGCATTGACGCTGTACTGAGACATAGGTTGCAGGGTGATCACCACGATCAGGAAGATTATGGTCAGACCCGCCAAGAGGATATTGAGGGCGATCTCATTGGGCGTCTTCTGCCGTTTCGCCCCCTCGACCATCGATATCATGCGGTCGAGGAAGGTCTCACCGGGCTCAGCGGTCACCTTGACGATGAGCCAGTCGGAGAGGACTTTCGTCCCCCCGGTCACCGCACTGCGGTCCCCCCCGCTCTCCCTGATCACGGGGGCGCTCTCGCCGGTGATGGCGCTCTCATCCACCGAAGCCGCGCCCACCACTATCTCGCCATCGGCCGGGATCAGCTCGCCGGCCTCCACCAGGGTCAGGTCGTCCCGGCGAAGTAGAGCAGACGAAACCGCTTCGCTCGGGGCGTCGCGGCGAGCTTCGACCAGCTTCGTGGCCACGGTCTCCTTGCGCGCCTTGCGCAGACTCTCAGCTTGCGCCCTGCCCCGGCCTTCGGCCACCGCTTCGGCGAAATTGGCGAAGATCACCGTGAACCACAGCCAGAGCGAGACGGCAATGATGAAGCCGGGAGAGCCTTCCCCTTTCCCGGCTACTGCCTGCACGAAGAGCGCCAGGGTGAGTAGCGCGCCCACCCAGACCACGAACATAACCGGGTTCTTGATCTCTTTGCGGGGGTCGAGCTTCCTAAACGAGTCCAGCGCTGCTTCGCCCAGCATATGCCAGTCCAGACCACGCTTCTTGGTGATCCTGGCTCCCGCGGCCCAATCGGTAGCAACATCTCTTTCCGGAGTTTCGGAAGTCATCTTGAGGTCTCTCGCTCCATCAATGGATCATTAGTAGGTGCTCGATTATCGGACCCAAGGCGAGCGCCGGGATGAAGCTCAAGGCCGCCACCACCACGACCACGGCTATCAGCAGGCCCACGAACATGGGGCCATCCGTGCGCAGAGTGCCGGCGCTCTCCGGATGGTACGTCTTCTTGCCCAGAGAACCGGCGATGGCCAGGGTGGGCACCAGCGTCCAAAACCGCCCGATTAGCATGGCGATGCCGAGAGCGATGTTGTAGAAGGTGGTGTTGGCAGACAGACCGGCGAAGGCGCTCCCGTTATTGCCCACTGTCGAGCTGAAGGCATAGAGGATCTCGGAGAGACCGTGCGCCCCGGGGTTGGCGATGCCCGCTCGTCCGGCTCCGGTGGCCACGGCGATGGCCGTGCCCACAAGGATGGCCATGATCGGGATGAGGATGATGAGCGATGCCATCTTCATCTCGTACATCTCGATCTTCTTACCGAGGTACTCCGGCGTGCGACCCACCATGAGGCCGGCGATGAAGATCGCCACGATAGCCAAGATGAGCATCCCGTAGAGCCCGGAGCCCACCCCCCCGAAGATAACCTCGCCTAGGTCGAGAAGGACGAGAGGGACCAGACCGCCGAGCGGCGTGAAGGAGTCGTGCATGGCATTTACCGAGCCGTTGGAGGCGGCGGTGGTAGCCGCCGCCCATATGGACGAATCGGCGATACCGAAACGCACTTCCTTGCCCTCCATGTTGCCGCCGGGCTGCGCCGTCGTCGTGCCTGACATCGCGTGCAGTTGGGCACCAGCCGCCGCCTCTTGCGGCACGCCCTGCTGCTCGAAGTGGTAGACGGCAATCATCAACCCCAAGAGCACAATGGTCATGGCCGCCAGCACCGCCCAACCCTGCTTGGTGTTACCGACCATGCGCCCAAACGTGTAACAAAGCGCAGCCGGGATGAGGATGAGCGCCACCATCATGAGGAAGTTGGCAAGCGGCGTGGGATTATCGAAGGGATGCGCCGAGTTGACGTTGAAGAAGCCACCCCCGTTGGTGCCCAGATGCTCGATCGCGCTCTGAGACGCCACGGGGCCCACAGCGAGGGTCTGAGTGGTGATGGTCTGCCCCTGCGCGTTGACGTAGGGCTGGACCAACTGCACCGTTTGCGAGGGGTGCAGCGTCTGCACCACTCCCTGCGAGAGCAGCGCGATCGCTAGGATGAAGGCCAAGGGCAGCAGGATATAGAGGATGGACCGGGTCATGTCCACCCAGAAGTTGCCCAGGCGATCGGTGGCCCGGCGAGAGAAACCGCGGATAAGGGCAATGAGTATGGCCATGGCCACGGCCGGCGAGAAGAAGTTCTGCACGGTGAGACCCACCATCTGCGTCGCGTATTTCATGGTGGACTCACCGGCGTAGGCCTGCCAGTTGGTATTGGTGAGGAAGCTGATGGCGGTGTTGAATGAAAGAGTGGGACTGACGTTTCCCACCCCGGCCGGACCGCCCGGCAACCACCCTTGGACTCGTTGCAGCAGATAGAGGAAGAGGAAGCCCACCGCGCTGAACACCAGGACGGTGGCGGCGTACCTTTTCCAGCCCATCTCCGCCTCGGCATCCACCCCACCGACCCGGTATATGAACCGCTCCGTGGGGCCCAAGACCCGGCTGAGCCCGAAGATCCGCTTGCCCTCGAACACCCGCGCCATGTAGGAGCCCAGGGGCTTAGCAAGGAGCAAGACGACGGCGAAGAAGAGGACGATCTGCAGCCAGCCCCAGAGGGTCATCCCAGTTTCTCCGGCTTGACCAGGGCGTAGATGAGGTAACCCAGGAGGAGTACCCCGACTATGGCGCTGACGATCAACATGACCTTTCCTCTAGCTCAAGGACTCGTTTCCGGCCCAATCGCCGCGCGACTCAGAGCCGACCGAGTAGCAAGACGAAACCCCAACAGAGCGCGACAAAAGCCAACAGAATAAGGACAACGACTGCATCCATCACCCACACCTCGCTTCTCGACCGGCAGAGCTAACCACACGCCGCGTCGAAAACCTGTGAGGGATGCCGCTTCGTTTCTATGAAATCTCTCTAGAAACGGGCTGGCTTCCCCTCACATCTGCCTGCCGGCGATCTTCCCGGTTCAGGCTTGATTTACACGCTTGCTGACGGGCACCGTATCGACCAACGAGAGACCCATCACATGGCTGGATTCAGAGACCGTTTGGGTTGGGGATCGCGCTGTTCGAGCATTCGTTCGCGGCCAAGAGTCGCCCCTGTTTTAGAATCCCACGGCGGGATAGACTGGTACCGTCACACGGAGCGCCGGGAAGTCTGGTCGGCATCGGCGCTTCGACGTGGAAAAGGCGCCGAATCGAGCAAGGATTCGGGGCCTTTCGTCGTTTCTAAAGGCCCGAAGCCAGGCCATCGGCGGCGAAACGTCCGCAAGGAAAGGTCACGAGATGATGGGCGAGCAGCAGCCCGGGTTGCAACGCGGCGAGGATCGCCGCGCGCCCGCACATGGACCGGTCAAGGCGCAGATTGCCGTCGAGCGGCGGCGTTTTGTCCTTTTGCGCCTGCGCGAGCGCTTCTACGACACATTCTGGCTTCTGCCGACTGTGTTCCTGATCGGTTCGCTGCTGCTGGCGGTGATAACGCGCGCCGTCGACGTGACGCTGTCACCGGTGATTACGCGGACCGCTCCCTGGGTGGTGAGTGCCGGCGCAGCCAATGTGGTTCTGGCTACTCTCGCGACGGCGATGCTGACCTTTCTCGGCGTGGTCTTTTCGATTGGACTGGTGGCGCTGCAACTAGCCAGCCAGCAGTTCTCGCCCCGAGTGCTGCGCACCTATGTGCGCTCGACCATTACTAAGGTTGCCCTAGGAACGTTCATCGCTACCTTCATCTATCCGCTTGTGAGCCTCGGGTACCTTGACCAACTGACCCGTGCCGGCCGCACGGTCTCGACCGTCTCCGTTGCCGTGGCCATGGCTCTGGCCATCGCCAGCATCGCCGTGTTTATCGCTTACGTCACGCTAACGATCAGAGGCTATGCGCATCGCTTACGCCATCAGCACCGTGGCCATCGAGACGCGCGCAGCGCTGCGCCGCATGTTCCCAGGCGACGGGCATTACGTCGAGGTCCAACCACCGGCGCTCGAACTCTGTGCGCGGCTTGTCTACAGCCGCAAAGGCCCCTCGTCGCTGGCCGAGCACGCCGCCCAAGGCGTACTGCAAGCCGTCGATGTGGCCGCTTGCGTGCGCCGGGCGAGTGAGCACGACGTGGTGCTGCGACTGGTCCCTCAGGTTGGCCAATATGTCGCCAGCGGCGAACCGCTATTCGAGGTCTTCTCGGCAGGAACGTGTGCGACCGATGGCCCCACCGACAAACAGCTCTTGCGCGCCGTCGACGTGGGACCCGAGCGAGCTGTCTATCAAGACCCGTTCTACGGGATAAGGGCTCTCGTCGACGTGGCCGCGCAAGCACTTTCGCCGGCCGTCAATGCCCCGACCACCGCCGTCCAGGTGCTCGACCGCCTTCAGGACTTCTTGCGGCTCATGGCCACCCGTACCTGGCCGAGCGGTTTGTTCGCGGACGAGGGCGGTGAGGTGAGGCTCATCATGCAAGTCCGCACCTGGGAACAGTTCGTCGATCTCGCCCTGACCGAGATCACCGAGTTCGGGGCTGGCTCGCCGCAGGTTACGAGACGCCTGGCGAACCTGCTTGATGCTCTCACGCCGATCGTCCCCGAGGAGCGCAGGCCTGTGCTTATGCGCCATAAGGCCCTGCTTGCCGAGGCGGTCGACCAGCGAGTAGCGTCGCATCGTGTCCTGGCTGAGGTCGCCCTCCAGCCCGACGCGCGCGGCTTGGGCTAGGCCTGGGCGGCCGGCCTGCCGCCACGTGCCTAAGGAGCTACGCTCGGTTCATCGCAACACCACCAACAACACGACAACAAAGACAATCAGACAGGCACCCACAATAAGCGCCAGGTAGCTTCAGAGTTGTCTTTGAGTCTCGCACGCTGTGATGTCGCCCATTGGCTCCTCCGGTCGAAGGTCGAAGTGGGCGGCGTCAAGAGTGTCCAGACGAGCGAGATCAGCGATGAGGTCCCCGGCTGATTGGTAACGATGCTCGGGATACCGGCGCATGGCCTTGAGGACCACCGCCTCCAAGGCGGGGGCGACCTCCGGGCGTAGCGACCGGATGTGGACTGGAGTCCGCCTCAGGTGACCGGCTATGACACCAAGCCGGTTGTCGCCCTCGAAAGGAACTCTGCCGGTGAGGAGTTCATAGAGGATCACCCCCCAGGCATAGATGTCGCTGCGCGGATCACCTCGGCCGCCTTGCACTTGCTCAGGACTCATGTAGTCCGGAGTCGCGAGCCCCTCTGAAACGTGCCGCCAGGTGGGGCGGCGCGCACCAGTCAGCAGGGCGGTACCGAAGTTGACGATCTTGAGTGTCCCCTCGTCGGTCACCAACACGTTCTCCGGCTTGAGGTCGCCATGGGTGATACCGCGGGAGTGCAGGTAACCGAGCGCCCGTGCCAATTGGCGACCCCAATCGATGGCGACAGGGATAGGCACGCGCTCCTTGAACTCTTGCATGCGCAGCCGCAGGTTCTTGCCCTCAATGTATTCGAGCACGAGATACGGCTCGTTAGCATTGTCATGCAGGTCGAGGCTTCGCTGTACCCCGGGGTGGTCCAGGCGTCGGGCGATCTCGGTCTCCCGCTGGAAGCGCTGGTAGATCTGGGGATCTCCGAAGAGAAGAGGATTGGGAACCTTCAGCATGACCATCCGGCCCGTGCGGGTGTCACGCGCCTTGTAGGTCTCGGCATAGGCCCCTTCGCCCAGCTCCGCGACGATCTCGTAATCATCAATCGTCTGACCGGGGCTATACCGCATAATGCTCTCCACAGGGCGTCGGGGAAGGGCAGGCTCTGAGCCGCGGCCCCAAGGACAAGGGAGACTTCGCACAGGTTGCTTCTTGGGCCACCCGCACCATCTCCGGCGCCGATTGACTCCACAAAGTTCACCTTCGGAAAAGGGCTGGTCCGCTCGCCCTAGCAGTGCGCCCGTTTCGCACCCCACCTCAAGGAGACAAAGCCGCTGCGGCTGGAGACTCGAGATGATGTCTAGAACGGCGCCCTGCACCCGTCCGAAGAAGATCCGCTGCAGCCTGCCTTCATCGTAGTCGACCGCCCAACGATTCAAACGTTCTAGCGTCGTTCTCACGCATAGGAGCCATGCTAGCACCGGGAATTCTGATTCGCGCTCCCCGTTCCCTAAGCACTCGTCGCCATCAAGTACAGCAAGGGACCCGGTGCGGGCCAGAGACAAGGCTTGCAGCGCCGGCATCATTCGGTGGGCGCCTAGGATCTTAACGACACCACCAAACCGTTCATGCGTGAGCTCGTGCGCCGCTGCCTCGCCTGCCGGCAGCCTGCTGGGTTCGCGCCCCCTCGAGGCGATAGTCATGCGAAGCCTACTGGTGAATGAAGCTCCGTCTCTAGCGGGCGGCAGCCATCGGGAAATCGGCAGCCGAGACGCGCACGAAAATGTGATGTACGGCGAGCTATTCGAGCTCTTCTAGGCGAAATCCCAAGTCATCCAGGCGAACCCGGAAGTGTTTGTCCCAAGTATCTCTGAGGTGGCAAGTCCCAGAGCGTCGCGAGGATGAACCCGGAAGGTCACCAGGCTGCCGTCCTTGAGCAAGCTCGAAGGCGCGTAACAAACCACGTCTTCCGTGGACTCACCACTTTCTGATTGAGGTCTTGTTACCGCGGCCGGGCTGGGAGCCAGGAGACCTTCAACAGACAGCGCCCGGAGAGTTCCGGCCCCCAATTCTCATCGGGTCCCGGCTTTATCTGGAACCGAATCTCCACCGGCTCCCAGACTTCGCCTTTGCTATCGACTAATTCGTGGAGCCGTTCCAATTCAGGCCATTTCACCAGTTGCGCCACTGCCACTCTCTCTCGTACCGATATTCTGCGAAATCAACAAAACAGACCGGGTCCCAGATCAACCGCAGCGGCGAGGGCAGAGACCCAGCCGCGTCGGTCGAACGAGGGCTGCATACCCGGCATAACTGGCCACTAAACAACAGACGTTTTGGCCGCCCTCCCGAAGGTCAGCTAGGGCCTGACCATCCCGGCAACACTGCCCTGCAGAGCAATGATCGGTAGTGCGAATGATGGGAGCGCAAGGGCGCTAGCTACCTGGCGATATCTCGTACCTCATGCCTCATGCCCCGACGGTTCTTCTAAGCGGCTAGAAGCCTCGTGTCTAACGGCATTCTTACGGCGGGGGTACCAGCGCTCATAAACCCTTTACGGAGGCAGTGAGATAATCGACTCCACGAAGAAGGAGTCCCGCTGAGAGGCACCTCGAGAAGGGAGGGCGACAATTGACAGGCGGTCGACCGACGCAAGCCAAGAAGAAGGGGCAAGCGGGGACGACCGCAAGGTGCTCATCCGCCAAGTGGCCGAACCCCCACGCACCACAGTCGTTCTCTTTGTCTCCCAAATAGACGATCCCACCGCCCGCGCGCTCGCCTTTGGCAATTCGCTGGTCACCGATCGGTTTGAAGCGGTAACGCTGTACAGCGACGCCCCCTGGCAGCAGCGCCTCCGCCGCGATTGGCAGGCCTTGGGGACAGATGTCCCCCTGGTGGTCGCTTCATCCAAGCTTGGCGGCTTCACGCAGGCCGCTACAGTATGTCCGCTCCCTGGCTCCCGGACCAGATCACACCGTCATCGTAATCATCCCGGAGCTGGTCGCCAAGCACCGGTACAAAAACGTGGTCGGCAGCCGCAGCGTCGTGCGGCTCAAGGCCACCCTCCTCAAGATCCGTTGGGTGGTGGTTGTAGACCTGCCGCTTCACCTGGAGCCGAGGCCAAGTGCGGGAATTTCGGGTTGGTCCTTTTCAGGGCGATTGAACTTTTGACAAGACAGCTTGATTCGCCCACTGCGTGGAATGTGCGGAGTCGGTCGCCGATCGCGCCCTCCCCAGCCGCGCGGCCAGAGGCACGAGTAGTCGCGATGTCAGAAGCCGATGGTCAGTCCCCAGCCCACCACACCATGGCATCATCGTGTGGTCCCAATCCACCAGGCTGTTCAGCCACAGATAGGAGCCACCGACCGCGGCGAGCGCCACCACAAGAAGCCCAACCATGCTCCAGAGAAGGATGCGTTTCCACCGTATCCTTGATGCACCCTTCACCCTGTATGTGGTGTACGGCTTGTCGGTCATGGACGCAAGTACTCCGCCTGGGAAGCTAGCCACTTGGTAAAGGTAACCATCTGGTCCGCCGTGAGCACAGAAGCCTCTAGCGTGCGTAGCAACCGGGAACTGGGCGAACAGCTGGACCGCTTGTGCTGACATTGGCTGTTATCCCGTCGGCGAGCTGAAGAATGCATTGATACCCCTGAGCTAGTGGCCAGAACGCCAGTAGATCCCCGACCCAGATCGAACCGACACGCCCAGCCCCAAATCCATCTCCAGTGCGACCGGACGGTGAAGTTGACCCCCGCCCCACGAATACGCGCTCATGCTAAGCAGTTTGCCGGTCTTTGTCTCTTTGAGAACGCCAACGTGCCCTTGGTGTTCCAGTACCTCGTTGGGACCAACCAGTTGGTCTTCCAGCGCCGACTGGATTTCCAGGCTTTTCCCGGCGAGATTCTCAAGGAAGTCACGCGCGTCTTTGACAAGAGCCTCAGCTCGCACCGAAGGAAC
>CAVVNF010000037.1:0-62626 GCA_963749535.1 uncultured Thermoleophilia bacterium | reverse complement strand
CATATATCGGCCAGCACTGAGAGCCCCGAGCATTGGTGCGGGCGGAAGAAAGGACACCGCAAATATGAGTTCTGATCTTTACGTGCGTTCGGTCGCCCGCGCCATCTCCATCCTCGAGCAGTTCACGTTGGACCGTCCCGAGCTCAATCTCACCGAGATAAGCAATGGTATCGGCCTGAGCAAGAGCACCACGCACCGCTTGCTCAGCACGCTTGAAACCACGGAGATGGTGGAGTTCGAGAAGAAGACGGGCCACTATCGTCTCGGACTCAAGACCTTCCGACTGGGTAGCGTGGTCTCCAAGAGCATGGAATTGGTTAAGCAGGCCGACCCGCTCCTGTGGAACCTCGCCGATGAGACGGATGAGACCTCGTTCCTCCTGGTCGCCGACGGGAATGAGGCGCTATGTCTGCGTCGCTTCGACGGTACCCATCACGTGCGGGTGTTGTTCCTGGAGGCCGGCAAGCATTCTGCCTTCAACTGCGGCGCAGCGCAACGCGTGTTACTCGCTCACCTGCCGGAATGGCGCTGGGAAGAGGTGGTAGCCAGCCACGCCCGCCGGATGACCCAGTATTCCTTGGTGAGTAGGGACGAGCTGGAGCGTGACCGTAGAGAGATCCGCGAGAGGGGCTACTCGGTGAGCTGGGAGGACGTGACCATGCACGCCTGCGCTCTAGGCGCCCCGGTGCGCGATTCTACGGGCACGGTCATCGCCGCGGTGAGCGTTTCCGGCATCGTTCAGCGTTTTTCCGCCGAGCGTCTGCCCACTCTCATCAGGATGATCATGGAGGTCGGCGACGAGCTTTCCCGGCGTCTTGGCTACATGCTGTACGAAACCGGCGACCGTTCTGCGAACGGCTCCTCGGGGGTGCCAAGGGACCGGGGACGGAAAGCTCCCAACAAGAAGGACGGAGACTCATAGTGGATTGTAAGGCGAGCTTCGCGTCGTCGCCTGCGCCGACCGGGTTCGGTCCTCTGCTTTTTGCCGGGGATTTCGCCGCGGCTGTCAAGGCTGCCGGAGAGCTGGGCTTCGACGGCATCGAGATCAACATGAAAGGCCCGGAGGAGCTCTCGGCGGCAACGCTTAAGGACTTGCTGAGCCGGTATGGTCTCGCGTTGACGGCCGTTTCAAGCGGGAGGATCTACCTGGACGAAAAGGCCACGTTGTCCGAGCCGGACGAGAGCGCGCGTATCCGGGTAGTGGACCGAGTGAAGCGGCTGATGGACTTCGCCGCGGAGTTCGGAGCCCCGGTCGTGGTCGGCTTGCTGCGGGGCCAACGTCCGCCCGACGGCGACAGCGAGAAAGCCGTCTCCTTGTTCGTGCGGAGCATGCAAGAGGCTGCCGATCACGCTGCCACCTTGGGCATCGAGGTCATCCTGGAAGCGATCAATCGGTACGAAACGAGCTTCTTCAATACGGCCGAACAGACCGTCGAGGTGATCAAGCGGATAGACCGTCCCAATGTGAAAGTCCTGCTTGACGTATTTCACATGAATATCGAGGAGGTGTCCATGGGGGACGCTATCCGGGCCACCGGCCGCCTGCTGGGGCATTTCCATGTCTCAGACAGCAATCGGAGGGCACCGGGCATGGGCCATGTGGCCTAGGACGATATCGCCTGTGCCTTGCGAGAGATCGGCTACACCGGCTGGCTGTCGGGAGAGCATCTGCCGCTACCCGATAGCTACACGGCCGCGAAGCACACCCTTTCTTTCATCAGGGATCTATAAGCACCGACCGTCACACCAAACAGGACAAAGGGAGCGAGAACCATGGCGGACATTCCTTCAAAGATGCAAGCAGTAGTCCTCACCGGGCCGAACGCCTGGGAACTCCAGGAAGTGCACACGCCTAAGCCCTCGGGGACCGACGTCATCTGCCGAGTCAACTCCGTGGCTATCTGCGGCACCGATCCGAACATCGTCAAGGGCGCCTTCCCGGGGATGTGGCCGGCGAGCTACCCGTTCATCATCGGCCACGAATGGGCGGGCGAGGTCGTGGCCATCGCCCCCGAAGTAGAGAATTCACCTGCCATAGCGAAGAGGTTCGCGCCGGGGACCAGGGTCGCCGGCGAGGCTCATTGTGGCTGCGGCATCTGCGCCAACTGCCTGGTGGGCGACTACACCATCTGCCTCAACTATGGCGACAACGCCCTTGGCCATCACCATTACGGTTTCACCACCCAAGGCGCTTACGCCACCTACATCAAGACCTCGGTCAAATCCATCCATCCGCTGCCGGAGAACCTGTCCTACGATGAAGCCGCGATGCTCGACATGGCCGGCGTCGCTCTCAACGGGGTCTATCGCAGTGGCGTCAAAGTCGGTGATATTTGCTGTGTGACCGGGCCTGGACCCGCCGGCAACATGACCCTTCAGCTGTGCAAGGCCGCGGGTGCGAAGAAGGTCATCATGGTCGGCCGGGGTGCTCGCCTTCAGTCCGCCGTGGATCTGGGCGCAATACCGGTCGATTATGAGAACACCGACGACGTGGTCAAGGCCGTCTGGGATCTCACCGGCGGGCGTGGCGCCGACGTGGTGTTCGAATGCGCCGGCACGAAGGAATCGTGCACGAAGTCGCCGCTCATGGTCCGCAAGGGCGGCAAGCTGGTCATGACCGCTCTGGCCAAGGAGCCCATCCCCATCGAGTGGAGCAAGCTGACCCTCGCCCAGGTGAACTTCATCGGCGTGCGTGCCAATCCGAACACCTCGGACGCCGCTCTCGCCATGCTGGCCGACGGCCGGGTGAACGGCAAGGCACTGCATACCCATTCCTTCCCGCTCGATCAGTTCGGCGAAGCTCTGGCCACCTTCGTCGAGAAACGCGACGGCGCGATGAAAGTGGTCCTCAAACCGTAGCCTTCGGAGAGACGTCTGCAGGCGACTCGGGAGCCGAGCCGCCGGACACGCTGACAGACGGGATAGCTTGACACCGCGGGGCCGCCCATTGGGCGGCCCCGCGTCTGTTCCGGCAGTCGCTCTTAGAGCACGTTTCAAGAGGAAGCTTTGGCTGCCGAGTTCGCGCTGGTCGGCGCGATGCGGCGTCCTCAGTCGCCCCGGTAGCGCTGCTACGGGGTCTCCCTGCGTCCTTGTCTCGCACTCGCCGATCGCGCCCTGACAGCAAAACGTCATTCTGAAACGAGCTGCTAGCCCGGCTCCTCACTCGCCACCAGGTTCTCGTGTTGTCGAAGGGCTATGCCCGTGAGCAAGGCGAGCGCACCCACAATGAGAGCCATCCCCATGCCTTCCAACAGACTGGGCTTCTCACCCAACGGGATCCAAGCGCCTACGATCCCCACCACGGGGGCGGTCAGGGTGCCGATGCCGGCAGTGCCGGCCGACAGATGACGCAGCACGAACAGCCAGAGGGACCACGCGACGACATTGGCCATGACCATGTTGAAGACGAGCGCGATGAGGAAAGTCGAGGTCCAGTGGATGGGTTTAGAAGGAACCAGAAACGCGATGAGTACCAAGGGGATGGCGCCGAAAAGCATCTGCCAGGCCGCGAGCGAGACCAGATCGACATCCTGATGCCTGTGAAGCAGCCTTGTCACCACGGTGGCGCCGGCCCAGAAGATGCCTGCGCCCAGAGCCATGAAACTGCTTGAGATCGTACCGTGAGCGCCCGCTGGATTGAAGATGAACACCAACCCGGCCAGAGCGAGCGCAAGAGCGGCCCACTCGAATCCGCGCACCCGCTCACCGAGGACGGGCCATGCCATTAGCAGTACCCAGAACGGCATCGTATAGCCGAGTACCGAGATGCGCCCGACGGCGCCGCTGGAGAGTGCCCACATAACCAGCCCGAGGTTGCCCGTGACCTGGAGAAGTCCGAGGACTATTGCATAAGGCAAAGCCTGAGGGCGAGCGGCTTCCGCAGCACGAGCAAGAGCAGGAACAGGCAAGCGGTGCCGCCCACGTTACGCAGAGCTACGAAATCGAAGGGCCCCGCATAGCGCAGACCGATCTTCATCACGACCCAGTTGTAACCCCAGATGAGGCACACGACGACAAGTGCGCCGAACGCCAAGCGGGTGGAGTTCGCCCGTGCCCCGTTTCGTTGAGGTGGCTCGGTCGTAAGCGACGCTTCGGTCTCCCGTCTTGAAGCCGACGGCTCCTCTAACGGTGTCGAAGGACCGTCGCTGCCGCTCATGAAGGGCTGTTCTTGCTCCGGGACAGGCGGGTTCCCGCCGTCTCGCGCACCACGAGAAGGGCGAGCGCAACGATGATCAGCAACATGCCCGCCGCTTCCCCCGGGCCCGGGCGTTCCCCGAGTTGGATCCAGGCGGAGGCGACCCCGACGACCGGCGTGGCAAGCGTGCCGATGCCCGCGGTCCCAGCCGGGAGCGTGCGAAGGATGAAGAACCAGACCAGCAACGCCAACCCGGTGCCGGGGACGATATTGAAGAGCAGCGCGGCGATGAAAGAGCCCGACCAGACCGGCGCCGTTTTGTAGGTAAGCGCGGCGATCACCACAAGCGGGATGGACCCCAGCAGCATCTGCCAGGCGGTGAGCGAGATGAGGTCGACTCTATGGCGCTTGTTGAGCACTTTGGCCACCACCGCGCTCCCCGCCCAGGAGATCCCGGCTATTACCGCCAAACAGGTGCTCAGGAGGCTGCCTTGCATCTTCCAAGGGGAGAGGATGAAGATCAGGCCGGCGAGCGCGAGCCCGACCGACAGCCACTGCAGCCCGCGCAGCTTCTCGCCCAACACGACCCAAGCCATGAGAAGGAGCCAGAAAGGCATGATGTACACAAGGACGGAGGTCTTTCCCGCACCTCCACTCTCGAGGGCCCACATGATCAAACCAACGAAACCGGTGGTCTGCAGGAGGCCGAGGAGTGCCGTCAATGCGAACGCCTTCGGGCGCAACGGCTTGCGCATGACCAAGATCAATATGAAGAGAAAGATCGCCCCGCAGAAGGCCCGTACCGCGGCGAACGTGAACGGCTGAGAGTAGTTGAGGGCCACTTTCATGACGACCCAGTTGTAGCCCCACACGAGGGCGAGGCCGACCAGGCCCGCCGCGGCCAAGAGCGAAGAACGGCTATGGGAAAGGCTGGGTGCCGGTGATAGGCCGAGGTTCGGGGAGGTTCTGTTCGCCTTCATCGAACCAGTGTAGCAAGCGACACCAGCTGCGCCGGAGATTGCGGGTTCTCCCGCTGATGATCCCCTCGCGAGCCGCGTGTATGAGGTCCAAAGCCAACCCAGAGCCAAGCTATACATAAGGCTTAGGAATCGGGCACTGGAAGGTCACGTCTGCCCGAGTCCGGTCGAGTGCTGGTGTCCGTGCGCTATGGCGCACGAGTGTGGTTTAATTCTGGAAGGCGATCTTTGTCTTTCTTCGTTGGACGCACGGTGCTACGGCCCGGAGACAGCGTGCGGCCGTTAGATTGATGAGGAGGATTCGAGCATGTCCTGGCGGACCCGAGCGGTATGAGAGCAAGTGGAA
This sequence comes from uncultured Thermoleophilia bacterium, assembly GCA_963749535.1. Lineage (GTDB taxonomy): Bacteria > Actinomycetota > Thermoleophilia > RBG-16-64-13 > RBG-16-64-13 > Chersky-299. The sequence continues at coordinate 57,168 of CAVVNF010000037.1, read as the reverse complement.
GACCGTGACTCCAAACCTGTCGTGCCTGCAATCCTCGCGGTGGCATCCGGCACCAACGAGCACGCCGCCTAATGGTGCCCACGCCCAACCGTCCCTCCAACTATCTGTAGTGCTCTGATGGCCGCCTCGGAGAGCTTCGTCTATCTGGAGATCGCCGAGGCGGTAAGGCGGGCGATCGTCTCCGGCGAGTTGAAGGCAGGCCAACGCCTGCCGCCCGTCCGCGAGATGGCCAAGCGCTGGCGTTGTACCCCTAACACGGTAAGTCGCGCATATGCTCTTCTCGCGAGGGAAGGTCTTATCTCGAGCCACCGTGGCGGCGGGACCCGCGTCATCTTCGGGAGCGTCGGCGGGGCTGCACCGGAGTCGCCGGGATGGCAGTGGGCAAGCCTGGTGAATCGGGCAGAGCAGTACCTACTCGAAGCGATAAGCCTTGGACAGACGCCTGCCCATGCTGAATCCGCCTTGGCGGCCGCCATCTCGCGGTGGGAAGAGATGCAGGACCGCGCGGGGCCCGTCGCTCACGATGGGACGTCCTATCCGGATGCGGGCCAGTTGATCTTTGCGGGCAGCCACGATCTCAGCGTAGAGTTGCTGTGCCGGCTCCTATCAGAGAGGGAGCCGCCGGTACTGGTGTCTGTCGACTTTGTGGGCAGCCTCGGCGGACTTATCGCTCTTGCCCGCGGTGAAGCCGACTTTGCAGGCTCACACCTCTGGGACCAGGCCACCGAGCAGTACAATGTCCCCTTTGTCCAACGGGTGCTTCCCAACCGGCGGGTGGTGCTGCTCAATCTCGTTCAACGGGTCATGGGGATGATCGTTCCGCCCGGTAACCCGCTGGGTCTTCATGGCATCCCCGACCTCGCAACCCCCGGCGTCGTCCTTGTGAACCGCCAACCTGGCTCCGGCACGAGGGTCTGGTTAGATGTGCAACTGAAGGTCGCCGGCATCGACCCTGCCTCCGTGCCCGGGTACGAGCGCGAGGAATCGACCCATATTGCGGTCTCGCGTGCCGTCGCGGACGGCGAAGCGACGGTGGGGATAGGCATCGGCGCGGCGGCAGCGGCGTACGGCCTCGATTTCATGCCACTGGGACAGGAGCGCTACGACCTGGTCATTCCCGAGGAGAACTGGGCTTCCCCGGAAGTGGGCGCTTTGCGCGACGTCGTGGGGTCGGCGAAGTTCAAGGACGCGGTATTGGACATGGGCGGATATGACGTCTCCCAAACGGGCACCGTACAGGTGGTCAGCTAGGAGGCTGCTAGGCCCCACTGCACCATCGCGCCTGGTGACGCCGCAAGAGTGTCTGGCGCGGCCGCCGTTCAGCAACCGTTGCCAGCCGGGTAGAATGATCTTATGAAGAAAGACTATGCCTCAGAGGCGGCAGACCGCGGGCCACTGTTTCTGCTCGACGGCAACAACATCGCCTATCGTGCCTTCTTCGCCTTGCCTCCCGAGATCAGCACCTCGGGGGGATTCCCGACCAACGGCCTATATGGTTTCTGCTCCATGATCATCAAGATCCTCGGCGAGTACAAACCGGAGGCGGTCATCGTGGCCTGGGATTCCCCGGAGAAGACGTTGCGCGCGGGTGAGTTCGAGGCATACAAGGCACAACGCAAGCCGATGCCGGATCTTCTGTCGGAACAATGGCCGTATTTTGTGGAATTCTCGTCCGCGTTCGGGTTCATAAACCTCGCTCTGCCTGGCTTCGAAGCCGATGACATCCTGGCCACATTGGCCACTCAGGCGGATCAAGAGGGGCGCACCACGGTGATCGTCACGGGCGACCGCGATGCCCTGCAGTTAGCCAGTGAGCATGTGAGCATCATGGCGAATACTCGCGGGGTGACCGAGGTCAAGGTCTACGACCCCGCCGGGGTGGAGGAGCGTTATGGCGTTCCGCCGCTGCTGATCCCGGACTTGATCGGGCTCAAGGGAGACACGTCCGACAATATCCCCGGGATCCCCGGCATCGGCGAGAAGACGGCGGCCCAATTGCTGGTGCAGTTCGGCACCCTCGAGAACGTTCTCGAACACACGGGGGAAGTGTCAGGAGCGAAGCGCCGCGAGCTTCTCGTAGAACATCGCGATATCGCGCTTCTGTCGAAGAAGCTGGCCCTAGTCGATCGCGCCGTCCCCATCGACATCCACGCGGCGGAAGTCGCACCCCACCACGTCGACGCGGCCGCGATAGAGGAACTGTTCGCTCGTTTCGAGTTCAATTCACTGCTCGAGCGCGTGCGGCCTCTTCTGCCGCGTCTGGCTCCTGAGACCCCCGTTCCGACGGAAGGACCGGCGTGCGTTCCCGAAGTGATGGACGCCGCGGATACGGGTTTCGACGGAGCGATCGAGCAAGCACTGGACTGGAGGGGCGTGGTGGGCCTCGTGGCGGGAACATCCATGGACGATGGTCTGAGTCCGGTGGCGGCCGGTGCCCGTCCCGGTGAGGAGGAGCTCGTGCTCTGGGCGGCGCAGCCGTCTTGCGCCGTGGAAGTGCACCACGCCGCCATTGCCACAACTGTGTTACGCAAGTTGCTGACACGCGGTCGTCCGGCCTGCCACGACTTCAAGTCGTCCGCCGGTCTGCGCACATTGCTGAAACAGGTCGGTCACGACACCTATCTGGCAGCCTATCTACTGGCGCCGGGGAGGCGTGATTATCCGCTGGGAGAGCTGGCTCGCGACGCCGCGGGACTGGTCACCGCTCGCCGTGAGCCCGGAGCCGCGCCCGAGGCGGCGCGCGCGGCGCTTGTGGCGGAGTTGGCCGCCTGCCAGGAGCGCGCGCTGCGCGAACAGGGCATGTGGGTGCTCTTCCAGGAGATCGAACTGCCGTTGACGAGAGTCCTGATCTCCATGGAGGAAGTAGGTATCCACCTCGATTGCTACCGGCTGGGCGAGATCACCGGCAAGATAGAAGATCAGATCGAAGGGCTGGAGGCCGAGATCTACGAGCTGGCCGGTGGAGAGTTCAACCTCGGTTCTCCCCAGCAGTTAGGCGGGATCCTTTTCGATCGCTTGGGCCTTGCTCGTCAACGCAAGATAAAGACCGGGTATTCAACGGACGCCAAGACTTTGGAAGCGCTGCGGGAAAGTCACCCTATCGTGTCCCACATCCTCACTCATCGGGAGCTCTCCAAGCTCATGTCCACCTATCTGCTCGCCTTGCCCCAAGCGGTGGACCCTCGTACAGGACGCTTGCATACCACTTTTCACCAGTCGACCACAGCCACGGGCCGGCTCTCGTCGACGGACCCCAATCTCCAGAACATCCCCGTGCGGACGGCGTTGGGGGCCCAGATACGAGGATGCTTCACCGCTGAGCCCGGCTACGCCATGGTGGTGGCCGACTACTCGCAGATCGAACTACGGATAATGGCCTATCTGTCCGAGGAACCCGCGCTGCAGGAAGCCTTCGCCCGGGGTGAGGACATCCACACGCGCACGGCGTCCGAAGTCTTCGGCATGGCCGAGGAAAAGGTGGATACGACTCATCGGCGCTATGCCAAGGCGGTCAATTTCGGGATCATGTACGGCATCTCCCCGTTCGGTCTCAGTCAGAACCTCGGCATCGACCGCGAGGAGGCCGCGGCTTACATCGGGCGCTATTTCGAGCGGCTCCCGCATGTCAAGACCTTCATCGAAGCCACGGTCGAGCTGGCCCGCAGACAAGGCTATGTGACCACCATCTTCGGCCGCCGCAGACCGATCCCGGAGCTGCAATCGGGCAACTACCAGGAGCGCTCCTTGGGCGAACGCCTCGCGGTGAACTCGGTCATTCAAGGGAGCGCGGCCGACATCATCAAGGTCGCGATGATCCGGTGCCATGACCGGCTCGAGCGCGAGTTCGCCGACGCCAAGTTGGTCCTTCAAGTCCACGACGAGTTGGTGTTCGAGGTGCCAGCCGGGCAGGCCGAGGACATCAAGACGGCTGTTGTGGAAGAGATGGCGGCCGCCTTCCCGCTCGACCCTCCGCTCGGCGTGGACGTAGGGGTCGGTCCCGACTGGCTCTCCGCCAAGTAGGGAGAACAAGGTCCTCTTCCTCACGGCCGGGACCAGGCGGCAGCAGCTTGGAGCGGGCGCCGCGCAGGAGCTCCGGCAGTCACCGGCGTTTTGGGCCGGTATTGCGCTCGTAGCCCGGCTTACCGCTGTTTTGCTTTTCGCGGGCGCCCCGGTATACTACGCTACCGATGAGCCATGTGAGGGCATGGTTCGCACATGCATCGCCTTGGAAGGGAAAAGACACTAAATGCCAGACGAACAAACCGACGAGAGCGTAGAGACACTGCAGGGCGGGCAGGACCTCATGATCGAGGTCGATGGGAAGATGGTTCCCAACTACGACGCCACGATCATGACCTTCGAGGAGGGGGACATCGTCACCGGGACGGTGGTGCGGGTCGACAAGGACGAAGTCCTCGTCGATATCGGCTACAAGAGTGAAGGTGTTGTTCCCGCAAACGAGTTATCCATCAGAAAGTCGGTGGATCCCTCGGAAGAGGTGTCTGTAGGGGATGTGGTCGATGCCCTTGTGCTCACCAAAGAGGATGCCGACGGGCGCCTCATCCTGTCGCGTAAGCGCGCACGGTTCGAGCGGGCCTGGCAGCGCATCGAGAAGGCTGCCGAAGAAGGCACGCCGGTTTCTGGCACCGTCATCGAGGTGGTCAAGGGCGGACTCATCCTCGACTTGGGCGTTCGCGGGTTCCTCCCGGCCTCTCTGGTCGATATCCGTCGGGTCGCCGATCTGGACGAATTCCTCGGCAAGAGTCTCGAGTGCCGGGTGATCGAACTGAATCGCTTCCGCAACAACGTCGTCCTCAGCCGGCGCGCCGTCTTGGAAGAGGAGCGTCGCGGAGTGCGCGAGCAGATCCTCGACCGCATGAACGTGGGCGATCTGGTCACGGGGACTATCTCGAACATCGTCGATTTCGGCGCGTTTGTGGACCTAGAGGGCATCGACGGCCTCATCCACATCTCCGAGCTCTCCTGGAGCCATGTGAACCATCCGTCCGAGGTCCTTACGATCGGCCAGAAGGTCACAGTACGGGTCCTGGATATCGACCGCGACCGTCAGCGGATCTCACTGGGTCTCAAGCAGACCCAAAAGGATCCGTGGCAGCAGGTCTTCGAAAACCGCCAGGTCAACGAGATAGTGCACGGCCGGGTGACGAAGCTGGTGTCTTTCGGTGCGTTCGTGGAGATCGAAGAAGGCGTGGAAGGTCTGATCCACATCTCCGAGTTGGCGCAGCATCACGTCGAAGATCCGGCCGAGATCGTACGCCCCGGCCAGGAAGTGAACGTCAAGATCATCGAGATCGATCCCGAGCGGCGCCGTCTGTCCCTCAGCCTGAAGCGTCTCGAGCCCGAGTACCGCATCCACGAGGATGCCTTGGGTGAAGAGGGCGAAGAGGGAGAGGAATCCGAGGGCGAAGAAGTCGAAGGCGCGGAAGTGCCCGTAGCGGAGGCGGTTGAGGCCCCGAGCGCCGCGGAAGTGCCAGTTGAGCAAGGCGCTGAACCCGCCGCTGTCGAGGAAGCCAGCGAAGCAGAGGTTGCCGCCGAAGCGCCGGTCGAGGCCAAGGCCCCAGCCGCCGTAGCAGAAGAAGCGGTCGAGACGGCGCCGGAGGCGCCGGAAGCGGCCGAGCCGGAGAGTGATAAGGTCGGCCTCAGCGAGTAGGCCGGAAGGCGATAGAGAGTAACGTTCGGGGGCGCCTCTCGGCGCCCCCTTGCTTAGGAGAGCTAGTGACACCAGGACCGGAAAAGATACAGCCAACCGGTCACGTGGCCGCCAGCCGGGCAGTAGCGGTGGGGCTGACCGGAGGTCTGGGCGCCGGGAAGACCACCGCGCTTTTCATGTTCCGAGAACTCGGGGCCGTCACGTTCTCCGCGGACGCGATCGTACATTCCCTCTACCTTGCGCCCGAGATCAGGGCCGCTCTTGTCGAGCGGTTCAGCCGCGCGATCCTTGACGAAAATGGGGAGATCGACCGGTGCCGGCTGAGGCAGGCGGTAAAGGGCGACCGTACCGCCCTGCAGTGGCTCGAGCGACTCACCCATCCGCGGGTCGGCGCGGCGATCGAGCGTGCTATCCGAGAAGCTCCGTCGGGGGCCGTGGTCGTCTGTGAAGTCCCTCTGTTGTTCGAGGCTGGCCTTAGAGACCGTTTTCAACTCGTGGTTACGGTGGAGGCCTCGCCAGGGGTAAGGCTCGCCCGCTCCGCCGATCGCTTCGATGAGCAAGGCTTCTCTGAATTCGATTCCTTTCAGGCGGGTACCGAACGGCGCGTCCAGGGTAGCGACCTGGTCTTCTACAACGACGGCGGCTTGGAGAACATGCGCGCTTTTGTTCGCGAAGCGTATGCGCGTGCCTTGGCCCTGGCCGGAGCGGACAGGTGAGCCGCCGGCGCGCATCGCGCCGCCGCCGGCATCTGCGGTTGGTCGCTCTCGGGGTCGTGGTCGTGGGCCTTGTCGTGCTGGGCATCTGGCTGATCGCTGGGCGGACGGTGGTGCCGGGAGTGACGGCCCAACTCAACCCGATCAAATTCAAGTCTGAGATCACCATGGCCGCGGACAAGTACGAAGTTGACCCTTATCTGGTCGCGGCGGTTGCTCGCACGGAGAGCAACTTCAATCCTCAGGCGGTGTCAAAGGTAGGGGCAGTAGGTGTGATGCAGATCATGCCGGACACGGCTGTCTGGATAACAAAGCTCGACAGTTGGAAGGGCAAAGCTCATCCGGATCTCAAAGCGCCGACGGATAACCTGGAGCTTGGTGCCTGTTATCTCGCCTTTCTGCTGCGAGAGTTCGATCAGAGCGCTCGAGCTGCCGTTGCCGCTTACAACGCCGGGCAAGGGGCGGTCTCCAATTGGCTGGCCGACGTCAACGGCAAGCAGCCGGGCGCAAAGACCACGCTTGCCCTGTCCGACATACCTTTTGGCGAGACTCGTGTCTTCGTACAGAGGGTGGAGCGCTACCGGTCGCTCTTTCGGCAGGTACACCCGAACGCCTTTCTCGCCGGATCCACGCTGACTGAGGACGCGATCGGCTCGAGGGGGATCTGACCGTGGCAGGTTTCTCTATCCGTGCCGAGTACCAGTTGCAGGGCGATCAGCCTCAGGCGGTGGAACGTCTTTCCCAGGGGCTGATGGCCGGAGACCATTTCCAGACTTTGCTGGGTGTGACCGGGTCGGGCAAGACTTTCACCATGGCCAACATAATCGCCAAAGTTGGCCGGCCGGCCTTGGTGATGGCCCCCAACAAAACCCTGGCCGCCCAACTGTGCAACGAGTTTCGCGAGTTCCTCCCCGAGAACGCGGTGGAGTATTTCGTCTCCTACTACGACTACTACCAGCCGGAAGCGTACCTGCCCGCCTCGGATACCTACATCGAGAAAGATTCCTCGATAAACCAAGAGATCGACCGTCTGCGCCACGCTGCAACCAGCAGTCTGCTGATGCGTCGTGACGTAGTGATCGTGGCCTCGGTGTCGTGTATCTACGGGCTAGGCTCTCCGGAGGAATACCTGGGGCAGGTGGTGCTGCTCAAAGAAGGAGACGAGGTCAGCCGGGACGAGGTCTTCGCCAAGCTGGTCAAGATCCATTATGACCGCAATGACATCGGCTTCACCCGCGGCAAATTCCGAGTGAGGGGCGACAGCTTCGAGGTGTGGCCCGCGTACGACGACTACGCACTCCGCGTGAGCCTGTGGGGCGACCAGATCGAGGAGATCGTAAAGGTGGACCCGCTTACTCAAGAGGTAATAGCGCGCCTGCCGAACATCGCTGTCTATCCAGCCACGCACTTCGTGACCTCTGAGAACGCTATCGAGCGCTCCCTTGTGGAGATCGCGGCGGAACTGGAAGGCCGTCTAGCTGAGCTTGAGGCCCAGGGTAAGCAGCTCGAGGCATTCCGTCTGCGCCAACGCACCAACTACGACATGGAGATGTTGCGCGAACTGGGCTACTGCAACGGTATCGAGAACTACTCTCGCATCCTCTCAGGACGACAGCCGGGGGAAGCTCCCTACACACTGCTCGATTTCTTCCCGGATGATTTCGTGGTGTTCATGGACGAGTCGCACATGACCGTCCCGCAGGTTCACGGCATGTACGAAGGCGATAAGAGTCGCAAGACGATGCTCGTAGAGCACGGCTTTCGTCTGCCTTCCGCGCTTGACAACCGGCCACTGCGCTTTGATGAATTCGTGCAAAAGGTGCCGCAAGTGATCTTCGTCTCCGCCACGCCAGGCAGCTGGGAGACATCGGTTTCCAGCCAGGTGGTCGAGCAATTGGTTCGGCCTACCGGCCTGGTCGATCCGCAGGTGGAGGTCCGGCCGACCAAACACCAGATCGACGATCTCATGAACGAGATCCGCAAACGCGTGGAAAAGGGGGAGCGGACGCTTGTCACGACCTTGACCAAGAAGATGGCGGAAGATCTTACCGATTATCTCTTGGAGATGGGTTTTCGCGTCCGCTACCTCCACTCGGAAGTGGATACCCTGGAACGGATCCGCACCGTGCGGGAGTTGCGGTTGGGCGAGGTGGACGTGCTCGTTGGCATAAACCTTCTCCGAGAGGGCCTGGACCTTCCGGAAGTGACCCTGGTTGCCATACTCGACGCCGACAAGGAAGGTTTTCTACGAGGTGAGACTGCCCTCATCCAGACCATAGGAAGGGCGGCAAGGAATGTCGAGGGCACAGTGATCATGTACGCGGACAAGCGAACGGCGGCGATGGACCGGGCGCTATCCGAAACCGACCGCCGCCGCGCAGCGCAGCTCGTTTTCAACGAGGAGCACGGGATCACGCCCAAGACCATCGTCAAAGGCGTCACGGACATAGCCGAACTGCTCGGCATCGGCGCGCACGTCCCTTACAAGGAGCGCAGGAGCAAGCACGAAGAGGGCATGTCTATCCCGGAGCTCGAGCGGCTCATGGTTTCGCTGGAGGAGGAGATGTTCGCGGCGGCCGAGGAGTTGCGTTTCGAGTACGCTGCCAAGCTGAGAGACGAGATCAAAGATCTTGTCCGGGAATTGGCCCGTCTCAAGGCGTCGGCCGAGACCTCCGGGCCCGGGGTGGCCGCTGCGGCTGCAGGTGGGTCGCCGAGCGACTCCTTCAGCGCCCCGCGGGGAGGTCCTACACGTCGGAAACGACGGAACGTACATCGGGAAGCTCACTGACTAGTGCCTGCAGCTTGGCTGGTGTGATCCCACTGGGCAGTCTGAGATTCAAGCGGATGGTATCCGAATCGTTCTCGCCTTAGAGGACGCCCATCTCCGAAGTATCGCCCCGGCCCCGAGAAAGCCGATACCGGTGACTATCTTGGCCGCCACGCGGTCGTCACCGAAGCCGACTGAGCGCGTGGAAGGGAAGAAGCTACGGTACGACCAGGACATAAGCTGGTGGGTGGTGCCGACGGCTGCTGACTGGAATAATGGGTGGGCTGTCGGCGACGAAGCCGGGCGCGGACTTGCCGGTGGCCGCGTGCGCGGGCTTCGAGGAAAGGACAAATGGCCAGAATGGCGCGCAGATACGATCCAGAGAAGATAGAGACCAAGTGGCAGAAGGTCTGGGATGAGGAACGGACGTTCATCGTCCCTAACCCGCCGAGCGGCGCGGGTAGCCAAGGCAAGGGCGCCGACGCCACGTACGTCCTCGAGATGTTCCCGTACCCATCGGGCAGCGCGCACATGGGCCACGTCAAGAACTACACCATGGGCGACGTCATCGCACGCTTTCGCCGGCACCAGGGGCAGCGGGTCTTGCATCCCATGGGTTACGACGCGTTTGGCCTCAACTCCGAGAATGTGGCCATCAAGACCGGAGAGCATCCTGCCGGTTTCACCGAGAGGGCCATCGCCACCATCAACCGCCAATTGCGCCGCCTGGGGGTGTCCATCGATTGGAGCCGGGAGATCGCCACGTGCCGGCCCGAGTACTACAAGTGGACGCAATGGCTGTTCATCCAGTTCTACAAGAAGGGCCTCGCGTACAAGAAGGAGGCCCCGGTCAACTGGTGCCCCTCCTGTCAGACTGTGCTGGCCAACGAGCAGGTCATCGAGGGTGCGTGCGAGCGCTGCGACAGCCTCGTCGAGGCGAAGAAGCTGACGCAGTGGTTCTTCCGGATCACCGACTACGCGGAGAGGCTCCTGCAGGACTTCGACAAGCTGGAATCCTGGCCCGAGCGCGTTATCACCATGCAGCGCAATTGGATCGGCAAGTCGCAGGGTGCGAACGTGGTCTTCACGATAGCCCCGCCCGGCGAGACACCGTCTGGCTCGACTCCGGCGCCCGTAAGTCTCCTCGGCGCTGCTTCGGCGGCTGAGTATGTTTCGACCGAAGCCCCGACGGACGAGGTCCCGATGGAGGTCACGGTCTTCACCACGCGACCCGACACCCTCTTTGGAGCGACGTTCTTCATCCTGGCTCCTGAGCATCCACTCCTAGAGGAACTCGTCCGCGGCCTGCCGCAAGAGCAGGACGTCATGCGCTATGTGGCTAGGGCCATGGGCACGTCGGCTATCGAGCGAGCCAGCATAGAGAAGGAGAAGACTGGGGTCTTCACCGGCCGCTATGCGGTCAATCCGGTGACCGGCGGACTGATCCCCATCTACGTGGCGGACTACGTCCTCATGGAGTACGGCACGGGTGCCATCATGGCTGTGCCGGCTCACGACGAGCGCGACTTCGCTTTCGCCAAGAAGTTCGGACTCGACATCGTCGAGGTCATTTCCAGCCCTGCGGAGCTCAAAGACGCTGGCGGGAAACTCATCGGACCTCACGCCGGCGATGGTCTCCTGGTGAATAGCGGCGCGTTCAATGGTCTGGCCAAGGCTGAAGCTATCGTCAAAATCACCGAGTGGCTCAAGGAAGAAGGCAAGGCTGAGTTCGCCGTAAACTACAAGCTGCGCGATTGGCTGCTGTCCCGGCAGCGTTACTGGGGAGCGCCCATCCCCATCGTCTACTGTGACGAATGCGGGGAACTGCCGGTGCCCGACGACCAGCTCCCGGTGCTTCTGCCGGACATCACAGACTATGCGCCCCAGGGGAAGTCCCCTCTCGCCGCGGCGGAGGCGTGGGTGAACACCACATGCCCCGTGTGTGGCGGACCGGCCCGGCGGGAGAGCGATACCATGGATACCTTTGTGGATTCGTCGTGGTATTACCTGCGCTACGCGAGCCCTTGGCGAAACGATGTTGCTTTTGATCGGGAAGCTGTGGACTACTGGCTCCCAGTGGACCAGTACATCGGCGGGGTGGAGCACGCCATCCTGCACCTGATGTATTCGCGCTTCTTCACCAAGGTGCTCTACGACCTGGGTCTCGTGGGGTTCGAGGAACCCTTCAAGAACTTGTTCACCCAGGGCATGATCTACTATAAGGGCGCCAAGATGTCCAAGTCCAAGGGCAATGTGGTCAACCCCGACGAACATGTGGCCAAGTACGGCGCCGATTCGCTGCGCGCATACATACTCTTCATGGGGCCGGGGGAGAGCGACGGGGAATGGAACGATCAAGGCATCGAAGGACTGTTCCGCTTTCTCAACCGGGTCTGGCGCCAGGTGACTGACGTGGTGGACGAGGGGTGGCTGGGCGGGGGTGGCAAGACCTCCGGACCGGCGACCTGGACTTTCGACGAGGCGGAGTTGACCGGCGCGGAACGGGCCTTACTCGTGAAGACGAACCAGGTAGTCAAGAAAGCCACCGCGGACATCGGCGAGCGCTTCCACTTCAACACCGCCCTTGCCGCGATCATGGAGCTGAATAACGAGATCGCCGCCGCGCGCGCCGGCGCCGAGACTGGCGCCGAGGCACCCATTGGGAGCGGGGTCTCGTCGAGCCTTGCCGGCACGGTCAGAGGACGCCGGGTAGTGGGCTATGCCCTGGAGACACTGGTGCGGCTTCTTGAACCTTTCGCGCCACATATGGGCGCGGAGCTCTGGCAGATCATGGGCCATGAGGCGATCTGGGACGTCCCGTGGCCGGAGGCGGACCCGCGCTTTCTCACCGAGGATACGATGGAGCTGGCCGTGCAGGTGAACGGCAAGCTTCGAGATCGGGTCCAGGTGGCAAAGGACGCTAGCCAGGCGGAGGTCCTGGCGGCAGCCAAGGCCCTGCCGGTCATAGCCAAATACCTAGAGGGTGCATCGATCCTCAAAGAGGTGGTCGTACCAGGCCGTCTGGTGAATCTAGTGGTGAGGTAGAGCTTGATTCATAGACGTACGCGAGGAGCGGCCGCGGCCTCGATAGTGATCGGCCTCGTGGTCGTCACGGCCCTAGGCGGCTGTACCAGCGGCGTCGTCACCTCGACCAAGGCCACCCGACCTGGGAGCAACACAGACAGCACCAGCTTACATTTGACTGCGACCACGCATGGTGTGCCTCGGTCGTCCGCATCGGCTCGTTGTTTCCGCTCTCCGGCGATCTTGCCGGTGCTGGACTTTGATGCCAACGGACAGAACCGTTTTGCGCAGCTCTTTGTCGCGCAGTTCGAGGATTCAAAGCCGATGATTCTGTGGCCGCATGACTATGCCGGGGGGTCTGCGGAGATGCTGGGGACGGCTCCTTAGGACAAGAAAAGGGGCGGCTTGGAGGCCGCCCCTTTGGCATCGTCATACTGACTCGGCCGGCTTCCGCCGCCGGCGTCAGGTCTTGGCGGGCTACTTCTGCCTGTTGGCCACCAGGTTCTCGACCACGCTCGGGTCGGCCAGGGTGGAGGTGTCGCCCAGGTCGCCGATCTCGTTGGCGGCGATCTTCTTGAGGATGCGGCGCATGATCTTACCGCTGCGGGTCTTCGGCAGGCCCGGTGCCCACTGGATGACGTCCGGAGTGGCGATCGGACCGATCTCGACACGCACGTGCTTAACTAGTTCCTTCTTGAGTTCGTCCGACGGCTCCACGCCTGCGTTAAGCGTGACATAGGCGTAGATCCCCTGACCCTTGATGGGGTGGGGCATGCCGACCACGGCGGCTTCCGCGACCGCGTCGTGGCTGACCAGGGCCGACTCGACCTCAGCGGTGCCCATGCGGTGGCCGGACACGTTGATGACGTCGTCGACACGACCGGTGATCCAGTAGTACCCGTCCTCATCGCGACGGCAGCCGTCACCGGTGAAGTACTTGCCGGGATACTGGACGAAATAGGTTTCTTGGAAACGTTTCTGGTCGCCGAATACTCCGCGCATCATGCCGGGCCAGGGGCGTTTCATGCACAGGTTGCCCACGCCGGGACCGAAGATCTCGTTGCCGTCTTCATCCACGATGCAGGGCTCGACGCCGAAGAACGGCAGGGTGGCTGAGCCCGGCTTGATCTTCATGGCACCCGGCAGCGGGGTGATCAGGATGCCGCCGGTCTCGGTCTGCCACCAGGTGTCCACGATGGGGCAGCGGCCTCCACCGATGACGTCGTGGTACCACAGCCAGACTTCGGGGTTGATCGGCTCGCCGACGGTGCCCAGGACGCGCAGCGAGGAGAGGTCGTGTTTCGTGACCCACTCGTCGCCTTCACGGGCGATGGCCCGCAGCGCGGTGGGCGCGGTGTAGAAGACGTTCACCTTGTACTTCTCGACCACTTCCCAGAAACGGTCCGGGTGCGGGTAGCTCGGCACGCCCTCGAACAGAATCCCGGTGGCCCCGTTGCACAGTGGGCCGTACACGATGTATGTGTGGCCGGTGACCCAGCCGATGTCGGCCGTGCACCAGTACACATGCTCGGGATGGTAATCGAAGATCAGTTGCTGGGTCATCCCTGCGAACAGCAGGTAGCCGCCCGTGGTGTGCATGACACCCTTGGGCTTGCCCGTGGAGCCCGAGGTGTAGAGGATGAACAGCGGATCTTCAGCGTCCATCTCTTCGCAGGGGCAATCAGTGGTGATGTCCGGAGCAGCGAGCTCTTCGTGGTACCAGGTGTCGCGCCCTTCGACCCATTTGATGCCTTCGGCGCCGGTGTGCTTGACCACGATGCAGCTCTTGATATTCGGAGCTTCGGCCAAAGCGGCGTCGGCAGCGGATTTAAGAGGCACTTGTTTGCCGCCACGCAGGCCGGTGTCGGCCGTCACCATGACGATGGCGCCGGCGTCGACGGCCCGGTCGCGCAACGAGTCGGAGGAGAAGCCCCCGAACACGACGCAGTGGATCGCGCCGATGCGCGCGCAGGCGAGCATGGCAACCGGGAGTTCCGGGATCATCGGCAGGTAGATGACCACGCGGTCGCCCTTCTTGACGCCCTTCTTCTTGAGGACGTTGGCGAACTTGGTGACGTCTTCCCACATCTGGCGGTAGGTGATGGTGCGCGTGGATTCCGGGGAGTCACCCTCGAAGTAGTAGGCGACCTTGTCGGCCGTGGGGGTGCTCAGGTGACGGTCCAGGCAGTTGTACGCCACGTTCAGCTTGCCACCCTCGAACCAGCGGATCTTCGCGTTGGCGAAGTCGTGGTTCTGGACCCATTCCCACTTTTTGAACCAGTGCAGTCTTTTTTCAGCCTCTTCGGCCCAGAAGGCGTCTGAGTCGTCAAGGGAGCGCCTATACATGGCTTGGTATTGATCCATGCTGGAGACCCATGCCGTCTTCTGAAACTCGACAGGTACGTCGAAGATCTTCTCACTCAAGGACTCGTTTCCCACCATTTCCTCCGCTTTTCCCGTATTACAGATACTTGCTTCCCCCGGCGTGTCACCGGGTGCTGAATGCCACCGGCAAGAATAACATAAGGATTTGCCCAAGAGATCGGGCTGGCGCGAGCAAGCACGCGGGGTGACAGCCCTGGTAGCATGTCCTGTCCAGATAGAAGACCAGCCGATATGAGAGAGTATATGTGGCTGGAATTCACACCATCCGTCTTGAGAACGCACGGAGCCGGTGCGCCCCCGGAGGGGGCCTGCCCGGGGGAGGATACATGGATCTTCAAGTCTGTGGGGCAGCGCGGGAGGTCACGGGATCGTGCTACTGGATCCACGTGGGCAAGGCCAGTTTCTTGATCGATTGCGGCATGCACCAGGGTGGTGAGAAGGAAGAAGCCTTGAACTTCGCTCCCTTCCTGTTCGATCCCGCGGCGATAGATTTCATGTTGCTCACGCACGCTCACATCGATCACTCGGGGCTTATCCCACGCTTGGTCAAGGAGGGCTTTGCCGGACCGATTTATGCCACATCCGGCACCTGCGACCTCGCCGAGATCATGCTGCTCGACTCCGCGCACATCCAGGAGAGTGAAGCGGAGTGGCGTCAGCGCAAGGCCCGGCGCGCCGGTCACCGGACGGTGGAGCCTCTGTATACCCAGGACGATGCTCGCAAGGTGCCCGCGCTCTGCAGGCCGGTGGAGTACGACAAGCCGCTCGAAGCGGCTCCCGGGGTGGTCGTCGTGTTCCACGATGCCGGCCACATCCTTGGGTCGGCTTTCCTCGAGCTGCGTCTAGAAGAACAAGGGGAGAAGGTCCTGGCGTTCTTCAGCGGGGATGTGGGTCAACCCGACCAGCCCATCGTCCGCGATCCAGAGGTGGCGGAGAAGACCGACTATCTGATCATGGAATCAACGTACGGCGATCGAGAGCACCCTCACGAGGGGGATCCGCGCGAGGAACTGGCCCAGATCCTGAAGGAAGCGCACGAGAGCGGTGGGAACGTGATCATCCCGGCGTTCGCGGTGGGCCGCACCCAGGAACTGCTCTTTTTCCTCCGGGAGATATCCGACGCGCACCAACTGGACATGCCGGTCTATGTGGACAGTCCTCTTGCGGTGCAGGCCACCCAGGTGTTTCGGCGCCACCGCGAGGATTTCGACGAGGAATCACAGAAGATGTTCGCGGAGCAGGGGGGGATCTTCGACTGGCCTCAGCTCCACTACACCGCCAGCGCCGATGAATCGCGCGCGCTGAACGAGAAACGGGGCGTGGTGATCATCTCGGCCAGCGGCATGGCGGATGCCGGGCGGATAAAGCACCACCTCAAACACAATCTATGGCGTCCGGAAGCGCATGTGGTGATAGTTGGCTTCCAAGCGCAGAATACCCTCGGCCGTCGGCTGCTCGAAGGAGACAAGAGGGTCCGCATCTTCGGGGAAGAGATCGCCGTGAGGGCCCACATCCACGAGTTGAGCGAGCTATCGGCGCACGCCGACCAGAGCCAACTGGTCTCCTGGGCGTCGCACTTCAAGCCGCCCAAGCTCACGATCCTCACCCACGGGGAGTTCGCTTCGGCAACGGTCCTGCAACGGATCCTGCAAGATCGCCTCAAGTTCACGGTGGTCATCGCGGAGAAGGGGGAGACCTTCGATCTGGAAGAGGTGCCACGATGATCGTCGATCCGGTCTGCGGGAAAGTGCTCACCGAGCGGGAGGCCAAGGGTGCCGCCTTCTACAACGGGCGCATCTACTACTTCTGCTCAATCGAGCATCGCGACGTGTTCAATGCCGACCCGGCGCGCTATGCGTGCAACGTCAAAGCCATGGCGCTCAAGGTAGGGGTCATGGGAGCTGCCTCGGGGCAGTTTCCGCAGAACGCCATGACGGAAGCGTACGAACTGGGCCAGGTGATCGCCCGGCAAGGGATGATCCTCATCAGCGGCGCGGCTCCGGGTCTGCCGCTGGAAAGCGCTCGGGGGGCCAAATCGGGAGGGGGGCTGTCGATAGGCATTTCGCCGGCTCTCAGCCTCGACGAGCACATCCAGGTGTACCATTCGCCGGCCGAAGAATTCGACGTGCTCATCTACACGGGCAGCGGGTTGATGGGACGCGAGATCGTCAATATCCGCTCGAGCGACATCGTCATCATCGTCAATGGGCACTCGGGGACGCTGGGCGAGTTTGCCATCGCCTACGACGAGGGTAAGCTCATTGGGGTCCTGCAGGGGAGCGGGGGGATCGCCGATATGGTGCCCAAGTTGGTACAGGCGATCGACAAGGAGACCGGGGCGTCGGTAATCTACGATGCCGACGCAGAGCGGCTCATCGACAGGGTGGTGGACCACTACGTGAACTTCCACTTCCAGCGCCCGTCGATATTCATGCGCAGGGAGGACACGGGTCTGCCGGTCGCGGGATAGACGCAACGAAAGCTCCCCGCCCGATGATTGGAAATGGACCAGTGCCGGGAGACGGGAATGAGCGACATCGACCCTCATGACTCCATGCGAGCGATGGTCCTAGATGGGGCCCGGCGGCCGCTTCGAGACACGCGCATTGCCAAGCCGGAGCCTGATCCGGACCAAGTTCTGGTTCGCGTCCACGCGTGCGGCGTGTGCCGCACTGACCTTCATGTCCTGGATGGCGAGTTGCCGCGCCCCAAGTTGCCTTTGGTCCTCGGCCACCAGATCGTCGGTACCGTCGTCGGCCGCGGCACGCGCGTGGTGTCCCCCGCGGTGGGCGAGCGAGTGGGCGTACCGTGGCTTGGCTGGACCGACGGTGACTGCAAGTACTGCCGCAGCGGCCGAGAGAATCTTTGCGACCACGCGAAGTTCACCGGCTATGACATCGACGGCGGCTTCGCCGAGTTCGCCGTGGCCGATCACCGCTTCTGCTTCCCGATCCCAGCCGGATATCCCGACCTGCAGGCGGCGCCGCTGTTATGTGCCGGTTTGATCGGGTATCGCTCGCTGGTGATGACTGAGGAGGGAGACCCCCTCGGGGTGTACGGCTTCGGTGCAGCCGCGCACATCATCACCCAGGTGGCGCGGTACCAAGGGAGACGTGTCTATGCCTTCACCAGACCTGGAGACATCGTGTCGCAGCGATTCGCCCGCGAGATGGGGGCGGACTGGGCGGGAGACACAACCGAGGCCGGTCCGGAGGAACTGGAAGCGGCGATAATCTTTGCGCCGGCCGGCGAGTTGGTGCCGCTGGCTCTCGCCAGGGTCGGCAAGGGTGGAGTTGTCGTTTGCGCCGGCATTCACATGAGCGACATCCCCACCTTCCCGTACGAAACGCTCTGGGGGGAGAGGATGGTGCGGTCGGTGGCGAACCTTACCCGGCGCGACGGGCTGGAATTTCTGGCTCTCGCCCCAGAAGTCCCGGTGCATACTGAGGTCGAGGCCTTCCCGCTCGATCGCGCAAACGATGCGCTTGATAAGCTGCGTCGGGGAGACGTCCAGGGCGCTGCGGTCCTGGTCGTGGATGAGACCGCCACGTGAAGACATGGCGACGAAAACGGGCGCCGGCCGCTTCGCGGCCCGGGCTGGCTGGCTAGGAGGTCGCGGTGCCGATCCGCACGCTTGTGTCTTTCTCGGTGGAACGCGTCGAGGTCCTGGACCCGCAGGGGAACGTGGACGAGGCGCTCATGCCCGCGCTGACCCCGGAACAGATCACGGCTCTGTACGAGCAGATGGTCTTCACCCGCCACCTCGACGAGCGGATGTTCAAGCTGCAGAGGCAGGGACGGCTGGGCACGTTCGCTCGCGTCACCGGGCAGGAAGGGGCGCACATCGGGGCGGCGCTGGCCCTCGGAGCCGAGGATTGGATGGTGCCGGCCTTCCGCGAACTGGGCGCACTCCTTCTCCGAGGGATGAAGCCGGAGCACCTGCTGCAATTCTGGAGCGGCGACGAGCGGGGCTATGCGTTGCCATCCGGATCTCGGACGCTCCCGATCGCGATCCCGGTGGGTACTCATATGTTGCATGCCGTGGGGATCGGCTGGGCGATGAAGCATAGGGGTGAGAAGGCGGCTGTCCTCACCTTCTTCGGGGAAGGGGCCACCTCCGAAGGCGATTTCAGCGAAGCCATGAACATGGCCGGAGTATTCCAGGTGCCGGTAGTGCTCTTCTGTCAGAACAACCAATGGGCCATCTCGGTGCCGTACGAGAAGCAGACGGCGTCGTTCACCGTCGCCCAGAAGGCGCTGGGTTACGGCATGACCGGCGTGCAGGTAGACGGGAATGACGTGTTCGCCGTGTACAGAGTGACGAACGAGGCACTTGAGAGGGCGAGAACCGGGGGCGGCCCCACGTTGATAGAGGCCCACACGTATCGGGTGAGCGATCACACCACGTCCGACGATGCTCGCCGGTATCGTTCAGACGAAGAGGTGGAGAAGTGGAGGCAGCGGGATCCGATCCTTCGTCTCGGCCTTTACATGCGCAAGAAGGGGCTGCTGGACGACGCATCTGAGGCCGAGATGCACGTCAACGCAGAGGAGAAGGTAGGCGCGGCGGTGGCAGCGTTCGAAGCGATCCCGGCTCCCGGGCCGGAAGAGATGTTCCGGCACGTGTATGGCGAGATCACCGGGCCTCTGTCCGAGCAGCGCGCCGCATTGATGGCCCACGTCGAGGGGAAGGCCTAGTCATGGCCCGCCTCAACATCGTGGAAGCGATCGACCAAGCTTTGCAGCAGGAGATGCAGACTGATCCCTGGATGGTCATCATGGGTGAGGACGTGGGCAAAGACGGCGGGGTCTTCCGCGTCACCGACGGCCTTGCGGAACGGTTCGGCACCGACCGGGTGATCGACACGCCTCTTGCCGAATCCGGCATCGTGGGGATGGCGATCGGGATGGCGATAGCCGGGTACCACCCGGTGGCTGAGATCCAGTTCTTCGGCTTTTCATACCCGGCGTACGACCAATTGGTGTCGCACGCCTCCCGGATGCGTAACCGGTCTCGCGGAGCGCTCACCGTCCCCCTCGTCGTTCGCATGCCCTACGGCGGGGGTATCCGAGCGTTGGAGCACCATTCTGAGAGCATGGAAGCCGTGTATGCCCACGTCCCCGGTCTCAAGGTGGTGATCCCGTCGGATCCGTATCAGGCCAAGGGTCTCTTGCTTGCCTCGATCCGCGATCCTGATCCCGTGATCTTCCTAGAGCCGGCGCGGATCTATCGGGCGATCAAGGCCGAGGTCCCGGACGCGCCGTACGTGATCCCCCTTGGCAAGGCTGAAGTGATGCGTGAGGGTTCGGATGTCACCGTCGTCACCTGGGGCGCGCACGTCCGCACGTGCAAAGAGGCGGCGGCGAGGCTGGAGGCCGACGGAAAACACAACGTGGAGGTCGTGGACGTCCGCAGCCTATCGCCGTTCGACCACGAGACGGTCGTAAACAGTGTGAAGAAGACCGGGAGGGCGGTGGTGGTGCACGAGGCGCCGCGTACAGGGGGTTTTGGCGCCGAAATCTCGGCTCAGATCGCGGAAAGGGTCATTCTCAGCCTGAAGGCCCCGGTGCGCAGAGTGACCGGCTTCGATACTATGCCGCCATTGGCCAAGTTGGAGGACTACTACCAGCCGAGCGTGGATCTGGTGGTGGACGAGATCATCTCGGTCATGGAGTTCTGAGAGACGATAAGGAGACCATCGTGGATTACGACGAACTGCTGGAGTTCTTCAAGGAACGCCGCACGCTGCGGGCCATCAAGCCGGACCCCATCCCGGACGAGATGGTGGACAAACTTCTCGAGGCAGGGCGCTGGGCGCCCACCGGGTTCAACATGCAACCGGTGGAGTTCCTGGTAGTCAAGGATCCGGAATTGAGAAGTGGCATCACCAAGATCGTCGACAACTACAAGAACGACGACTTCTTCGCGTTGGAGGCCACAAGGGAAGAGTGGCAGGGCTCCCCATGGAAGAGCGACACCCATGGCAGGTGGCAATGCCCGCCGGCTCCGGTGCACATCCTGACCATGGGAGACACCAGGCGACGCGTGGGTCTGCCGATGCCCGCCCGTTATTCGAAGCAGAAGGGCGATTCGATCTTCGAGTCCTCGCTGTCCAATGCCTTCATGTACGTGTGGCTGGCCGCCACAAGCCTGGGGTTGGCCGCCCAGCCGGTCTCCGCGGTCAAGTATCCTTTGGTTCAGGGCCTGGTCAAGCACCTGCTGAATCTTCCTGATTACATCTATATCTACGACATCTTCCTGGTGGGATACAACGCGATGGAGGATCCGCCGTCGTCCAAGCTCATGCGTCACCTCGACGAGATGGTGCACCACGAGAGGGCCAAGGACGATGAATTCTTGAGCGAGGAAAGGTTGAGAGACCAGATCAAGAAACTGCGGGCCGGCAATGTGGCCAGACATGTGGAGGCAGACAAGGCTCTCGGTTGAGCCCGCGTGGGGCGGAGACGCCCGGGCGGAGTCATGGGCGGCATCGCCCCGGGCAACAGTCCAGTAGGCGAACGATCACGACAAAAGGGTGGTTCGGGCCATGACCTTCGAGTTCAAGTTCCCGGACATCGGCGAGGGGATCGTCGAGGGCGAACTCCTTGCGTGGAAGGTAAAAGAGGGCGACACGGTCGCCGAGAACCAGACGCTGGCCGAGGTGGAGACCGACAAGGCCGTCGTGGAATTGTCTTCGCCCCGGGCTGGACGCGTGGCGAAGCTCTATGGAGCCGAGGGTGACGTGATCAAGGTCGGCGCCGTCGTGGCGACGATCGAGGAAGCGGGAGCTCCGGAGGCGCCGCACCCCATTGCCGCTGCGGCGGAGCGCCCCGGGGAGGAAGTCCCATACACCGGGTCCGTCGTCGGGCGGCTGGAAGAAGCACCCGACGAGGAGCTGCCGGCCTCAGGGCCATCGGTGGCCGGGCCGCCTGTGGCAGGTCTTTCCGCGGGCGCCGAAATCGTCGCCGAGCCGCCGCACAAAGCGGCCGTAGCACCCGGGACGGACCTGGAAGTGCTTGCAATGCCGTCGGTGCGGGCTCTCGCGAAAGAGTTGGGCGTCGATCTCAGCGTGATCCGGGGGACGGGGCCAGGTGGCCGCATCCTCAAGCAGGACGTGGAGGATGCCGCTGAGGCGGAAGCTTACGGCGGCGCCCGGGTCTCAACGGCTCCGGTCTCTCCTTCGCCCGAACCTATCCCTTCACCTTCACTTTCACCTTCGCCCGCCGCGGCGGCCGCGGTAGCGCGGCCCGCCGGAGAGGTCAGTCCCGCCACCGCGCCGGCCGCCGGCGGACCGGAACCTCCGGGACCCGTCCCCGCGGCGCTCTCTGAGGCGACGGGAGAGATGCAGCCCCTTATGGGAGGCGTTCTGGAAGATGACGGGCTGGGTGTCGTGGAGAGGGTGCCGGTGCGAGGCGTTCGCCGCACCATGGCCCGGCATATGGCGGAATCGCTCGCCAAGCAGGCGCAGGTCACCACCATGGACGAGGCCGACGTCACCATCCTTAAACGCATCCGCGACAAGGAGCGTACGGTCGCGACCGAGCGAGGGGTGCGACTTACCTACCTTGCTTTTGTCATCAAGGCCTGCACGGCGGCCCTCAGGCGTTTCCCGCGTCTCAACGCCACCCTCGGGGAGTCGCGCGAAGAGTTCTTGCTTAAGCGCTACTACAACGTCGGGTTTGCCGTCGATACCAAGGCCGGCCTGGTCGTGCCAAACATCAAGGCGGCCGACAGGAAGAGCATCTTCCGCATCGCCGAGGAGATAGTCGCGCTTGTGAACAGGGCCGAGGACCGCCAACTGGACCTTGCGGACGTTCATGGCGGGACGTTCACCATCTCCAATTACGGCTCGATCGGCGGCACGTTCGCCACACCGGTGATCAACTATCCAGAAGTCGCCATCCTCGGCATGGGAAGAGTGCGGGAGCTCCCCGTGCTTCGAGAGGGAACGATCGTGACACGGCACATTCTGCCGTTGTCGCTGACGTTCGACCATCAGCTGATCGATGGAGCTGAAGCGGCTCGTTTCCTTAATCTTGTGATCGGTTATTTGGAGGATCCGGACTTGCTTCTGCTTGAAGGCGACTGATGAGCCCGGGAGACTGCGAGGCCCTCCGCCAAGCTCTGCGCGATTGCCGGCTGGTGCTACTAACCGCCACCGAGCGCGAGGCTGCACCACTGTTTGGGGCGCTAAAGGCGCCCCAGCCATTACTGGTGGCCACCAAGAAGCTTGTCGTGGGCCTGCTCGATGCAGGCCACGGCGCGGCCGGCGGGAGCCCCGGCGCACGATCCGTCAGCACGACGCTCGCCATAAGCGGGTGTGACAAAGCAAACGCCGCGCACGTGCTCACCTGCATCCTGCAGGTCTCGAAGCCCAGTCTCGTCCTTCAGGTGGGCGTAGCCGGCGCGTTTCCTCGCGGGGAAGACGGGACGAGCGCGCGGGTCGGCGACATCGTCGTGGCAACGCAGGAGATCTACTCGGACACGGGCGGTTCGAGCCCCAAGGGCTGGCTGTCGGCTATGGAGCTCGGGTTGCCGGTAGCCCGAGTGGATGGCCTTGAACTGGGCGGCTGCTTCCTGCTCGACCCCGGGCTTGTGCAGGGCGCCATCGCCGCGATCGAGCACGAGGCTTGGCCTGAGCCTCGGCCCAGAGTGGTCAGCGGGCCGTGTGTGACCTCTTCCCGCGTCACCGGGCTGCTTGCTGAGGGCGAAGAGATGGTGCGCAGGTGGGGCGCGGTGGCGGAGTCGATGGAAGGAGCCGCGGCGGCCCATGTCTGCGCTCTCTATGGGGTGCCGTTCCTCGAGGTCCGCGGGATCAGCAACATGGTCGTCGACCGGGATCGCGACTCGTGGCAGGTGGACCGGGCCGTGGCCGTGGCGGCACGGGCAGCGCTCGCGGTAGCTGCGGCCCTCGACGGGCTGTCCATCTCCGCTCCCGGCGCCAGGTCCGAGAGCGGGGGATCATCGCCTCCCGTCGGCGGCGCTGCGTAACATGGACCCGCTCCGCCTGGCCTATTCGCCCTGTCCGAACGACACCTACATCTTCTACGCTTGGGTGCACGGTCTCGTTCCCGGCGCCCCTCCCGTCCGCGAGCGGCTCGAGGACATCGACACTCTGAACCGTCTGGCGTTGGAGCAAGGGGCGGACGTCATCAAGGTCTCTATGCACGCTTTCGCATATCTCCGAGATAGGTACGCTCTCCTGCATTCCGGGGGAGCACTGGGGCGAGGATGCGGTCCCCTGGTGGTCGCTCGAAAAGACTCCTGGTTGCGGGCGGCACCTTCCATCCAGCGGGTGGCCGTCCTCGCCGATCACCTGGGGCGGGTCCGGATCGCCATCCCGGGGGAACTCACTACCGGCGCGCTGCTCCTGGGGCTCTTCGCCGGCGGAAGGATGGACACGGTGGTCATGCCCTTCGATCGCATCATGCCCGCTGTGGTATCCGGCGATGTGGACGCGGGTGTGATCATCCATGAAGGTCGTTTTACCTTTGGTTCTTACGGTCTTCGCCGCTTGGTAGACTTGGGGGAATGGTGGGAGGATTCCACGGGGTTGCCCATCCCTCTCGGCGGGATCGCGGTATCCCGATCCCTGACGAAAGCACTTCAGGCAGACGTGGAGCGTACGGTCCGCGCCAGCGTCGACTATGTCTCGTTTCATCCAGGGGTAGCTTTGGAATACATCCATAGGCACGCCCAAGAAATGGATCCTGCAGTGTGCCAGGCCCACATCGACCTATACGTGAACGACTTTACCCGAGACTACGGTCCGGAGGGCGAGGAGGCGATCCGGCGTCTGTTGGAAACCGCGGCTGAGCTCGGTGTGGCGCCTCGATCCGACAAGAACTTGTTCTGGGACAAATAAAATGGAACCATGTTCCGCGGTACGGGATGACGGCTTGCCCGGCTGGAGTGGGGGGTGCTTTAATCAACGGCATGACATCTGCAGGCAACAAGGAGGAACACTTCGATGGCAGCTAAGCTCATAAAGATCACCAAAGACACCCCGTGGAACGACAAGGTGCCTCTCCACGAGAATTGCTTCGCATGGCCTATGGTCAACCCCAAGAGCTGCCCCGGAGCGCAGTGCGAATTCGGTATCACCGAGCTGCATCCACTCGTGGGCCGCGCGCTGGATGACATCCATGCCGACGAGGACCACGTCTTTTACGGCCTCGCGGGCCGCGCGGAAGCCGTAGTCGATGGCGAGACCTACCTCGTCGAGGCCGGCGACGCCCTTTGGGTGTCCAAGGGCAGCGTCCACAACTTCACTCCCGTGGGCGGCGAGAACTTCCGGTACGCCGTCGTCTTCGCGCCCGGGCGCGCCTTCTGGACGAAGCAGTAGTAGCAACAGCCCGAGCCTCTTGATAGCGCGCTCATCCTCTCAGTGAGGGTGGGCGCGTTTTCGTGCAGGGGTGAATGCGGCACCACACGGGCGGGCAGCGGTGCGACTGAGGCTGCTATCCTACCCGGTTGATGCTCCATCTCACCGACATCTCCAAGTCTTTCGGCAGCCAGGTGATCCTGGACGGCGCCAGCCTACACGTGAAGCCGGGCATGAGGATCGGGCTCGTGGGACCGAACGGCGCCGGCAAGACCACGCTCCTGCGGTTGATCGTGGGCGACATGTCTCTCGACGGCGGCGAGATCAACGCACGCAAGGATCTGCGCATCGGGTTTCTCCCCCAAGAGATCGAGGAGATCGCCGATCACGCGGTCATCGACGAGGTCCTCGCCTCGTACACCGACGTTCTCGCGGCCGAGCAAAGGCTCGCTGAGCTGGGCGAGGCTCTCTCCCACGCTTACAAAGGTGACGGCGACAACGACGGGGCTGCAGAGCTGCTTCACGAGTTGGGCTCGGTTCAGACCTCCTTTGAGGCTGCCCACGGGTACGAGCTCGAGGCGCGCGCCCAGTCGATCCTGCGCGGCATGGGTTTTCGCGAAACCGACTTTCACCGTCCCATCGCGGAACTGTCCGGGGGGTGGAGGATGCGTGTGGCGCTGGCCCGGCTGCTCATGGAACAGCCCGATCTTCTGCTCATGGACGAGCCCACGAACCACCTGGACCTCGAAAGTCTCCTCTGGTTGGAGGAGTTTCTGCTGGGCTGGCCGGGCGCTCTTATCGTTATCAGCCACGACAGGTACTTTCTCAACCGGATGGTCACCCACATCGTCGACCTCGACCGAGGCCAGCTCGACATCTACGCCGGCGACTACGATCACTTCGAGCTGGAGAAGCGCCAACGCTTCGAGGCCCTGGTCAGTGCCGCCAAGAACCAGCAACGTGAGATCGACGCCGCGGAGAGTTTCATCCGCCGCTTCCGGGCCAAGAACACGAAAGCGAAGCAGGTGCAGCAGAGGATCCGCAAGCTCGAGCGCACCGAACGTATCGATGCGCCCTCGCTGGAGCGCAAGACCATCAAGTTCCGTTTTCCTCAGCCTCCTCGTTCTGGACGGGTGGTCGCGGAAATAAAGCACGTGCGCAAGGCCTACGACGGCAACGTGGTCTACCAGCGTCTCGACCTCGTCGTCGAGCGGGGAGAGAAGATCGCTCTCGTGGGACCCAACGGCGCCGGCAAATCGACGCTACTCAAGCTTCTGGCCGGAGTGATCGAGCCCGACGCAGGCACGGTGCG
The DNA here is from genome assembly GCA_963749535.1 of uncultured Thermoleophilia bacterium. GTDB lineage: Bacteria > Actinomycetota > Thermoleophilia > RBG-16-64-13 > RBG-16-64-13 > Chersky-299. Next base: position 30,971 of record CAVVNF010000037.1, on the reverse strand, counting down.
ACTGGGCCACAACGTACGCCGCGAGTACTTCGCCCAGCATCAGTTGGAAGTGCTTCACGCGGACCGGACCGTCCTCAAGACCGTCGAGGAGGTCGCCGGCCCGGTGGGCAGGCTGCCAGAGGTGCGCTCGTACCTGGGCACGTTCCTCTTCAGCGAGGACGACGTCACCAAGAAGGTGGGCGTGCTTTCCGGGGGGGAAAAGGCTCGGTTGGCTCTGGCCCGGATGTTGATGGACCCAGCAGGGCTACTCTTGCTCGATGAGCCTACCAACCACCTGGACATGGATTCGCGCGAAGTCCTTATCGAGGCTTTGCGGCAGTTCGAGGGTTCTGTCGTCTTTATCAGTCACGACCGCCATCTCATCAACGCCATCGGGACCAAGGTCATCGAGGTGAGGGACGGGCGGCTTGCCCATTACCCCGGGGACTGGGAGTACTACCAGTGGAAGAAGGCCCAAGAAGGCGAGCAGCGGGCAGGCGTGGCCGCGCCTGCCGGTCCCGACGGCCCGGAGGGGACCGCCCCATCCAAGCCGGCCCTCGCATCCCGGGTGGGCGGTTCAGCCGGCACATCCCGTGGTGCCGACCACGAGCCGGCGATATCCACTTCTGCGAAGACCGGGGCTGAGACCGGCGGCGGCGCCTCGCCGGGCGCGTCCGCGAAGAAGGGCAGGCCATCGGCGCCTGCTGCGGCGGCCACCCTCTCGTACCAGGAGCGTAAGGACGTCGTGCGGCGCCACCGCAAAGTGGAGAAGCGTATCCTCGAGCTGGAAGACCTGCAGTCGCGTCTCGCTCTCGTCTTGAGCGATCCGGAGCACATGTCCGATTACGAGCTTCTCTTTTCCACGAGCGAGGAATTGCGGCTGGCCCGGGACGAACTGACGGGTTTGTACGAAGAATGGGAGGGGCTTGCCGAGATGGTGGCGTCGTTGGACGTGGGCACTTGAGAGGTCAAAGCGATCTTAGCCATCGCGGGCGACCGTCGTCGAGACGACCGCTGGCGCTGCTACTCCTTCTGCTCCTGCTCGGCCTTTCGATCGGCTCGTGGGCGTGCGCGGGCGCAGGAACGGCCCAGATGCGTCCCGGCTCGAGCGCTGTCACGCAGGCTCTAGGCTCGACCGCCACAGTCAGCTCGACCGCCACAGTCAGCTCGACCAGCACCGTCAGTCCGGCTACCGTAGTCAGTCCGGCTACCACTGCCACCCAGTCCGGCGTCGCCTCTAGGGTCCTGCGCAAGGGCCCCTATCTCATGTACACGGGAGATGACACGTCCATGACCGTGCTCTGGCAGACGAAGACGTCTGTGAAGCGGGCCACGGTTGAATGGGGATCAAGCACCGCGTACGGTCATGGACCGGCCACGGTCATCGAGTCGCCCAACGCCACCGCGCCTACGGCCACCGACTCGACCACGGCCGGGGGATGGTCCGCGGAGGCCGACGGGCACCTGTTCCGATACGACATCACCGGGCTGCAGCCGGGAGCCCAGGTCTATTACAGGGTGACCATCGACGGGTCGGCTTTCGCCGGCTCGTTCCGCGCAGCCCCGTCGCCCGACTCTGCCTCGACGGTTCTGTATGCGGTCAGCGACACCCAGGATTATCCGCAGACGTTTGAGCGGGTGATCCAAGCCCTGCTGGCGGATGTGGACGATGCGCCCGCCAGCCGGTCGACCATATGCCTCCACGCCGGAGATTTCGTAGGCTCAGGATTGGTCGAGAGCGCCTGGGACAAGGGTTTCTTCCTCCAATCGTCCCCGAGCGTCAGCCGGTTCTTGGGAAGCATGCCCGTGATGGGTACTCTCGGCAACCACGAGGGATACGGCGACACGGAAAGCCAGAGGACCCTCTCCGACCGCGGGATGCTGTTGCGCAAGTACTGGCCCGGCCTGTTCACGGTCGCGCCGCCCCACTTCTACTATTCTTTCGACTATGGGCTTGTGCATGTGGCCGTCCTCGACACCTGGACCACCACGTTCGACCCAGACAGCGCCGAATACAAATGGCTCGCTCAAGACCTGGTCAGCACCACCAGACCCTGGAAGATTGTGATGCTACACAATCCGGCGTGGGCGGCCTTCGCCGGTCGGGACAACTACGCGAGCATTCGCGAGTATCTCTGCCCGCTCTTCCAGTCGACGGCGGTGGATCTTGTGATCCAGGGGCATGACCACTTCTACTCACGCTGCGAAGTGGACGGGGTCCAATATGTGACCATCGGCGGCGGAGGCGGGGAGTTGGTGCCACCGGACACGGCTTCACCTCATGTCGTGACCGCTGCGGAAGTCCATCATTTCATCCGGCTGGACGTCACCGGCGATTCCTTGTCCGAGACCGCCATCTCGGTAGACGGCAAAGTCTTGGACTCGTTCGTTCTCAAGCACTGAGCGCGTTCTGGTACCAGCTGTACGGGGAAAGGTCGCGAGAGTAGGCGCGGTCCGCACACGGTGCGTCCGCACGGTGCGGCTGTCTAGCGGTGAGCCATGAGCAGCGCGTAGGAGGGGGCCGCGGCGCCGCCTCCCGGGTGGTACTCGAAGTGAAGGTGGACGGCACCGCCCGCGGCGTTCCCGGTGTTGCTGGCGAAGCCGATGACCTCGCCGGCCGTGACATGCACGCCCGGCTTGATGCCGGTTTCTACCGACCGAGCCGGGCTGAGGTATCCTGTCGCCGGCGACGGTGTCCTGCCAAGGAGGGACGATGCCTTCTTTTGATGTGGTAAGCCGGGTGGATATGCAGGAGATGGACAACGCTGTGTATCAGGTGAAGAAAGAGGTTGAGACGCGCTTCGATTTCCGCGGCTCCAAGACCGAGGTGGAGCTCGACAAGAAGGAAGGGAAGATCCGAGTCCTCACCGAGGATGACATGAAGCTCCGCGGGGTAAAGGACATGCTGCTGTCGAAGGTGGTCAAGAGGTCCATAGATCCCGAGGCCCTTGATTTCGGCAAGCCCGAGAAGGCTGGTGGCGACATGGTCCGGCAAGAGATCTCGATCGCTAACGGCATCGACATCGAGACGGCCCGCAAGGTGGTCAAGCTGATCAAGGAGACCAAGATCAGGGTCCAGGCCGCCATCCAGGGCGAAGAGGTGAGGGTCTCCGGCAAGAAGCGTGACGACCTGCAGGATGTCATCAATGCGCTCAAGGAAGCAGACTTGGGCATGCCGCTTCAGTTCGTCAACTTCCGCGAGTGACGGGATCGGGGACACCCTTGGCCGCCGGTCACGTCTATTTCTACGGGGACGATCGACTTGAGGGGATTCTCGAGAACCCTCGCACCGCCGGTCCACCTGGCGACTCGATAGGAAACGTGTTGGGCGGCGTCGTAGTCGCGCACCCTCACCCTCTCTATGGCAGCACTATGGCGCAACCGCTGGTGTACCGCATCGCTCAGGCCTGTCGCGATCATCGGATGGCCACTCTTCGCTTCAATTTCCGCGGGGTGGGCAAGAGCCTCGGTCGCTACCACGGGGTGGACGAGTACAGGGATGTGGAGACCGCCGCGACCTTTCTGCGAGGGAACCTAGGGCCGGGCGTCCCCCTGGCTTTGGCCGGCTACTCTTTCGGGAGCGTGATGACCGCAATGGCGGCCGGCGGGCCCACGCCGGTGGAGGCACTCGCTCTGGTGGCCTTTGTTGTAGCGTGGGAGGGAATGCCGGACGATGCTCTGGGCACCTTGCGCAACTTCCGGGGTCCGGTGCTCGCGGTTTGTGGCGAGCTCGACGATATGGCCCCTCCGGAGCTGGTGGACGCGGTCCTGCGCGATCTTAAGCTTGACTTCAGACTGACTGTTATCCCGGACGCAGATCATTTCTTCGGGGGCAGGCACCAGGAGGTAGGTGGGCTCGTGGCCGAGTTCCTTGAAGGGGCCTTCAGGTCGACGAGAACTGTCTGACGGCAAGATAGTGTCGGGGATCGGATCGAGCTGGGACCGAGATTAGAATCCCGTAGGCAGGGGTACTTAGCGGGACGGCGTCATGCTGGGGCGCCGGATTTCGCACACCCGCGCACAACAGGAATGGCGGAACGAGGGAGAGACACATATGGATCTGAAAGGTTCAAAGACCGAGCAATGCCTGATGAAAGCATTTGCGGGTGAGTCCCAGGCCCGCAATCGGTACACATTCGCTGCGGGTGTGGCGGCAGCGGAGGGGTACATGCAGGTAAGCAACCTGTTCCTGGAGACCGCGGACAACGAGAGGGCACACGCTTTCGAGTTCTTCAGCCTCCTGGAAGGCGGGATGCCTGAGTTCACCGCGTCCTACCCTGCCGGCCCTGTCGGCAACACGATGGAGAACCTGAAGGCGGCCGCCGAGGGTGAGTTGGCCGAGTGGGGGAGCCTCTATCCGGATTTCGGCGCTATCGCCGAGGCGGAGGGTTTCAAGAAGGTAGCTGTCAAGTTCCGTAAGATCGCGGAGGTGGAGAAATACCACGAGCGCAGGTATCGCAAGCTGCTCGCAGCGGTCGAAGGCGGCAGTGTCTTCAAGAAAGATACGCCCATGAAGTGGAAATGCGAGGAATGCGGCTACGTACATGAGGGTCCGGACGCCCCGAAGGTCTGCCCCGTGTGTAACAAACCGCAGGCTTACTTCGAGCTTTACTGCGAGTGCTACTGATAGAGGCCGTTTTCTGGCCGGACTGACTCCGGTCCGTTAGGCTGCCTCGACCGCGGGGGGCGGGGGCGCTACGAGCGCCCCCGCCCCCGCGCCTTTTTGCCGCCACGGTCGATCCAAGGTCGTATCTGCTGTCAGTTCGGTCGCAGGTACGCTCCGGCCATGACGCACATGCCGGCAAAGCGACTCGCTGTTTATCTCGCCGTGGGGCTGGTGGTACTGGCCGTAGGCGGCATAGGGGTGCTGTCGCTTCGCGGTGGAGGATCCGCGGCCCAAGTCGTCACGGTCGACTCCGGGACGGGGTCCGCTGCCGACCAGGCCGGCGGTTCTGAGGGGTCGTCCGCCCCGGTCACGACCACCACTGCCATCCCCACCACGACATCCACCCTCGCCGCGCTCATTTTTGTGCAGGTGGCCGGCGCGGTCCAGCGACCCGGTGTCTACCAGGTCGCCGCCGGCTCTCGCGTGTTTTAAGTGTTACAGCAGGCGGGCGGGATAACCGCCGACGCGGACCAAGAAGCGCTGCCCCTCGCAGCCCGAGGTGTTCGACGGATGCAGGATCGAGGTGCCTCGCAAGGGACAACCGCACGGTGCCGTCCTGGTGACGGGGTCCGCCGGGACAGCCGGGTCGGAGTCGGGAGGGACCGGCACCGGTCCCACTGGAAGCGCCGGCAGCGCCTCGAGCGGGGCTCAGACGCCCGGCGCGAAGGTCGCCTTGAACTCGGCCACCGTCGAGCAGCTCGACACACTTCCCGGCATCGGGCCCAAGACGGCGCAAGAGATCGTGAGCTATCGCCAGCAACACGGTCCCTTCACCTCGGTGGACCAGCTGACGGAGGTCAAGGGCATAGGTCCGATAAAGTTGGAGCGTCTTAGGTCGTTGGTGACCCTCTGATCGGAGGGTCATCGCAGTCACGGATGGCGGCGCTGGCTGGCTGGTTCGTCCGCCGGGCCGGCCTGGCCCGATGGACGACATTGGCAGCGGCGGCCGGGTTGGCCACGGCGGGGCTGTCTCCCTTGCCGCCGACGCTCGGTCTGGGTGGATTGGCGGTTGCGCTCGTCGTGGTCACCGGCGGGGTGGCCGCCGGGGTGGCAGCCCGGCGAAAGGTTCACGCCTCACTTCCCACCATCGTGGGGGTCATCCTCATCGGGCTCTTCTCGGGTCTGCTCCTGGGTAGCCTGCGGGTCGCGTCGCTGGCCCAGAGCCGGTTAGTCACCCGGGTGGGCCAGACTGTCACCCTCGAACTCGTCGTGACCGGCCCCGTACGCGTCAACAGTGGGTGGCAGAACGCGAACGCGCGTGTCCAGCGCGAGATACCTCGACCATCGGTCGGTCGGGCCGGCAGCAGCGCGGCGCTGTCCCCCGCGGGCGAGACCGTGTCGCTCGACGTGCCGCCCTCCTCGTCGGGCTCCTCAGGGCAAGCTTCGCTTCCGATGCTCGTGCAGGGGCAGCGGGTCACTGTCACGGGGCAACTTGCGACTCCAGCCGGACCTTCCGCGTCCGGTTTCGACGAAGCCACCTACCTGCATCGTCAGGGCATCTCCATGGTGCTCCAGGCCGATGTCGGTGGGGTGCAGGTCATCGGCTCACGCGGGGGCATCTCTGGGTGGTTCGACAGGGTGCGGGAGAGGGCTCGCGACCACCTGAGCCGCGGCCCCGACTCCCGGCTCAACGAGATGCTTCAGGGCGTGGTCATGGCCGACAAGGAGGGCATCGACCAGGGCTGGCTGGACGACTTTCGGCGCTCGGGCACGGCTCACATGCTGGCAGTGAACGGTCTTCACATCGGTAGTCTGGCCGCCCTCGTCCTGGTTCTGGCCCGCAGAAGCCGTCTGCCCCGGGGAGTGGGATTCATCCTTGCCGCATGCGTCGCCGTCTTTATGGTGCCGTTCACCGGAGCATCGCCATCGGTGGTACGGGCGTCGACCATGATCGTGATCGTTCTTCTGGGCAGGTGGCTGGGGAGGCGGCGGGACCAGTGGCAAGTACTCGCCTTCGCAGCGGTGGTGGTCTTGGCCCCCAACCCCCTCGCTGTCTTTAGCGGTGGATTCCAGCTTTCCTTTGCAGCGGTTGCCGGGGTATTGGCTCTTGCCCGCCCTCTCGAGCGGGCGTTGCACCGCCTGCCAAAGTCGGTGGCCTCCAGTGCGGCGGTCTCTCTAGCGGCCACCATCGGCACTGCGCCGGTATCACTGGTGGTCTTCGGGCAGGTATCCTTGGTCTCGGCGCTTGCCAACGTGCTGGTGGTGCCCCTTCTTCCGCTTATCCTGGGTCTGGGCATGGCCAGCGTGATGCTCGGGTTCATCTGGACAGGATTCTGCGTCGCTCTTGATACCGTCGCCGCGGTCCCGCTCGTTTGGTCCTTGCGCGTCGCCCAGGTGTTTGCTTTCGCACCCGTTCTCAAGCGCCAGGATCTCGGCCGAGCAGTTGCCGTGTTGGTGGGAGTGGCCGCCGCTCTACCTGCGGCGCTGTCCATCGCCGGTGCGGCCGGCCGTCGCTCCGCACTCTCCGGTCTGAGCTCATTGCGCTGGCTTCGGGCGCATCGTCCGCGGGGTCACCGAGCGGCGTTGGCTCTTGCCGGCTGCGCCCTGGTGGTCGGGGGTCTGGTCGGAGGGGGAGTCTACCCGCTAGTCTCCGCCACCGCATACAAGATCGTCTCGCTATCTCCGGGACATGGTTGGCCGGACCAGGTCGAGGTGCGGGTCCTGGACGTGGGGCAGGGGACGGGGGTGCTGATCCGCACCCCCGAACATCACGCCCTACTGTTCGACGGCGGTCCTGAAGGCTGCTCTTTGGGCTCTCAGCTGAGATCGCTTGGGGTCAGCCGGTTGGATCTGGTGCTGATCTCCCACCCGCACGCCGACCACTATGGCGGACTCCTGGAGGCTCTCGGCGGTGTCGGTGTGGCCACGTTCGTGGACGACACATCGGTCGTGGCCGGCGAAGCGGCACCCGGGCGTCAGGCGGACGCGCCGGCCCGCGGTTCCTCAGTGGCGGGCTCGACCGCGGTGACGCCGGCCTCCGGCTCAAAGGAGGCCGTAGATTATCTCGAACTCAGGAGACTGTTGAAGGAGAAGGGCGCGCGGTACATCGAGGCCAAACAGGGGCAGATCATCAGGGTGGATGGGCTGGTGATCAGCCTCTATGTCCCGGCTCAACCTGTCGTCATGGTCGACAGTGCTGAGCCCTGGTCGAAGAGGGGAGGGCCCCCCACGGGAGACCAGATGAACGCCGAGTCGGTGGTCGCGGTCGTGCTCGCCGGCCCGATTGGTATACTCCTGCCGGGAGATGCCGAGGCCGCTACCTTGGCCCACTATCCCTTGCCTCGGGCGGATGTCATGGTCGTGCCGCACCATGGAAGTAGTGGAGGCGTGTCCGACGCGCTTCTTGCGGCGACGGGCTCGCAAGTGGCGTGCGTGTCGGTCGGAGCGGGAAACCCGTACGGGCACCCGGCTCCAGAGACGATGGGGTGTTTGCAGGAGCACGTGCATGCCGTGTTCCGCACCGATCAGGTGGGATGGGTCGCGATCCGGCTCTTAGGCAGCGAGATGGCCATCACTACGGAAAGGAAGCCCGCGGAATGAACCAACCGGCTGGGACGGTACAGCCGCCGGCGACCGGTTCTGGCCGGCGGCCTCTGAGGCCTGCCTATCTCATCCTGGGCGACGATCTCCCCAAGATCGAGACCGCTCTGCGCCGTCTCCGGGGTCGCATCAGTGAGGAATCCGGCACCGAACTGAACGTCGATGAGTTCGATGCGCGCACGAGTTCGGGCAGTACGGTGGTGAACGCCGCGAACACTCTAGCTTTTCTCGGAGGCACCCGTCTCGTCCTGGTTCTTCAGGCGCAGGCTTGGGGGAAGGCCGACAAAGAATCCATCGTCAGCTATCTCCGCTCGCCGTCGCCGGAGACCTGTCTGGCGTTGATCGGTGACAAACTGCCGCCGAGCGACGTGCTTCGCGGGGCGATGGCCCAGCATGGGGAGATCCTCGAGTACAGTGCCCCCAAGGAGGGGCAGTTGCCTCAATGGCTCATCCAGGAAGCGGCGAGGATTCGCCTGAATCTGGGACTCCCGGAGGCCCGCCTTCTTGCCCAGCGGTGCGGCGACAACCAGAACATCCTGCTCCGCGAGCTGGAGAAGCTCAAGTCGTACGTGGCCGATCAGCGAGTGACTGCGGATGACGTCCGTCTTCTGTCCACGCGCACGATCGAGGCCAGCATCTTCGACCTCCTCGACAACCTGGCTCTGGGCCGGGGCGCGGAGACGTTCGGGGTGGCGGAGGAGCTACTCGTCTCGGGGGAAAAAGTGGAGGTCCTGTTCTACCGCATCCTGCGGCATTTCCAGAACCTGAGCCGCGTGGTTGCGTTGCGGGAGGGGGGTCTGAATCGCGACGCCATTCAGTCAGAACTCAAAATGAAAGCGTATCCAGTGAGGAAGCTCATGGAACAGTCGGCCCTGCTCGGTCCGGAAGGGATCGCAAGAAGGTTGGCCGTGCTCGCCGATACCGATGCTCGCATGAAGGGGATGGGCACACTTCCGGCCGAGATGGAGTTGCAGCTCTGCCTGGGACGGCTCCTCGCTTCGTGAGGACTGTGGGGCTGGGTGTCACGCTGATCGGCGTGTGTTGCTCACCGTTGCGTGTGGTCACGCGCGAGCCCGAGGGCGTGCAAAGCTAACGCCGCTGTTACCGGGCGTTCAGAGAAAGAGGTGGGGTCCGGCTCTAGAGCTGGGAGAGGAGCCGCGCCACCCTCGACTTCTTGCGCGCCGCGTTGTTGCTATGGATAGCATTACGGGCGGCAGCCTTGTCGATGGTGGAAGTCAGCTTCTTGGCCGTTTGAGCAGCCGTGTCCGCATCGCCGGAAGTGATGGAATCTTTTAGGCGCCGGAAGTGCGTCTTGATGGACGACTTGTAGCGCAGATTCTCCAGGCGTTGCCGCTGAGCGATACGCACCCGCTTACGTTGCTGCTTGGTATTAGCCAACCTTCGATCCTCCCGTCTTCCCTTCAAAGTCGCAGCAGTCTAGCATAGCCGTAGCCCATGGACAATGCCACCAAGAGAACTCTGGCGGCCGCGACCGCCTTTTTGATCGTCGCGACTGCGGCCTCCCGGGTCCTCGGTCTCGTCCGCGAGATCATACAGGTCTACTACCTTGGCCTGGGTCCGCAGATGGGCGCTTTCACCGCGGCCCAGAAGCTGCCGAACCTCGTCCGCGCCCTACTGGCCGACACGGCGCTGAGCGCGGCCTTCATCCCGATATTCTCGGGGCTCCTTGAAAAAGACAAACGGCGCGAAGCGTGGCAGGCGGCGTACACCGTCTCGGTCATGGTCGCGGTCATTCTCGGCTTTGTCACCCTACTCGGTGTCATCTTCGCCCCTCAAGTGGTCAGGCTGGTGGCGCCCGGCTTCGGTAAGCACCCGGAGCTCATCCCGCTCACCGTTTCTCTCACCCGCATCATGTTCCCGCAGCTGATCGCACTGGGGCTGGCGGGGATCGCAATGGGGATTCTTAACTCTTACAACCAGTTCTCGATCCCGGCGATCGCTCCCATCGTCTGGAACGTCATCATCATCGTGAGCTTGATCGTTTTCTCGTTCATCACCGGTTACACGACCAGTCAGGGCCTCATCAAGAACAGCGGCTTCGAGATCCTCGCCTGGGCGACGTTCCTGGGGACGGTGGTGCAGCTGCTCATCCAACTGCCGGCGGTCTGGAAGCGTCGTTGGCGGGAAGCGGGGGAGCACCTCCGGCTCAACTTCCGTGATCCCGCACTCCGGCAGATGGGGTTGATCCTCGGCCCGGTGATGATCAGCCTGGGCATCATCAATTTCAACGCCCTCGTGGACACTCAGTTCGCCAGCTATCTGGGGGACGGTTCGGCAGTGGGATGGATCGACAAGGCTTTCCGACTGTTCCAGCTCCCACAAGGGGTTTTTGCGATCGCGATCGGTACGGTGCTTTTCCCAGCCCTATCTCGTCACGCCGCCGGCAATCGCCTCAAGGAGTTCAAAGAGGACCTCTCCCTGGGCATCAGGCAGATCTTCTTCCTCACCCTTCCATTCGTGGCGTTCTTCATCGTGCTCGCTGTGCCTACGGTCAGGCTGATATACCAGCACGGTCGGGAAGTGGATTCGCAGCAGATCGCCTCAGTGGCCTCTGCGCTCACGTTCTTCAGCGTCGGCATGGCGTTCGTGAGCGTGAACACGCTCCTCAACCGGGCGTTCTACAGCATCCGCAAGAGCTGGTGGCCACTGGTTACCGGGGTCGTGAACCTGGGGCTCAACGCTCTTCTCGACTGGGCGTTTTACAAGCGGATGGGTGTGGGGGGCATCACCCTTTCCACATCGCTGGTCTCGCTGTTCAACTTCTTCGGGCTCGCAGTGATGTTGCGGAGGAATATCGGGAGCATCGACGAGTTGCGCGTGCTGCGGTCGTTCGCGCGGGCCATCGCCGCGCTGATCCCGCTGGCCGGGGTGTCATACGGTGTCTGGTGGGGGTTGGATCACGTGCTGGGTCGAACCGACCCGGCGCAGATCGTCTCGGTTGGGGCCGCCTACATTCTGGGTGCGGGAGCTTACTTCCTGGCCGGCCGCGCGATGCGCATGGAGGAAGCGCGGGACATCATCGGCGTGATCCTTCGCCGCCGCAACCGGGGGCGGTCATCGGACGGCGGGACGACCGGCGGGGGCACGGGGGGCGGCGGGACAACCGGTGCTCTGCCCGAAGGCGAGGACAGCGTGTGAACGTCGATCGAAGCACCACCGCCCTCGTGGTCGATTCGACCGCCGATCTGCCCGAGACCCTGCTGGCGCACCCGAACCTGACTCTCGTCCCGCTCGCCGTCTACTTCGGGGAGGAAGCTTTTCAGGATTGGGTAGAGCTGAAGCCCGAGCAGTTCTACGAGAAGCTGAAGTCGGCGCCGGCGCTCCCCAAGACGTCGCAGCCGCCCCTCGGAGTGTGGCTGGCGCTGTACAAGGACCTCCGCGAACGGTACCAGCGCGTGTACTCGGTGCACCTCAGTGCGCAGTTCAGCGGCACCTTCGCCACCGCGTCCATGGCGGCTGCGGAGGTCAGCGGGGTGAAGGTGGTCGATTCTCAACTGGCCACGGGCGGGATCGCGCTTCTCGTAGATCGTCTCGTGGAGAGGCTCGACCGGGGAATCCCAGAGGAGGAGTTCGATGCCTACATCGCCTACTTCCTGGCTCACAAGACGTTCTTCTTCCTTCCCACCACCCTCGACTACCTCTACAAAGGCGGGCGCATAGGCAGGGCGTCGCACCTGGTGGGCACGCTCCTCAACATCAAGCCGGTGCTGATGATCGAGGACGGCGTCGCCGACGTGTACAAGAATGTGCGTGGCTTGCGGCCGGCTTTGGAGGTCATGCGCGACGGGCTGCTGGAGCGCACCCAACCGGGGTCGGACGTGTTCGCCAACCTCTCCCATGGGTTGAACCTTCCGGTGATGGAACAGTTGCAGGAGATGGTATCGGCCATCTCGGACCGAAGGCTCCACCTGCGTCCGCCCAGCATCGTAGGATCGGTCATCGGCACCTACATCGGGCCCGGAGCGGTGGGCCTGGGCTTCATCCAAGAAGCGCCCGTGCTGTATCCTTAAGGGGTCATGAGCGCCTCATCCACATACGGATTTTGGCTGGGGTCTTTCTTCCGGACGGAGAAGCTCCCAGCGCTGGTGTTGCTCATCGGGATGGTGGTGACTTTCCTCTGTATCCGGGCGAGTACCAGGGCCATTCGAAGGGGAGTGGCCTGGTGGCCCGGCAACATCCGCCGGGGCGAGGTCCACGTTCACCACATGGTGATCGGGCTGCCGGTGATGTTCATCATCGGGGTGCTGATGTTCGCCACCCAGCCGAAGGCGCCCTGGCTCGAAGTCCTCGCTCTGATTTTCGGGGGCGCGGCCGGTTTGGTCTTCGACGAGTTCGCCCTCATCCTTCATATGCGAGACGTGTACTGGGCGCGCGAGGGCCGAAAATCAGTAGTGGCCATGTTCCTCGGCACGTCGTTCACGGCGTTCATGGTCATCGGGCTCATCCCCCTCGGTTATAGCAACCCTGCGTCCAGAACCGTCATCATCGAACTCGTCTTCATCGGCGTCCTGGTGCTCAACTTGGCATTCGCCGTGGTGGCCTTCCTCAAGGGCAGGCTGTGGCTGGGATGGGTCGGGCTGTTCGTGCCGGTCTTCGCCTGGATCGCAGCCGTCCGCCTCGCGAGGCCGTGGTCCGCCTGGGCGAGGTGGCAGTACACGCGCAAGCCGGCCAAGATGCTGCGGGCCCAAGCCCGGGCCATCAAGTTCGACGTGCGGTGGGGCCGGTGGCAGCGTCGGCTCATGGATTTGGTGGCGGGTGCGCCCAACGCGCATGCGGAAGACGCGGCCGTCGTCCCGGCCGAGCCACCGATACGTCAGTTGGACGATCTGCTGCCGCTGGAGATCGAAGGCGAGTAAGCCCTCGGATGAGTCGCCGGGACGAGTACCTCGCGGAGCTGGGGCAGACGCCTGAGATCATCCCGTTCCTTCGCCTTCACTCGGGCCTGCCCGGGCCTCGGGGGAACCTGGAACTGTTGGAGGCCGCCGCGGACGTCGGCGACGAAGCCCTTTTCCGCGAATGGATCATCGCGGGCTCTGGAAGCGATCCTACCGACGAGTTCGTCGCCATGTGCGGTATCGTCGGGTTCGGCAGGCTCATAGGCGAAGGGCGCGAAGAGCTGGTGGACGAACTCCGGGCTCACGCGGCGGATCCGCGCTGGAGGGTCCGCGAGGCGGTGGCGATCGCCTTTCAGCGCGTGGGAGACCAGAACGTCGAAGCTCTCTTCCGTCTCGTGAGACCGTGGGTCGAGGATCGACCGTATGTCCAGCGGGCGGCGATCGCCGCGATCAGCGAGCCCCGGTTCCTCAAGACCCAAGGGGCGGCCCGGCAGGCGGTGGAGCTAGTCGATGCGGTCACGTCGACGGTAGCGGCTGTGTCAGACCGCCGATCCGACGAGTTCCGCACTCTCCGCCAGGCTCTCGGCTATTGCTGGAGCGTCGTCGTCGCGGCCGATCCTACGGACGGTCGGCCGGCCATGGAGTGCTGGGCCCGAACGAACGACCCCGATGTCCGCTGGGTGCTGCGAGAGAACCTCAAGAAGGCTCGTCTGGCCAGATCGGACCCGGAATGGGCCGACCGTCTGAGGAGCCAACTGGAGTGACCCGTCTCGCGCGAGGTCCGCGTAGCGACCACGGTGACGCTCGACGAGCAGCTGCCGTCCCGCCCGTCCCGGTGGCCGGCCTGGGTGCGCTAGAATACTTCGCCTATGGCACGCTTCGAGAACATCCGCAATTTCTCCATAATCGCGCACATCGACCACGGGAAGTCCACCCTGGCCGACCGCATACTCGAGGTCACCCACACCGTGGAAGAGCGCGAGATGCGCGAGCAGATGCTCGACCGCATGGACCTGGAGCGCGAGCGGGGCATCACCATCAAGGCCCAGGCCGTACGCATCTACTACACGCGCGCGCGATGGCCGGGACTACCAGTTCAACCTCATCGACACTCCGGGGCACGTGGACTTCAGCTACGAGGTGTCGCGGAGCCTGGCCGCGTGCGAGGGAGCCATCCTGGTGGTCGACGCCACGCAGGGGGTGGAGGCGCAAACTCTAGCCAACGCTCTCCTTGCGCTCGAGAACGACCTGGAGATAGTCCCGGTACTCAACAAGATCGATCTGCCTGGGGCCGAACCGGAGAAAAGGGCGGACGAGATCGTGAGCCTCATCGGCTGTCCGCGCGAAGACATCCTCTACATCTCCGCCAAGACCGGGCAGGGGGTGCCGGACGTTCTGGAAGCCATCGTGAATCGGATACCGCCTCCGCAGGGCGAGGCCGACGGCCCGCCACGAGCCCTCATCTTCGACTCCATGTACGACCAGTATCGCGGAGTGGTGGCCTTCGTCCGGGTCAAGGACGGCAGTTTCCGCAAGGACGACCCCTTGCTGGCCTTCGTCACCCGACGGCGCAGCGACGTCGAGGAGGTAGGCATCTTCAGCCCCGACATGCTCAAGACCGAGGTCCTGCACGCGGGCGAGGTGGGCTATATCATCCCGGGAGTGAAGGAGGTCGCCGACCTTCGCGTGGGCGACACCCTCACCAACCCGCGGCAGCCTGCGTCGGAGCCGCTTCCCGGGTACCGCGAGGCTGTACCCATGGTGTTCTGCGGGCTGTTCCCGCTCGACGGAGAGGACTATCCGAATCTCAAGGACGCCCTGGAGAAGCTGAGGCTCAACGATGCCTCCCTCCATTTCGAGCCGGAGACGTCGAAGGCTCTCGGCTTCGGCTTCCGGTGCGGCTTCCTGGGGCTGCTGCACATGGAGATCGTCCGCGAGCGGCTGGAGCGCGAGTTCGGGCTGGAGCTGCTCGCCACCACGCCCAACGTGCGCTATGAAGTCGAGTTCCTGAGCGGCGAGGTCCTCTCCATCAGCAACCCGGTCGAGTTCCCGGAGTCTGGGCTCATAAAAGAAGTGCGCGAACCGTACATCGCGGCCACCATCCTGGTGCCGGCGGAGTTCGTCGGCCCGGTGATGGAGCTCTGCAACGACAAGCGCGGCCGCTTCCGCCACATGGAGTATCTCACGGCCGATCGGGTCCGCCTGGATTACGACCTGCCGCTCGCCGAGATCGTCCTCGACTTCTTCGACCTGCTCAAAACGCGCAGCCGCGGCTATGCCAGCCTCGACTACGAGATGAAAGATTTTGAGCCCGGTGATCTCGTCCGTCTCGACATCCGTATCGCCGGCGACATCGTGGATGCTCTCAGCCTGATCGTCCACGCCGACCGCGCGTACGCTGTCGGCCGGGGACTCACGGAGAGGTTGCGCAAACAGATCCCGCGCCAGATGTTCGAAGTGGCCATCCAGGCCGCGGTCGGCAGCCGCATCATCGCGCGGGAGAGCGTGGCCCCTCTGCGCAAGGATGTCATCGCCAAGTGCTACGGTGGAGACATCTCGCGCAAGCGCAAGCTCCTGGAGAAGCAGAAGGCTGGGAAGAAACGAATGAAGATGGTGGGCACCGTGGAGATCCCGCAGGAAGCCTTTCTGGCGGTCCTAGACCTGGGGGATAGCAAGGACGGCAAGAAATGAACAGGGAGTACTTGGTCCTGGGTGTGGTGGTCATCGGGATGGGCGCGGTGCAGATCTGGCTGCGACACGGCCCTGGCTCGAAGGACCTTCACCCTCAGCCTAAGCCTGGTGCCAATCCCCGGGCGGCGAAGGCCTGGAACACCTGGACCGCAATCCTCGGCGGCATCGGCATCGCGCTGGGGATCGTCCTCGTCGTCCTGGGCATTCTCGGGCGCTGAGAGCGGGAGCGCCCGCATTGCCGGGCGCCCGTGTGTCGCCGGGCCGCCGGTGTTCGCCGAGAGCCGGTGCGTCGCCGGGCGGGTGGACTACCGGGCTGCCGAGTCTCCGTGGGGTGGGTGGGCCGGCCGGGCCGCCCACAAGCGCGAAGGGAGCCGTTCGTGGCAGTCAAACACCTCTACGTGCACATCCCTTTTTGCCGGTCCCGGTGCGCCTACTGTGATTTCGCGTCGGAACCTATCGGCCCTCACCGTCGCTCCGGCCGGGTGGGACTGTATCTCACGGCACTTCGCGCCGAACTCGGGCGAAACGCACCTCTCCTAGACGCGCCGTTGGAGACGGTCTATCTGGGTGGAGGCACCCCATCGGTATTGCCTCGAGACGAACTTCTGGCCCTCGTCGGCGACTTGGCGCCTCTGCTATCGATGACATCGGGAGAGTCCGGGGGCCAGCCCGCAGAGTTCACCATGGAGGCCAATCCGGGCAACCTGGATGCGAGCCTTCTGGGAGGTCTTGCCGAGGCCGGCGTGACGAGGCTGTCGATCGGCATCCAGTCGTTCTCCGCACGGTCGCGCACCACTCTTGGCCGCGCGGTCACGCAGACGGAGATCGCGGAGTGCCTGGGCGCGATCCGCGAAGCTGGCTGGGCTGAGTGGAATCTCGACCTGGTGTTCGGCATCCCCGGTCAGACCTGGCCCGACGTCGCCGCGGACCTCGCAGCGGCGCTGGCGGCTGCGCCGCCCCACATCTCGCTGTACGACCTCACGTATTCGGAGCGGTATTCGCGCCTGTTGTCGTCGCGGGCGGCGCCGGGTACTGAGTCGGGCGCGCGGACGGGCGCCGGGGCGGGCGCTGGGACCCGGGTGGCCGCCGAGGCGTTCGCGGAGAAGTGGTACGCAGAAGCGGTGCGCACATTGGTCGATGCCGGCTATGAGCGGTACGAGGTGTCGAACTTCGCGCTGCCCGGCCATGAATGCCGTCACAATCAGGCCTACTGGCTGGGGGAGGACTACGTGGGACTAGGCGCGTCGGCCGTGTCCACCGTGGCCGGCATCCGCCGGACGAACCCGAGCACGGTGCCCGGGTATCTCGCCGGGGAAGCTCCGGGGTTGGAGGAGATCGACGATCGTACGCGCATGTTCGAGAAAGCGATGTTGGGACTGCGTACGAGCCACGGGGTCGAGGAGGCGGAGGTTGTCAGCATGCTCGACATGAGGGCTCTGGACCGTCTCTGCGAGCAGGGATGTGTGGAGAGGCGCTATGGTAGAATTCGCTTGAATCCAGGGTTTATGGATGTTAGCAATAGCATTATCGCGGCTCTCTTGGAACCGCCGGAGGCGCCGTGATCTTCGATCCGGCCGACGAATAATGGCACTTACATCGAGACAACGTACGATACTGAACGCCGTCACCAAGCGGCACATCGTAACCGGCGTGCCGGTGGCGTCGAAGGACATCTCTGCCATGACCGGCCTGCGTGTCTCCTCGTCCACCGTCAGGAGCGAACTGGCGGAACTCGAGGAGAAGGGCTATCTCACCCACCCGCATACCTCGGCAGGCCGCGTACCCACCGATCTGGGCTACCGAGAGTTCGTCGACGATCTGATGGCTGTCGCTCCGATGCGGTCGGGGTCCGTCGCCGCGGCCGGACAGGAGGTGCTCACGGGGGAGGTGGAGACGGCCTTGAGGCAGGCCACGGAGGCCATGTCCCGGGCGACCAACCTTCTGGCCATAGCGCTTGCTCCGCGGATGAGCGGCGCGCGCTTGTGCCATGTTGAATTGCTGGCCCTGCATCCGAATCAGCTCATGTACGTGTTTATAGTCTCCACCGGAAGCGTCATGAAGGGCGCGCTGGAGTTTTCGCAACCCATCGATCCCGGCTTGGTGGAATGGGCGCGCACCTACTTGAACGAGACACTTGACGATCGCACGCTCACCGCCCGCCTCGTCCGGCGCGCGCTGGACAACCCCGAGCTGAGCACAAGGGAGGCAGCGTTCCTACACACTTTGACTCCCGCGCTCGACAAGCTCTTGGACGAACACGATCAGGAGGAGCTGTTCATCGGCGGCGCTTCGAGACTTCTTTCGGAGCGACGGTTGGAAGACGTGCGGTCGCTCGGCGATCTGTACTCCTTGCTGGAGGAGCGGTTCATGCTGCTCAGGGTGCTCAAGACGGCGCTTGGGAGCGGAGGGGTGCTGGTTCGCATCGGCGCCGAGCATGAGGCGCTTCCTCTGAAGCCGTTCTCCGTGGTCGCAGCCAGTTACGGGCTTCCTCAACGACGTTTGGGCACGGTCAGCCTCGTAGGCCCCACCAGAATGGACTACGAGAAGGCCATCAGCACGGTCCGTGATACCGCGCAGCTTCTCTCGTCATTGGTGGGAGATCGGTACGAATGAAACGTGACTACTACGAGGTGCTTGGAGTCCCCAAGGACGCCGATCTCCAACAGGTAAAGAAGTCCTACCGCAAGCTCGCCCGGGAGCTCCATCCGGACGCGAACAGCAGCGATCCAAACAGCGAAGAGAAGTTCAAGGAGGCCACCGAGGCCTACGAAGTGCTGTCGGATCCCGAGAAGCGCAGCATTTACGACACGTACGGGCACGAGGGGCTGCGTCGCGGCGCCGGGGGCGCCGGCGGCGGTTTCGACGGTTTCCCGGACTTCGGCGATATCTTCCAGTCGTTCTTCGGCAATTTCGCCGGGGGCAGCCCGTTCGGTGCAGCTCAGCCGACCGGTCCTGCTCGGGGCCAGGACATCGGCGTCGAGATCGAATTGACCTTGGAAGAGGCCGCCTTTGGGGTCGAGAGAGAGCTGACCTTCGAGGCCTACAACACCTGTCCCGATTGTGAAGGCGCCGGCACCACCGATCCCTCCAGCATCAAAGCCTGCGCGGACTGTGGCGGCCGCGGCCGGGTCCGCACCGTCCGCCAGACCATCCTGGGTCAGTTCGTCCAGACGGGCGCGTGCCCACGGTGCGACGGTTCTGGGAAGGTCATCGAGAGTCCGTGCAAGCGTTGCCGGGGCGCAGGCCGCGTCTATTCGGAGCGCACGGTCACCGTGAACATCCCCGCGGGCATCAATGAGGGCCAGCGCATCCGGGCCTCCGGTAACGGCGGTGCGGGAGAACGCGGCGCGCGGGCCGGTGATCTCTACGTGCAGGTGAACCTGGCGCCGCATCCTCAATTCCAGCGCCGCGACGATGACATCCTCTACAACGTGAACCTCACTCTCGGGCAGGCAGCCTTGGGGACCACGCTCGACATCCCCACCCTCGACGGCGAGCAAGAGGTGGTCTTCGCGCCCGGGACCCAGCCGGGAGAAGTCAAGACACTGCGCGGCAAAGGGGTGCCTCACCTGCATGGCCACGGTCGCGGCAACGAAGAGGTCCTCGTGAACGTAATGGTGCCTCGGAATCTCGACGACCAGCAGAGAGCGCTGCTGCAGGAGTTCGAGGAGTCCACGGGCGCCGAGCACTACGGTGACGACGGCGAGCACCCGGACGGCGTGCTCCGGCGGCTGCGTAACCTCTTTACAGGCTGACGCCCATGGCCGCGCGCTCTGGTGGCATCGACACGGCCGTCCGCATCGTCGTGCCTTCGGAGTGGGCCGAGACGGTGGGAGCGTTGCTCATGGAGCCGCTCGGTGCCTACGAGCAGCAAGACCACGGTTCGGACGTAATTCTGGTCTTCTATCCGCCTTCCCAACACCGGGAGCCCGGCGAGATCCTGGCCCTTCTGCCCCCGGAGCTGCGCGCGAGCCCGCTCGTGACGATCGAGCCTGTCGCCGTGGCGCGGGATTTGGAGGAAGGCTGGAAAGACCATTTCCATCCTATCGTGATCGGCCGGGTGCGTATCCGGCCACCTTGGGAACCGCCGCTCGCCGAGGAAGAGGCCACCGGCGACGACCGCGCGGGCCGGGCCGCCCCTGCGGCTCACGCAGGCGGGGCTGTCCCTGCGGCTTGCGACACTGCTCGTGTGGCCGCTCGCGCCCCTTTCGGCGTGAGGAGAGCTGCCTCAACGGGGCCGGCAGGTCCGGTCTCCCCGACGGCCGGCGAGGGGGACACCTCCTCGTCGGGGCCGGCAGCTCCGGTCTTCCCGACGGCCAGACTGGTAGAGGTGGTGATCAACCCTGGAATGGGGTTCGGCACCGGCCTTCATCCCACCACGAGGGGCCCGCTCGAGCTGCTGCAAAGGGTTGCGCCCGATGGGGCGCTCGTGGACGCGGGCACCGGCTCAGGCGTCCTCACCGTGGCGGCTGCCAAGCTGGGCTGGGGACCGATCTTCGCCTTCGACAACGACCCGGTGGCTATAGATGCCGCCGCCGATAACCTGCAGCGCAACCAGGTCGCCGCGAACCTCCAGCGCGAGGACGTGGCCTCAGTGCCGTTGGCGCGCTTCTCCGACGTCACCGTCCTTGCCAACATGACGCTCGAGCCCTTGATCGTCTTGCTCGGGAGGCTTCGCGCCGAGCGACGCAGGGCTGACGACGATCAACGCGCGTCCGCCGGCAAACGTCCCTCCGCCGCCTCGCAAGGCGCGCTCGCCACCGGTCCGCCGGCGACCGCCGGGGAGGGGGAGAGCGACCGCGAGGCCGGCACCAAGCTACTCCCTCGCCGGATGATCGTTTCTGGGATCCTGGCAGGCGAACAAGAAGAGGTGCTCGTGCAGTTTGCGCGGCGGTGCGGGCTGATTCCCGGCGCGCGCGTCTACGAAGCTGAATGGGTGAGCATGGAGTTGATACCTGGAACGTCGCCTTCCGTCGTGGCGCCGGCCGCGATTGATCGGGCGGCGGAAGGATGCGGCCGCGCAGGTTCGGTCGCCACGTGGCGAGTCGCTCGGCAAGCGCCGGAAGACTAGACTGCGTTGGCGCACCGCCGCAAAGGACGCAGCCGCACCGAACGCCGCCGCACCACTCTCTTGCGGGCAGGACTCGTCCCGCCTGGCGACGCCACCGGGCGCTCGGCCAGCATCGCCGGCCTGGTGGTGAGGCGCGGCAAGAGCCTGGAGATCGAGCCGCTCTTCCAGACCGGCCCTGCTCTCCCTGTGGAGCGGGCCGACATCAAGCCACAGCCCGGCGATCTCGTCTTGTTCAGCTTCTCGTACGGCTTTCGGGCCAAGATCCTGTGCACGCTCGGCAAGAGCAGCAAGTTGCACGACGTCATGGACGCCCTCCTCGCGGACAATCTGGTGCAGCGCGGATTCACGCCCAAGGTCCTGGCCGAAGCCGCGGAAGCCGCGGAATTTGCGTCGCGACGGGACTCCTACCGGGCCGACCTGCGCGACCTGTTCATGTTCACGGTCGACCCGGCACTCGCTCACGATTTCGACGACGCTCTCTCTTTCGAGCGAACGGAGGGCGGCACCACCGTCTACGTCCACATCGCCGACGTGTCGTATTACGTGCTGGAAGAGACCGCCCTCGACCGCGAGGCCTTGCGGCGCGGCAATTCGGTGTACGTGGCGACCGGCGTGGAGCCGATGCTGCCGCCGCTCCTTTCTTCCACGGTCTGTTCCCTGCAACCGGGGCAGGACCGCAAGGCCGTGACGGTGGAGATGGAGGTGGATGCGAGCGGCCGGGTGCTCCAATCCCGGTTCTACCGATCACTGGTTCGTAGCGACCAACGTCTGGATTACGAGGGGCTCGAGCGTATCTTCCGCGGCCAGGAACCGGCCGAGGGCGAGTTGGCGGCCGTGCTCGAGATCGGTCGCCCGCTGGCGCAGACCCTCCGCGACAGCCGGGCCCAACGCGGCAGCCTGCGCATCGATTCCCCCGAGCCTGAGTTCGAGTGGGACGCCGCCGGCGCGGTGGTCGGGGCTGACCCGAGCGAGGAGTTGGAGAGCCACTGGTTCATCGAGGAGCTCATGGTACTGGCGAATGAGCAGGTGGCTTCATTCCTCGAGCGGGAGCACGTGCCCACCGTCTATCGGGTCCACGATCTTCCCGACCCGTTCCGACTCGATCATTTGCTCGACATTCTGTCCAGCCTGAGCCTGCCCACGCCGGCCTTCGACCCGATGAGCGCCACCCCGCAGGACGTCCGGCGCGTCACCCGCGAGACCGCCGAGTGGGTGGACGGATACACGCCGAAGAACCGAGGCAAGGCCGCGCTCGTGCAGCAGGTGCTCCGAGCCCAGGCCCGCGCGGTGTATCAGACCACCAACATCGGCCACTTCGGCCTGGCTTCGCCCGCCTATTGCCACTTCACCTCGCCCATCCGCCGCTATCCCGACCTGCTCGTCCACCGCGGCCTGCTGGCGCAACTGGAGCTGGGTCCGCAGCCCACCACCTCGACCCTGGCCGACTGGGCGGAGCACTGCTCCCGCATGGAGCGAGAGGCCGCCAAGGTGGAGCTCAAAGCCGACGACATCGTCCTCGCGCACCTGCTCAAACGGCGCTTGGACGCGGAGGACTGGCACAACAACGTCTTCCAGGGGCAGATCCTCAGTCTCACGCCTCGAGGCATGTTCGTCCTGTTCGACCGCCTCTATCAAGGCTACCTGTCCACTCGCGAGCTACCCCGCGACGTCTACCAGTTGAACGACCTAGAGACGGCGCTTGTGGGTCGAAGGTCTGGCAAAGCCTACCGGGTGGCTGATATCTTGAGCATACGGGTGGTAGCTGTGGATCAGGCCCGGGGCAGGACCGATCTTACCTTGGCGGGGGAGGACGTTGAGCCCTGACGAGCCGACCAGCGCGCACGGCGGGTTAGGACCGGAGTCGGAGGATACCGCGTCGGACTGGGTGTCCGGCCCAACCGGTCCCGAGACGCCGCCGGCCTCCGCTCGTCCCCCGGAAGAAACTGCGCCGGTCAGTGCTGTTGACGCTTCCACCACCGAGTCTGCCGCGGCGACGGCTTCCAAACCCCCCAAGAAACGACGGGCCCTTTTCCCGGCTCTGGTGCGACTGCTTCCCGGTCTGGTGCGGCTGAAACAAGTGCTGAGACTCACCGCCGGGGTCCGGCACGTCAAGGTCCCAACGGGCACGCTTGGTATACTCCCGCAACTATGAAAGTCACCGGCGTCAAGCTCATTGCCCAGAACAAGAAGGCCTACCACGATTACCACATCGAGGAGACGTTGGAGGCCGGCATCGCGCTCACGGGCACCGAGGTGAAGTCGGCCCGTGACGGGCGGGTGAACCTGCGCGACTCCTACGCGGCCATCACCGACGGCGAGCTGTTCCTCGTCGGCGCGCACATCAGTACGTACACGCAGGGCAATATCTTCAATCACGATCCGCTACGGACGCGCAAGCTGCTGGTGCACAAGCGGGAACTGCGGCGGCTCTTCGGGAAGGCCAAGGTGGCGGGCTACACGCTCGTGCCCACCAAGATGTACTTCAAGGACGGCCGGGCCAAGGTGGAGATCGCGCTGGCCAAGGGTAAGACGTCCTATGACAAGCGCGAGGCCTTGGCCAAGAAGGAAGCCCAGAGAGACGTGGACCGGGCGCTGCGCGGCCGCGGGCGAGAGTAGCCCCGCGCCGCGATTCCGTCGAGTCCTCACAGCGGACGATAGACATCGGCGCGACGTTCGAGGGACCGGACGGTGCTGGGGGTGGCGCCGGCGCACAAAAAAAGACGCCGGCCAAAAGGCCGGCGTCTCTCTAGTTTCGCTTGCGGGCGATTCTACCAGCGACGATTACCGCCGCCGCCACCACCGTAGCCGCCGCCGCCACCGCCACCGTAGCCACCGCCACCGGAACGGGGTGCTCTCGGCACTTGTTCCTTGGCAACGTCAACTTTGAGCGCGCGGCCGTCGAGCTGGGTACCGTCGAGAGCGGCTTTAGCAGCCTGAGCTTCTTCGGCCGATCCCATTTCCACGAAACCGAAGCCCTTGGGGCGGCCGGAGTCGCGGTCAGTGATGAGAGTGACCGAAACCACTTCGCCGTGCGGTTCGAAAACCGTCCTCAGGCTGGCTTCGGACGTCTCATAACTGAGATTGCCCACGTACAGTTTTGCTGAATTCACTAAATCCTCCAAATACGGAGTTACATTGCGACAAACGAGAGGGCAAAACTGGAGACGTGGCGGGAGGTGAAAAGCTCGGCGCTGCGCCTTGAGAATGTTCCTAACGTATGCTCGTAGCAGTATACCACGCCCACGCAGCGGCCAAACACATGTTCGCCAAACTGTTACGTGGCCGCGGGAGACAATCAACGCAGCCGGACACATAGTGTATCAAAGTACGCAAGAGGTTCCGCTCGAAGCATGGGTCGCCAGTGCCACAGCGTTAAATTCTTGTGCTGTTTCTTCTGGCCGTGGCTGCGGAGTTGGTCCGCCGAGGCGCCCAAAGATCGCCCGGCGAAACGGGGATCGTCTTGCCGGACATATACTGCAACGAGGCTCACGCGAGGCCCGGTGGGGTGGGGGAGTCGGGGGGAACTTGGATACCAGTCAGCCCGTGAGGTACGCCGCTTTCCTGCGCGGCGTCAACGTGGGCGGTCATAAGCCGGTGAAGATGGCCGACCTGCGAGCGGCGTTCGAGGCGATGGAGTTCCAGAACGTCAAGACGGTGCTGGCGAGCGGCAACGTGGTCTTCGAGAGACCGACCGGGGCGGACCTGCCCGACAATGCCCTCGACCTAGCCGCCTACGTCGAGAAGAACCTCGACCTGAGCTTCGGCTACCCGATCGACGTTGCCCTGCGCACGACGGCGGACCTCCGGCGCCTGGTGGACTCCGCCCCGTTCAAAGGGGTCGCGATGACTCCGGACACGAGACTCTACGTCACCTTTCTCTCCGACCCTGCCAAGAGCCGACCAGATTTTGCCTACAGTGCGCCCGAAGGCGACCTCAGGATCGTGCGGGTGGGGCCCGGGGAAGTGTGCAGCGTGCTGACGCTCTCGACGGCGCGGGGGACGACCGAGCTGATGGCCCTGCTCGAAAGGGAGTTCGGGGGCGGCGTTACCACTCGGAATTGGAATACTGTTGGGAAGGTATTGGCGGGGTGAGGACGCCGCGAGCAGAAGGGCAATCCGGCATGTTCGGCGGGATCACAAATCTGCTTTAGTGTGCGCTGCCGAATGGAAAGTAAAGCACCGACAGGGCGCGCTGGTTTTACAAAGAGCTCCAGAGGCACATTCATTGCGATTCATGTCGCTTCCCTGTGATCCTTGCGATGCTCGCTGACCAATTCTCTCGAGATGGCGCTCGCCAAGGACAAGCATGTGGTCTAGACACTCTCGGCGGATGGTTCTCACGAAGCGTTCGGCGACGGCGTTTGCAGGCTTTCGCTGCTGCGACCGTCAGCGAGTGAAGTACTTTACGAGCAGTTGCTGCTGCTCTGCCGTGAGCTTCGCGCCGCGCTGGATCATGTTGTCGATGAGCGCTTGCGCCTCGTCCGCGCTGCCGGCGTGGAAGTCTAGCGCCTCGTTGACCGAGTGGCACCCGCTGCATGACTGATTTATAACGGCCACGGCGTCGGCGCTTGTCGGAGTCGACGTGACCGTCGAGGTTGAGCCCTGCTGGCTTGCGGGGCCCTGTGAGCCCCCACTCGACGAGCCGCCGCTGGCGGCCATGCCGGTCGGCGTAACCATTGATCAGAGTCTGCTTCTGAGCGGCGGTGAGCTTCGAGTTCCAATGGATAATCGTGTACTGGAACGGCGGCATCCCGTCTTGGACGGCGCGCTGGAACTGCTCCAAGGAGGGCCGACCGTCGTACTCTGAGAAGTTGAAGCGGGCGCGGCCCCCGTTAACATCGGCTTGGATGAGCCAGGAGAACGGGGCGATGTTAGTCGCCCACCACCAGTTGGTCTCGTTACTATGGCAGTCGTAGCAGGAAACCTTGGCGATCGCCTCGGCCTGGGGGTCGGTCCACTCGAACGGGTTGACGGCCGGTGGGTTGGTGTGACTCCGGCCGTACGGAACAGCCTGAATCAGTGCGAAGATGACCACCAAGATGCCGATAACCCAGAGCAATATCCTCTTCCAGGGGTGCTTTCTCTTGGCGGCCAATCGTCCTTGCCCCTCGTGCGTTGTTCTTGAAAAGTATTCGGCTCTTCAGTTTCGCATGATTTGGACAGTGCGGAGATACCCGTCGATCGCTGCCCCAAACCATCGGACCTGCAGTCCGATGGTCATTGGCCTGGACGGTGAGGGACACCAAGGTACCGCCCCGTCCCCATCGCCTTCAGTTAGCGATGGTCCGAACGGGGAAATTAGGTCCTCGCCGGGTCGGCCGTCAATCCGTGGCGATTGCTACTACTCGTTCTTCCCGGAGGCGGGCCGGACCTCAGCTTGTGAGTAGTGGTGCGCGGCGCCGTCCTTCAAGACCTCACGCCGCCGTACTGCATCGCCACACCGTATGCAGCGGGTGCCTGTCAGTCTTAGAATAGAAGTGGTGGTCCGCATGGCCTGTCGGTCGGCCGTCACGGCCGGTGCGGAAGTCGCAAGAAAGAGAGGCGACGTGCGAGGCAGGGCGGGCCAGCCGCATCCGGGGAATGTTCCCCCTAGAAGGTAGGCCCTCAACATGCGCAGATACCCAATGGAAAGGATCGCCGTCGCTCTCGGCGTAGCCTTATGCCTGACGCTGCTTGTCGGCTGTGGTGGGGGAACGAGCGTCACCGCAGGTACCTGGATCAACCTGCACCCTGCGGGCGCTCTGCCTCTC
This sequence comes from uncultured Thermoleophilia bacterium, assembly GCA_963749535.1. Classification (GTDB taxonomy): domain Bacteria; phylum Actinomycetota; class Thermoleophilia; order RBG-16-64-13; family RBG-16-64-13; genus Chersky-299. The sequence continues at coordinate 4,418 of CAVVNF010000037.1, read as the reverse complement.
AGCCGGGACTTCCAAGCCATGGTCTTCGACGCCTCGGCCGGGAAAGCCCTCATGTTTGGAGGAGAGACGGCCAGCGGCCGTCGCAACGACCTCTGGGCCTACGACCCGGCCGCCGGGACCTGGAGCAAACTCCACCCCTCCGGCGCCCTCCCCTCGGCCCGCAGCCAGCAATCCCTGGTCTTCGACTCCTCGAGCGGCCAAGTTCTCCTGTTCGGGGGCTTTGATGGTAGGAGTGACCTGAACGACCTCTGGGCTTACGACCCCAGCCGCAACACCTGGACCAAGCTTCAGCCCTCGGGCCCGCTGCCGGAGGCTCGTCTGGGGCAGTCAGAGGTGTATGACTCCGGAACCGGCCAAGCGATCCTGTTTGGCGGGTCGGGGGCCAGCGGCTTGCTCAACGACACCTGGGCCTACGATCCGGCCGCCAACCGCTGGACCAACCTCAGCCCCTCTGGGATAGTGCCGGAGGGGCGCAGTGGCCAGGCTATGCTCTACGACCCGGCCAATGGCAAGGTGCTTATGTTCGGAGGGGAAGGCACAGCCGGCTATCTCAGCGGCACCTGGCTCTATGACCCCGGCCTCAACCGCTGGCGCAATCTCAACCCCTCTGGCACTCCGCCCGCCCGCGATGGGCAAACCCTGGCCTACGACCCCGCAAGCGGCCAAGTGATCCTCTTTGGCGGGTTCACTGGCACCTCCTACCTGGGTGACACCTGGGCCTACGATTCGGCCGCCAACACCTGGACGAAGCTCAGGCCCCCCGGGGGGTCACCGGCTGCCCGGGATGGAGGATCCTTGGTCTACGACCCAGACACCGGCCGCCTACTCCTGTTTGGAGGACTGGGCATAGACGGCCAGCTTTCCGATATCTGGGCCTACACCACGGCCAAACCGGCTTCCGGATAGCCGGCCTAATCATGGTCGACTTCTGTTTGGTTCCTCAGCGGACCGCCCTCATTAACATAGATTTGCAGGACTGCTTCGTGCGCGAGTCACCCATCTCGGCTCCCGATGGCCCCGCGGTGCTGGAGCGCCTCAATCGCCTCGGCGCAGTCTGTCGCCGCGCCGGCATCACGGTCATCCATACTCGCCAAGTTTTGCGACCCGACGGCTCCAACCTGGGAATCCTCGGCGAGACCTCTCCTCCCGCCCGGGCCGGCATTCTCAACCAAGGAGCTCGGTCCGCGCAACTTGACCAGGAACTCGTGGTCCGGGAGGGAGACATCGTCCTTGACAAACCTAGATTCAGTGCCTTCTTCGGCACCGACCTCGAGCAGATCCTGCGTTGGCGTGGCATCGACACCCTCATCATCGGTGGTCTCTGCACCAACATATGCTGCGAGACGACCGCGCGGGAGGCGATGCAGCGAGAATTCCGCGTCTTCTTTCTGAGCGACGGCACGGCGACATCGGCTATGGGCGGGTTGTCGCCCGAGGAGCTGCAGCGGGCCACCCTGGCGACGCTAGGTTTCCTCTTCGGCCAGGTACTCTCCGTCGAAGAAATGATCGAGAAGATAGATCGCCTGCCGCCCGAAGCCCCGGACTGCGGGGCAGAGGGGCGCTGAGCCGCCCGTTCCTCATGTTGCCCGCAGGCAACGTCTTCCGCAGGGAAGCCGAGATGATTATTGGCCAAGACTCGCTATATGAGTGGTTTCTCAGCTCGCCCCTTGGCGAGGCAGGAAGCGGGTAACGTCGACGTCAAGAAAGTCCGCCCGCCGGAAGCGATCTCTAAGGGCATAGGGAACCGTGCAATCGAAGATCGTCTTGCACGAGATGCCAGCATTCCGGATCAAGGGGTTGAACTCGGGGGTGGCCGATTGATCGAAGGGGTGGCAAAGGACCCCAGGGATAAAGATGGTGCTCACGTCCCCTTGATACCGAGTGGTCATGGCCCACATGACGTCATTCACGTCGTAGAGGTCGACGTCATCGTCTACCACGAAGACATGCTTGAGTTCGGGCAGGGCGGCAAGCGCGGCCAAGGCCGCCTGCCGCTGCCGGTCTTCATCGGCCTCCGAACGCTTGCGGACCTGTAAGAAGGCGACATAGCGGCCTCCTCCGGCCGAGTGGAAGTAGACGTTCTTGAGAAACCCCGGCATGCTCGACTCGATCAGGCGAAAGACGGTGGCTTCGGCGGGGATTCCGGTAAGGGTCACGTGCTCCTCTCCCGGCCCCACAAGGATCTGGAGGATGGGGTGATGGCGATGGGTAACGGCGGTCACCCGAAGGACGGGAAGATTGTGCTGGGCCAGTCCGACATAGCCGGGAAACTCCGGCATGGCCCAGCCGGCCCCGGTGGGAGCGTCTTCCTCGGTGACCTCGCCCGGGCGGATCTCGCCCTCAAGAACGATCTCGGCCTGGGCGAGGGCTTGGGTGTTCTGGGAGACGCAAGAGACCAGCTCGACTGCCCGCTTACGCAGGCCACCGGCGATGCTGAGTTCGTCAAAGCCTAAAGGAGTGGTGGGGGCTTCAAAAGAGGCGGCGAGGTAGATGGCGGGGTCAAGTCCGATGCTCACTGACACGGGAAGAGGCTGGCCCATCTTCTCCGCTTTTTGCCGGAAGGCGTCGATGTGGCGGCCGGGGGCGAAGCTCACGCTCAGGTAGTCCGGGCCCTGGAGGCAGAGCCGGTGCATGGTTACGTCGGCTACTCCCGTCTCCGGGTCCTCAGCGCGCATGAGGCCCAAGGTGAAGAAGGGGCCCGCGTCTCGCCTTGTGCTCACGATGGGGGGGATGAGAGTGCGCAGATCGAAGGGTGGCCGGACCATGACTTCCTGGCAGGGGGCTTGGGAGGCTGGGACCAGGATAGGGGCCATGGGGTGATCGAGAGCCTCAAGAAGATCGAAGGCCAGGCGTTCCGGCGCCGTTCCCAGAAGAAGAGCCGTACGCTTGCGGCTGGCAAGGACCCCGGCAACTACCCGCATCTCGCTCCCCTTCACCTGGTTAAAGAGCATGGCCGGGCCGATCTTGGTGGGGGGAGCTACGGGAGTGCCAGCACCGATCTTCTTGTAGATTCCGGCTAGCTCCAGATACGGGTCAACGGGCTCGTCGGTGGTTATGAGCTGCCCCGGGATCCGGGAGAGGAATTCAAGGGCGGTCCGCAGATCGACAATATCGCTCGCCGTGTGGATGGTAGGGTCTTGAGATAGATCCATGCCAAAGCCCTCCAATTTGAGTCGCATGACCGCCTGCTGCTGCTACTGGCCGAAGAAGCGAACCCATCATAGCGCGGGGCAGGCACCGAGCTAACTGGCGCCAACGCAGTCTTCGGCGAACAGCCGGATTGCATCACCATATCCCGATGGTGCTGGTCTCTCAGCGGAAGGTAGAATGGATTGACCCAAGGACTGTGAAGAATCCCCAACTGGTCTTCCCTGGGTCAAGGAGCTTGCGCACGACTACCAGCTTGTTTCACCGGAGGGGCGACATCTCCTGGCACCGCGGGCGGGCATTAAGTCAAGGCGACACCCGAGCCTGGGGAGGGATCGGGAAGGAAAGACCTTGAGTTCTGACTTAATCGTGAGGGCGGTCGCCCGCGCCATCTCCATACTCGACTGCTTCACCTTGGAGCAGCCAGAGCTCAACCTTACCGAGATCAGTGTCTGCCTCGGGCTTGAGCAAAACCACGACTCACCGCTTGCTCACCACTCTGGAAAGCACCCAGATGGTGCAGTTCGACCGGAAGACCGCCCGCTATCGCCTGGGTCTTAAGCTCTTCCACCTGGGGAGTGTTGTCGCCAAAAGCATGGAACTCATAAAGCGGGCCGATGGGCTCCTTGAGAACCTCGCTCGGGAAACCGACGAGACCTCCTACCTCGTCGTCGCGGACGGCAACGAGGCTCTGTGTCTGCGCCGGTTCGATGGAAAGTACGAGATACGCATGCTGTTCCTAGAGGCGGGCAAACATGCCCCGCTTAACTGTGGATCGGCCCAGCGAATGCTCCTTGCCCACTTGCCCGAGCCGAGGTGGGAAGAGATCGTGACAAACCATACCCGCCGGCTGACCCCGTATTCGCTGGTGACTCGGGAGGAACTGGAGCGGGACCGCCGGGAGATCCGGGAGCGAGGCTACTCGATGAGCTGGGAAGACGTCACTCTTCACGCCTGTGCTCTCGGCGCCCCGGTGCGCGACTCTACTGGCGCGGTGGTGGCGGCAGTGAGTATCTCCGGCATCGTCCAGCGCTTTTCCGCGCAACGGCTGCCCACCCTCATTCCCCTGATCATGGAAACGGGAGACGAACTCTCGCGCCAGCTGGGCTATGTGGCCGAGGCTGCGGCGGACGGGTCGGGGAGGGTAGAAGCGACTAGGCTTGGCCCGCTGGCATAGCTGCGTCTGTCGCGGCGACGGTCGGTAAAGACCGCCCTATTAGCCAGGTGGCGCTCAGCCGCCAAGTTCTGGAATTGGCACCAGCGTGGCGAGG
>CAVVNF010000036.1:0-22600 GCA_963749535.1 uncultured Thermoleophilia bacterium | reverse complement strand
GGATGACGAAATCCCGGCTACGAGGAGTCTACGGACCGCTATGACGTACGGTTCTCTGGCGGAGCGAGTCAGGTGACTATCGACGTGGTCTAGCGACCTGTCTGCGCGGCGGCCCGGGGTCTTCGTCACTCTCGGATCAAGGTCGCGCGGGAGCAGGATCGGGTCGGGACCCGGGCCGCGCCGGCTCAGGAGATAGCCAGACCGCTGTCTGGGTCTATCCGAAAGGAACCGAGACCGTCGAGGTCGAGCTTGCCTCGGAACGCGCCCTTACGCAGGCGGTCCCACGCATCGCCTCCTCCCACGACAGGCGAGTCGAACTCGACGTAGGTGGTGCCCAGGCGGTCCGGCTGATGGCTGTCGGAGCCCACGATGAACCGCGCGTGGGGAAAGAGGCTGTCACGTAGCTCCAGAAGTTGCTCGTTATCATCCAGGAGTCCCGGATCCAGCTCTTCGGAGCTTCCCCGTCCGTTGCTTCTTCGCAACGAGAAAGAAGATGGCAGCAGCCGGATGGCGTTGTATTCGAGGAAGTCCACGGGAACCTGCCGGAGCCAGTCCCTCCACGAAGAACCACGGCGAGCCGACCAGAGGGGGGGATGGGCGAAGGTGACGAGCACTCGCGGGTCGGCGAACAGTCGCAACTGGCCGTCGAGACTTCGGGGCCCGAAGCCCGCCGGTGACGCAGTGCCCTTGCCGGGTCCTGAGTGGCCTAGCTCTGTGAACGCCGACAGGTCGTGGGTCAGGAGCACGAAGTCGTACACGCCCCCGAGAGTTATCTCCGTGCCGAACAGGATATCGCCCCCACAAGCGCGGGCCCTTGCCCAGTCCGTCTCGTAGAACTCCCATGTCATATGGTCGGAGACGCAGGGCAAGAACTGGGGGTGGGTGTCGAACCAGGCGCACAACTCCCTGTCGCCGAGTACGGAGCATGGCGATGCGCTCGCGTGAACGTGCGGGTCGAGGAATCGCACAGTTACGTCGGCTTTCGTAGCGGATCGGCTCCCAGGTTTGGTTCGGCGGCTCCTCAGAAGGATAGCCCCACGAAACCTCGGGGAACAACCCGCACCCCGCATATGCGATCGCACAAGACGGAACGACGGGCCGGCTCTCGATCTGTCACGCGGCATGCACGTGAGATTCCCCCGGCGCCGCGGCTGACCGCAGTACCTGACTGGCGTCCAACTCCGCGCCGGGGCGCCCCGTCTGCTACTCTGGGTGCCATCGTACGGCGCCGCTGCTATGCGCGCCGGACCACAGTCTCGTGCCGGAAGGGGTGGCAAGCGAAGTGGCGGACAATGCCGAGAATTGCAGCTGGGTGCCCTTTGATCTGTTGGAAGCGTTCATGGTGGACGTCTTCAAAGGATTGGGCGTCCCCGAAGCCGATGCACGGGTCTGTGCCGACGTCCTGATCGGGGCGGACAAGCGCGGCATCGACTCGCACGGCGTCGGCCGCCTCAAGCCCATCTACTACGACCGCATCGGCATGGGCGGCATCCAGAGTCCGGTGACCGAGTTCGAGGTGGTGCGCGACTGCAAGGCGACCGCGGTGGTGGACGGCCACCACGGCATGGGCATGGTCATCGGCCGCCGGTGCATGCAGATGGCCATCGACAAGGCCCGCGAACACGGTCTCGGCATGGTGGTCGCCCGCAACTCGACCCACTACGGCTTCGCCGCGTACTACTCGCTGATGGCCGTGGACGCCGGCATGATCGGCCTTACCGGCACCAACGCGCGGCCCTCCATCGCGCCCACGCACGGCGTGGAGAACATGCTCGGCACCAACCCGCTGGTCTTCGCCATGCCCACCGACGAGGAATTCCCCTTCACCAACGACTACGCCACCTCCATCATCCAGCGGGGCAAGATCGAGCAGTACGCCCGCGAAGGGAGGAGCTGCCCGGAAGGCTTAGTCATCGACCGCGAGGGCAAGTCGGCCACCGATCCGCAGCAGATCCTCGCGGACCTGATCCGCGGCACGAGCGCGCTTGCTCCCATCGGCGGACTGAGCGAGGAGACCGGCGGCCACAAGGGCTACGGTTTTGCTACGGTCGTTGAGATCCTGTCGGCTTCCCTCCAGCAGGGCTCCTACCTGAAACAACTCACGGGCGTGGACGACCAGGGCGGTGCGGCTCCCTATGGCTTGGGGCACTTCTTCCTGGCCATCGACATCGAGTGTTTCACCGACCTTGCCTCCTTCAAGAAGACTACCGGCGACATCTTGCGGGCCTTGCGCGCCTCGGAAAAGGCCCCGGGAGAGGACAAGATCTACACGTGTGGGGAAAAAGAGCATCTGGCCTGGCGGGAGCGCAAGGACAAGGGTGTGCCGGTAGGCGCGGTGGTCCAGGAGCAGCTCATGACCATGCGCGACGAGCTCAAACTGCCGTACGTGTTTCCGTTCGAGGCGACGAGCTAAGGCGCTTCCAGCGACGAGGGCGCGCTCGCGCGGCAAGGGGCCGCTTACAACAAGGCGCCGCTCGCACGACTGTCCGTCGTGCGAGCGGCGCCGGTGTTTCCGCTTTGTGGCTTACTCAACCGAGGCCGAAGCTCCAGTCGAGAACAAGCCTTGGAGCAGACTCGAATCCGCTGCGATGGCTTTTTGGAAGTCCGCCCACGACTTGCTGGAGGCCGGCGCTTGAAGATCTAGCGCCGTGATGACGTCGCTGACCTGCATGCTTGCCGTGAGATTGATCGCGTTCATGCCCTCGGGGTCCTGACCCGCCGGAGCTCCCAGCGTGGCAGTGACGGCAGCTTTGACGAGCGTGAAGCCGTCCTTAGCGACCCAGAAATCCACCTTGGAATCGCGGATCATGGACTGAAGTTGGTCTTGCACTTGCTTCATCATGTCGGCGCTTGCTCCCAAAGCCGGCAGAGTGCTGCCGGAGGTGGCGCCGCCACCCATCATCTTCTGGAAGTCGGCGCTCTGCACGAGGCCGAACACATCGGTGAGCATCTTGGCCGCATCAGGACGTGCCGTAAGGTGGTAGGCGGGCACGCCGTTGACGGGCTCTTCGCCGACCAGCGTGAGTTGGGTCAACCAGTTCTTGGGATCGATCCCCGCTTTGCTCAAAATCTGATTGATGTCGGACTGACCGTCCTTCTTGCCCATGTAGCTGGAAAGTGATTGCTGGACTTCGGGCGGTGTCTGGTACCACTGACCCATGAATTGGATCCACGCCGCGCTGCCGAGCACTTGAAGGCCGAGATCGAGGTTCTGCCCGGCGAGCGAGGCCTTGATGGTAGCCTGGGCTTGGACCGGGTCGTCAGAGGCAGCGATAGAGCCCGAAATGGTGATCGGCTGCGAGGTGAAGGCCTTGGCCTCGGCGGGCAGCTTTGCCGCATCGGTGTCGAACGTGATGTTCGCGTCGAACGCGATTTTCCCGCTCTTCATGGTCGAGTTGGCTGCCACAGCTTTGGTCAGGATGTCGGAGGCGGAGAGACTCCCAGCCGCGCCGGTGGAGTCGTTCCCCTGCCCCGGCGCCTGCGAGCTGACTCCACAGCCGAGCGTCAGGGCCACCAGCAGGAGAGCGACGATTATCGATACTACCGTTGAGCGCTTATGCACGGTGACTCCTTTGGTCGCCGGGTCGACGCAGATAGATGCGCCAGATATTGCCTACAATATCGGCTCTGTCGGATGGTTCCTAGAGTCCTTCGCGAATCTTCGTGGCGACTCCACCGGCAGCCCTCTCCGGACGGGGCTGGCAGGTAATATGTTCGCACGTGGCTGACCATGACCGACGGGAAGGGACAACTATGAGCAGCGGCAGCAATCCTCGCATCGAAGTGATCCACACCGGCCAGAACGATCCCAGTTACAACCTACCGTATGCACCCGCCATCAAGGTGCACGGAGGCAAGTTACTCTTCACCGCGGCGATGGCTGCCCCCACGTATCATCACCATCCGCATCGGCCGGAAGAGTTCGACCATCTGCCTGAGGACCCAGAAGCGCAAGCCCGGATGACCCTGGACCAGCTCAAAGAGATCCTGGCTGCGGCCGGTGGCACGCTTCAGGACGTTGTTTTCGTCCAGCGGTTCATCAAAGACATAGCCGAGAACCAGGATGCCATCAACCGCGTGTTCGGCGAGTACTTCGGTGACCACCGGCCGTCGAGTTGCACCGTCGAGGTGGTCAGACTTGCGACCGATCCAAGGCTCAAGTTCGAGATGAGCGTCGTGGCCGTGGTCCCCGAATGACCAAGGCGAAGGGCCGCCCGGCGGACTGAGGAGGGCTGCTGCCACACCTCGATCTTGCCGGACAGCCCGTGAAAAGCTAACTGAACCGTCCCGGGTCCGCGCCCGGGTGCGTTACCCAGTCTTGACGAGGGTCAGACCTTCTAGAGCCCTGTCTCAAAGCGGAAGGTCTGGTCCGGGTCGATCACGGCCAGCACACGGACGATGCAGCCGTCGCCACCCGGCCACCGCCAGGGGAAGGCCATGAAGGTGCAGCGCTTGCCGGTGACCGCGTCCAGCTCTCCGCCGACGTTCTCGATGCCCGGGATGCCGCCTTTGACCATGAGGGTCTTGTGCGCCGGTTCCCACTCACTGAAGTCCTCTTTGGGATCGCGACCGGTCAACTCCTTGTATTCATCGATCAGATGTGGATGGGACGGGCCGAGGCCGTGGTCGACCAGCTTCGTGGCGAGAGGGTGGTCGTTGGCCTGGCAGCCGTAGCCGACCATCTTCACCTTCTTGTCGACCAGCCATTGGGCGCCCTCTTTGTAGATGCCGGGGCCATACGCGAAATACTCGTCGGTGTCCGCCCATTTGTGGTGCATGCCCATGTTGATCATCACGATGTCGCCCTCTTCGATCTTCGGGCGGGCATTCTCCAGATCCTCGGGGGTGACCACTCCCCATTTGCCTTTGGAGATGGAGACGCACACGCCCGTGCCAAAGAGCCGCCACAACGGGTAGTCCCCGATGGTGGGGGTGCACTCCGTCACGTGAATGGGCGCGTCCATATGTGTGCAACGGTGCATGATGCCGTTCCACTCCACCTGGAAGACTCCGTCTTTGGCGTGGAACTTCTTCACGTCGACGTTGACACCCGGGGAAGACGGCCATTCCGGCATGAACTGGCAGAAGGTGTGAGTGAGGTCGTATATCTGAAGACTCATGTCTGAGGTTCCTTTCCTTCTCGCGTGGACGTCTAGTTGCCGGAGTCGATGCGGCAGGTGCCGCTCGGGTCGGTGAGAGCGACCATCCGGACCGGGCAGGCGTCTCCTTGCTCGAACTTCCACGGGGTCGCCACGAGGGTCGCCCGCTTGCCTTTGAGGACGTCCACGTCTCCGCCCACCTGCTCGACCGTGGGTATGCCGGCGGCCAAGAGGATCTTGTGGGCGACGTTCCATTCCGGGTGCTCGATCTTCGGGTCGAGGCCGGTGCCTTTCTTGTAGTCGGAGACGAGGCGGTTCATGAGCGGGCCGCCCCGATGGGCTCCGAGCGAAGTCGCCAGAGGATGGTCGATCTGTGGCGTGTCCATTGCCACCATCTTGACGTCCTTCTTCACCAACCACTCGGCAGCGTCCTTGGACAGACCGGGCGATTCCCCGAAGTACTCGAGGCCGTCAGAGTATTTGTGATGCCACCCGGTGACGATCACGACGATGTCGCCGGACTGGATGGCAGGAGTCGCTTTTTCGAGATCGGCCGCGGTCACGAGTTCCCACCGGCCCTTGGGCATATCGACGATGGCGCCGTTGCCAAAGAGGCGATCGGCGGGGATGCTGGCCAGGTCGCCACCCTTCTGAATCAGGTGCAGAGGGGAATTCATGTGGGTGCCGGTATGCATGACGGTCGATATGTGGTGCGCCATCACGCCTTGCTGCGCATGCTTGACGCCACGGGTCATTCTCACGTCAGGATCCCCCGGATAAGAGGGTACGCCGTGGCCCCACACATGACTGAGTTCCACCAGTTGTAACCCCGAAACGGGGTCCACAGTAAAGCTTGTCATATCGGTCTCTCCTATGAACTAAGGGCGACGGTATCAGAATACGGTATCAGCATACCACGATAGTTTGCCCTCTAGCGACCGCTCGCCAAGCCCGATTTGGACGAGCATTCGAGATACTTGCCTCTTTCCCATCTGATATGGGAATATACCCCCGGGGGTTTAATGTACCCAGTTGGGGAATGGTTGGGAAAGGGCAAGAGGAAGGGTGATATCGCGGTTGCACCCGGCCTGGCAAGGCTCAAATCAGCGCGGGGGGTTCGTGTCCATGAAGCAACTGCTAGTGATCGGCGCCGGAACCGCGGGAACCATGGTTGTCAACCGCCTGCGGCGGCTTCTCGATATAGACGAGTGGAAGATCGTCATCGTCGACCCGGTAGAGACGCATTATTATCAGCCGGGCTTTCTCTTTATCCCGTTCGGGATGTACTGCAAGAACGATGTGGTGAAGCCCAAGCGTGACTTCATCCCGCCCGGCGTCGAAGTGATCAAGGCTGCAGCGGACGTTATCGAGCCGGATCAGAACCGTGTGAAGCTGGTGGACGGCCGCATCCTTAACTACGACTTTCTGGTGATCGCCACCGGCACGCAGACGAGGCCCGAGGAGACTCCTGGTCTGCAGGGGCCGGAATGGTATCAGTCTATCTACGATTTCTACACCATCGAGGGCGCGATCGCTCTGGCGAAGCATCTGCGCACCTGGCAGGGCGGCAGACTGGTGCTCAATGTGGTCGAGAACCCCATCAAGTGCCCGGTTGCGCCTCTCGAGTTCATCATGTTGGCGGACTGGTACTTCCACGAACAGGGTCTCCGCGATCGGGTTGAGCTGACTTACGCCACCCCGCTTTCGGGCGCGTTCACGAAGCCCATCGCCTCCAAGTACCTCGGCGACATCTTGGACCAGAAAGGCATCACGGTAATCCCCGACTTCATGGTGGAGCGCGTGGATCCCGACGCCAAGAAGCTGGTGCACTATGACGAGACCGAGGTGGAATACGATCTTCTGGTGACGGTACCGCTGAACAAAGGGGACGAGCTGGTCGCTCGCTCAGGGTTGGGCGACGAGTTGAACTACGTGCCGGTGGATAAGCACACGTTTCTCTCGAACGCTCACCCGAACATCTTCGCCCTGGGCGACGCGGCCGACCTGCCCACGTCCAAGGCCGGGTCGGTGGCCCACTTCGCCGTGGATTGCTTCGCGGAGAACTTCGTGCGCTACGTCGACGGCTTGGAGATGCTCCCCACGTTCGATGGCCACGCGAACTGCTTCATCGAGTCTGGCTTCGGCAAAGGGTTGTTGATCGATTTCAACTACGAGGTGGAGCCTCTGCCCGGGCGCTACCCACTTCCCGGGATAGGCCCCTTCGCCCTGTTGCAAGAGTCGGAGATGAACCATTGGGGCAAGATCATGTTCCGGTGGATGTACTGGAACATCCTTCTCAAGGGGCAGGAGCTGCCGCTACCTGCGCGGATGAGCATGTCCGGCAAGTGGCATAGGTGAGGGGGACGGCATGGACCAGCCAGTAACAGCCCCGGATCTTGCAGCCTGGGTCATAAGCTCGACCTCCTCACCACCCAGGTGCAGTACCTCACCGAGCAGGCCCGACTCGCCTCGCGTCGGCACGAGGACCGCGCGGAGTTGATGCACGACGTGATTCCCATCGTGAACGACGCTTTCACCATCACCACGGAGCAACTGGAGGAGGTGCAAGACTACGTCGATCTGACCGACCTGCTGCGGTTGCTCAAGCGCCTCCTGCGCAATGCGCGAAACATCGACAAGATGCTCGATCAGCTCGAAAGTCTGACCGATCTGGCTCAGACGGTCGGACCCTTGAGCGACAGCGCCCTCGCGAAAGCGACGGACGTACTGCAGACCGCCGAGCAAAGAGGCTATTTCGCGTTCGCCAAGGGCGGCGCGTATGTTGCGGACAACGTCGTTTCGTCCTTCGGCGAAGAAGATGTGAAGCGCCTAGGCGACAATGTCGTGCTGATCTTCAACACGATCAAAGACATGACCCAGCCTGAGATCTTGGGCTTCGTCCGCGGCCTCATATCCGAGAGTGAGGTACGGGTCGCGCAGCCGGTCAATACGTCGCTGCGGGCGCTATTCAGCCAGATGCGCGATCCGGACGTCCGGCGCGGCCTGGCGCTCACCATGCGCGTGCTTGGCGTTGTCGGGGCGCAAGCTAGCGCGCAGATCTCGCGAAAGTAGCGAGCATCACGATCCCTGGAAATCGACCGACCATCGGGAGGCAATGTATATGGCAACTCGGCTGATCGCAGGCAAAGAAGTGCAGGTGAACGACGAAGGCTACATGACCGACCCGGCCGAGTGGAACAAGGACATCGCCGTGGCGATAGCCAAGGAAGAGGGGCTGGGCGAGCTGACGGAAGGACATTGGAAGGTGATCGATTTCTGCCGTCAATTTGCGAGCGGTTCGAGCGGCAAGTCACCCACGCTGCGGCAGATCACGACTGGTACCGGAGTTTCGACCAAGGAACTCTTTGCCCTGTTCCCGAAGGGACCGGCCAAGAAAGTGGCACGCATTGCCGGCCTGGGCAAGCCTGAAGGCGTGCGTCTAGCAACACACAGCGAACGGGACGGGCGCTCGGGCCCGGCCGGTCGATCACAGACCGGACAGGTGCGGGGGATCCAGTTGTCCAACCAACAAGAGGAGGCAATTCGAATGGCTGACGAGAATCGCAACAGTCGCATTCATCTGCTCTAAAGGCAACCTCGACATGGCTTACCCCGCTCTGGTGATGGGGTGGGCGGCCCTGGGCAACGGTATTGACGTGACCATCTTCTTCACGTTCTGGGGCATGGACATGATCAACAAGAGAAACGGATCGACCACCTGGAACTTCCTCCGGTCGCCAACGCCAGCATGAAGATGAAGTATGATGGGCATCCCTGGCTACCTCGGGATCCCCAATCTCATGGGCGTGCTGCCCGGCATGACCCCCTTTGCCACCGGCCTCATGAATGAAAGATGAACGCCCTGGGCGTGCCGCACCGCCTGTGCGCGAATATCTGCAGATGCTCGTTGACGGCGGTGCCAAGCTGTACGCCTGCAAGATGTCGGTCGACATGTTCGGACTCAAGAAGGAAGACTTCATGGACGGCGTGCATGGCATCGTCTCGGCCAGCGACTTCATGGATATGACTGGGGGAGCGCAGATCATCTTCATCTGAGCCACGCCAGACTGGGTCTTTCAGACGCGAGGCCACGGAGAACGAGAGACAGAAGATGGCCACACCGATGTCTGGCTGAGGCGGCGCAGCGAAACGGCGCCAGCCGATTGGACAGACACGCGGCGACTCGGCCGCATCGCCTCGGATGTGATAAGAACCCCGGAAGATATCTAATGCTGCCGGTGTTCGCGACCGACACGGGGCTGACCGCCCCCGAGGGGCAGCTTCCCGGCGATACCGACCGGCGAGCAACACTTTGTTCGGTTGTCAAAGGTCTGGCGGTCGTTGGGCCGTGTAATGAAGCCTACCTCGGTTAGCCACACCGGGCAGTAGGGCTTTGGGTGGAGTCTGGCGCTTTGCGGGTTCGGCCGTCGACGAAAAACCGTTATTCGCCAAGTAGGACCTTGGTCCGAACCTGCCTGGAACCTATGTTTTCAGCGGGCAGGAGCGCCCCTTCCGTCCGGCAATCCCTCTATGATGTAAGGCTATGACACCCACCCCTGACCACATCCTGCGCACCGTCTTCGGCTACACGGAGTTCCGCTCGAATCAGAGGCAGATCATCGACACGGTCCTGCAAGGGGGCGACGCCTTCGTGCTTATGCCGAGCGGAGGCGGGAAGTCGCTCTGCTACCAGATCCCGGCGATGCTTCGGTCGGGCACCGGGATCGTCGTCTCGCCGCTGATCTCACTGATGAAAGACCAGGTCGACGCGCTGCGAGCCAACGGGGTCAGTGCCGCCGCCTATAACTCGTCACTTGAACCCGCCGTTGCTCGGCGGGTGCTGGCGGATCTAGCCGCCGGCCGGCTCGATTTGCTCTATGTTTCTCCGGAGCGCGTCACGAGTGACGGTTTTCTCGACCGGCTGGCAGCGATCCGCTCGCGGGCGGCGCCTGGGCCAGCCGCAAACGGCATGGCGCGCCCGGTATTGCCCTGATCGCCGTGGACGAGGCGCACTGCATCTCGCAGTGGGGGCACGACTTCCGGCCCGAATACGTGGCGCTCGGCCGAGCTTCGGGGACACTTTCCGGACGTGCCGCTAGTAGCGCTCACGGCGACTGCCGATCCCCACACTCGTGACGACATCCGCGTCCAACTGGGGCTCCAGGATGCGGCCTGCTTTATCAGCAGCTTCGACCGCCCCAACATCCGCCTCGAGGTGGTCGAGAAGTATAACCCTCACGCTCAGCTTCAGCGCTTTCTCGGCCAGCACGAGGGCGAAGCCGGCATCGTCTACTGCTCTACCCGCAAACGGACGGATGATCTTGCCGCCCATCTGCGCGAGCGCGGCATCGCCGCGGCCGCCTACCACGCGGGGTTGCCGGCAGAGGAGCGCAACCGGGTTCAGGAAGCATTCATTTTTGACGAGATCCGGATCGTGGTGGCCACGGTCGCCTTCGGCATGGGCATCGACAAGACCAATGTCCGCTTTGTGGTCCACTGGGATCTGCCGCAGCATCTCGAGGGTTACTACCAGGAGATCGGGCGGGCCGGCCGGGATGGGCTGCCCGCGAATGCCTTGCTGCTGTTCGGTTGGGAGGACGTCCCCCGGGTACGGGCGCTCATCGACTCGGGCGAGAACGAGGACCAGAGTTGCTGTGGAGCAGCACAAGTTCGGCGCGCTGGTGGCCTTTGCGGAGGGACTCACCTGCCGCCGGCGGGCGTTGCTCGGATATCTGGGCGAGGTGATGGAGTCCGACTGCGGCAACTGCGACATCTGTCTCGACCCGCCGGAACTCTACGACGCCGCGGAAGACGCCCGGAAGGCCCTCTCCTGTGTGTACCGGGTGGGGGAGCGGTTCGGCTTGGGGCATGTGGTCGACGTACTCCGAGGCTCGAAGAACCAGCGCATCCTCGATTTGCGGCACGACCGCCTCTCCACCTATGGCATTGGCGAGCACCTGAGTGCCGACGCCTGGCGGAGCCTGCTGCGACAGCTCGTCCACCTGGGCTACCTGCGGCAGGAGATGGGGGAGTACCCGCTGCTGAAGCTCACCCCCGCTGCGCTGCCGTTGCTCAAGGGCGAGACCTCGCTGATGCTGGCGCGCCCCCGGGTCAAAGTGAGACGGACGAAAGAGCCGCGAGCCAGGCGAAGCCGGATGAATCGGGCGGGCACCCTGGTCGATGTGGACGCCTCTCCGCCCGACGCGAGCGACGAGGCCCTGTTCGAGCAGTTGCGCGGGCTCCGGAAGAGACTGGCGGAGGCAGACGGGCTTCCGGCCTACATGGTCTTCAGCGACGCCACCCTACGAGCCATGGCGGCCCAAAGGCCGATGACCCCCGCTGAGCTTTTAGATGTGAGCGGGGTGGGGCAGGTGAAGCTGGGCAGGTATGGGGAGAAGTTCTTGGGATTGCTGAGGAAATGGGACGTGGCGAGGGGTGCCGAGTGACCCAGCCGCCGCAATCGGAGGTGATCCATGTGTAGAAACATCAAGATCCTCTTCAACTTCGAGCCGCCGGCGAGTGATGCCGAAATCCAGGCCGCGGCAGAGCAATACGTCAGGAAGATCAGCGGGTTCGCGAAGCCGTCCGCGGCGAATGAGGGAATCTTTCGAGCGGGCCGTCGATCAGGTAGCAAAGGCGTCAGGTACCTTGCTCCGCTCGCTCGTGACCAGCGCCCCGCCGCGGAATCGGGAGGCCGAAGCCCGCCAGGGCTCATGCTCGCGCACAGGAGCGGTTTGGCTCCGGCCGGGGGTAAAAACGCCGACAAGATCTTCTGCCCTGTTGCGCCCCGGTCCGTCGCCGCCTGACCCCGCGTCCGACGGCCCGAATCGCGGCACGCTCTACGAGACGAACGCACGATTCCCTGGGCCAAGGTCTAGTCGACGCGAGCCGGATTCTCTCCGGCCGTCCCAACGGGTCGTTCTCAACCCTCCAACAACTCGCGCCCCTGACGCCGTAGCGCGTCCATCAAGAGATCAAGGTGCGCCGGCGTGGTCAGCGGGTTGATGATCGTGACGCGGAGCGCGCCGACGCCGTCCCGCTTGAACGGCACGATGTAGAACTCGCCCGACTCGATGACGCGCCGCCGGAGCTCGAGCTGGAAGTCACCGATGCGCTCGGCCGGCGCGTCGCGCATCGCGGCGGGGATGTGGCGGAAGGCCACGATGTTGCACTGCGGGTCGTGCAGCGGGACGAAATCCTCGGCCGCCGAGCAGCTTTTCGTAGAACGTGCGGCCCAGGGCGAAGGTCACGTCCACCATGTCGGCGAACAGTTGCCGGCCGAACAGCGACCACACGCCCCACAGCCCGAATGCCGCCGCCCGCTTGGTGCATTCCACCGTCCTCATGCCGCTGTCGTACTCGGCCAGACCGGGTGCGGCCGGATCGAACAGGTAGGGTGCGTCCTGGCGGAAGGCCTCGAAACGGTGGCTCTTCGTCGCGGTAGAAGACGAAGGCGCAGAGGCCCGGCACGAAGAGCATCTTGTGGGCGTCCCAGACCACACTGTCCGCCCGTTCCAGGCCGGCCACCAGGTGGCGGTGCCGGTCGCTCAAGCAGCGCGGCGCCGCCGTGGGCGGCATCGACGTGCAGCCAGACCTCGTGGCGACGGCAGACGTCGGCGATGTCCTCCAGCGGGTCGAAGGCCCCGGTGGGCGTGGCGCAGGCGCACGCGACGACCGCCACGATCGGCTGGTTTCGCGCTCGCAGCCGAGTCAGCTCCTCGTCCAGCCGGCGCGGGTCCATGCGCCCCCGCTCGTCCAGCCCCACGCGCACGATCTGCCGGCTGCCCAGGCCGAGGATGCCCGCGGCCCGAGCCACGCTGTAGTGGGCGTCGGCGTGCGCCAACAGGACCGGCTGCGCTCCCTCGTGCGCCATCCCTCGTTCCCACACGTCGCCCAGGGCCACGTTCCGGGCGGTCAGCAGAGCCGTGAGGTTGGCCAGCGAGCCGCCGTGCGTGACGGTCCCGGCGAAGGTGTCGGGCGCCCAGCCGATGACGCGCGCCGAGTTCCTGGATCATGGCCTGCTCCACCGCCGTCGACCATGGACCCATCTCGTAGATGGCCATCACCTGGTTGGTGACCGAACCGACGGCGTCGAACAGCCCGGCGATGCGGCACCGGCGCGGGTACCTGATGACCGATGTAGCGGGGGTCGTGGAGGTTCAGTCCCCGTTCGAGCATGATCTTGACGAGCCGCGCGAAGTGATCGGCCGGCGTCCGCCGGATAGGACCTGCGCCGGCGGAGTCGCCGTTGCAGCCGGCATCGCCGAGCGAGGCCGTAGGACCAACAGCGTGCAGAAGCGCCGCCGCCTCGCGAATACCGTCAGATGGCTCCGCCCACGGCAACACCGGGCCCTCCAGCGTTCGGCGCGGGCCAACTGGGCGGCGAGCAGATACGGCGAGCCGATGGCCGGCGTCCTCCAGCAAACATGGATCATAAGCCGTGGCGATCCGTTGGCGGGCCGCCGTCAGTTCATCAGGAGCGGTCGTTGTCATCGCGTAGTGCCTTCTTGGTTGTGGTTACGGAACTCTGATTCTCCGTCGCACGCCGCTCGGGCGCAATCCTCTCTTGCGTGAGTGTTATCATCGGACGCGGCGCTCCACACCAGCAGCTACGTTCTCGTAGAGTTGGCGGCCTTGCTGCAGCGGCGCCTGGGCCTCGCGGCGGTCGACGCGCTGGCGACCTTCGTGATGCCGTGGGTGAACGTCTCATGGGTGGATGACCGCACTCACGACCAAGCCGTGGCCGCCTTGCTGGCGGCTGGAAAGCGGGATCTCAGCCTCGTGGACTGTGCAAGTTTCGTACTTATGCGGCGGCTGGGCGTCCGAACCGTCCTGACGGTCGACAGGCATTTTGCCGGGCAGGGCTTCACGGTTGTGCCGAAGCTCTCCTGAGCGACGGCGGAGAAGCGGCATCTTTGACCTTTTCTTGGTCAAGGTCTGGTGCCGTCTGGACCCGGTTGTGAGTCGCCGAAGGGGCTGAGTCTTGCACCCTCCGGCTCCGGAGACTGTCGCCGGCCGGCACCTATCCAACACTCTCAACTTATGTCATGCTCCCATCTATCGAGCGATCTTGCTCTGATGCAAGTAGGCGGCGCACGTAGCATCGACAAGGAGGCTTTTGGCGTGAGCTTGACATCTGCAACAGTTCCAGCAATCGACGTTCATTCCCATTACATCCCACCCGCCTATCGCAAGTGGCTCACCGACGCGGGTTTGCTTCTTACCGATATCTTCGCCCTGCCGCCGTGGGACATGCAGCAGCAGATCGAGGATATGGACCAGATGAACGTAGGCGCAGCGATCCTGAGCGTCTCCTCCCCGGACATCCACTGGGGCGATAGCGCTACGGCCCGTTCCCTCGCCCGAGATGCCAACGAGGTGGCGGCCGAAGCGGTGCGGGCTCACCCGGACCGGTTCGGCTTCTACGCCACCCTGCCCATGCCCGACGTGGAGGCCTCCCTGGAGGAGATCGCCTACGCCTTCGACGTCCTGCACGCCGACGGCGTGAAGTTCTTCAGTAACAGCAACGGCGTCTACCTGGGCGACCCCAAGCTCGAGCCGGTATTCGAGGAGCTCGGCCGGCGAGGCGCGGTGGTCACGGTACATCCCGTGAAGCCGAAATGTGTCCCCGACAACGTCCTGGTGGGCGTGCCCTATCCGCTCTTTGAGTTTCAGTTCGATACCACCCGGGCGGTGGCCAACATGATCTTCAATGGCACCCTCCGCCGCAACCCCGGCATCAAGTTCGTGTGCCCGCACATGGGCGCGCTGTTCCCGCTCCTTGGCGGGCCGCATGGAGGGGATCGCCAGGCTCATGGTCCACTTCAACATGGCGCCGGAAGGTTTCGTGCCGCCGGACGTCAAGGGCGAGCTGGGCAATCTCTACTACGACGGAGCCGGCGGCTTCAACCTACCGGTGCAGATCCCGGCTCTCAAGGGCATCGGCAGCCCTTCGCGGATGCTCTGCGGCAGCGACTATCCGTTCACTCCGGCCGTCGTGGGTAAGCAGATGATCGACGCCCTCCGCAACACGGATCTCCTCACCGAGGAAGAGAAAGTGGGCGTGCTTCGCACGAACGCCCTCGATCTGTTCCCGCGGTTCAGCTAACCGGCGACCTTAGACAGGGAGAAGGAATGTTAGCTTTCAAGAATGCGAACGTGATCGATGGAACGGGCAGCGCGCCTGTCCCCGGGGCGACGGTCCTCGTGGACGGCAAGAAGATCGCGGCGATCGGCAAAGACGTTACCGTGCCCGACGGCGCGACGGTGATCGACCTGAAGGGCAAGACCCTCATGCCCGGGCTCATGGAAAGCCACGCCCATCTGGGCGGACGAGATTATCCGCCCGGCCTCGACAGCGCCAAGCAATCCTACGACTACGCGCCGATGCGCGACTACACGCTGGCGGCCGGTGTCACCACCATCAGAAGCTGCGGCGACTGGATGCACGATTCGATCGCCACCCGCGACAAGATCGAACAGGGCGTGCTTCGCGGGCCGAGGTTGATCTGCTCTGGAAAGCAGTTTCAGAGACGGGACGCTCACCCCAGCAGGACCATATGGGGGAACGACCCGGATACCTGCGCCAACGCCGGTGCCTTCCCGGACACCCCGGAAGAGGCGCGGGAGCTCGTCCGCGAGATCGCGGCGGCGGGTTCCAACTACATCAAGATCATCGTCGCCCACTCGTTCATCTTCATCTACCCGGAGAAGTTCGCGCCGCTGTCCGACGACATCCTGGAGGCCATCGTCGACGAGGCCCACCAGCACGGCCTGTGGGTGATGGCCCACATCGACAGTGCGCCCGACGCCATCAAGATGGTCCGCTACGGCGCGGACGAGATCAATCACCTGATCGCCATGGGTCTGGCGGAAATCCCGGATGAGGCCGCCTACGACGAGCTCTTCCAGCTGATGGTGGAGAGAGGGACCTGGTTCGTGCCCACCATCACCATCGTGCGCACGTACAACCACCTCATCGCCGAAAGGGGCGCCCCCGCCACCATCGACGAGTACTTCATCCCCCATTTCAAGAAAGCCTACGAGGCGGGTGTGAAGATGGGCTGCGGCTGCGATTCCGGGGCTCCGGAAGTCTTCTGGGGGCCGTCGCTGCATGCGGAGCTCAAGGAGTACGTCTACAGCCTGGGCATGCCGCCGCTCGAAGCCATCAAGTGCGCCACCCTGAACAACGCGATCATCCTCGGCATCGCCGACAAGGTGGGCACCATCAAAGAGGGGATGCTGGCCGACATCCTGATCGTGGACGGCGACCCGTCGGCGAAGATCGACGCCATCGACGCCATCTCCATGGTCCTCAAAGAGGGCTCGATCGTCGTGGACAACATGCTGTCGTAGGCATCGAGCGCGCGTCGCTTCGGGCACGGTCAAGATCTTGTGCTGTTTGGACCGGCGGGAGAGACGCCGCCGGGGGTGAGTCTAAGACAAGGCGGCCACCGCGACATGGATCGGGTGGCCGCCGCCGCTGGGCGGCGGCTTCGTTCGATCTTTACTGCGGTGGCCAGTCCGAGGACGCTCCAGCTCGCGGCAGCGGTCCTCCCTCCACCTGGAGGACGTCGCTCACCAGAACGGCTGCCGTGCCATCGTACGCGAACGTGAGCATGGAGTAGTTGTCGCCCATCTCCGTGTCGACGATGGGGGTCGGGCCTCCTACGTCGAGCCCGACGATCCCGGGCCAGGAGGACGACGGCATCAGATATTGGAATGCGAACAGGGATCCGTATCTCAACGTCGCGAACACCCCGGTATTGGGATATTTGTCCGGGGCGCTCCAGACTTCACTCCCGTCGGCGGGAGACAAGAACAGGAGGGGTCCTCTTGCCGCTTCCTTGTCTCCGGCGAGGCCGCTGCTGAAGAACGAGCCGTCCTCGACTAGGAGCAACCTTCCGTCGTTCACGAAGCCTACGAACGTCGCTCGGGGAGACACGGTGACGCTCCACCGCTGGTGCGCATCGCCTGGCGCAGTCCCGGGGGTGTCCAGGCTGTACAGCGCGACTATGCCCGGCGCCTCGGCCGACGTCCCCCGCGTGGCGATTACGAGCGACTGGCCGTCGGGGCTCAGGTCCACCCACCCCGGAGCGGAGAGGGCGAGGGTCTCGATGAGAGTGGAGTCGCGGAAGATCCGCACCTGCCCGGCCGGCTCCGTGCCGTCGTCGCCGCGCGGACTGAAGAACGACAGGGCCACCGTCCCCATGTCGTCGTCCACGGCCCACGAGTAGATGCTCCGACCCTCGGGCGAAAGGAACGAGTGCAGCGTGCTCCCGGTGTTATCCATGATCTCCAGCCGATCCCACGACGTCTCGCCTTGCTGGCCTGCCACCGACTGGACGACGGCCGAGGCGTCCGCTGCCGAGGAGTTCGCCGCCGACTCGTCGCCTGTCGAGGGGCCGGCGGGGGCGAGCATCAGAGCCGCCTTGCGCCCGTCCCGGGACAGCCGGATCTCTCCCGCGGTGTCCTGGCCGCGCCGGAACTCGCGCAGCACGGTGACCGTGCGGATGTTCGATATCGGGTCCACGAGGAGGAGCCGGCAAGCCGTGTCGTCACCGATCTTGGTGGCGAGGATCAAAGCCCGCGATGTGTCGGGAGACGTACTGGAATCGCTCGGTGCGTACCCGTCGAGACGGAAGGTCCACAGCTCGCGGGGGTCCCCGTTGTAGCAGGCGAGCGCGTCCGAGCCTTGCTTCCAGGAGAGGAACAGGTTCTTCAGGTAGGGAGTGAGCACCGGAAACGGTTTGGGGTATGAGCCCATGGTCGCGGTGGGTCTGGTGTAGCGCGTGGTCGCCGCCGAGGAGCTGACACCATCCGTCGTGCTGGTATCGGCCGTGCTCGTATCGGCCGTGCCGGTGCTCCCGGCCACGGTGGTGCTTCCGGCTCCGGTGGAGGTCGTCGCGCCTCCTGCGGGTGCCCCAGGGGAGTCACAACCAACCGCGGCAAGGGCGATCACGAGCAGGGTTGACGCCAAGATCAGCGCGGTCGGAAGATGTGCAGTGACGGCGCGTCGTCCGCCCACCATGCACCCCCTGTGCTCGATGGTGTGCCACCCACGCGCAGCATAGCCGAACCCGGGCCAAATCGCATCAGGCGCGCTGGATCCAGGGCAGGCGCGTGCATCTCCCGTTGTCGCAGACAGCGATGTTTCCCTCGATGTGCTTTCGGCTCGCTGACCGGGGGATAGCGATGAATCTCAGCCTGGTGGACTGCGCGAGCTTCGTGCTCATGCGACGGCTGGCCGCCCAGACGGTCCTGAGCGTCGACGGGCATTTTGTCGAGCATGGTTTCACGGTGGTGCCGAAGGTTTCCTGGGGACGCGCGGGTGAGTAGGGGTTTGACTCGTCTGAGCCTGGGCTCGTTTGACTTTCTTTCAGTGTAGGGTCGCAGTGAGGGCGTCAGATCCGGCGCGAATGGGTCTCGGCAAACACCGGAACCGGGGGGCGGGAATGATGAACACCGGGCCGTCAGGACAGCACCCACGACCTGCGCCGCGGCGCCTGCGGCGGATGCTCCACCACCCAGGACCTGGGCGACATCACCGGCTGGCGACACGTTCTTTCGGGGAGACGCGTCCTGCGGCGATCCTGGCCACAGTGATCATCTTCTCGGCCTTGCTGCTTGCCGCCGCGTTGATGCTGGCGGGGTGCGGAGCCTCGCAAACGGAGCGCGTTTCCACCCTCAAGACCAGCACGGACTCGGCAGCCAGACAGAAGGCGGCGGTTCAACTGGCAGGTCTTCGGTCTCGAGGCTACTCGTGAGCTGGAGGGCAGCGTCGGATCGAATGCTGTGGCTGCCGAGGGACTCTCGGCCCTTCGCGATCAGTACATCTCGTTCGTCACTACAACCACCGCGGGCACCCTCACGCCGCAATCCCTGGCTGACGTGCGCGACACTCTCGACTGTCTCGTGGTCATCGGCGACAGCCCATCCCTCGATACCGTCGGTGACTTCATATCCATGCGCGACTCGTGGACAGAACGTCATCAACGTCAAGGTCCACGAAGTACAGGCCCTCGGGGCCTCTAAGTCGGATGCCGCGCTCGCGCCTCTGATAGCTGCCGTGACACTCACGGGCGTCACCGATTCTGAGACCGCGGTCCGCGAAGCGGCGGCGAGCGCCCTGAAGGCGCATCCCGAGGCGGTCGACCTCCTGATCAAAGCGCGCGCCGGTCTCACCGCGGACGAACGTCGCTTCCGCCGCCATCCAGACGGCCTTGGCCCGGATCGGGGAGCCGGCAGTCAAGCCGCTGATCGCGGTCATGGCCGAGCAAGACTGGTCGGACGAGGTCCTGGCAAACGTCGGAACCCCGGCGAGTAACACCCTTGGTCGCCGAGATCGGCAGCGAGGTCGCCATTACGTCCGGTACCAGTGCCGTCGGCGTGCTCCTCCGAGCTGTACAACCGCGACGCATCGGCTGTTGCCGCGCAGCTCGTCGGTTCCCGACCTGGTCTCGCCGCTCGTTAGAGGCTCGCTCCAACGCGGGGTACGGCGACGAGCGGGACACCGCCGCCGAAGCCGTGTTGACGGCCATCGGCAAACCGGCGGTAAAAGCCGCTCATGGCTTTGATCGGCACCGAGCCCGTGGGCCGGCCAAGTGCTGGCCGCCATCGGCGCCGACGCCATGGCGGATCTGACGAAGGCGTTGCACAGCGATGACGCAAGCGTCCGATTCGGGGCGGCAGATGCCCTGGTGGCGATGCAAAAGGCGAACCCAGCCCTGGTCGCCGACTTCATGTCGGCGCTCGAGGACAATGGCCTCAAATTCATCTCCGACAATTACGCCTTCTACATCCGGCTCGGCAAGGCGGGCACCGAGCCCACCCTCGTGCGTGCCCTTGACAAGTACGGGGACAAGGCGATGGCTCTGGACTACCTCAACTGTGGCAACGACCAGTTGGAGACCGGCGCCGAAAATTGGGCGCACAAGCACGGGTATTCCGTGATCACCAAGCCGGGGACCGCAGGCGGACCCCAGTGGGGAGAAGGAGGCTAGCAGAGAATCCAGACGCGCAGGCGTAGTGCCCGGGCCGCGGCGGAAGCGGCCCTGGCGCTGGGAGAGGTATTCGCCTCGCCTCAGGCTATCGGCGCTACCCGGTTGGTGGGCTCTCGCCGCCATCTTCGGTTGCGTGCTGATCGTCCTGCCACGCGGGTCGCTTCGAGTTAGAAAGGGCGCCTACGACGAGTCCTCAGCAGGTGCCGCCGATCTTGTCCCCTATGCGCCGGGCCCTCCCTGAGTCATGGCGTTATACAGAATCTGAGCAACCTCACCCCGCGGTATGGGGGCCCATGGGTTTAGGCTCGCCAAAGGCAGCCCGGCGAGATAGTGGTTATACTCGGCGACGCGCGCATTCTGCCCATGTTGGGGGCTCAAAGCCGGGTTCCAAGTGGATTGGTAATCGATCGGGGGATTCTTCACGGACGCGGGATAGAGAGTCTCCATGGCCCTTACCACCATGCTGATGAGCTGGAAGCGGGTGATCGAGTCGGAGGGGGCAAAGAGTGAAGCCGTCCGACCTTGGGTGATTCCCTTGGCGGCGCATACGGCCACGTAATGGTCGGGGTAGAGCGGATCGGTGGGATCCAGGTTGGCGGGCACATCGGTGAACGGGCAGATGTCGTTCACGGTGACCGGCAGGTTCATGGCTCGCACGATCATCTTGGCGAACTGCATGCGCTTCACGAGATCATTGGGGCGGAAGCTGTGATCGGCGAATCCGCTGATGACCTCGTTAAAGGCTAGGCGGGAGATGGCGACTGCATACGGGGTGTCAAGCGATACGTCGGTGAAGGAGACCGTGGTGAAGCTCCAGACGACAGGCGCACCGGTGACGGAAAGGCCGTTGGTACCCTTCACCCCAGCCGTCAGGGTCACCACATAGGTGGCGCCCGGCTCGAGCGGGTTCTGCGGGGTGAGCCACGCGAGTTTGGCCGACGCTATGTAAGTGATTGTGGCCGGGAGTGGGTTGCCGCCCGTCTCCTCGATGTAGAAGGTAGCGGAGGTCAAAGTAGCCTGATCCATATCCTTATCGAACGTGACCGTGATGCCCGGGTTATAGGGAATACCCGTGGCTCCGTTTGCTGGCCACGAGGCGGTAATCTTGGGGTTCAGTAGCGGGGGAACGGTGGGGGGAGGCAAGAGCGTCGACACGGTTATGGCCTGACTGTTCGTGGCCACGCCCAGGCTACTCACTAGTAGGGCTACCCCCGCGAGTAGAAGCAGCAGAACGAGCGGGATTCTGCGGTTGAAGCGGCCCTTGCGCATGGCTTCCTCCCCTTCCCTGGTCGTTGCACTCCGTCGTGACTGTGCTCGGCTCTGCTACGCGACGGAGGTGCCTCAGCCCCGTCTTCCTTGCCTCCAGTGTAGTCGTCGTCCGCACCGTGTCGCAAGCGCATTCAGCCCTTTAGCGTCCGGCACGCGCGCGCTTGTGGGACCCGCTTGTCGGGACGAGAATCACCTTGGCTCAAGGTGAGCCGCACCCTATCTTTGGTCAGCGCCGGCACCATGATTTGGCGTGAGACTCTTCACCGTAGCCGCACAGCCCGCCGGGCGGGCCCGGCGGGCTGTGCTTCCCCTGTTTCTTGCCATACGCACTGGGCGTCTTATACCATCATCCCCATCGTGTCAAGAATATCTTCCATTTCCGGCGTGCAGTCATGCAACTGGAACATGATGCCCCCGGTCTTTTCAGGATCAAGAAAAGCCATCCGCACGCCATTCTTACGTAGCGACGTTCCGATAACTTCGATCCCCTGTTTCTTCACCTCTTCAAGCGTAGCGTCGAACTGCTGTTGGCTCACGGTATAGCCAAAGTGCCAAATTCCCTCTCCATGAGCTTTCCAAGAACTTCTCTACTACGGGAAATTTATTCGGTTCGAATAGCTCAATGACGATTGAGCCCCACCTGGCCAAAGCTACTTTGGCCCTTTGTCCATCCCCCCGCCATCGTTCCTCTCTTCGAAAGCAAGTCCGGGCTTCGTATCTCCAAGGATGTTATAGCGCCACGGTCCCAAGCCCAAAGCCTCGAAAGTCTTAATAGTCTTATCCATATCCCTAACAGCCCAACCCGAGGTGGGTTATGTTGTCAAAGGGGAGTCGTGGCATCATCTTTTTGTACTCCTTTTAAGACGTACGTTGTGTGCAATACCATAACTCAGGCAGGATATAGTCACGCTTAAAATCGTCTCTCGCCCGATACCTCCTTTCCAGCTCGAGCGGCAGGCAAGATCCGGCGGTTCTTTCGTCCGGGATCGCCGCCCGTACGGGCGTCTCCTCGTCGGCCGCGTAGGTGCCGAGGTGAAGCGTGAGCTTGTACTTGGCGGCGCAACCAGGAACCATCTTATGCGAAATACGTTGTTAAATCCTGGCGCCATCTGGACCGGGGAGGGACAGGGCGCAGAGGGTGAGTCTGAGAAAGATCTTTAGCGCCCTGGTCTCCACCACCGCGTCATCTGACGCCGACGCCGAAGCCAGACAAGTCCGCGCCCTCTGGAG
>CAVVNF010000035.1:0-19096 GCA_963749535.1 uncultured Thermoleophilia bacterium | reverse complement strand
CAGCGGCATGGCCAGTGGCGAGGTGTCAATCGCCGTCGCAGAAGCGGCTGACGGCAAGCACGCGGGCAGGCTGATGCGGAATACCGAGCCGCGATCCGACTCAGAATCAACGGTGATGAGCCCACCGCTCTGGCTTACGATCCCGTATACAGTAGAGAGGCCGAGGTCTGATCCGGGACTGGTCCAATTGGGGGAGAAGGGCTCGAAGAGGTGCACACCCACTTCTTCTCCCACCACCGAGCCGGTTTGGGTGACTACCACCAGCACGCGAGGCTCCTCTTGCTCCAGGGCATTCGTGGTGGCGATGATGAGCCGGCCGCCATCGAGCATGTTCTCGCGGGCGTTCAGAGCCAGGCTGGCGAGGACCTCCTGCATGCGCCCCGGGGTCGACCTCCACCGGCTGTAACTCAGGGTCCAGCGTGAACTCCAACTCGATCTCGTTGCCCAGCAGCTCGTGAAGAGTCTCGGCCATAGCCGCGACCACGTCGTTGAGGTCCAGCACCCGCGGGTGCAGCACGTGGCTGCGCGACAGGGCTAACAGTTGCCGGGTGATGACTGCCGCCTTCCGCGCGGCCCGGCTCACCTCGAGCAGGTCTTCGTGCCGAGGATCGTCGGGCGTCACGGACTGCAACAGGAGGTCGGTGTATCCGGAGATGGTGGTCAGGAGGTTGTTGAAATCATGGGCGATACTCCCAGCCAATCGCCCCACCGCCTCCATCTTGTGGGTCTCCCTGCGCTCAGCCTCCGACTTCTCGGGCTCGCCTATTTCGCGAACGGCAGCCAGGACGGCATCCTGGCCTTGAAAAGGTACCCGCGAGAGTCGCGTTTCCACGTCGAAGACGGAGGCATCGTGGGGCCGTCTGGCTTTCCATTCGAGCTGGGAAGATTCACCCGCCAGGGCCTTGGCCCAAAGATCACGCAACTCGTCCGCGGGGTTGTCCACGGCGGACAGGTCCGCAATGATGTCGAGCCTCAGACTTCCCCCCGCTCGATCTTAAAGAGCCGCAGCATGGCCTCGTTCACTTCGAGGATCTTGCCGGCTCGGTCATGGATCATGACAGCCGTGTAGACACCGTCGAGAAGCGCCTGAAAGGCTTCCTCCCGCCGGTCGGGCCGCGCGCACGGTTCGTCAATCTCGTCCCGTTGCTGCATTCCACCGTCCTTCCCCAAGGCGGATGGTGAGTCATTGAAGGAGGCCGGCGGCGCCGACCGTGGGCTATTATACTTCCTGCTTACGCGCCTCCACACCCAGCTGCGACCTTAGTTGTATGGTGCCCAGGCGCGGTCACCGCTACGCTGTCTGCGACTCCTGTGATCCAGCCCGCGGTACCAGCGGGGCCCGTTCTTGCGGAAGGCGCGGTGACACTGTTGAACATGCTCCTCTTTAGGCACGCTCGCATGAAATCCGAACTCTTCGATATGCTCTCCCCAGAGCGCTACCCCCAGTTGGCGGCGGAGACTGTGCTGCCCGGCCGAGCGGGAAAGACTGCTCCCCTCCCCAAGGGGATGCACCTTCAACTCGCCGACGCGCTGGCAGCCCAGGGTATCCGACAGCTGTGGACCCATCAGGCAGAGTGCTGGGACGCGTCCCAGCGCGGCGAGCATTTCATGGTCACCACCGGCACCGCCTCCGGCAAGAGCTTGTGCTTCAATCTTCCGGTCATCGACGGCCTCCTGCGAGATCCCCGGGCGCGGGCTGTCTACCTGTATCCCACCAAGGCTCTCGCCCAAGACCAACTCCGGCGCCTTCGCCCTTTGGCCGGACGGCAGATCGAGGTCGCCACCTACGACGGGGACACTCCGGCAGCCGCCCGATACACCGCCCGGCAGAAAGCACGCCTGCTGCTCACCAACCCAGACATGATCCACCTGGCCATGCTGCCCCGCCACGAGCGATGGGACGATTTCTTGTTCAACCTGAAGTACGTGATCATCGACGAAGCCCACACCTACCGCGGTGTCTTCGGCAGCAACGTCGCCAACGTCCTGCGCAGGCTCCGCCGGGTCGCGTCGTTCTACGGCTCGGATCCCCAGTTCATACTGGCTTCGGCCACCATCCGCAATGCGCATCAGCACGCGGACAATCTCACCGGCCTCGAGGTTACCCACGTAAGCGGCGACGGCGCGCCCACCGGGGCACGGAAGATCCTCTTCTGGGAGCCACCGGTGGTCGAGAACACGCTCAACCTTCGGCGCAGCTCCAACATGGAAGCGTCCGAGCTGCTCGTGGAGCTCATGCGGAACGGGGTCCGTTCCATCTGCTTCACCAAGTCGCGCAGGAGCGCGGAGCTCATCTATCAACAGACAGCCGAGCGACTCAAGGAGGTAGACTCGCGGCTGGGGCAGCGCCTCTCTCCCTACCGAGCCGGCTACACGCCCGAGCAGCGCCGGGCCATCGAGACCATGCTCTTCAGCGGCGAGCTACTGGCCGTGGTGAGCACCAGCGCGTTGGAACTGGGCATCGACATCGGGGCCTTGGATGCGTCGATCACCGTCGGCTACCCGGGCACCATGGCCAGCTTGTGGCAGCAGTGGGGCCGTGCCGGCAGGGGAAAGGTCAAAGTCTGGGCGTTTTTGTCGCGGGGAACGACGCGCTCGAGCAGTTCTTCGTAAACCACCCGCACGAGCTGCTGGAGCGCGAGGTGGAGGCGGCGACTATAGATTTCACCAACCCCTTCATCCACGGCCGCCATCTGGCCGCGGCGGCCTACGAGGGACCCATAACCACCGACGACCACAGTTCTTCGGGCCGTTGCTCGGGAAGAACCTCGACCGCGCGGTCGCCGACGGTCTCCTCCGGGAGACGCGACGCGCCTGGTTCTTCACAGACAAGGGCTTTCCCGCGTCTCGCATCGGCCTGCGGTCCACCTTGGGCGAGCAGTACACCATCGTGGAAGAAGACACCGGCAACATCGTGGGCACGGAAGGAGGGGAGACGGCGTTCTCGGCCCTTCACCCCGGAGCCGTCTACCTGCATATGGGCGACACCTATCTGGTGAACAGCCTGGACCTGCGAAAGCGGGTGGCCCTCGTACGGCAATTCTGGGACACCTACTACACTCAGCCGCGCCGAGAGACCGACACCAGGATCCTCAGTGAGAGCCTGAACATCAGGGTCGGCCCGCTGTCGCTGCACCTAGGACAGATCTCGGTCACCAGCCGGGTGATCGCATTCCAGAAGAAGCGCGTGGGCAGCGATGAGGTGCTGGGCATGGAGGAGCTCGAACTACCCACCCAGGAGTTCGTCACTGAGGGCCTCTGGTTCACGATCCCGCCTGAGCTGCTCCCTGCAGAACAGGAGCTCTCGCGCCTCCCCGGGGCCATCCATGCCATTGAGCACGCACTCATCGCTTTGCTGCCCCTATTCGCCATGTGCGACCGCTGGGATATCGGCGGCCTGTCCACTCCCGTGCACAGCCAGACCGAGGAGCCGACGATCTTTGTCTACGACGGGGTCGCAGGTGGGGTGGGAATATCTCGACAGGGTTTCGAACGATTCCCCGAGTGGATCCGGGATGCCCATGCCCTTGTAAGGGACTGCCCTTGCGAGGCAGGCTGCCCTTCATGCATCCAATCACCCAAGTGCGGCAACTTGAACGAGCCGCTCGATAAAGACCTGGCGCTCCGGCTCATGCTGTCGATGCTATCCTAGACCCATGGAATGCAGCGTTGAGCCCGGGTTCGGCAGCACCGGGACCAAAGAGCAGCCGCGGTACATCTCCGTTATCGGCGGTGGCATGTGCAGCGCCGAAGAATACGCCATGGCGGAGGAGACCGGCCGCCTCATCGGCGAGTCGGGCGCTGTGCTGGTCTGCGGCGGCATGAGCGGCGTCATGGAAGCCGCCGCGCGCGGGGCCAAAGAAGCCGGAGGGACGACCCTCGGCATCCTACCCGGGTCACGATCGTTCTCTCGGTAATCCCTATCTTGATCTCGTGGTCACCACCGGCGTAGGCCATGCCCGGAATCTGGCGGTCGTCAGCACGGGCGACGCGGCCATAGCGATCGGAGGGGCGTACGGCACCTTGTCTGAGATAGGCCTAGCCGCCAAGGTGGGCCGGCCGGTCGTCATATTGAAGGGCTGGCGGGTCCAGAACGAAGAAGGCACGGACGGCATCTGGTATGCCTCCGATCCAAGAGAAGCCTTCAGTCTGATCCGCGAAGCACTGCACCCGGGGCCGACGCTGTGAACAGAGCGACACCCCCCCGGGATGAAGATACCCAGCGGCTCATCAAGCGTTTCCGGGGGCGGCGGGCGCGAAGGAGACGGCTCGCTATTGTGCTCACCGTCATCGCGATCATCGTAGTCGTTGGAGGAGGCGCCACCGCGCTTGCTCTTACGTTGTCGAACCACTCCACGGACCTGGCTGCGAGCACCACCGTGCCCGGCGGAGGCACCACGGCAGCCCAGGGCACGTCTGCGTCGCTCGCTCAGACCGCCACCACCGGCGCCCCAACTTCTCAGGCCGGCACCACCGCCGCTGGCGCCACCACCGGCGGCGCGACCACCACCTCAGGCGGTACGCGCCACCCCCACCTCCACCTCCACGTCCACCACGGTAAAGCAAACGACCACCTCCCAGCCAACCACGAGCACCACCCACGCGAGCACAACGACCACTGGGGCAAGCGCGACGGCCGCCTCAGTCAAGGTGGTCGTCATAGACCCCGGCCACCAGGCCAAGGCCGACAACTCGCTGGAGCCCGTGGGACCGGGGTCCAAGATAATGAAGGCCAAGGTCTCCTCGGGGACCAGGGGGGTAGTCACCGGGGTACCCGAAAGCGAGCTCAATCTGGCGGTCGCCCTGAAGCTCCGCGCTGCTCTTCAGGCTCATGGGATCAAAGTGGTCATGACCCGCACCACCCAGAACGTCAACCTCTCCAACATCCAGCGGGCCCAGATCGCGAACAACGCGCACGCCAACCTGTTCGTCCGCATCCACGCCGACGGTTCTACGAACCCGTCCACCCATGGCATCCACGTCCTCTATCCGGCGAGCATCAAGGGCTGGACGGACGACATAGCCGTGCCGTCGAAGAAGGCAGCGCAGCTCGCCCAGCAAGACCTGATCGCCGCGACCGGCGCTGCAAACCGGGGCATCGACGCGCGCAGCGACATGACGGGCTTCAACTGGTCGAACGTACCGGTCATCCTCCCGGAGATCGGCTTCATGACCAATCCGACGGAAGACAGGCTGCTCGAGACCTCGGCGTATCAAGACAAGATCGTCCAGGGCCTCACGAAGGCGATCCTCGCTTTCTTGGGCGTGAAGTGATCGTTCGCGGGCCCTTCAGGCTTCGGCGACCGGCGCCCAATGGGCTGTGGCCGCCACCCAACGGGCCGCGACCGGCACCGAGGACGGCGACCGGCATTCTAGGAGAGTGATCCGTTGAGCACCTTGACCGTGGTGGGAGCGGGGTATGTCGGGCTGGTCACGGCCGCCTGCATGGCCGAGTTGGGCCACGAGGTGGTAGCGATGGACCTGGATGAAGACAAGATCCGCACTCTGCGAGAGGGCAACGTCCCCATCTACGAGCCAGGCCTGGCAGAGCTGATCGCCAAGAACCGTGACCGCATCGATTTCACTACCGACCCGGCCGCCGCATACCATTCCGGCGACTTCATCTTCATCTGTGTCGATACGCCCCCTACCCACTCGGGCGACGCCGATCTGTCTCGCATCTGGCAGGCAGTGGAGAATCTGCCGCCGGACGAGGGTGAGCATGTGTTGGTCGTCAAGTCGACGGTGCCGGTGGGCACCGGAGCCGCGGTGCAGGCCGAGTTGGTCGATCGGGGCTACGCGCACATCGCCTATGCATCTAACCCGGAGTTCTTGCGGGAGGGGACGGCGCTGCAGGACTTCATGGAAGCCGACCGCGTGGTGGTGGGCGCCGACAACCCGGTCGTCGCGAAACGGGTGGCGGAGCTCTATCGCAAGATCGACTGCCCAGTCGTCACTACCGACGTGGCCTCGGCCGAGATGATCAAGTATGCCTGCAACGCTTTCCTGGCGACCAAGATCAGCTTCATCAACGAGATCGCGAACGTATGTGAGGTCACGGGCGCCGACGTCTCCGTGGTGTCGCACGGGATGGGCCTCGATCGCCGGATCGGCCCGCATTTTCTGCAGGCCGGTATCGGATACGGCGGAAGCTGCTTCCCGAAAGACGTGTCCGCGCTCAAACAGATCGCCGGCAATTCGGGTTACCACTTCCAGTTGCTGGGTGCGGTCATAGAGGTCAACGAGCTCCAGAAGCGCAGGGTGATCGGCAAGCTGAAACGAGTACTCGGCAACGAGCTGCGCGGGCAGCGCATCGCCCTGCTCGGGCTGGCCTTCAAGCCCAACACGGACGATATCCGCCAGGCATCTTCCATAGTCCTGGCCGGGCGGTTGGAGGCGGAGGGAGCTCATGTAGTCGCCTACGACCCGCTGGCTGTCCCTCAGATGCGGAAGCTGCTGCCCAAGATCGAGTACGCCGATTCCGCCATGGAGGCACTTCAGGATGCCGACGCGTGCGTGCTCGTCACCGAGTGGCAGGAGTTTCTCGCACTCGATTGGGCCAAAGTCAAGGAGATCATGCGACGCCCTATTCTTGTGGACGGACGCAATGCTTTGGATGCGGCTGCCCTGGTAAGCCTGGGCTTCAGCTATGAGGGGATCGGCACCCGCACGCCGCGCCCCTAGCGGGGCGAGTCCGACCGTAGGGACCCTACCGTTTGATGTTGCATATGCGTTTCCCTACAAGTCTTAGAGCAATCTGGTCCGCGAGGAAAGGTCCGCGCCTGTTTCCTCCCGGAGCCTCCCGGGCCCGGCAGTGGTTGGTGGCCGGCCTTTTGGGGGCGCTGGTGGTTGCTGCTCTGGCCCCCATGTGGGATGTCTGGCAGGTGAACGTGGCCGGTGTCCTGGTCAACCGGGCGGTAGCCGGACCCGCCAGCCGTAGTGCGAGCGCCCGCAAAGCGGCGCTTGACCAGGCGATGACCCTCATGGAGAAGGCGGCTGCGCGCGGCCCCTTCAATGCCGCACACGAGATCCCCATTTGGCGCACCTATGGTGCTGCCGCAAGCCATGATCCGTCAGAACACGCGTACACCTTGCTCTACCGCTCCCTTAATTCGGGCCGTATGGACCGGGTGGGCGAGCTCTGGCTCGGCGAGGTAGCCGCCGCCCTCGGTAAGTGGGATGAGGCCCAGGCGATCTACGAACGGATCAACGTCAGCAACCTGCTCATCAACCGGGCGGAGGCCTCCCTCCAGTCAGGCAAGACCGCCCAGGCTATTCAATGGTACGACGTGGCCTACGCCAGCCTGAACGCCGCCATCCAGCGCGACCAGGAAGAGGCGCTCCAACTCGACCGCACGGGCTCCTCTCCATCCGCGCTAGCTACGCTCATGAACCAATCAGGCGAGAAAGCGACCTCTCTCTTTCGCATCGGCAGGGGCTATCTCAGTGTAGGCGAGCCCGTGGAAGCCGTGAAGGTGCTCGAACAGGCGCAGAACGAGGCCAAGATCCAGTCCCCTGGGGCGGTCGCCGAGCAATCGTTGATGCTCGCGCTCGCGCAAGCCCTTGCCGACACCCGGCCGCAGGAGCCCGTGATCGCCGCCGGAAGTCTCTCGCTGTTCGCTATTGACCCGAAGACAATGGACTACGTCGACGCCTTGGTGCAAGTACGCCTACTCGTGGTACAGGCCGTAGCGCTTGACAAGACCGCCCCAGCCTACGTGCAGGCAGGCCGCATCCTGATGGAAATAGGGGATACCAACAACGGGCTGGCTTATTTGAACACCGCGATCCGCCTCGATGCTCGCAACGCAGAGGCCTATTTGACCCTTAGCACCGAGTACGAAGACTTGACCATGCTCGATCAGGCCCGCATCGTTCTGGCCAAGGGCGTCAAGGAACTCCCCGGCAACGTAGAGTTGGCGGCTGCGTTCGCCGCCGTTACGTACAAGACCGCGGCGCCCGGCGATGCCCTGCCTGCCCTCATCCATGCAGCCGGCATGAAGACGCGCGACCCCTACTTGTTCGCCGATCTGGGCGACTGCTATCTGGCGTTGGGCGAGGTCGACAAGGCACGTGAGGCATACCTCGAAGGCCTCGCGCGCTCCCCGGGGGCGAAGGCCTTGGTTTCCCGACTCGCCACCCTCCCCCCCGCGGGGACACCATGAATCTCTTGCCGGTATCATCATGCTTGCTATCAGGGGGATTAGACAGGACTATCTCACGCGTCTCATCTCGGTGGGTATTCTTGCGTCCACCGTTGTCTACTTGGTTTTCGGCCTAAGCGACCAGATAAGCTTCACCATTCCCACCAGCTTCACCATCTGGCTGTGGGCATGTGCTCTGGTTATCCTGCTTTCCCGCACCGAGCAACACTGTTTCGCAAGCGTATAGTGCATTCCTTGTTGAAATTGTTTATTATTTAAGTCTTACAGGGAAATGTATTTTCCCGAGAATGACAAAGCGCTTATTCGCTCTTTCAGACACGAATCGAGCGATCACACGCAGGGTGGAAGAGAGGTCAGGGATGGCTAAAGCCAAAGGTTACACGTTGGTACCACGCCAGGTCCCAGCTCGTCAACGGTCCAGTTTCTACAAGGAAATCGTCACCGATTTCCTAGCCGGCCGCGACAAGAGCGTCATGATCGAGGGCACTGACCGCAAATCGGTGACGTTGGTGCAAGGGCTACGCAAGGTCTTGGAGACCGACAATCTCGCCGATGTCAAGGTCGTTCAGCGGGGCGGGGCGGTGTACCTCACCAAAGCTTGACCGCCACGAGCATCGCCGTGTACTCCGGCGCAACGCGCCGGTCCAGACTCGACAAGACACGGGAGGCCGCCCCAGACGGGGCGGCCTCCTCGTTTCAGGACGTTTCTTGACCGATTCTGGACTGATCCTTCTGACTATTCCTTCTTCTCGCGGATCCGGAATATGGCGAGGGCCGCCTCCAGAGCCAGCCGGATGACGGCCAGCGCGAACACGGCGACTGCGATGGACTTGAGCAGGATGAAGACCGACAGTCCACCGGCCCAATTGTCCGAGATCACCCAGATAGCCACGATAAGCGAAAGGGCCACCCAGATGACTCCGACGATCCACGCCAAGCGCACAAGCCCGGGCGTGGGGAAGCGACGGAAGGAGAACTCGAAAAGCCCGGTCCACACGTCGTCACGCGGGGCTCTGGGAGGCACCGCCGGCGGCACGGCGTAGTTCGGCGGCCCAGCCGGGCCGGCTGCGGGCGGCACCTGGTACTGCGACTCCTCATAGCGCGGAGCGGCATACTGGGGAGTCGTGTATTGCGGCTCGACATAAGGTGGAGTGCGGCTGCGCGGGTGGCATCGGCGGCGCCGCGGCCCGCGGAGGCGTCGGCGCGGGAACCGGTGTTACGGCGGGTGTCTGCTCGGGGGCTGGTGCGGGCGCCGGAGTGCTGATGGGCGCCGCGTAGGCTGCCGTCGTGGCCGTGCTCGTCGGCACCGCTGCGCTGGGGGCAGGTTTGGGAATGGCCGCCGAGGCTGGAGGTTCAGCCGGCAAAGGCTCGGGAAACCGCTCCCCGCACACCTCGCAGAAGTTTCCTCCCCCTTGGTCGTGGCCGCACTTGATGCAGGACCGCGTCTCGGTCACAGTGCCTCCTTTCCCGTCACGTTACCGCCGCGGCCGCGCCGCGATGGTGCTCACCCCACGGTAAGTGCCAAGGTCGCAGGTGTCAACGCCCACTGCGCCTCTCACTTCAAGAGCTCTTTTTGCCGATACTCAGCGTGTAACGATTGACCTACGAGTCAAATCGAGGCACAGTAGAAACAGGGGATGCGCGTTTTGCCCAGGGGAAAGTCTGGTACGTACTCGTCGATCCTGGTTTCGGCGGCCCGAAAGGCGGTTCGGCGTAGCCATATGGTTCGTAAGCTAATAACCCGACCCCGAGTTCGCTACCTCCTAGCGATGCTCATGGACGCCGCCATCGTGGTGGCCGTGTACTACATCGTGCTGAACTTCCGCTACGCCGGGACTGTCGCCAACTGGGATTCCTGGACCACCAATTTCGCCGTCTTCGCCGGCCTGGCTGTCATCGTCCATGTCGAAGCCAATTGGCTAGTTGGCGCCTACTCGATCGTCAACCGCTACATCGGCCTCTCGCAAGCGGTGAGAGTTGCCCAGGCGGGAGTAGCTGCCGTAGGACTTCTCTTTCTCGTCACCATATCCTGGTCTCTTCTGCCCGGATCGGGAGGTAACCTTGTCCCCCGGACAGTAGTTATCGGGGGTGGCGTCATGGCCGTCGCAGTCATGATCGGACTACGCTTTTCTCCGCGGGTCCTGTTTGAAACGACTGCCGTCGCAAGGAAATCCGCCGAGCGTGTATTGCTCGTCGGCGCGGGCCAGGCCGCCGATATGCTCATTCGGGAGATCCACCGGACCCCCGCGTTAGGCATACAGCCCGTTGGCCTTGTCGACGACGACCTCCGGCTCCAGGGCATGACAATTCAGGGATACCCAGTGATGGGTACGGTGGTCGACACCCCAGACCTGGTCAAGAAGCACGATATCACCCAAGTGGTCGTGGCCATCCCGTCGGCGTCTGCCGACCAGATCGCGCGCATCTACCGCATCTGCAAGCCATCGGGCGTGCAGATAAAGATCCTCCCCAGCCTTGCAGACCTGGTGTCGGGGACGGTGAGCCTGCGAGACGCCCGCGACCTCGACATCAAGGACCTACTAGGCCGTCCCAAGATCCAAACGAACATCGGAGCCATATCCGAGCATATCCAAGGGCAGACGGTGCTGGTCACCGGCGCAGGCGGCTCCATCGGTTCCGAGCTCTCTCGACAGATCGCCCGATTCAACCCGGGCAAGCTAATACTCGTGGATCATGACGAGTCCTCACTCTACGACCTACACGAACGCCTCCAGACCCTCGGCTACACCCGCTACGTCCTTTGCCCAACAAACATCCTGCAGCGGCGCAAGATGGATAAGCTCTTCGCCACGTATCGGCCACGATTGGTCTTCCATGCTGCCGCCTACAAGCACGTGCCGTTGATGGAGGTGAGCCCCGACGAGGCAGTCCTCAACAACATAGAAGGCACCATGGTCATGGCCGAGGCGGCCGCCAGGTACGGCGTCGAGCGCTTCATCAACATCTCCACGGACAAGGCAGTCAACCCGGTAAACGTCATGGGGGCCACCAAAAGAGCGGGCGAACTGATTGTTCGCATGGAATCGGAGCGCCATCCAGGTACGATGTTCGCTTCGGTGCGCTTTGGCAACGTCCTGGGCAGCCAGGGCAGCGTCATCCCTATCTTCAAGAGCCAGATCGAGAGCGGCGGGCCGCTCGTGATTACCCACCCGGAGATGACCCGCTATTTCATGCTCATCGAGGAAGCCGTGCAACTGGTGTTGCAGGCCGCGATAATGGTCGACGATCCCGTCCCCGACGGTCTGCACAGCTTGGATACCTTCGTTCTGGAGATGGGCGATCCGGTCCCCATAGTCGAACTGGCCCAGCGGATGATCGAGTTCTATTGGAAGGACCAGAAGAAGTCGATCGGCGTCGAGTTCTCCGGCCTTCGGCCCGGCGAGAAGCTCGATGAGCGCCTTATCTGGGACAACGAGTACCTGCTCACCACCCAGCATCCGCTCGTGGGCAGGGTATGCGCCCGACCAGGCGGGCCGCCGCCGAACGGCCACGGCCACGGGTTCGAGAGCGACCTGCGGCACCTCTTGGGCCTAGCTCACGAGCATGAAGACGAAACGGCCATCGTGGAGGCCCTGGTGCAATGTGTCCCGGGGTACGAGCCTTTCGGCCAAAGAGTTGTTGAGAAACGTCTGTCTGTGGTTTAAGCTCTAGTAGTCTCTGGTATAGTGTGATTTGCGTTGGGGTGCAATCGCATAGAATCAAGTGCCTGCTCTGGAGATGGTGCGGGGTCGGAGGAGGAATAGATGGTAAAGAAAGTAGCTCTATTACTTCTGGCAGTGGTGGTCATAGCGCTTCTGCTCGCGCCCGTAGCGTTAGCTGCCGGATATACATCCCAAGACATTTACAACGACTTCATCAACCACAACGGCAAACTCACCGGCACGTACACGCCGGCCGAGTTGAAAGCCTTTCTGAACGACGCCACCTTTCATCAGTATCATCCGACCAACATTGGCCCACTCGACGACTTGGTCAATCAGTTGCTGAACCGCTCCACGTTCCCCTTCACCGGCTTCCAGATGTTGATCGCGGGTATCGTGGCGGTTGCTCTGGTTGGTGGTGGGCTGGCCTTGAGGCGAGTCTCTCGTCAATCCTAGCCATCTGACCTAGCGATCGGCGGTCGGAATCGAGTTCGGCAATAGACGGGGGCCAGAAGACTGACGGCGCGTTGCGTCCCCGGACTGTAATTCTATGGGCCGCCCCCCTGGCGGCCCTTTTCTTTGTCTGGATATGGCAGGCCTTCTCCTCAGGGGGCTACCTGCCGGGACAATGGCTTCCGGCCGCACTTCTCGTGGGCCTCGCCGGCCTGGTAGCTTCGCTCTTTGTCGCCTACCCTCGTCGGCCACGTCAGCTGTCGCTGGCAGTGCTCGCCTTGTTCGCCACGTACGCGATCTGTCCTGTCTCATCCTTGTCGCAGCCGGGCTGCCCTTTCTCGCTTTGCAGATTCAGGATGCCGCCATCGCCAGCATAGGCTCGAATCCTCAGGGCGCTCTTTCCAGAGCGACCATCGCCATGCGGTTGCAACCGACGGACCCCAGTCCAGTTGACACGAAAGCATATTTCTATCTACGAAGCGCTGAGACGGCAGCTGGATCAGCGCGCACCGACCGTGGTGGAGCGGTCTTGGATGACCTGGCTTTGGCTCTCAGCAGCGAGCTGACGGCCATCCAGAGGGAGCCAGCCGATTGGAGCGAGCGCTACGGGGCGTGTACAGCGGCCTTGAACATCCTGCTGGCATCTGAAGCGCTGGCTGGAAAGCCGGTCACGTCCTCGTCGCTGACCGGGGTAGGCGTCGACGATTGGTCCGACCTGAGTCCAGGCGCCTCGTCACCGCTCGCTTTGCCGCCGGCTGGATAAGCCCAAGGTAAGCGCCGAGCAAACGTGACTTTGCCCCTATGACGGCCAGGTCGCCTCTGCTGGCCCATGATGCTAACTCCACGAGCGGCCGTGCCATCGCCCCAACGAAAACGCCGCCCGAAGTCGCGTTATCACCGTCGATTTCGACACTATTCGTACAATGAAGGCCATCGCACAGCACCAAATTATCCCAGGAAAAGCGCGGTTTTTGGGAAGACAGGAATCGCATAAGGCTTGACATAGGCTTATTTTCGTGCGTAAAATGCGACACAGAGTGCACGGGTTGGACCATAGGGTACCTCAGTGGAGGCTGATCCTCCCCTCGGCACGCGAAAGGCAGGAAGAACCGCCCCCATGAAGCCCCGAACCAAGATCACCGTGGAGGAGTGTCCCACTCTCGATGTGCGCTCACTCCCCGACGCCGGCTACTTCGACCCCAGCGTGAAGCGGGGCAGGGTGCGGCTTCGGCGCGGGGACAGGGAAATCGCCAGTCTGGATGTGGCTATGAGCGAGGACGGTCTTCACCTCCAGTACGACGTCTTTTTAAGCGAGGGGACCAGAACCAGGGTGAGCTCCGTCGTAGCGGTGGTTCGCACTCCCGCCATCAATACGGGGGAACGGGTGTGGTTTTCCTGCCCCGGCTGCCACCAGCTCGCCAGTAAGCTCTACCTGCCGCGTGGAAAGGACACCTTCCTCTGTCGGGCCTGCCACAACCTTACCTACGCCAGTCAACAGAAGCGTCCTAACATCTGGCAACAGGTCGAGGGCGGAGTTGCCGCAGCTGGAGGAGGAGCTGCGCAATCCGCGGCTGGAACTGGAACGCCGGCTGAAAGCCGCCATGAGGGTCGAGGAGCTGCGGACTCGGGTGGAGAGAGCGGTTATTCCGACCAACCGGCTGGCTATGGGGATACTTCCGCCCCCTGTGCGCTTAGCCCTCCTGGCTGCCTTGACTCAAGGGGCCGAGGAGGTTCCCGGCCAGGCGGCCTCCGCTGCCCCGGCCAAGCTTCCCCGGGGTCGACCCAAAGAAAAGCGCGCCTACCAGCGGCGCACGCCGTTCCACCTCGGCCAACGACGGACGGCCACGGAAGCCTTCTGCGTGAAGTGCCGCGACTACCGCGAGCCCACCGATTGGGCGCTCGTCACCTTCAAGAACGGCCGTCCTGCTTTGCAAGGCTTCTGCCCTTCCTGCGGAAGCAAGGTGGCTCGCATCATAACCGCCAGCGAGGCGGCGGCGGTTGTCGGAGCCGACGCGCAAAAAGTTCTTCCCCGATCGACGACTCCGGACTCTCGGCCGCCTCGATGGTGATGAGGGTCCGGGGCTCCCCAGCAAGCACAAACCCAGGGGCATGCACCAGGCAGTGCTCTCGGCTGTCGTCGGTGATCACCCGGTAGGAGACGAGCACGTCCTGGGTCCATTTCCAGAGCGGCACGCTGCGGTTATCACAGTTTCGACGCCGCCCGTTGGTAATACAGATCACCGATCTCAGTTCTATCCGAGCGAAACCTTCGGGGCCCCGGGGACAGCGATTACCCTTCTCGTTGAGGACCGCCCCCAGTATGCGATGCCACTCCCCTTTGGCGCGGAGCTTCTGGTCCAGCGACCAGCGGGCATACTCGTTGAAAGACGGCGGTACGGCGGGGACCGAACATACGTAGGTCATGCCGTCTTCTCGTCCTTTGCGCCCTGGGCTTGCTCGCTGCGTCCCGGGACCTTGTGGCTAAAGACGCTCGAGCCCACCCGCTTCGTAGCCACCGCGTCGAAGAACCCCTTAAGATCGGGGTGCAAGCGCAAGTGCGTGAAATGCGGGGAGGTCTTGCGCACGCTCAGCAGTTCTGAGAGGTCCTGTTCGCCCACGAGAGCAATGTTCTCTTTGAGGATACGAATGAAGTCGGCGGCCGGTATCTCCTCGGATTCGCTCTCTCGAAAGGCGAATACCTCGGCCTGGCCGCCGGAGCCCACGGCGAGCGGCCCCTTCGTCTTGACGTATTCTTTGAGCAGGGTTAGGCGCGTCTCTCGGGCTCCTTCTAGGGCGATAATCTGGCAGGCGAGCCTGCGAGCCTGGTGCTCGGTACGAGGTGGAGGTGGCGTGATGCCGTAGTAGGAGCGAACGAGGGGGCAGTCTCCCACCCGGCGTCGGGGGCAATAGGCGCAGTGGTCCCCGGGGCGATACTCACCGCGCAGCTCTCCGGCGAAATGGGCAGAAAGACGAGTCCTTAGGTGGGCCTTCAGCCGCAGGGCGTCGCTGCGGCTCCAAAGGGCCTCCCCCCTCTGGGGAAGACTCACCCCGTAGCGGGAGAAGAGCAGTCTCCCCTCGACCAGGTCGACCGGCGGCAGGTTCTCGAGGACCAGGAGGGCGTAGCAGGCGAGTTGGAAGTCTTCCTTTACCCGGGAGTCCGGGGGAAGGTAGTGGTTGGATTTGAGGTCGACGACGACCGCTCTGCCCGCGTGGGCATGGACTTCAAGGTGGTCAAGGCGCCCGGTGATGGTGGCCTTTTGCCCCCCGGGGAACTCAAGCTCCAGGGCGAGGGCTTCTTCTGCGCCGTAGAAATGCTCCGGGTCAAAGTCGAACCCGGCGGCGATCTTTTCCGCCTGCCTCGTCACGTCCAGCCGTTGCTCGAAGCCGAGCGAGGGGTAATCCCGCAGCACCCCCTCGAGGAGCAAGGCCAGTCCCGGCGGATCGCTTCGATGGCCGGTCTTGTAGAGATGCTGGACATAACGGCTAAAGAGTGAATGCACCGCTGTTCCTCGCAGCGCCTCCGGGGTTGGGGGGCTCTCGCGGCCCTCCATGGAGAGAGCCCAGGCCATAGCCGGGCAGTGCTCCTCCAGGTGACGAAGGTGGCTCTGCCGGATTATGAGAGCGTGCTGTGGGGCACCAGTCGGACTCATGACTGCCTCACTTTTGCTTCCAGCTCCTCAGCTTTCCCGGTCAGCCAGCTAAGGTAAGCGGGCCAGCTCGCCTCCCGAGCGGCTACTTGGCGATTGGCGGCCACCACTTCCAGGGTGCAGTCTCGTTTGGCTTTCGGAAGCTTGGCCAGCCCCACCTGGGCCAGGAAGGTGGCCTCCGCGACCCCTACTGCGCCTGCGATCTCCGCCGGCACAACGATGTCGGTCGCGGGGACCCACGTCACCAAGGGGAGGTTGTCCGATGCTCTACCTGCCGCCGGCAGTCCATAGATGTCCCGATCGATGCTCTCAATGAGGGGCGGAAGCTCACCCGGAGTTGGCAGAACGTCGCCTTCGACCAGCCGTACCGCAGAAAGAGGGGCGAAATCTTGCTCAAGGCAGCTGAGGTCGTGCGCGCTCGGGTTCGCGAGGGCCCAGGCATAGCAGATCCCCTGTTGCCCGCTGAAGGAACGGATAATCACCTTGACAGCCACGCCGGCTAGGTGACCGTCCGATGCGCGGTGGAGTTGCTTAAGCTGCGAAAACAGCGTGGGCACGCTAGAAGCCGCACCCCCGGTATCCAACTGCACCAGACCGAGGGCGCCGGCCAGGGGCACCACGAGACGTAGAGAAAGGACGGGCTTGCAATCGGGCGGGTGCTCGGTGAGAAGGCCGCCCACCTTCTTCTTTCTTGGGCGGGCAAAGCGGCACCGGTGCGCGCTCGGCCTATCCTTGTTATAGGGACCGGCGCACTCGCGCTCGCGCCCGGTCTGTCGCTCCACCCCTCGCTCCCCGTCTCCCCGGCACCTAAGGCCACGCTCTCCATAGCGCTTCCAGGCACAATCAACGAACGTCTCCATGTCGTCAGCGGGAAGAACCGCGAGAAAAGAGGTGGGTTTCTCCCCCAGCTTGCGAAAGGCCGCGATCTCAGCCCCGGTCTCGGGGTCCACAAAGATCACGTGATCCAGCATCTCCGGGTAGCCTTGCGCCGACATCCGACCGATCTTGGCTTTCGCCAGTATCGGCGGCCGAGGCCGGTCGGTGATGCCTTTGATCCCGTATGGTCTTCTCGGTGCTGTCATCTCAAGCGCTCCTCTACCGTTTGTCTCCGTGCAACCTGGGTCTGCTCGACCCGTGACTTCAGGGCGTTGGCGCCGTACGAGACCCTGACCCTCTACGCTTCTATATGTCACCACTGGCATGGGAATGTTAGCACGTTATGCCACTAGTGACAAGCATTCATTCCAGAACTGACATAGACTCGGAGGCATGAAGGACCGAACAAACCACCCCTTTGACCTTGCCCTACGGGAGTTGATGCAGGAGCAGAGGCTCACTGACACCGCCTTGGCCGCCCGCACCCCATACAACCAGAGCACGATCAGCCGCTATCTAAGCCGGGGCCGGGGTCGCATTCTTAACCGAGAAACGATCGCAACCATTTCCGAGTTAGCCAGGGCGCTGGGGAAAGAACCTGAATACTTCCTGGAGGTCCGTATCTACCAGGCGAGGGCTGAGCTAGAGCAAGCCATGCGAGAAGGCGTGCTCAGCCTCGAGGACGTACGAAAGCTGGTAGAAAAGGCAAAGTCGAGACGCGGGGACAGCCAGACCCAAGCTATGAGGTAGCACGAGCTCGAAGCGATTATCGGCCTCTTTGGCGACTGCCCTGCGCGCCGCCACCCTGGGGAGATCGACGCTTCTAGCTAGCATGATTAGCGCACGCGCACCGGGTGTCAAAGCGAGGTCACGAGCGGAGAAACCGGTAGCGTCCCACGACGTGGTGTAAGAGCCATCGTTGGTCTCGTAGGTCTTCAAGCTTAGCTTTCAGTGGATGGGAATGGCAACGGCGTGGGTGACCTCTCCTTCGATCTCGGGGGTGGCGGCTTGGTAGATGCGGGCAAGCGAGTGGCGACTCATGTACCTGCGAGAGACAGCCCACTCGTTGTTCTGCTCGGCAAGCACAGCGCCGATGAGACGGATGAGGCG
The DNA here is from genome assembly GCA_963749535.1 of uncultured Thermoleophilia bacterium. Lineage (GTDB taxonomy): Bacteria > Actinomycetota > Thermoleophilia > RBG-16-64-13 > RBG-16-64-13 > Chersky-299. Next base: position 1,183 of record CAVVNF010000035.1, on the reverse strand, counting down.
CTTCTCATCGGAAAGATGCCGACGACGCGAGTCCGACGGTTGATCTCCTTTTTAACCGTTCCAAGGGGTTGGTGGAGGAGATCCGCTTCCAGTGCTCAGTGGGGAAGTCCATATGGGCAAGGATTTCTTCTTCGGCCTCAAGAAGCAGAGCGGCCACCCAGGCAGGCGTTCTGCCAGGCGATCGGCAAGCGCCCGCAGTTCGTCCTTGGCCCGCGACGTATCCGGCTGCTGAAAGATGAGCCTAACGGCGGCGAGCACCATGCCCTGGCCGTCTTTGGGCACGAGCGAGAGCAGGTTTCTCAGGAAATGCACTCGGCATCGCTGCCAGCTCGCTCCCAGGAAGACCTCCTCGATGGCCCGCCGGAGACCCTGATGGGCGTCCGAGACCACCAAGAGCACCCCAGCAAGTCCCCGGGACACAAGCCCGGAGATAAATCCTCGCCAGAAGGCGTAGTCCTCGCTCCTGCACACCTCGAGGCCCACCACCTCCCGCTCGCCGGTCTCCGCCACCCCGTAGGCAACAACGAGAGCCATGGAGACCACCGGGCTCGACTCATCTCGCACCTTCTTGTAGGTGGCGTCCAGGAAGAGGTAGGGTAGCGTCCGAGCAGCGGTCGGCCCCGGAAGGCCTCCACCTGCTCGTCCAGGCGGGCGCAGATGCGGGAGACCTCGCTCTTGGAGATGCTTTCCAGGCCGAGGGCCTGAACCAGCTCCTCCACCTTGCGGGTGGAGACACCTTTCAGCGTAGGCTTCGGTGATCACGGCGAGAAGAGCCTCTTCGCTACGCCTGCGGGGTTCCAGGAAGCTGGGGAAGTAGCTGCCTTCTTGAAGCTTGGGGATGGGGAGAGAAAGCGAGCCGACGCGAGTGTCCAGGCGTCGCTCCCGGTATCCGTTGCGCTGACAGAGACGGTCCTGAGTGCGCTCCCCCAGTGGGCGCCGGTCTTGGCGAAATTCCACCTCCATGAGCTCCCGGAGCAGGTTGAGCATGGCTTCGCGGAAGAAATCGAACTCCCCGCCTTCGGCCAGCTTGCTGAGCAGCTCCGCAGGCGTGACAATGGAATCGGCCATCGTTGTGTCCTCCTTCATAGGTACGGTTTTGTTGCCAATACCTACGAGAACACTCGATGGCTCTCCTTTTCATAGAAACCGGCATGATCAGCCGCTTCCTGTTACACCACGTCCG
>CAVVNF010000034.1:0-44698 GCA_963749535.1 uncultured Thermoleophilia bacterium | reverse complement strand
GTCTCACCGCGTTCTCCGATCCGGCAGGCTGGAAACATCCTCGCTGGTCGCGCTTTTGATACGGTGAAGCCGGATGGTTCGGCTCGGTATCCCGGCGGCGAGGAAAGGCGGAGGAGATGAGAGCGGAAGCGCGGGGCCTGGTTTCCGACAGGTTGTCGACGCGTCCGCGCGCGAAGCATGTAGGCGTCTTCGGCTTCATAGCCGCCGTCTTACTTGTCCTGGTTTGTGTTCTTGCGCTCCCAGGTTGTGGCACCCAGAAGGCTTCGATGGGACTCGTCCACCTTGACAGCGGTCCGATCACAGGCGCCCGGCAAGCGAACATCTGGTCATACAAGGGAATTCCCTATGCGGCGCCTCCCGTCGGCAACCTGCGTTGGAAGCCGCCGCAGCCGGTCGCAGCCTGGACGAGCCCAAGGGCATGCACCAGCTACGGGCCGGCGTGTCCGCAACCCACGGGCGGTGAGTTGCTGCCCTCTCTTGCCGTCGGCGCCACGAGCGAGGACTGCCTCTATCTCAACGTCTGGTCGCCGGCTCACAACCCTTCGCAGAAACTGCCGGTGATGGTGTGGATCCACGGAGGCAGCTTCGTCACCGGGGCCGGCTCGTTGTCGGTGTACGACGGAGCGAACCTGGCCGGCAAGGGGGTTGTCGTTGTGACGATCAACTATCGGCTGGGTCCGCTGGGCTTCCTGGCGCTTCCGGCGCTGTCCAAGGAGTCACCGCAAGGCGTTTCCGGCAACTACGGCCTGCTCGACCAGATCGCGGCTCTTCGCTGGGTGCAGAAGAACATAGCCGGCTTCGGCGGCGATCCGGCTAGGGTGACCGTATTCGGGGAGTCGGCGGGAGCTATCAGCGTCCTCGACCTGATGGTGAGCCCGCTTGCCAAAGGCCTCTTCCAGCGCGCGATCGCCGAGAGCGGCATCCTGCTCGACCGCGGCTTCGGGGTGAAGACGGCGGGGACTCTCGCTCAGGCTGAAGCCGACGGGCAAAGCTTCGCGAAGAAGCTCGGAGTCGACCCGAACGGCGATGTCGCCGCGGCCATGCGGGCCAAGAGCCCCGCGGAACTTCTAGCCGCGGCGCAAGGTGGGGCTGGTCCACAGACATCGGTCTCCCTTGGAGGCCGGTGGCAGACGGCTACGTTCTCACAGATCTGCCCACCGTTTTGTGGGCCGCGGGCAAAGAGCTGCCCGTGCCGCTTCTCCTGGGCACCAACGCCGACGAGGGGAATGCCTTCCTCTCCGAGTTCCCGAGCACAGTCGCCGGATACACGAGCACCATGGATTCCATTTTCGACACATACGCGGGTCAAGCTCTTGCGCTTTATCCGGTCAAGAACGACGGTGACGTTAAGCCGACATTCAGCCGCGTGCTGACCGAGGTGGGGTTTGCCGGGACCGCGCGCTTCGTTGCCCGGAGTCTGAGCGGATCCGCTGCCGGCTCCTCCAAAGTCTTTCTGTATCAATTCACGCACGTACCCCTGAACAACCCCCTGGGAGCGTTCCACTCTGTGGAGATACCGTACGTGTTCGGGAACATCTCATTGTTTGCGGGGACCGGGGCAGTCGATCAGCGATTATCCGCAGCCATCATGGGCTACTGGACCAGATTCGCTGCGACTGGGGACCCGAATGGGGGAGGCGCCACGGTCTGGCCGGCCTACTCATCCACCACCGACCAGAATCTGCAACTGGGAGACTCGCTCAGCGTGGGTAGCGGCTTGTACACGCAGGCCTGCGACCTTGCCGACCAGGTGAGAAGTTCCAAGTGACAGCGGCGAGCGCCTGAATCACAGCGCCGGTTCAGGCTAGGAGACGCAGTCGTTTCACCCCGGAGCCGGTGTCAACCTCGGGCCGTTTTAGCGCAGCCGGGCGCGCAGATTCATGCCGTCTGCTCGTCCACGGCACGGCCCGGGGAACAAGCACTGCGATTTCCGCCCGAGCGTTTGGCCACGTACATGGCCTCGTCGGCCCGCCGGATCAGGTCCTGCGCGAGATCTCCCACTTCCCACTCCGCGATGCCGAAGCTCGAGGTGACCGGCGTCTCGCGAAAAGAAAAGTCGGCATGCTCCAAAGCTTCCCGTAACCGCTCGGCGAGGTTGTAGGCGTCCACCAGTCCGGTGTTCGGCAGAACGAAAAGGAACTCTTCACCGCCGTATCTTCCCACCAGGTCCGTCATCCTGACCTCGCGCCGAAAGACGTCCGCCGCGATCTGCAGGACCCGGTCCCCGACCAGATGGCCGAAACTGTCGTTGATGGACTTGAACTGGTCGAGGTCGGCCATGATGGCGGAGAGAAGGCACCCGTAGCGCCGGCACCTCTCCACTTCGAGGGTCAGTACCTCGTCCAGCCAGCGCCTGTTGGCCACGCCAGTGAGGGGATCATGCCGGGAAAGTGCCTCGATACGGAGATACGCTTCGAGCAGGGCCGCGTTCTGCTTCTGGAGCTCATCTTCCTGTTCGCGAAGTTGTTTCTTGAGGCTCTTGGCCGCCTGCTTGGCCTCCTCAAGCCGCGCCTCGATGCTGTCGGGCACCCGGAACTCCCCCCGATGATCTTGACCCCATCGCAACGCACGGTCGCCTGGGCGTGAGCACAAGTGTACCGCTACCGATGCATAACTCAAGCGAAAGTATGCAGGGTCAGAGTAGAAGTCGGGGCGCCGGCGCATTCGCGCCGGCGCCCCCGGGTCAGGCGATACACGATGCGAGCAGTCAGTCCAAGCCGAACGGCGGGTATTGGTCGGTGATCAATAGCGCGGCATAGGCGCTCACCCGGAGAGTCCACCGATTCACGCCCACCACGAAGTCGAAGAGGCTGCGCGGGTACTTGCCCGTGAAGAGAATGGCGAACCAGGCGATCACGACGCAGACCGCGGCCGCGATCCACAGGAAGAAGAGCACGATGTAATGAGGGATAGCCAGGAACCATTTCACGAGCGGCAGCCCGCGGCTGAGCTGCTGGGCGTCTGGGTAGGAGAAGTCGACGCGCGCCGCTTGCTCCTCATCCGTGGAGGGATACTCATCGCGCAACAGCTCCAAATAGCAAAGCACTCGCGTCGAGAACTTGGTGAACTGAAGGTTCCAGTCGAACCACCGACGGGGGTATTTCTTCCGGAAGAGCAGCATCAAGAGTACCGGCACAAAAAGCACGCCACCGGCGAAGACGACCCCCCACCAGGCCGCGTGGCCGTTAGAGGAGTAAGTCCCATAGCCGAGCAGGGCGAGTATCACCCAGATCGGGATGGCCCAGATACCGCGGAAGAACGAAGTGAGCCGGTTGAGCTTCTCGGGATAGGCCACACTGAAGGTGAGGGGGAACGTGGAGGGAGGGGGGACGGGCGGAGCGGGGGGCACGGGTGGGTACTGCGTAGACGGCTGTTCCACGAGCTTTCCTCCCTGTGTAAGGCGTTTTCCGGCCCTACTGAGCCGGGCGATCAAGCGCTGCCTAGATACTAACAGGCCCATTCTCACCTTTGGCAACGATTTCCCCGGATTTACGCTCCTTGATTGCGGGGTGGAGGACACCCATAATTGGCGGATGCAGACGGACGGCCAGGACGAACTATCATCCCAGAGCGATTTGGGGGGCACAAAGCCCGGCTCGTCGTCCGGCCAGGCGCTGACGGAAGACCTGGCGGGCCTTATGGCGCAAAGCTCGACGCGAAGCACGACGGCCGCGGTCAAAGGCAAGGTCCTGCGCCGTGGCGCTCTCAGTGGTCTGGTCTTCTTTGCCGGTATCGGCTCGATGGCCACAGAGATCTGCGCGTCACGTCTTCTCGCTCCGTACTACGGCTCTTCCACCATGATCTGGGCGAATGTGATCGGGTTGATCCTGATCGCCCTGTCCCTGGGATACGTGCTGGGCGGCAAGATCGCCGATCGTTGGCCGGATCCCCGCGTTCTGGGGGCGATCGTGCTTGCAGGCGCCGTGCTTATCGCCGTCGTCCCCTTTGTGGCCAGGCCATTCCTCAACGTGACCCTAAACGGCATCGCCGCGGTTTCCACGGGAGCGGTTATCGGCTCGTTCGCGGCCTCACTGGTGCTTTTCGTCCCTCCAGTGCTGCTCCTGGGAATGGTCACTCCGTTCGCCATCCGCATAGGCATCCAGGACCTCGACCGGGCCGGTTCCACCGCCGGCCGCATCTTCGCCCTTTCCACCGCCGGGAGTCTCCTCGGCACCTTCCTACCGGCGCTGGTCACCATTCCGCTTGTGGGCACGCAACGCACCATGCTGGGCACCGCCGCGCTGATCGCAGCCGCGGCCGCGTTGCTGTTGGGCGTCCGGTGGCTGTGGGTGGCCGTCGTGCTGGCCGGTCTCCTGGCCGTTCCGCCGGGAGCCGTGAAGGCGACCACCGGCACCATCTACGAGAAAGAGTCGCAGTACCAGTTCGTCCAGGTGGTGCAGTATGGGTCGACGCGCTATCTCTACCTCAACGAGGGTTTCGCCGTCCACAGCATGTGGCAACCGAACACGGTGCTCACCGGCGGCGAGTGGGACATGTTCCTCACGGTGCCCCCGCTGCTCGACCGGCCGGTCAAGAAGATCGCCATCCTGGGCAACGCTGGCGGGACGACCGCCCGTGCCTTCGGAGTCTTCTACCCGGATGCCCAGATCGACGGCGTGGAGATCGACCCGGCGGTCACCGCTGTGGCCCGGCGGTACTTCGGCTTGGGCGACAATCCCCGGCTCACCGTGATCACCGCCGACGCCCGGCCCTTTCTCCTCACCACCAAGGAGCGCTACGACCTGATCTTCATCGACGCATACCGGCAGCCGTACGTCCCCTTCTATCTGGCCACCGCTGAGTTCTTCAAGTTGTGTCGAGAACGGCTGAACCCCGGGGGGATCGTGGCCCTGAACGTTTCCACGGTGCCCGGCGACGACCGGTTGCCGAAGTCGATCGCCGGTACGCTCGCGACGCAGTTTCCCCTGGTGATGGATTGGCCCGCCCTCCACTTCAATCAACTGGTGCTTGGTTTTGCGAACGACGAGTCCCTGTCGGTACTCGATCAGAGAGCCCAGAACGCGCCATCCAAGATCTTGCCCCTTACGAAGTTGCTCGCGGCGAACTGGTTTCAAGTGGCGCCGATGGCCGACTACTGGACGGACGACCGCGCGCCCGTGGAGTGGATCACCGATCGCATGATCGTGAGCTACGGAGTCAGCGGCAAATCCCGAGACGAGGTGCTGCTTCCCACGGCTCCCTAACCCTTGTGCGAGAGACCCAGGCCGGTCCGCGGTTCGCAAAGCTGAGAGGGCCATGTCGGCCAGGGCTGATCGCGTGTTTACGCCGTGGTTGGCCGGACGGAGGCGACGCAGGTGTATCATCGCTCCATGCTCGCGGCGATCGACAAGGTTCTCCGGGGTGCCGGCCTATCCTATAGGGTGGCGCCCGCCGACTTGGCTGCTCAACTCGAACGCAGGCTGAGCGATCTGCTGGAATGGGGAGCGCTGAGCGCGTCCCTGTACGAGGCGTATTCCTCGAGCCTGGAGTGGGACGCTCCAGGCGACCTCCCCGTCGCGCGATCGCTGGTGGTGATCGCCGGTCGTGCCCCGTGCTATTCGGTGGTCTTCCACACGGGCGGACGAAAGCTGACGGCCATCATCCCGCCCACGTATCTCAGTAGTCGCTTCCGAGCTTCGTGCCGCCGGATGCTCGAGGAAGTGCTGGTGCCGGCCGGGTTCGGCGTCGAGCGACCCAGGCTTCCCGTGAAGCTCCTGGCGGTGCGGACCGGTCTCGGCGAGTACGGGCGCAACGACCTCTGCTACGTTCCCGGTATGGGGAGTTTCGCGCGTTTGGAGGCATTCGTCACCGACGCGGATCTCGTCGACGGAAGCTCGGCCGTTGCCCTGGATAGCGGCGTACGTGCTGCGCACGTGCGCATGGGCAGTTGCTCCACCTGCAGCAGCTGCCATTGGGCGTGTCCGACTCGTTGCATCCCCTCCGACAGGACGCTGATCAACGCGGAGCGGTGCCTTACGTATCTCAACGAGAATGAGGGCCCTTGGCCGGATTGGCTCGGCCAGGGCTCTCACAACAGTCTGGTCGGCTGCATGCGTTGCCAGGAGATCTGTCCCGTCAACCGGCCATATCTCGCCGATCCGGAGATCGTCGCCGAGTTTGACGAGGCCGAGACCGATGTGATCCTGCAAAACCTCCGGCAAGACTTGCTCCCGGATGCGATACGCGTGAAGCTGGCCGCTCTGGACCTTGATGATTACTCGACCGTCCTGGGCAGAAATCTGCTGGCACTCATGGGCCATCCCGGGACTGGAAAGGAATAGACGGAGGTTCCACCGAACTGTGAGCCATGCCTGAACAACCCAAAGTCTCGCGCGATATCAAAGCAGTGGCCTTGATCTGCTCCGCCCTCCACCGGGCGTATCGTGACGTGCGCTTCTATCCTCCAGGTCACCCGGTGGCTCAGCAGACACTGGACGCCCTCACGCTCGTTCTCCTGAACTTCATACGCGACGAGGACAAGCTGACTCTGGCGGTGGAGGAGCACCGGCTCGTCTACCAAGAAGAAGATGTCTACTCGCACGGCGAGACCCGTGACAACCTGGCGTTCATCATGTTCAGAGACGGCCTGCGTGCGATCACGTTCCAACCGGGGCTCGAGCAGCCGGAGGTCGAGTCTTTCGTCGGCTGTCTGGCCCGGGCGGACGAGCTGGTCCGCTCCGACCAGGACCTGGTCACCGTCTTCTGGGAACAGGACTATGCGCACATCGCGTACGACGCGGCCGACCCTTTTCAGTCCGGAGGATATCTGCGAGAGGGAACGGTAGACGCCTTGCGGGAGACCGTCATTCACCGGTTGGACGAGGTAGTGGTGAAGAGCGCCCACAAACAAGCGTTCGGTGGGGATCGTCTTACAATCGTGCCCAGTGCCGACGTGCGAGCGGACACACTCGTTCTTACGCCAGAGGAGGTCGAGGAGAGCGAGACGGCGGCAGAGGGTTCGGCGAACGTCCTCGACGATTTCGCGGTGGTGCTGTTGGAGGTGATAGGCGGCGCCGGGAGACCGACGACGGACACGGGAGTGGTCGGCCGTGCGTTGACCAACGTTCTTGAGGCATATCTGCAGGCGGGTGACCTGAAAGCGGTGAACTTCCTACTGGTGGAACTGCAGAAGCTTGAGGCCGCGGCGAGAACCACGGCGGGCCTTCCAGGCGTGGTGATAACGCAGGCCGTCACCATGGACACGATCCAGTCGCTCACCACGGGGCTGGGCACGGCCCCGCCAGAGCGCGTAGCCGAGGTCGAGACGTTTCTCAGCACCATCCGGGAGTGGACCTATCCTGCCCAGCTGGAACTCCTTGCGGAGTCGCCGGACCGCGCCGTTCGCAAGTCGCTGTTGACCATTCTGCGAAAGGAAGGGGGGGTCCCCGCGGAATACCTCGAAAAGTGGTTGGGAGATCCGCGCTGGTATGTCGCCCGGAACGCCGCCCAACTTGCTGCTACTTCTCGAGACCCAAACCTCGTGGCGCCGCTCGAACGGCTCATTCGGCACGCCGATCCCCGAGTGCGGCGAGAGGCGGCCCACACCCTCGAAGGATTCGGCGGCAGTGCAGCCTTGGCCGGTATGACGAGAGCCTTGGACGACTCCGACCCGACCATGCGTATCCTCGCAGCCCGGGGGATCGCCCAACTTGGCGGCACTGTCCAGGAAGACCTGGTGGCTGGGATAGTGCTCGGGCGTGACTTTGAGACACGCTCCCAAGAAGAGATCGAGGCCATGCTGCTTGCGCATGCGCGGCTGTCGAAGGAGCGAGCGGTGCCCTTCTTGGATAAATTCTGGCGACGTCGGCTTTTCCGTCCCCGTCCGCTGGAGTCACGCCTAGCGGCAATCCAGGCCCTCGCGAGCATTCCCGGAGATCTGGCGCGCCAGAGCTTGCTTCAAGCCAGCAAGTCCGGTGATGGCGCGATCCGGCGGGCGGCGGCCCGGGCTCTGCAGAATGCACCACCCCCACAAGCGGACTCGTGATGAACGGCGCAAGCGCACAGGCCCTGGCGCTCTCGCTCGCAGTCGCGATCAGGACCGCGGCCTACTACGAGCAGGACAACGCGGTCATGCGGCAGACGACGGCTCTCCTCCGGTCACAGCTTGTCGAGAATAGCCAAGAGAGTGCCGGCACGATCATGATCGGAGTCCACAGCCACTGCGTCTTTGTGGGCCCACAACGCATCCGGTCGACCGTGTCCACCTATCCGCGCTTTGCGTACCTCATCGAGTTGTACAGCTCTTGGGGTATCGATGGCCTCACTTTCTTCGACGGATTGACCGACGCCGAGCTCATGAACTTGCTCACCATCCTCGCGAGGGACAAGGAACGAACGCCTGAGCGCCTGAACGAGCGGCTCGATCAGGCGGGAGTCATGAATGTGGAGGTGAACCTCGTAGGCGGTGAAGCCACGAGGCCGTCTGTGATCGCGCCGGTGGAGGCCTACGCCGCGTGCATACAGATGGGCCAGGAGTTCATCGACCCCACGGCCGAGACGCCGGAGGCGAGCATCCGCCAATTGCGACACGTCACACAGGTCGCCGTAGATCAGATACTGGAAGCCCCGCAGTCGCTCATCGCACTTACCACGATCAAGGATTTCGAGCACTACCTTATCTACCACTCCACCAACGTGGCGATCCTTTCCGTGGTGTTGGGTCAGCGTCTCGGACTCTCAAAATCTCGCCTCGGCGAGCTGTGTCTGGCCGGCTTCCTTCACGACATGGGCAAACTGGTGGTGAGACCGGAGGTGCTCGACAAAGCAGGGCCGCTGGACGCAGCGGAGTGGGTCGAGATGCGACGGCACCCCAGCCTCGCGGCGCGCAGTCTTCTAGACCAGCCGCGGCTCACCCCGGCCGGCATGCGATCCGTGGTCGTGGCCTTCGAGCACCATCTTCATTACGACATGAGCGGTTACCCGCGCACCCGGCTCAAGACCAGCGTCAGCCTTTTCGGTAACATCGTCTCGCTGGTCGACGTATATGACGCCATGACCACTGCCCGGGGTTACCGCCGCACCAACGCTACGCCGTACGAGGCGCTCAACTTCCTCATCGAGAAATCAGGGTCGTTGTTCGACCCGATGCTGGTCAAGCTTTTTGCGGAAGTGATGGGATTGTACCCACCCGGGACCGTAGTCGAGTTGACCACCGGAGAGCTCGCCGTTGTGTCGGAGCCGCCGGCGACAGGTGCTCCGCTGGACAGGCCTCGGGTCCGCGTGGTGGAAGGCGGCGAGCCGGATGCCATCCTGGACCTGGGCGAGGAAAGTGACGGCGTCTTCACCCGGGACGTCAAGCATGTTATCAACCCCGGCAACAAGGGAGCCGTACCCGCCGTACTGGCCGCTCTCTTCAGTTGGCGCAAGACCGATGAAGCGGGCCCGACCGGACCACCTGTGGAAGACCACCCGGCGCTTGCCGCCCCGCTTGCCACGCCACCTCCGACGCCACCCCGACCCCGCCGGCGCGTCCCGCCGGGGTGGACATCACGATCGACTAACAGGCTTCTGACGGCCGAGGCGCCATTCTTCAGCAGCCTCCTAGATGCCGCGGGTGTCCGTGGTGCCGGCCCGGTCTACGATTCTCCGGCGAGCCGTTCCGCGGCCTTCCGCTCCACGCTCTGGCCGAGCTCGTTGGGACTGCCCTGTTTCAACGCTTTCGTCGGACAGACGCGCACGCAGGCAGGCTCCAATCCGTTTGCCAGACGCTCACCGCAAAGGTCGCACTTCTGCATCTTGCCGTCGCGCCCGAAGCGCGGCACTCCGAAGGGACACGCCATCGAGCAGCTGTGGCAACCGATGCAAAGGTCGGCGAGCACCCCGACTACCTGAGTGCCCGGTTCCCGGTTGATGGCTCCGGTGGGGCAGGCGAGAAGGCAAGGAGCATCTTCGCAGTGCATGCACGCAAGCGAGACGTAGCGGAGTCGTGCATCCGGATAACTGCCTGTCTCCACCTTGAACACCTGGCGCCACGCCGTCGGCTCCTCACCGATCTCGAGGTCGTTCTGATCCATGCAGGCCACGGCGCAGGCGAAGCAGCCGCTGCAGCGCTCGACATCCAGATAGAAAGCGTGGCTCATCGCGAGGCCTCCTTGGTACCCACAGCGGCGCCGATCCCTGGACCGCTCACGACTTCGCTCGCCGGACCGGTCTCAGCCCGGCTCGCTGGGCCGCTGCTCGCCTCGTCTCCCACCTTGCTGACCGAGCAGAGCAGCGCCTTGAAGCCGGGAAAGCCGGACAGCGGGTCGAGGTAGTCCGCCTCGAGGAGGGAGTTGACGTCGGCGGCTCGAGTACCCGTGATACATGTGGACCACCCCCGGCTGGGCCAGCTCGGTGAGGTTCGCCCGCACGCGGATGGCGCCGGCAGTGGTCGCGATCTCGATCTCATCGTCTTGCTGGATCCCCAAGCGGCGCGCGTCCGCCGGATTGATGTCCGCCGCCGGGTGTGGCCGCAAGCTGCGCGTCCAGGGGAGCCGGTAGGTGCGGGTGTGCACGAACATAGGCAGCCGTGAACCCGTGTTGAGGATGAAGGGATACTGCTTCGCCAGCTCCGGGGTGGCCTCGTGGCTTTGCTGCGGCGGGAGATAGGCCGGGAGGGCGCTCAATGCCAGCTGGTCGGCGTATTTCTCGATGATGGAGGACTTGAACTCCATCTTGCCGCTCGGAGTGGGGAAGCCCTTCTCCCGGTACTTGCGCTCAGCGTTGGCGAGAGGGGCGGGGACGGGCATGCCGCCGGGATGCTTCTTGAGCTCGGCCACGGTCATGCCGCTGGGCTCGAGCAGCCAGTCCAAGGCGGCGTCGAAGGCGGCGGCCGGCTCCACGGAGCCGTCGAGGCGCCGGGTTGAGTAGCGGATCGTCCAGCTTGAGCCGCCGCGCCAGGTCGAAGATGATGTCCGTGTCCGACCGGGATTCACCGATCGGAGCGATCACCGGCTCGGTGAGCACCACGTACTTCTCCGGATAGCAGCGCAGCTCGCTCCGCTCGACCGAGCTGCAGGCGGGCAGCACGATGTCGGCATACTTGGCGGTGTCGGTGAGGAAGAGGTCGACGTCACAGATGAACTCGAGCTTCTGGACGGCTTCGATGAAGCCGTCCGAGTCGGGGAACATGCGGTAGTTCATGCCGAACGCCACCAGGCCGCGCAGAGGGTACGGTTCGCCCGTGCGGATCTGCCGTTGCAGGTCCATCGCCTGGCCTTGGTCCACCAGTTCGGCCCACACTGGGAAGCGCCCGGCCCCGAGGCGCGGCGGGAGGTCCGACCATTTGCAGGGCATCTCGAACTCGTGCTGCCGCGTGGTGAACCCGGCTCCGCCGATCTCCAGCCAACTCGGCGGCACAGCCACGTTCCCGCCGGTGACGTCGAAGTTGCCGGTGAGCCCGATGAGCGCGAAGGCGGCGCGGTAGTTCTGCACGCCGTTGGTGTGGTGCACCACTGGAGACGCGCTGGGCATGAAGGCGGCCGGCTTGGTGGTGGCGTAGAGACGGGCGGCTTCTCGGATCTTCTCCGCCGGGACTCCGGTGATGCCCTCTACCCGTTCCGGGCTGAAATCTTTGACATAGGCGCGATACTCGGGAAAGCCCACGCGTGTATTCGGCCACGAAATCGCGGTCGTAGAGGCCTTCCTCGATGATGACGTTCGCCATCCCCAGAGCCAGGGCTCCGTCGGTGCCGGGCTTGAGCTGGAGATGGATGTCGGCGAGGCATGCCACGGGCGATTTCCTGGGATCGACCACGATGAGCTTCATGCCTCGGTCGCGGGCGTCGAGCAGTCCCCTGGCGCCGGTGGTGTTGGAGTAGAGGGGATTGGCGCTCCAGACCAGCAGGCAGCGGGTGTTGCGGACGTCCGGCCCGGCCGGCTGGCCGTAGACCAGCTTGAAGGCCATCGCCATCGCTGTGTGGCAGGTGCTCGATTCGGTGGAGTAGTTGGGGCTCCCGTACTCCATGGCGAGCCGCTGCACGAAAGGCCGCATGTGCTTGGGATACCCCACGAAGAAGACCACCGACTCGGGGCCGCTCTCGGTCTTGAACCGCTCCAGGTTGGCGACGACCGTCTCCAGGGCTTCGTCCCAAGAGATAGGCACGAACTCGCCGGATCCCCGCGGTCCCACCCGTTTGAGCGGCGTGCGGAGCCTGTCCTCGTGATAGACGTATTGGCGGGTGGCCGCGCCCTTTGAGCAAAGAGTGCCCGCGCTGTGCGGATTCTCCTTGGAGCCCTCCACCTTGATGATGCGCCCGTCGCTCACGTAGCAGTCCAGGCCGCACTGGGTGGTGGGGTCGCAGATCGTGCACACCGACTTGCGTACCTCTATCCCCGTCTCTGGACCGGGAATCTTGCTCTTCTTCATGCGTTCAAGCTTGTCCATGTGATCCTCCCTGCGCGTCTCGCGGCCCGGCCCGCCAGCTCATTATCCCACCGTCGTCCACGTTATCTCCCGCAGCCAATCGTCCGCTGTGCACCAAGGTCCCGTGGCACACCGTTCTGCTCCACGGGCGAGTGCACTCATGATCACCCCAGGAAAGGGCGTCCGCCCCAGGATATTGACGCCGACCAATCGCCCGCCTTGAAACGCCCACGCGGAGAACCCGCCCGCAACGTGCTTTATCTCGATATCGTCGAATTCTTTCATGCACCCGATGCCCGCGAACATCATGTCTCCCACGTGGGTGATGTTGCACGGGATGCCGCCCGAGTACTCGGCGTGGGCGCCGATGATGTTGAGCCCCGCCACTCGGCCCTGGCGTCGCGCATGGGCCCACAAACCGACCACCTCGTGCCGCCCAGTCAACGGGTTGAGAGCCTGCGCCACATCACCCGCCGCGTAGAGTGTCGGCACCGAGGTTTGCATGTGCTCGTTCACCACCAGCCCCACCTCGGCCGCCACCCGCCCGCGATCCAGGAAGCCGAGATTCGGCCGGGAGCCGGTGCACACGACGAGAAGGTCCGCTTCCTCTGTCTCGTCTGACTCAGCGAAATGCGCCACCAGCCCACCGGGCGTGGCCTCGACGGAACACACTGCCGCGCCGACTCTGAGGCGAAACCCCTTCTCGCGAAGATGGTCCTGCATCAGAGCGGCGCATTCGGGATGAGCGGAGAGGGGCAGGATGAAAGCTTCGCGCTCGATGATCGATACCGCCATCCCTGCTTGCTTTAAGACGTCGGCGACCTTTATGCCCGCGAACGAAGCGCCGAGGACTATCCCTCGCGGCCGGCGTCCCAACCCTTGCGGCCGCTCGACCGCCTGCGCGATCCCGATCTTGAGTCGGCCGGCGTCGGCGAAGGAACGCAGCCCGAAGACGCGCGGATCGCGCGCGCCCGGCGCAATTCCCGGTATCGGCGGGAAACCGACATGGGCACCCGAGGCGACAAGGCAGCGACGAAATGAGTGCCGAGAGCCGTCAGCCGTGGTCAGCTCCCTGGAGTCTGGGTCGAGCTCGGTCACCGGGGACTCCAGGTGGGCGTTGATCCGGTTGCGGCCATAGAACCCGGCATCCCCGAAGGGAAAGCACTGCGCCGCCGAGATCGTCCCCGAGGCGAAATAGGTGCCCAGCATGGGGTTGTAGGGCGGATACGGATTGTCGGCGAAAAGGTCTATCTTGCCCTGATAGCCGGCGGCACGCATGGTGATCACCGCCTCCGCCGCCGCCGCGCCATTGCCGACGACGGCTACGTCCAGTGTTCCGTGCGAACCGTTCATGCGTACTGAAGCACAGTGGCTACGCCCTCTGCTCGAGCTCTTCTGGTGCGGTCCGTCTGCCGCCATGGACACTTCCCGCGGCCGCCAGGACCGGTCGGTCCTCGCGGCTACGATATCATGAGAATCTCGGTTCCGGTTCGGGCCCCGCGCCTCTCAGGGATGCAGGACGAGTTTCCCTAAGATCTGGCCGGACTCGAGCATCTCATGCGCGGCCCTAGCCTCGGAGAGATGCATGGCCCTGAAGATGGGCGGCTTGATCTTCCCGCTCGCGATCAGATCCAGGACCTGCTCTTTGACCTTCCGAAACCCGGCAGGATCGGTGTCGTGAACGTGGATCGAGAAATACCGGATACCGTAGCAGCCCTCACACCGGCTCTGGAGGATATGGATGATGTCCTCGTCTTTGGGATAACCGCCGAGAAAGTTGTAGAGGATGATCTGGCCGTACACCGCGAGTAGATCGAACTGCTTGCAGAAATCCTTGCCGGCTATTTGATCGTAGACGTAGTTCACGCCCAGACCGTTGGTGTGGGCGCCTACCTTCTCAGCCGCGTCGTGCTTCTTGTAGTTGAAAACGTCGGTCACACCGAGGCCGCGGAGATACGCGCACTTTTCGTCGGTGCTGGCGCTGGCTATCACGTGCATTCCCTTGAGCTGAGCCAGTTGAATGACAGCAGTTCCCACGCCCCCGGCGGCACCGGCGATATAGAGGGACTCACCCGCCTTCGCCTGGACTATGCTGTTGAGAAGTCCCCAGCCGACGTAGTAGTTGTACGCAGAGGCGGCCGCGTCGAAATCGATGCCTTCCGGCATCGCGACCACGTCGTCGGCGGTGACTGCCATGTATTCCGTGTAGGTGCCGAAGCATGCCATATGCAGGACGTGTACCGGTTGCCCGATGGCGAAACCGGTCACGCCGGGGCCGAGGGCTTCTATGCGGCCGGCCATCTCGTAGCCAAGAACCACGGGGAACGGCTCCGTGAGCCATTGGCACCGTCCCGTGCGCACCCTCCAGTCGGCCTTGCAGACACCCGCGGAATACATCTTCACCAGAACCTGACCATCGCCCGGAACCGGCTTGGGTAGCTCTACGTATTCCAGGACCTCAGGGCCGCCGAACTCGTTGAAAACCACTGCCTTCATTGACTATGTCCCCCTACGACGATGTGCCCTCACTTTGTGCAGGAAGCGCACGCGATTCGACCCTCAGAGCGGCTCTCCAGGTTGAGGCGCTCCCGCCAACCAGGCCGCACCCTCCGCGTAGAGCTTCTCCACCTCCGGTCCCCGTGTCCCTGGCAAGCCAGGTTTCAGCGTGAAGCCTGCCTTCGTCTGCAGATAGGCCAGGTGGCGATACCCTTCCGGAAAGCTCGCGAGCAAGTCGGCGTCGAGTTTGAGAGTCGCGGCCGGGTCTACCAGATCGAGGCGGTCCTTCTCGTAGATCGGCTGTCTCCGGACGATCGCCCAGCGGCCGTCCCGCTTTTCGAAGAAGTCGTAGAAACGTCCCAGGCAGACGACATCCGCCACGACACCGTCTACCGTGGCGCGCTGATGGATGGTCATCTTGGTCTGCGAGATCGCCCGGGCGCCCACGATGTCGCATGTCCATCCGCCCAGGAGGTGAAGGATGCTCACCCCGGCCTCAAAGCCTTTCCGGCTGATATCGATGAAGTCCTGCCACGGACCTTGGAACCAGGTGGCCGTCATCCATCCTTCCGGGTGCCAGACGGTGGCAAAACGCTCCCAGTCCCCCGCGTCGCGCCATACGACCCAGTTCTCGACCGTTTCTCGAATCGCCAGTTTGTCGGCAGTCAGATCGTCTACCATGGTGTTTCTCCTTTCGGGCTTAGCCGGTGCCACGGAAGATAGCCGATGTCGCGGAAGGTGCGTCCCGCGACTCCGAACAGGGCTTTCGCGACGCCGAAAGGACTTTCGCGGCACCAAACGCGGCTTTTGCGACACCAAACGGGGCTTCCAGGGGTGACCTGTATGGCTGGAATGCACGACTCAGACAGGCCACCGCGAGATCCTGAGTCTGCACGCTGCGATAACTCGGGCCGTCGCGTCTTCCGAGTCAGCCAGCCGGTCACTCAGTTGCTCAAGCGTATCAAACGGCTGCGGGGTCGGCACGCACAGCTAGAGCGCAGAACGGCGCGTCCGCTCAGGTCCTCCTCCGCCTCGCTGTTTTCCCCAGCAACGTGGAGGCGAGGGCGGAAACGATGCTAATGATGAGCGCACCGAAGAAAGCGGACCAGAACCCGTCCACGTGGAAGTTGAGACTTAGCCAGTGGACGGTGATCCAGGAGGCGAGCCAGAGCATCAACCCGTTTATGACGAGCGTGAACAGTCCGAGGGTAAGGATGATCAGGCCGCACGACAGTACCTTGATGATCGGGCGGATGAAGGCGTTGACTAGGCCCAAGATCAGGGCGACGAGAAGCACTGCCAGCACCCGGTGTGGTTGGTCCACATGTATCCCCGGGACGATCCAGGTAGCCAACCATACCGCGCCGGCTGTGATGGCCCAACGCACTATGAATCTCATCGCCACCCCCGGTGGGAGTTAGGGAGCTGCCGTCTGACCCGCGCATCGCGACCCGTGAGATCCGCGCTAGACGCACGTCGCCAATTGTACCCGTAGCCGAGTCCACGTAATCAGCGCCGGAGGGGCAGTGATGCCGCATAAAGGCTATCGCTCGTGGCCTTCTATCTGATACTAGTGGAAGTCACCATGACCCACACGGCGCCCTTTCATTTTGGCTAAGAGACTTCAGACCACGCCAGCCGCGCGGGAACGCCCGGAACCGAGCGGGCTTGTTACGACGCGACGTGGCGCCGACGCCCTGGCATTCTCGCTCATGCTCATCTTCGTGACCGGGGCGATCACCCTTACGCTGATGCCGGTGGTGACGCAGGACCTGCAGGACCGGTTCGGCTACTCTGCCGCCGACATCGGCCTGATGACCACGGTCTTCCTGGGCTTCTACGGTGTGTCGGGCATCACGTCGGGAGTATTTGCCGCTCGCTGGGGGGGTCGGTTACTGGCCGTCAGCTGTGGCTGCTTCGTGGTGGGATCGGCGATCTTCGGGTTGAGTAGCACCTTCGCCGGTTTCCTGATCGGGCGCGGCATCCAGGGCATTGGCGGCGGGATGGTGGTTGCCACCTGCAGCCCGGTCATGGCCTACGCGCTGCCGCCGGAGCGGCTGGGAAGGGCCTGGGGGATCTTTGGCTCGGGCTGGGGCCTGGGGACCGTGCTCGGATTGTTCATCATGCCCAGCATCGACAAAGCCGGCGGGTTCCGGGCGGTCTTTCTGACCACCGCCGGTCTGGGACTCGTCGTGGGGATCGCGGCACTTTCACAAAAAGCGGTGAGGATCTTGCCCCAACATCCGGTAGGGGCGACTACTCTGCGCGGTCTGGCTCGATCGCTGGGCGCCGTAGTTCGTAACCACCGGGTCATGCTGCTGGCTTTTACCAACACGGCGGCTTTGGCCATCGGGGTGGGCCTCCTGCAATGGGCTCCGGGGTTATTGCAGCACATCCACGGGACAAGCGAATCGTTTTCGTTCTACCTGGTCGCCATCGGCCTGGGAGCCGCGCAGTTGTTCGGGAACCCCGCCGGTGCGGCCGCGGCCGGACGATGGGGGAAGTACGCCACGATCATGATCTCGCTCGTGCTGATGACCGTCTTCGCGGTGCTCGTGGGAGTGGTGCCTGGAGTGGTCCTCGCCTTCGCCATGGTCCTGCTGACCGGTTTCTTCAGCATGTTCTTCTTCGCGCCGATGCTCGCTTACATCCCGGAAGTGGTGGCCAAGCCCGAGCAGGTGGGGGCGGCAACAGGCATGAACACTCTCCTGGGGTTCGTGGGCTCCATGGTCGCTCCCTGGCTCTTCGGGGTGCTGCTTGACGCCGGGAACGGCTCGCGGAACGCATACTTGTGGGGCTTCGTGATGCTGGCGGCCTTTGGGGTGGCGTCGACCATCGGCATGCTCCTCTTCGGCGCCTCCAGGAAACGGACTGCCTGATCGTGGGAGACGAGGGCGGCTCCCTGGTGGAGACGGGACAGGTCTCCAGGGACGCAGCTCGTCGCGGTGACGCGCTCGCTCTGACGCTCATGATCTTCTACCTTATGTCGACGCTGACGCTCGCGCTTATGGCGGTAGTCACACCGGAGCTGCAGAGGCGCTTTGGGCTTTCGGGGCGGCGGGTGCACTGGGTGTGCTGGCTTTCCGGGTTCCTGCGCCGGTCACCGCGCCCGGAGCGGGAGGCGCGCCGGGGCCGGCTTGCAGACCGGGCCGGACGAAAGTCCGGCGCCGGCGGATATCACTCGGGAAGGTTGATCGCGAGGCGGAACCGGCCCACCTGCGGGGGTGGCAGTATCTCCCACTCGCCCCGCGCTCCCAGCAGCCTCGCTCCTACCTCGAAGTGCAGCATGGCGATGCCGCAGTCCAAACGCCGCGCGATCCGACCCTCCACCCCTTTTTGGACCGCCGAGACGACAACGCAGTCCGATGTACCGGGCTCGAGCTCGAACCTCCAGGGTTGCCGATTTGCCGCGGAGGGGGCGATCACGGCCAGTCGGACTCCCTCAGCGGCCCAGTCCGGCCACGAGCGGGCGTCGAAGCCGGGAGCGACTTCCTCGATGGCCTTTCGCTTGTGCGCGCCGACCATCCTCTTGAGCATCCGCTCGCCCGGGCGAGCCCGAGCGGCAGCGTAGCCCACGGGGGATATCGCGTAGACTCTCTCGCCCGGACTGAGAGGTGTCAGGCGGCTGGCTACGTCGCGGTCGTAGAAGCCCGCCACCCAACACGTGCCAAGGTCCATGGCCGTGGCCTCGAGGATGGCCGCCTCGCCCAGGTAGCCCACTGCTTCCTGCACCGTGGGGGTATCCTCCCGGCCGATCATCATCAATGCCGACGGTGAATCGAGGACCTTCCCGTAACCGCCGATCAGGCCGGTGAATAACTCCGGCGGCGCCTCATCGACGAGAACGATCCGCGCGACCTCTTGGCCCGGCAATTCCTCGCAAAATGTCCGAAGCCGAGCCATCAGTACCGGGTCGACGGCTCCGCGGGTGTAGGTCCGGGCGGAATGGCGCACGTCGATGGCAGCAGCCCATTCCGCCACCGGCAGCTCCGGCAGCGCCACGGGGAAGACGGCGGTCACTTCTGGATGAGTGGTTTCCCTATCTCCCATGCCTTACCCACGACCTCTCCAAGATCCCAATAGGATGCGCTCGGCATTGTCAGAACGATGGGGCGGAGCTTGACCACGTCGACGACGCCGTCGGTGAGTACCGCCTCGCTCGCGTATACGTTGATTACCTCGCCGATAAAGAAGAAGCCACCCGGAAGCTCGACCGTCTGCGAAAGGCGGCACTCCATGGTGAGCGGACACTGACGGACCATTGGGGCGGACTTGAGCGCCCCTTCGAAAATCTCCACCTGGGCCGCTTTGTCCTCTTCGCGACCGGACACAAGCCCGCAGTAATCCACCAGCACGGCCTGGTCGACGCTCGGGACACTCACGCTGAACTCACCCGTTTGTTGGATGCCCTTGGCAGTATGCTGCCTGCGCGCCATGCACAGGCCGATGAGAGGAGGGCTGTAGCTCAGCTTGGTGAGCCAGGCGACCGTCATAAAGTTCGGTCTGCCATCGGTCACCGCACCGGCTATCACCACCGGCATGGGGTAGATGTTGAAGCTGCTGCCGATGTTCCTCTTTGCCATGACGACTCCTGGAGCCTTGGTTTCGTGCGACGCTAACCGCCTCGGCGGCGTTTCCCTCTTACCTCGGAACACTTCCACTGTACCCGGGACCGCCGCCGACAAGTCTCGCCAATCGGCGCTTCAAACGCTCCGGGGCACAGCAGTTTAGCGATGTGCCGGCTTCGAATCCTTACTACATTCAGATCAGCGACCTTTCTAGCCGCCATGTGGTGAACGGGTTTGCGAACGGCACCTTCCAGCCGGACGCCTGGGTAAGCCGGCAACAGTTCGCCAAGATGATCGTGAAGGCCCTGGGACTTCCCGTGTCCACGGCTGACGTTTGCACCTTCACAGACGTGGACGCCAATCTGGATCCCACCGATCCTCTTTATCCCGACCACTATGTCGCGGTCTGCGCTGCCAACAACATCACTCGGGGCTGGAAGCCGGACCAGCATCTGTTCGGGCCCTACAACAATCTGACCCGGGCTCAGCTCATCACGATGGTGGTTCGGGCGGCCGACTTGACCGATCCTCCCGCCGGGTACGCGCCACCGTTCCCGGTCTTCGACGACACGCACTATCCCAACGCCCGCAAGGCGGCCTACGCCGGGCTGTTGACCGGGATCCAGGGGATGGGCCCGAGCTACGACTTCCTCGCTCCCGCCACCCGGGGCGAAGTCTGCGATCTGCTGTACAACCTGCTGCACAGGTAACGAGGGGCGCGTCTCCGGCGATAGCCGCTGCGCGACATCGCGGATCGCTTGGTGCGCCGACTCAGAATGCAACAAGGGCTGGAGATCTCTCCAGCCCTTGGCTTATTCCAGTTACGCTCGACCTGTCCCTCACCTGGGGCCGACCCGCGCCCGGCCTGCGCCTGAGTCACGCCGGACCCGCGTACGGCCCTGCGCGGGACTCGCGCCCAGCGGCGCGAAATGCCTGTCAGGCGACCGCTATCCGGCCCAGACCGCCGCAGCGGCCTCGATGGCGCCGGGATTCACCTTGATGCCTTGGCCCATGAGAACGGCTTGCAGAGCGGCCAGCAGGAGCAGGACGTTCCTCGGCTGAGCGTTGTAGCCCATGAGGCCGATCCGCCAGACCTTGCCGCCCAACTCTCCTAGTCCGCCGCTGATCTCGATCCCGTATTCTCGCAAGAGAGCTCCGCGGATCTTTGCGTCCTCGGCCCCCGCGGGTATCCGCACCGAGTTCAGCATGGGCAGTCTCTCGC
This sequence comes from uncultured Thermoleophilia bacterium, assembly GCA_963749535.1. Lineage (GTDB taxonomy): Bacteria > Actinomycetota > Thermoleophilia > RBG-16-64-13 > RBG-16-64-13 > Chersky-299. Next base: position 24,069 of record CAVVNF010000034.1, on the reverse strand, counting down.
CCTGGGGCACCAGCATCGACAGCCCCATGGCTTCCAGTCCGGCGACAAGAGCGCGGTGATTCAGCCATATGCCGCGCGAACCGGGCCTCGAGGCCCTCCTCGAAGACGATCCGCAGCGCTTCGCGCAGGCCGTAGATCATATTGATCGCCGGCGTATGGTGGTACTTCCTGGCCGGTCCCCAATAGTCCCGGATCATAGTCATGTCCAGATACCAGTTGGGCACTTTGGTCTTGCGGGCGTCCAGCGCTTTCAACGCCGCGGGGCCGAAGGACACGAGCGAGATGCCCGGGAAGGCCGAGATGCATTTCTGCGTGCCGCTGTACGCGACATCCACGCCGTCGGCGTCGAGTGACACGTCTATCCCAGCCAGCGAGGTGACGGTGTCGGCCAGGAACATGGCCCCGTGATCGTGGGCCAGCTTGGCGATGTCTTTGAGCGGCGTGCAGGCCCCGGTGGAGGTCTCCGCGTTCACGACGGCGACGATCTTGGGAGCCTTACCCTTGAGCGCCGCTTCCATCTTCTCTGCGGGAACGGCACGGCCCCATTCCACGTCCACGCGCACCACGTCGCACCCCAGGCGTTCCGCGATGTCGCACATGCGGCTGCCGAACAGACCATTCACCCCGATGACCACCTGGTCGCCCGGCTCGATCAGGTTGACGAAGGCCGTCTCCATCCCGCCGCCGCCCGTGGCGGACATCGGCAGGGTCACTGGGTTGGCCGTTCGGAAGAGGGCCCGGAGCAGCTCTTGCGTCTCGTCCATGATCTGGAAAAGGTAGGGATCCAGATAACCCACGGAGGGGGCGGCCACGGCCCGAAACACCCGCGGCGGCATGTTGCACGGCCCGGCGCCCATGAGGAGCCTCTCGGCAGGATCGATCTCTTTAAAATCTTGGATGTTGATTGCCAAAGCTCACCCCTAGACTAGTCTTAATCGAAAATCGTGCGACCAAGTTACCACGAGAGGCGGAGGGAAAGATGGCCGGTTAGGCTGTCCGACCCCAGAACGAACTGGTCGCGCGGAGGCTGCAGGACCGGAGAGGGGAAGATCGATACCCCAGCCTCAGTCACCCCTCTGTCCTTGTCAGCCCGTCCACTTCAGCCGTAAACCCCGCCCATGGTCCACAAGGACTGCAACCGCCTCGCGTGGCGTCTTGGCGACGTTAGTCGTTGGAGATGCCCTCATCGCTCGCCGCTATGCGTTCGCCGAGCGTGGAAACCGCCTCGATCGGCTTGTCAGCGTTGAGCGAGAGGTCCCGGAAAGAGTATTGTCCGAGGCCCCCTTCGTTTCAAGCCTGTACTCTGCCCAGGCTCTACCATGAGAAGCGAGGGTTACCTGGATCAAGGCTTAATGCCGACAGCCGCCCTTCACCGCTGAGAGCCGCAATTCCGCCGGTCGTGCATGGCGGATGGGGGAATCGCCTCCCAATCGTGGATGATCACTTGGTCAGTTTAATCGGCACCTCCACCACGTTGATGGGAGAGCCGTCCTTGGCTGAAAGCTCGAACACCTTCAATGTGCCACCACCCGACTCAGCGAGAGTGAAGGGGACGTCAACGGCAAAAGTGCCCCGGGTCCCGGTGCCCGATGTGGCCATCACCTGCTTCTCCGCCATGACCTGACCGTTCGCGTCTAGCAGGTCGAGGGTGAAGGTGGCCTCGAAAGTGTTGGCTGAGCCCGTCACGTGCATGGGACTCTTCACCGTGTCACCCACGGCCGGCGATTCCACCAGAATGGCCGGTGTCAGGTCCTCGTAGTCGGCCCGTCCCGTCGGATGGTCGAGGATGAGGCCCTCGCCCCCGAGGGCGATCACCGGCTGGCCCTCGAGTTCGAAGCTGACTTTGCTCACCGTCGGGAACTGGGTGAGCGTGTAAACCACCTGGGCGACCCGCATAGACATCGAGAGACTGCCTCCACCGGATTCATACTCCTTGGAGAGATCCACGGTGGCTACGCCGTTCTTGATGGTGAGCCCCAAGAGCCGGGTGCCCTGGGGTATCGCCCCCACCAGCCCTGACGCCGTCTCCTCGGCGGTCGGTCCGGCGAGCAGTGCCAGCATGGCGGCCTGGCCGGTACCTTGAGTCTTGGCGATCACCCGGTGAGCGGCAGCGATCTTCTCACCGCTCGTGAAGTAGACCGAGATGGTCATGGTGTTGGCGGCCTGGGTGGTCGAAGAGCCCGTGGCTGGGTTTGTCGAGGTAGTGGGCTGGGTTGACGACGTGGTGGTCGTTATCGGGGCGGTGGAGAGGGTCGTCGTGTCTCCCCCGAACAGAATCGTTGGCCGGTGTCCGCCAAGGTGTGTGAAGGCCTCGACGCCGCCGACTACCAAGGCGGCCACCACGACAATGACGGCGAACGAGATGGCTGCGGCGCGCAGACGCCGCCGGGCCGGCCTACGGCTGTGCTCAAGCATCCTAGACCTCACTTCCATCCAGTCTTTAGGTGTGTCTACTGGGGGGGCGTTCCGCTCGAACCGCCCCTGCAGCGAATCGTTATCGTCAGATCTCTTCATGACCCTGCTCCAAGTTCCGCTCTAAGACTCTCTCGTGCTCGGGATAGATGGCTCTTGACCGCGCCTTCGGAGATGTCCATGACCTCGGCCACCTGGGCGACGGACAGATCGGCGACGTAGTGGAGGGCAGCGGCTGTACGCTGGCGGCCGGGGAGCCGGCGCAACGCGTCCTTGAAATCGATCTCGGGCGTCCAGGAGGATCCGTCTCGATCCATGGATCCTGCAACCCACTCCAGCAGGCGAGCGGCCCGGACTATAGCCCGTCGGTGGTCCTTACACCGGTTGATGGCCACCCGGTAGACCCAGCCGATCGGATCATCGTATTGGGAGATGCGGTCCCACTTGAGGTAGAGCTGGAAGAAGGCCTCTTGGGCCGCGTCGGCCGCCAGATCCCGATCGAGCGCGACAAATGAGAGACTTCTAACCAGGGGTGCGTAATGCCGGCTGAACAGGGCCTCGACGCCGGCGACTTTCTCTGCATCGCTTGCCGGTACTCTCGCGGGCCGATCCACCATTGTCGTCACCCACTCCGAGCTTCTCATGTGCTCCTCACTGGAGTTTCGCCGTGTCTTGCAAGCCGCCTTCCACTGTCCCTAACACGTCCAAGAAGCCATCTGGGTTTACATGCTAAGCCTCCGCACCACCAAGGTTGGCCGCGTGTGGATAATTCGGACGGAGGCAATGCGAAGCTCACTCCCGGCAAGCCGAAAAGCTGGTTGCGGGCGCGCAATCTGGGAGTAAACATACCTGCAAACAAGGCGGAGGGGGCGGGATTCGAACCCGCGACGGCTTGCGCCGTGCCGGTTTTCAAGTGCATTCAGAGGTAATCCAAGAAACCCGCTGTTGGTGCGCAGTTTGTGCCCACGCGATCCGGCTAAGTCCCGTTCTGAGGGGTCACCCCGGGCGCGTCCGTTTGCAGAAGGAGGGCATCTACCTCCTCACCCGGTCGTGATCGTCTACCACGCATCGTGGTCGGTGGCGTCAATCTCGTCGCCGGTCAGGCTCTTCCTCGCCTTGGCCACGCAGCCAAGCGAGGCGTACGTGAAGCTGTATGACTAGGCTTCGACTAACGCAGGCCCGAGACGCACCTTGACGGTCTTGCCAAACGGCATATGCTGACTCACAGACCAGAAAGGTATCATCACTGTCGCTCGGGGAGTCCTGGCGGGTGGGGATGCGTGATCCGCTCGCCAAGGTGTGCTCCACTTCGACAGTGCGAGCAGGCGAGAACGGTGTGGAAGTAGGGACGGGGAGCCCTTAAGCTGTGACATTATGGTAGACGAGTCTTTCGAAGGCCCATGAGAGCCGTACTCTCCATCGTCGAATCGCCGCACGCCGATAATCACCAGCGTTCGATGTTGTCCTGTTGGACTCTCGTTCTGGCTTTGTTGGTCTCTGCTCTGCTGCTTGTTGCAGGGTCCGTCTCCGGCTGCGGCGGGGAGACTGCTAGCTCCACCATCGCCACCCGGGAATCTATGAGCGTCACGTCTTTGACGTTAGCCTCCCCGAGCGCTCAAGGAGCGGTACTAGCTCTTCGGCAGGGCGAGGCTATATGGGGAGAAAACGCGGAAATACCTGGGATAAAGATGCGGTGCATCCCTGAAGCAGGCGGATATAGGGTATCAACCCACGATGCAGAGAATGCCCCAGGTTGGTCAACCGGTACCCTGCATGACACGGCAGAGCTAGCTGTCAGAGTTATGCAGTCAGGTGGCGGGATTACCGAGTTCAAGCGCTGGAGGGAGGAACCGGTCACCACCTCTATCACCCAAGCGGCTACCACGACTATATCCACTCTTCAATCAACCACAACGACCATCGATAGCTCCCCGGGCTGGAAGCGGGTCGTGGCCCACTCGAGCGAGGGCGACCCGGGCGTAATAGTGGAGGCAATCGACCTGACAGGGAAAGGATGCCGTGTTCGTTACCGCGTAAGTGCTGGGGTCATGGACTTCGAGATGGTTCCTGATGGGGCTGAGCCTGGGAATGCGATCGAAGTCAAAGGCCCCGCTTCGGGTGAAGAGTATCTTGGCGAACTGAGCGGCCCCCATACGCTCTACTTGTGGGCATCTGAGCCTGGCTGGGGAATAGTGGTGGAAGAGCGAGAGTAGTCTGCTTGAAAGGATGACGGCATCGAGTTGCAGGGCTGCACGTGCGCGTCCCTATTCGTGGAAGCAAAGGTGAAACTGAGAGCTTCGAGGTCAGTAGGGCCGAGCCGACTGCCCATTGATTAACGCCAACTGGTTTAGGAAATACCGCTAGCAGATTCTAGTGTGGGTAGCGTCTCTGACTCTTCAGGCATTACGTGATCGGAAGGATCGAAGATGCCAAGGCTCGTTCTCACAGCGGTTCTCAGCGCACTGCTAGTCCTCGCGCTTGCTGCCGTCGGGGTACTCGCCTGGACATCCATCAGTCTTTCCAACAGAGTTAATGAGCTTTCTCTTGAACTGACGAGCATGACGACCACCACGGCTCTCCCATCTACGACCACCACGGCTCTCCCATCTACAACCACCACGGCTCTCCCATCTACAACCACCACGACCCTCCTCCCCTCCACCACGACCCTCCTCCCCTCCACCACGACGACCCAGCCCGATCCTTGGCGCGGATACTCTGCGGATGCGTACCTCGTGGCCTACCGGGATTTCAATACGGTCAGACAAGGGGTCATAGAGACTGCAAAGAAAGTCATCGGATCAGGCAAAAGCGGGGACCTATCCAACTTTCTCGCCGATCTGAAGAACCTTGCGCAGGTTGTCGAGGCCTTTCCTGAGGCGCCCGTCGAGATGCGGAAGCTGCAAGATGAGTACTATATTGCCTTGTTGGATGAGTACAGGGCCGTAGTGGACCTTCAGGCTAGCTACACTAAATCCAATGTGGAACTGGTGAATGCGGCCGCCGACGGCGAATGGAAGGCCCTCATGAAGTGGCGGCTAGAGGTGGAACGATTGGGTGTTGTGCCTTAGATTCCGCTTCCGTAGCGAAAAGCATGTGCTCCGCAAACACTTTCGCTGACGCGAATCGTTCCATACCTCCCCGGCCACTGGTCGCTCCAGGGCGTTGCGATAACGCGGCGTATTCTTGATCGCCTGCTGTGATAAGGGATCTCCTTGTGGGGAGGACGGGCGCCCGAAATCGTTTTCTGCCCAAAGATACGGGGCTTGGGCACAAATCAATCGCACCCAGGAAGGGAATCGTTCTGCCCACCACTTTGTCTATAAGGTGGGCAGAACGAATTCCGTGGTGCCCCAGTCTCTCAGGAAGCAGGCCCACGAGCATAGTTGGAACGTGGATGGGCAGCATCGTGAAGCATTTGTGGGCCAGCTGACCTGACCCCCTGAAATCGGTCCACCTTTAGGTTATGGTTTCGGACCGAGAAGGGAGGAAGTAGATCATGTCCCAGAAGCACTACCGCCCCGAGGAGATCATCGCCAAGCTGCGTGAGGCCGAGGTCCTCTTAGGCCAGGGCAACAAAGTACCCGAGGTGGTGAAAGCCATCGGCGTCAGCGAGGTGAGCTACTACCGCTGGCGTAAGGAGTACGGCGGCCTCGATGTTTCCCAGGCTAAGCGCCTGAAAGACCTGGAGCATGAGAATGCAAGACTGCGCAGGGCGGTCTCTGACCTTACCCTGGATAAGATGATCTTGCAGGAGGCCGCCCGGGGAAACTTCTAAGCCCCTCACGCAAGCGCAAGTGCATAGAGGCAGTCTGTGAGGGGCTGCACGTATCCGAACGCCGGGCCTGCCGTGCTCTTGGCCAGCATCGCTCGAGCCAACGCCACCAGCCACAGGTGCGCCAAGATGAAGACGCCTTGACCATGGCCATCGTCGCTCTCGCCCGCCGCTTCGGCCGCTACGGCTACCGGCGCATCACCGACCTTCTGCAGATGGCCGGCTGGGAGGTCAACGCCAAGCGCGTGCAGCGTATCTGGCGGGCCGAAGGCTTGAAGGTGCCTGCGAAACAGCCCAAACGAGGGCGTCTCTGGCTGGCCGACGGTTCCTCCATTCGGCTGAGGCCCGAGCACCGAAACCACGTCTGGGCCTATGACTTCGTGAGCGAGACCACTCACGACGGCCGCAAGCTCCGTCTGCTTACCGTGATCGATGAGTACACCCGAGAGTGCCTAGCTATCCACGTGGCGCGCCACATCACAAGCCACGACGTGCTCTACGCGCTCTCGGAACTCTTCCTCGAGCACGGCGTCCCGGAGCACATGCGCAGTGATAATGGACCAGAGTTCGTCGCCAAGGCGGTGCGTGGCTGGCTTAGCAACCTGGGAGTGACCACGCTCTTCATCGAACCTGGCAGCCCCTGGGAGAACGGATATGTCGAGTCGTTCAACGGCAAGCTGAGAGACGAGCTCTTAAACGGCGAGCTCTTCTACACGCTCAAGGAGGCGCAGATCCTCATCGAACATTGGAGGCGTGAATACAACCATCTGCGACCACACAGCTCACTGGGCGGACGCCCACCGGCCCCAGAGACAATCATCTGGCCAGGGTTCTCGCTCAGAGAATTCGCTCCGCCGGCGCTCACCCGGGAACCGGCTCTCGCACTATCATAGGAAGTGGACCAAAGAATGGGGTCAGGTCAGGGGAACCAACATCCGTATGCGGAATAACACTTTCGTAGGCACAATGGTGGGCGAATTCACCATACCCGGCTAGTAGGCTGCTGAACTCCGGCCCCTGTTGACCGACTAGGTCGAGGGAAATGACCGTGAGGCACGCCGTCCGGTGAGGATCCAGCCCGATTCGACCCGGGAGAGCCCAATCGCGGAGCTATCTGACCCTTGCCTTCGTCCTCTCGGCTCAGCGAAGGGCTGGCTCCGCGAGCAAGGTTCGTAAGCGGACCAGGTTATAGGCGGCGCGAGCGAAGGTGAAGATGGCCGTCACCTTGGGAAGACCGCGGTAGAGAAGCTTGTGCAAGGGGCCTGTGGTCTTCATCCAGCCGAAAGCCTCTTCGATCACCTTGCGCCGGCGCTGCGAGAGTTCGTAGCCGGGCCAGCTGGTCGTGCAAGCGTCTATGGCGTTGAAGCGGCGCTTGCGGGCCACGTGTGGGGTCACGCCCAGCCGGCGGGTGTCGGCCACAAACCCGCGGGTGTTATAACCCCGGTCAGCGCCTACGGTCAGCTTCCCCCTCTGCTTCTTGCGCTCTCGCGCGAGCATGGCCAACGCTGGACACCACTTTTATCTTCGCGCCTCTTGCCTTGCCTCAACTAACCGCTCTTGCGTGCGCGGGCCCCGACCTTTTTCCGGTCGGAGTGGACAGTGCACTACTATGAGTCTAGGACGCTTCGAAAGCATCCAGTAGTGGTTAGCGGGGAGTCTGGCAACTTTCTCCACGTAAGGTGTGTGCCCAAAACGCTTACGCAAACAACGAACACCGGCCAAAGAATCAGTGAGGTTCCGGGTATTCTCTTCATCATGGATCGTGTCTTTGATAGCGATGATGGCGTGAACGTGCACGAAGGCAGCACGTGACAGGCGTTAAGCAACACGTCCGCAAGCGAACCTTGGACTCTATCGCGCTGGGGAGGACGGTCGGGGTTGCAGGAAACGCTGGCCCCGAGGTCTGGACTGACCGATGTCCCTAACTCAGTTGGCGCTACGCTTCGTGGCGGGGGGTAGCATCGTCGTTATCGTCTCATGGCTGGCCAATGGAAAGCATCCCCTCCTGGCAGGCCTCTTTGTGCTCTTTCCCGCGGTCACGCTGGTCAGCTTCTTCTTTCTGGCCCGGAAGGAGCCCGCTGATGTGATGCGGCGCATCTCGCTCTATAGCATCTACTCATTCCCCGCCACGCTGGTGTTCTTGGTAGCCTTCTACCTGACTCAGCGACGGCTGGGTAGTGCGGCCAGCCTGTATGTCGCTGTGGCTTCTTGGCTTGTTGTGGCGCTCCTGCTTGTCACTCTTAATGCCAGCGTGTTCCATATCGAGTGATGGAGGGAGTCGCAGGCCAGCAGCTATTGCAACACCGCTCCAGGAGTCGAGGATCACGCAGCCGGTTAGCTAGTTAGCGGGCGTCTTACCCGAGGTCCAAGCCGTGCATCTTCATTTCTTGTCTCCATAGAGATCATGAACCCGGAGCCAGGCCGATACCTCACACCCAGTTCTCGCAACGACCGCCGCCGGCGAAAGCAAATGGGACGGCGTCGTTTGGCCTTGGTCATCGCCCTCATCGTGGTGGCAGCCGCCGTCTTCACCTGGGCGATCATCTTGCCCGGCACCGAAAAGACGCCCAGCTCCACTTCCACCACCGTTAAGTCGACCGTCTCAACTGCTGGCGCCGCCAATCGGGGCGCCTCATCTCTGACCACGAGCGCGAACTCCGGCGTCCGCGCGACCACCTCGACGGGCAAGAGCCCGACCACAGGAACCTTGACCTACAGCGCGCAACTTTCCGGCCAGAATGAGATCCCCGCTCTTGTCACCTCTGCTACCGGCACCCTCACCCTCACGCTGGCCGCCAACCACGCCTCCCTCCACTACGTCCTTAGCGTAGGCAAGATCACCGACCTGACCGTAGCCCGCCTGCACGAAGGCAAGGCCGGTACGACCGGCGCCACCATTCTCACCCTCTACGGCGGTCCCACGAGGAGCGGCGTCTTTAGCGGAGTGCTCATTCAGGGCAACTTCACCGCCTCCGACTTTACAGGGCCTCTCCAGGGCAAGACCATCTCGGACTTTGTCGCTCTCGTCAAAACCGGGTCCATCTACCTCAATGTGGGAACGAGCGCCCACATCCCGGGAGAGATGCGCGGGCAGCTTAAGTAGCTACCTGCCGGCCCTCTGCCGACCCCTCTCCTCACCGACAGGACGTCCCCGAAGGGCCGTTGCCTCACGACCGCCCCGACGATATCGTGGGTATACTGGAAGCCTCCGGTTCCTCCCTTAAGCAGGACATGCCCCACCTCTTGAATACGCGCCTAGGAATACCGAATTAGCTCTCACCACCGGCTGCCACGAGCAAGGTGCTTCCCCCGGAGCAATCAAAGAGCGCAGTCCGGCCTCATCATCCGGCGGGTCCGAAAGCCCCGCGCCCTGCCACCCGGCCGCCAATGGCTCCAACCATAGGTCCGAGGTAGCGCCATGTCGAGGCTAGGCCGGGTCTTGACGAGGGGCGCCAAGCGAAGAAGGACGGGAATTCTCTTCGCTCTTGGCTTAGCCGTCGCTCTTCTTGCCGCTCTCGGGGGCGTCTTGATCGAGCACGCCACGGCAAACGCCCCTACCATTTCCGGAGACTCCAATGCCGCCGTCGCCCCCACCGACGTTTCTACCCCCAGCCCCTCCTCGACTTCCGTCACTGCCACTACTGGTTCCACCCAGAAGATGGTCGCCCTTACCTTCGATGACGGTCCGGGTCCCGACACCCAAAAGGTGGCGACGGTCCTAGAAGAAGAGAAGGCCGCCGGCACCTTCTTCTTCATCGGCCGCCAGATCGCGAAATATCCGGGAATTGTCTCTGGGCTAAGAGCACAAGGCTTTGAGCTCGAGGACCACACCTGGGATCACGCGAACCTCACCAAGTTAAGCGCCGCCCAGGTGCGCCTGGAGATCAGCCGCACAAGCACGTTCTGGGAGGAGCCCAGTATCTGCGGCCTCCTTCGGGGAACTACGATGCCACCGTCCTTGCCCAGGTCCACTCTCTGGGGCTCAAGCTCGTACTCTGGAACGTGGACACCCTGGATTGGAAATACCGCAATGCGCCTTCCATCCTGGCCCATGTCCGCTCCGCGGTGAGCCCAGGAGCCAGTATCCTCATGCATGACGGTGGCGGTAACCGCTCCCAGGCGGTCGCCGCCCTGCCTGCGGTCATCGCTTGGCTCTGTGCCCAGGGTTACACGCTCGTACGCGTGGACCAGTTAGAGACCAACGCTCGTCCGGGAACCATCAAGTGATGGCGATCGCCGTTCTCAGGGATTTCTATCCTCTGAGCTATTAGCCCGGGCATCGAGCAGAAGCTCGGGCATGCTTCGCGCTTAAGCAGAGCCCAAGCGGGTCGGATCGCTCCTTCGCGCCAGCTTCAGGCCGTCAGTCATCGTCAAGGCGGCAACGAACCAGATGATGGGGAGCGACAAGAAGAAAGTGCCCCGTCTCGCTCCCAGGCGTCCGGCGAGGCGGGGCTACAGCGTGTGAGGTGCTGTGAAAGGTAGGTTAACCCGGCGCGCATAAGGGTTTCGTAAAGCGAGACATTGTCGGAGCCGACTTTAGGGCTGGGCTTTGGCAGTCCTTGATCTTTCGATCAACCAGCGGTCTATCGTATTCGACCTTTCGGCAGCCGCCCCTCGGAGTCCCTGTGCTCAGCAGGTCAAGCGACCTTTCCTTTGGCCGGGGATCACTACGATGCCATAGCAATGCAGAGCCAAGGCGTGAAAACGTCTGTCTCCTACGGCGAGGGAGACCGCGATGCAAGGCGGATGACTGCGGCTTCGTGGAAATCGTAGGCAGCACCAACAGAATCCGCCCTGCTTACAGTCAAAGGGCCAGAGCGCGCGCCTCCAAGGTGAGCAAGGCCTGCTTGCGTTCTATCCCGCCGGCATAGCCAGTAAGAGCACCATCCTTTCCGACTACCCGATGACAAGGAATGATGATGGACAAGGGGTTGCGCCCGACAGCTGCCCCCACGGCCCGCACGCTACGGGGCATGCCTATAGCTTGTGCGACCGCGCCGTAGGAGACCTGCGCACCATAGGGGATATCCTGAAGTCTCCGCCAGACCTCGTGCTGGAACGGCGTCCCCACCGGGGCCAGCGGGAGCTGGAAGCGAGTTCGCGATCCGGCGAAGTACTCCCCGAGTTGAGTCGCGGCGCTCGCGAGTAGTGGGGAGTGGGCGCTCTGGGTCCAGTCGCTCGCGGGCGTTGGTTCGTACCTCTGGCCCGCGAGATAGAGGCCGCTGAGCGCGCTACCGTCTGAAGTCAAAAGGATCCGGCCCAGCGGACTTTCGACGTAGGTGTAAAGGGTCATTGCTCCTCCAGCATTCGCCATAGGTGGATGACCGCATAGGACCGCCAGGGTTGCCAGCTTGACGCCCGCGCCAGCGCCCGTCGGGGGTCGGTTTCGTGCATCGCTTTCAGTACGCCTCGGTCGCTGGCCAGAAAGGCATCGGGCCAAGAAAGACCGCGCATCAGGACGTATTGAATCGTCCATTCACCGATGCCCGGCAGGCTACGCAGCCTGGTGAGCGTCTGTTCCACATCGGCCTCCGGTTCAATAGAAAGTTCGCCCGACGCCACCGCGCGGGCCACCCCCACGAGCGCCCGCGCGCGGCTGCGCAGCACCCCGAGCGCGGCGACGTCGGAGGGTTCAACCTGGGCGATCTGTGCAGCGGTGGGAAACAGACGGGAGAGCTCGAGGTGGGGAGGCTCGAGGGGCTCCCCGAAGGTCTCGACCAAACGGTTCGCCAGAGTCCGCCCCGCCCCGACCGTTACCTGTTGCCCCAGGATCGTTCGCGCAAGGAGCTCGAAGCCGTCCCAGGAGCCGGGGATCCGGAGTCCGGGGCGCCCAGCGGCCAACCCGCCGAGCCCGGCCGCGATCGCCGCCGGGTCGCAGGAGAGGTCGAAAGCCCGCTTGGCTCGCGCCAGCACCTGCGGAAGCACCTTGCACAAAGACGAGGAGATCCTGATCTCCAGCGCAGGCTTTGTCGGCAGAGGCGCAGCCGCGATCCAACCGGCATGAGTCTCACCGTTCTGCTCGACGCGCAGCGTACGACAGTACGTGTCGTTACCGACTTGCTCCACGCCGGCAACGGCCCGCCGGGCCAGGAAAGAAAGCAAGGCCGTCCAGTCCAAAGGGGGACGAAAGGCAAGCTGGAAAGCGAACGCATCCAGGGGCTGCGGGGTCCTGGTCTTTTTGCGCAGGGCGGTCGGATTCAAGTGGTAGCGTTCGTGAAACAGCGCGTTGAACCGTCGGAGACTCCCGAAGCCGCAGGCAAAGGCGATCTTGGTCATCGGCAACTGCGTGTCTGCGAGCAATCGCCTAGCGAGCAGCAGTCGCTGGGTCTGTGCGAATGCCACCGGCGACACCCCGAACTCTGTTCTAAACACGCGGCGCAGGTGGCGCGCCGTCACGCCAAGTCGGACAGCTAGCTGGTCAAGATGAGCATCAGCGAGGGTACCGTCCTCAATCAGGCCAGCCGCCTGTTGCGCCAGACGCGCACTGGCATCGACGGCAGCGTTTCCGGGAGCCAGTTCCGGTCTGCACAAAAGGCAAGGACGGAAACCGGCAGCCTCGGCGGCGGCCGCACTCGGGAAGAAGGAGCAGTTCGCTATCTTTGGTCTCTTCGCGCGGCAAATGGGGCGGCAATAGATGCCGGTCGAGGAGACTCCAACAAAAACCCGCCCGTCAAAGCGCGGATCGCGGGTCATGATGGCCTGGTAGCAGGCTTGGGGGTCGAGGATCATGGGCTGATTGTCGCACGGAGGAGTGCTTGCTACTCGCCGTTTTCGGACATGCGAGCGATCGCACACATTAAACAAGCGGCTTATGGAAAACCAGGGCCCGATTCGTGTAGAAGAGCATTGCCATGCGGCCTCGCGTTTCGTCAGTCAGCGGCACGAGACGCCAGGATCTCGCCATCACCATCGAACATTGGTATGGGTCTCGCACTGAGCCCGCAGGCTCGCCCGATCGGCTCGGCATCGGTCAACGTCGAACCCGAGTCCAGTGAGGTGCTGAACGCCTTTTGTCTTGCACCGACTGGGACGAATAGAGAGGCCTGGCGCTCTCTGCCGGTCGGGTGGTACGTTGCGTCCCTTAGGTAGCGCATAGGGATAGGGGGACAACGAGTGGACGTGGTCGGGGCTGCGGAGGCCAAGAAGGCGTTGCGTCAGAGGATGCTTTCGAACTGCCCGCTGTATGCCCTGGGGTTTTGTGCTGGCCCCGGAGCCGCGCGCCCTCATCACCATGGAGGGGCCGAGAGTGCGCGTGAAGCCTCGGTCACGTTTACTTGAAGAGCGGTCCGGCGTCCAGTGTCCCTGGGGGCGTTAGCGGTCACCGTCCTCCGGGCGGGCGGCAGTGGTGCCCTCACCCCGCATGCCCCTCGGCGCCCGCGCCCGTACCTTGCGCGACGGGACGTGCCTTTCGGCCGTCACCTGGCCTCACCCGCGCCGCTCACCCTGTGGCCGCTAAAGACTGTGGGTGCGTCACTAGCCGAGCACCGTAAGCGGTGACGGTCCCCGGCCGGCACACGAAATACCCTTCCACGGCGCAGCAGAAGGCGTCGGCGTGGTGGCTGTAGCGGTTAGGGGCCAGACTCAGGGGCGCGCGGGGCACCTCGCCCTCGCGATCGGTCGGCCAGCTCGCCTCTTCCAGACACTCGGCAAACCAGGTAAGACCGGGGCTCCGCGTTCCCGCAGACATAGCGGACGACCGTACCGCGCACCTGTTTGCCGCCGAGAAGCAGGCGCACGGTGTGCACCCGGTCGGGCACGTCCCGGAGGCGATCGGGGCATTGCACCGTGAAGCCGAGGCGGCTGAGCTCTCCCAGTACCCCCGTGGTCGGGGTCCAGGTCTCGCCGGTGGACTCGGCGAAAACCCGCAGGCGCCTATTACGGCCCAGAAACGGTCGGATAGCAGTGGCGAGGTCGTCGGCGGTCGCCGCCTCGAACTCCAGGGCCGCAAGCGTCGCGATCTCGAGCTCCTCCTTTGCCGACAGTCCTCAGCTCGTGCACGCTAAGCGCGCTCGTCCCCACCCCGACATCCAGCCCCACGATGAGCTCGCCGCCCTGGTAGCGTGACGCCGTCTTCCACGTGGGTTTCGACCGAGAACTCGGGGAAAGCCCGGGCGGGCGAAGGGGCAAATCCGTCTAGGTAGAGGCAGAGATAGCGCAGGGCATCCATGCCGTGGTCGTGGCGCTTGACCGGCACCGAGTCCTTGATCCCCTCCTGCCAGAGGTAGAGCTCGAACTCCTCTTCGGTGGCGGTGGGCTCCTTGGCCTCAACGAGTTTGGGGTCGCGGGCTAGGGCAGAGTCCTTGAGGAAGAAGAGCCGGGGCTTCCCGTCTTCGGCTAAGCGCAGGCGCTTCATGACCGCCTGCAGCCCGGGGCTCACGCTCTTATTGGCGGCCATGGTCGCCACGCCCAGGTGCTTTTCCAGGGTGGCCCTGCCCTCGGCGTCGTGGTCGCAGAGGATGGCCTCGGGGAAGTCCTCTCCACTCTTTCGCATCCACTCCTTGATCCGGAGCGCGGCTTCTTCCACCAGCATGCCGGTACGGTAGAGCTCACCGAAGCGGTAGAGGCGCCCCTCCTCGTCTTTGGCCCAGGCCTGAAAGCAGAAGGGCTGGGTAAAGCCGAAGTCGATGGTCCAGTACCTCGTCCAGTGAGCGGGGGGACGGAAGCCGTCGATCACGTGGAGGTTCCAGTCAAAGTCGCTAAAGACCATACCCTCGGCCGCCACCCAGAGGCCTTGGCGGAGGCGCTGGTAGCGCACGCCGGTTAAGGCGTCGAGCTTGGCCAGATAGGCTTTCCCCGAAGGGGTGTCCACTTCCCGTTCTTCTGGTCATAGAGGAGCGGGTTGTCCTCGTGGGCGGAGGAGAGCAGGGTGAGCCGTCCGGCTTCGGCCCGCTTCTTCAGCCAGTGGTTGGGCCCGGCCGGATTCGCGCAGCCCATGATCTGCTGGTAGGGGGTGGTCGTGCGTCTGAGACGAGTGGTCAAGTGCTCCCACTCATCTTCACTTATCTCGGTCGCCTCCTGCACGTAGATCACGTCGTACTCGCTCGACATGATCTTCGTCACCTTGTCGAGGCCGCCGGTCACGATCACCGAGCCGTTCCGGTAGCGCCACTCCCCTTTGCCGGAGAAGTAGCGGGCCTGGGAGGGGAGAAGGACGTCGGTCTCGAAGGTGACCAGCGCGCTCTGCAGAAGCGACTCCCGGGTCTTACGCACGACCAGCCCGCGAAAGCCGGGGTATTTCAGGGCAAGGAGGTTGAGCTTCTCTAGCGCCGCCCGGCTTTTCCCGGTGCCGGCCGGACCGGCCAGAAGCACCTCGGGATCTTTGCAAAAGAAGAGGGTCTTGGCCCCTCCCCGAGGGCCCGTACGGCTTCTGGCCCTGGCCCGCTCGCAACGAGGCTTCCATCAGACGTCCTCGGGATCGATGCCGATGTAGGCCTTGGTGCCCACGCCCGCCTCCAGGGTCTTCTTGTCTTTGCCGGAGAGGCCCTGCAGACGGGCCAGGCTGTCCAAGGTCTGCCTCGCGCCGGTGAAGTCCTTGGCCGCTATCTGGCGCGCAGTAGAGGGAGTTGTAACCGGCCACGACGGTGGCCAGGCGCTCCTCCTCGTTCTCTTTATTTAGCTCCTTGATGCGCTCGCCGGGCGCGGGCGATGTAGACGTTCATCTGCCGGTCTTTGACTCCCCACCTCTGGGCCCCGTAGCCCAGGATGGCCCGGTAGGTGACGCGGTTTATGAGCAGGTCGTAGACCTCGTCGATGCGGTGCTCGATCTCGGCTTTGGTCGACTTAGGCATGCGCTTCCTCCCGCAGGGCCTTCTTACCGGTAAAGGCCTCCCAGCGCAGGCGGGCGGCGTCGGTGTACGCGGGGGAGAGCTCCAGGGCATAGCAGCATCGCGCCGTTATCTCGGCGGCGATCAAGGCCGTGCCCGAGCCGGCGAAGGGCTCGAAGATCACTTCCCCTCGCCTGGTGTGGTACTCGATGGGCCGGCGGACGAGCTCGATCGGCTTCTGGGTGGGGTGAATGCCGTCGGCGTGATCCTCGATGAGCGAGGGGATCTCCCAGAGAGCGGTCGCCTCCGCCGGCGGGCGGCGCCCGGCTTGCGGGCGGCTGCCTTGCCTCCAGCCGTAGAGACAGGGCTCATAGGTCCACATGTAGTCCGAGCGGGACAAGACGTGGCGGCTCTTGGCCCAGATGATGACCTGGTGGGGAAGAAGGCCCACCTCCCGCCAGGCAGAAAAGACGACGTCCGCGCGCATCATGGCAAAGAACTGGTAGACAGGCGGCGGCCGGAGCCAGGGCCTCTTTGGTCGCTACGGAGAGAAACGTCTGGTAGAAAGCGCGGGCGACTTCGGGGTCGGGGCAGGCGTCCCAGTCGAAGGCCGGGCTGCCTCCGTGGCCCTGGAAGCTTCCCGGATGGTTGGCCCCGTTGTAGCCCACGAGATAGGGCGGGTCGGTGGCCATAAGCGTGGCGCGCTTACCGCCCAGGAGGCGGCGCACGTCCTCGCTTTTTGGTAGCATCGCCGCAGAGAAGACGGTGGCGGCCACAGATCCAGAGATCCCCGGATTTAGTTTCCGGTACCGCCGGTGGTTCGACCACCTGGTCGGGATCGGTAAGACCGGGAGCGGGCGGGTTTAAGAGGGCGGTAAGCTCCTCCGGGGAAAACCCGGTCAGAAGGGGATCAAGGTCCATGCCCACGAGTTCCTGGAGCTCGGCCTCAAGGAGAGGGAAGTTCCAGCTCGTCTCCTCGTGCGAGCGGTTGTCCATCAGGCGGTAGGCCTTGACCTTCTCCGGGGGCAGGCCGACGGCCACGTGCACCGGGACCCTAAGGAGGCCCAGCTTCTTTGCCGCCAAAAGACGAGTGTGGCCGACGATGAGGACGCCGCCTTCATCCACGACCAGCGGCTGGCGCCAGCCGAACTCGCGCAGGGAGAGGGCCACCTTCTGGATGGCGAGGTCGGTGACCACCCGCGGGTTGTGCTCGTAGGGAAGGACGCGCTCTAGCGGCCACCACTCGACAGCGAGATCGGTCTCCAGCATCGCTTCTGCTGGCGATCCCGCCGAGGCCCGGTTCTTGTCCTCCCCCATAGCCTGCCCTCCCGCCCAAAGTTACCGACCCATCCGGACGCGCCCCACGGTTGGCGCCCGGTTTGCACGCGAAAGTGCCGTTTCTGGCCCGAAAACCCTCCCCGCGCGGGCCTTTCCGGCCCGTATGGCACGAGAATAGCACAGCATTCGGACGGAAATTGTGCGCTACGGTGCCAACGCCGATAGGCGCACAAGAGGAAACGCCTGCACAAGGGCATTATCGCTCCTAGCGGCTTCTGGCTGAGAACTGCATAATAAGGTGCAGTATCGGGCCGGTGCTCGGGTCTTCTGCTCAACTGCACAATATGGCGCAATTATTCTGCCACGTGTCCTTGCTTTCCGGGGCCTTTGGAGCGGTCATAACCTGGCCCATGGGCGACTCAAAGACGAGGGTGAAGACAGGCGTAGGATGCGCGGCCATATCACGAAGCGCTTGGGGCGCTGATGCTCGTTACATGGCGATACCGAAGCGAAACCCGGGTGTGGCACTTGCCATTACCGCCGCGTAGAGCGGTAATGACACCATGAAGAACGGCGGCAAAAAGCCTGAGCCCCAGCCCGTGTGAAAGCAGCATGAGGGGTCACTTGCGCAAGAGACGGACCTGGGAATACGTACTGGAACTCGGCCCGCAACCGGCCCAGCGTTGCGAGGGTTGTGGGCGGCGACATTGGGTGGAAGGCAAAGCCAGGAAGACCTGTCCGGCCTGCGCCGGAGAGCTAAAAGAAACCATCGAGCGTCGGCAACGCTGCCAGGCCGGATTTGCCACCCGGAAAGTAGCCCAGACCGCTCTCACCACTGTTCTTTCCAACCTCGAGAGCTGGTGCCTACAGCGAACGCAAGGACATCGCCCTGGGTGAGTTTCTCCTGGAGGAATGGCTGCCTATTACCCAGAGCACCGTTCGCTCGACTACCTACTCCTCCTACACGACCCACGTCCAGAAGCACATCCTGCCTACCCTGGGCCAGGTGAAGCTCCAGAAGTTGAGTCCGGTGATGGTCAACAGCCTCTACGCCCAGCTTCTCAAAGACGGCAAAGTCTGTGGCAGCGGAGGACTCTCGGCAAACTCGGTGAGAAGAGTGCACGCCACTTTGCACCGCGCCCTGAATGATGCCGTGCGCTGGGACCGGCTTTTCCGCAACCCTTGCGATGCCAGCGACCCGCCCCGAGTGGGAGCTGACCGGGAACGAGAAGACCCAAGCCTGGACGAACCTGGAATTGCGGCAGTTCTTAGAGACGGTGAAGAACGACCGGCTCTATCCCTTGTGGCTGACGCTAGCCATGACCGGTCTGCGGAGGGGAGAGGCTCTGGCTCTGCGCTGGACCGACCTCGATTTGGAGCGAGCCCGGCTCTCGGTACGCCGCTCTCTCGTTCCCATCAACGGCACGGTCGAAGTGCACGAGCCCAAGACCAGCCGGGGTCGACGTCTAGTAGCGCTTGACCCTTTCACGGTCTCGGTGCTTCGGGCCTGGAGCCGTCGCCAGAAAGAGGAACGCCTGGAGTGGGGTCCGGCTTGGACTGACTCCGGGCTCGTGTTCACCCGCCCGGATGGGAAGCTCATCCATCCCGAGCGGGTGAGCAAAGCCTTCCGGGCGGCGGTGAAGAAGACCGGACTGCCTCCGATCCATCTCCATGACTTGCGCCATACTCACGCCACCTTGGCTCTGGCGGCCGGCGTGCATCCCAAGGTGGTTTCTGATCGCTTGGGTCATGCCACCGTCGCCATCACTCTGGACATCTACTCCCATGCCATACCGGCGCTTGCTGAAGAGGCCGCGGCTACTGTGGCTGCTCTGGTCATGGGGGAGTAGAAACCAGCATCCGCCAGGGTCTTTGCGCCGGGCTCCAGCCAACTTCCAGCCAACATTCAGCCAACGAGCCGCCAGCTTAGTGCCCAATGGCGGAACGCGGCGGCAGTAGCGAAGTGGCCCCTGTGCAGCCTAAACGAGAGCGCCTGTCAGTCTCTCACAGAGGCACATTGGCCGCAGTCATGCCTGAAAATCATGGTGTCCCCGGTTCAAATCCGGGTCCCGCCACCTAGGATTCGCCTGCTTGACGCAATACTGCATTTCCGGCCAGCTTTGGCCGGAACCCCTTCCAGCCAACATGCAGCCAACCCACAGCCAACCCGCGACACCCGCGACGCGTTTCCGTGGTCGCGAGGCCCGAGAAACCGCCGGAGATGTCGGCCTTCCCGGCCTCGTCGGCTGGCCAGGAGGAGGCAAGAAAAGGGCGCTCGTGTAAGCGCCCTGCCTGGGTAGTCGAATGGGTCTTCCCAGGCCTTAGGGTCACTCTACGCAAGCTTCCTTAGGCTGTCAACAGCGCGCTCCCCCAATCCCTGGTGTGCCGGCTTCATTGGTAACGAATGGGTCAGCGAACCCTGGCACCCCTCCTGGCCCCTGCCCAAGGATGCTCCCTCTCTTTCAGGGGTCGCGCTCACCGATGACTAGGCCGGGCCAGGCCCACAAAAGGTAGTTCGCAGACTTAATCGGCCTCAAAGCCGGCTTGGGCCGGGTTGAAGCGCCGGACCTGATAGATGGCTATGAAGGGTAGGTTGTTTGCTTTGAGTACCTGTTCGACAGGCTCCCTGCTGGGGGCCTTCCATTCACAGAAGCTTCTCTCGCTACCGATGGCGCAGTCGGTAGAGCTCCAGGATACGCCCGCGGGAAGTTGGTCGGCAGCCTGGGTGAGCTTCGTCAGCTGTTCTATGGTGAAGGCCTGAGAATGAACGGTCAGAAAACGCGGCATGTAGCACCTCCTTCCCCTGGGTATTGCCGCTGCCGGACCGGAAGCAAAGGGGCCTCGTCGGCAGAGGCAGAGACACCGGTGAGCCCCTCAAGAGTAGTCCATCCGGTGGGCTGCCTCAACTGGAAAGATCACCTCCTTGGCCCGAAGACCACGCGCCGCCAGCGAGACGACCGTCGGTGAATGAGCTACAGATAACTGGAACCATGGCGATGGAGGTCGCTCTGACCGGTTAGCGCCTCGCTCGAATTGAGCTGCGCTCTTTTTATTTCTCGAGCAAATTGCGGCGATTTCCTCTGCGGGCCTCTTGCGTCTTCGGGTGCGGACTGCCATGGTTTAGCTAGAGACGATCGCCACGATGAGAGGCGAAAAGTACCCTTGGTTGCAGCCCACCCGACCCCCCGCTGCGGGGCACGGCGCACCCTTGATTCACCTCTCGCGGTCTAGAGCGAAGTCCGCAAGGCAACTCAAAACTCAGGGTCCAGAGGTGGAGTCCCATCGTGGATGGACGGGTTGCTAAAGCGCCGGTGGTAGAGGCACCGGCTTCGCGCTGGGCCAGGCGCACGCCCGAGCCAGTATTTGGTGTGGCCCTTGTTGACCGCCTCGGCAACCTACTGGGTGCAGGTACCGCCCGCAGTCTGGCCGGGGAAGTTGAAGTGCCGCTGGGCATGGATCTTCGCAAGGAGGATCTCAGATCCTATTTCGACGGAGGCGCTGGCGGTACCAAAGGACGGAGGTTCCCCCTGGTGTCGGCCACCTGGGTGCAGGTCAAGAGCAAACGGGTGCGGGTGGGCATCTACATGGAAATGGGCGAGTGTTGCGTCAGTCCGGAACGGCTTGACCTCGACCTGGGGCGCATCGCCGCCATTCTCAGCAGCCAGATCGTCACTTAGGCTGGTGCGGCGACCGCAACGCCCCCGGGGGAAGGAATCGGCCATTTCTGCTGACTACGGGCACAAGAGTCAGCGGGGTGGTCCTTGCTGCGCTTCAGCCAGTAAGCCCGTCATGGAAGGCATTGCCAGGGAGGGCGAGGCTTTTTCCTGGACGCCGACCAAGCGGAGCTCTCTAGGTGAAATCGGTCCAACTGCGCAGGTGGAAGTGGACCGTCCCGGAGACGTCCTCGGGGTCGGCGCCCAGCCAGCCGTTGCCATGACCCAGGCTACGTAGAGGCTCCAGGGTGCGCAGCTCCAGATTGATACGGCTGGGGTTCAGAAAGAGGCCAAGCGGCATCCGAGCTTCCAGCGCATAAGGCGCCTCCTCCGTTTCAAAGGTGCAGCGGGCGGTGCCCCCCAGGTGCTTGCCGTTCTCCTGGGGGAGGGTGTCAGTCCAGGAAAGCTCGACCAGCTCTCCACCGGGCTGGATGGCCCAAAACGAGAAGACGACCTTGACCATCCTCGTCTTCTCATCGAGCCCGCAGATTGGCTCGCAGGCTAGCTCCGCTCTCACCGTAGACTTCCTCCCCCGGTCAAAACCAAAAGGCCGCCCTTTCGGCGGCCTGGCGTGTGTTCGATGGTCCAATCTCCACGGCGACTATAGGCCCAAACGCAGACGTCTGTCAAAAGCCTCCCAACCCGATGGCCTCCGCCACCTTGCCCCAGCCCCGGTCCTCCTGGCCTTCCAGTCGGCGCAGGTAGGTGGTGGTCACGGCGAGGGAGCTGTGATCCAAGAACCGAGAGACGTCCTCGATGCTCTCGCCGGCGTCCCGGCTGAGCTTGGCCGCGCTGTGACGAAGAATGTGAAGCCCGGCGGGAGGAAGCCCGGCTTTCGCCAGGTACCGGCGGAACCGACCGTAAAACGTGGCGCTCCTCAGCCCCTCTCCGTTCGTGGCGGCCGGAGAGGGCCACAGCGATTCGTGCGGGGACATGTTCTCCAGCTCGCGCCCCCAGGCCGACAACGCGGCTCTCAGCGCGTCAATGGCCGGGCGGGGCAGTTCACGGCGCCCAGTTTTGCCGCCCTTGCCCGCGTAGGCATAGAAACAGACGTCGTTCTCGAAGGATAGGTCCCCGGCTCTCAGGCGAAATACCTCGGCCCTTCGACGACCGGTGAGGACCAGGGTGAGGATGATGGCTCGGTCCCGCAGGCCGGGAGGGTTGTCGGGGATCACCGCCAGAAGTCGGCGAATCTCTTCAGCCGAGAGTCCTCGGGCGGGCGGGGTGGAGGTCCGGGGTCTCTCCAGCTTGTCACAGGGATTCCTCTGGACGATATCCATGCGGATGAGAAAACGGAAGAAAGACGAAAGGCAAGCCATGCGGGCGCCGATGGTGACGGGGGAGGGGTCCTTGCCAGAAACACCTTTGCCATGGGCCCAGAGGAAGACTTCCTGGGCGCTGACCTTGTCCGGTGGCTTCGAAACCCTGCCGAAGAAGTGCTGGAGCATGCGCGAGTAGCCTTCCACCGTGCGACGAGATCCGGACCGACGTTCCTTCTCAACCAGGAAGGCATACATAGCTCGTTCCCAGCCGACGAGGTTCTGCTCGGGGAAAGCGAGAGTGGTGGCGTGGGGCATGACGGCCTCCGACTTTCTCAAGATTCACAAGGACCGTCACCATGTTTCCATGAGAAGGGCGGCCTCTGTCAACTCGTATTTCTTCCTCCTTCGCGTCTCGACTGGCGATGCCAAGCCCGTGACCCATGCTTCCATTCGGACTTCTTGTGGACACTACGGTCCTGTCCAAGTTGGGGTCCGACCAGGTGCGGCGCTGCCAATCTCCCTCGCGGCCTTCGAAAGGTTGGCCAGTGCTCCGGTCTTTCCTTCCGAGACCTCAACATGGTTCGCAGTCGCCGCGGACGTGGCTTCTTGGGGTCCTAGCCTCGCCGAGGGGGTGCCGCTGTTGTCGTTCTTATCTCGTGTGGCTCACCTCCCCCGCTGTTTTAGCTGGAAGGCACCCGGTCAGGTTCTCCGCGCCGCGCCGTGCTCCGAAGCGGCTCGTAGATCTCTCCGGTTGTCCAGAGACGCAGAAGGAGGATAGACAGTTTGCGGGCCACGGCCACTGCGGCGCGTTTCTTGGCAGCGTTGCCCCCTCGTTCTGAGAGCTTGAGGCCCCAGCGTTTAAGATCAGTGTCTTGGGCATTGGGGCTGAGGATGTAGTGGGCGCATTCGACGAGCAGGTGCCGAAGGAACGTGTCTCCGGCCTTGGTGATACGAAGTTGAGGCTTGAGCGTTCCCGACTCATCTTGGCGAGGGCGAAGACCAAGATAGGAACCCACGGCCCGAGCTCGCGAAAACCGGCCGGGATCTTCTATGGTGAGGACGTACGCGAGCGCTGTCAGGGTGCCCACGCCCGGTACCTGGGCAAGAAGAGCGGTTTCCTTGTAGCTCTCGCGGGCGAGGGTATCGATCTTGTCGTTCAGGTCCCGGATCTGCTGGGTGAGGACGGAGATAATATCGATGACGGGACCGAGAGCCGGAAGCAGGATCTCGGGCACATGCTCCCGCGCCTTGGTGGCGAAGACCTGTGCCCCGCAGTGGGGCAGCTTGACCCCGAATGGTTTCACCAGCCCGCGGGCGTGACTGATGAGCCGGGTCCGGGAGCGCACCAGTATCTCCCGACTGCGAAGCAGGACCAGGTGGGCATGGCTTTCTTCGCTACGGTGGGTTATCGGGTGGAGCAGGTCCGGATCGAGCTTCCCGACCCGTGCCAGGTATCCAGCATCGGCTCGGTCGTTCTTGGAGTCGTTTCCGTAGATGAACCGGAGCATGCGAGGATTGGCCACGATCACTTCGTGACCGAGTTGCCCAAGGAGCCGATGGGCCCACAGAGAATGGGACCCGGCTTCCAGCACCAGCCGCGCCGGGGGGAGAGCCGCAAAGCGCTGCTGGAAGGCCCGCGGTGAGGTCGCCACCCGGCCTTCCTCCAGGATCGCCCCGTCCTCGTCGAGAACGCAGATCTGGGTGTAGCGATCGCCGACATCCAACCCCACCGTCAATTTGTTCCGGTCAGTCGTGGTGCTAATGTTCGACATGCCAGCCTCCTTCAAATTGGGCCTTGAGCCCGTCCTTGGATTGGGGACCTAACGGTACCCCGGGGAGGCTGGCCTTCTCATCCCATCTCCCTC
>CAVVNF010000033.1:0-35493 GCA_963749535.1 uncultured Thermoleophilia bacterium | reverse complement strand
CCTTCTATGTTGTTGAGGACTGCCTCGTCGGGGCTCACCTCCATCAACGGCACGTGCTTGTAGGCGGCAGCATGGAAGACCAATCGTGGCCGATACGTGGCGAAGAGCTTATCCATCTTGCGCCGCTGCAGGATGTTTGTTGGGCAAAGGACGTAGCGGGTGTAGCCGAGGGTCTGGAGGCGTTCGTGTAGGTCGTAGAGTGAGGACTCGTCATGATCCACGAGTATTAGCTTGCCCGGGTTGAATCGGGCGATCTGTCGAGAGAGCTCGGAACCGATGGAGCCGCCTGCGCCGGTGACCAGCACCGTCTGCCCTTGGATATGCTCGGATATGGCTCCGATGTTCGTTTGGATCTTGGGACGGCCTAGTAGGTCCTTGATGTCGAGGTCGCGGGCGTCTCGCAGGCTCACCGTCCCCGACACCAGGTCTGCAAGGCTGGGGAGGATCTTTATCTGCACGCCCGATGGCTTGCAGATGCGGTAGATGCGCGCGATCTGGTCGGCAGACGCCGACGGGATGGCCACGACCACTTGGGTGATATCGTGCTTCTTGACCAGGTCTGGGGTGTCGACCACCGTACCCATCACTGGGTATCCCTGAATTGTCATGCCCTGGAGCCGGAGGTCGTCGTCGACAAGGCCAACGGGCTGTATGCCTAACGCGGGGGTCCGGTGGATCTCCCGAATGAGCATATCGGCGGCCTGGCCCGCGCCGACGAGCAATACACGCTCGGCGGATTTCCTTGCGACGGCAGTCGTTTCAAACAGGACCCGCGGAGAAAAGCGTAGTCCGATCATGACTGCGACGGCCATGACGCCACCCCCGATAACTACTGTCCGGGGAACAAGGTTACCTCCCGATCCGGGCAGAAGAGACCAGGATATGGTGACGAGAAAGAGAAGTCCTACGGCAGCTACTCCCGCCTGGGCAACTCTCACCGCTTGCGAGAGGCCGATGTAGCGGTTGACGATCGAGTAGGCGCCAACTAGCCAATTGGCTTCGACATGGACGATGACAGCCAGGCCGGCGAAGACGGCGAAATTGGTGGTCCAGGAATCCCAGTTGGCGACAGTCCCGGCGTAGCGGAAGTTCAGCACGATGTAGTACACGGCCACCACGATGGCGGCGTCCATGAGCATCGCTAGGAGGTAGCGAACTCGGGGTCGGGTTATTAGCTTACGAACCATATGGCTACGCCGAACCGCCTTTCGGGCCGCCGAAACCAGGATCGACGAGTACGTACCAGACTTTCCCCTGGGCAAAACGCGCATCCCCTGTTTCTACTGTGCCTCGATTTGACTCGTAGGTCAATCGTTACACGCTGAGTATCGGCAAAAAGAGCTCTTGAAGTGAGAGGCGCAGTGGGCGTTGACACCTGCGACCTTGGCACTTACCGTGGGGTGAGCACCACCGCGGCACCACCGCGGTACCACCGTGACGTAATAAGACGGGAAAGGAGGCACTGTGGACCGAGACGCGGTCCTGCATCAAGTGCGGCCACGACCAAGGGGGAGGAAACTTCTGCGAGGTGTGCGGGGAGCGGTCTCCCGAGCCTTTGCCGGCAGAACCTCCAGCCTCGTCGGCCATTCCCAAACCTGCTCCCAGCGCAGCGGTGCCGACGAGCGCGGCCGCGACGGCAGCCTACGCGGCGCCCATAGCACTCCGGTGCCGGCACCAGCCCCCGAGCAGACACCCGCCGTAACACCGGCTCCCGCGCCGACGCCTCCGCGGGCCGCGGCGCCGCCGAGCCCCGGCGCAGCCTCGTCCCCCCATACGCCGAGCCGCAATACACGACTCCCCAGTATGCCGCTCCGCGCTATGAGGAGTCACAGTACCAGGTGTCGCCCGCCGGCGGCCCGGCTGGGCCGCCGAACTACGCCGTGCCACCGGCGGTGCCTCCCAGAGCCCCACGTGACGACGTGTGGACCGGGCTTTTCAGTTCTCCTTCCGTCGCTTCCCCACGCCTGGGCTTGTGCGCTTGGCGTGGATCGTCGGAGTCATCTGGGTGGCCCTTTCGCTTATCGTGGCTATCTGGGTGATCTCGGACAATTGGGCCGGTGGACTGTCGGTCTTCATCCTGCTCAAGTCCATCGCGGTCGCCGTGTTCGCGCTGGCCGTCATCCGGCTGGCTCTGGAGGCGGCCCTCGCCATATTCCGGGATCCGCGAGAAGAAGGAATAGTCAGAAGGATCAGTCCAGAATCCGTCCAGAAACGTCCTGAAACGGAGCGGCAGCCCCGTCTGGGGCGGCCTCCGGTGTCTCACCGAGTCTGGACCGGCGCGTTGCGCCGAAGTGCGCGGCGATGCCCGTGGCGGTCAAGCTTTGGTGAGGTACACTGCCCCGCCCCGCTGAACGACCTTGACATCGGCGAGGTTGTCGGTCTCCAAGACCTTGCGTAGCCCTTGCACCAACGTCACCGATTTGCGGTCGGTGCCCTCGATCATGACGCTCTTGTCGCGTCCGGCTAGGAAATCGGTGACGATCTCCTTGTAGAAACTGGACCGTTGACGAGCTGGGACCTGGCGTGGCACCAACGTGTAACCTTTGGCTTTAGCCATCCCTGACCTCTCTTCCACCCTGCGTGTGATCGCTCGATTCGTGTCTGAAAGAGCGCATAAGCCCCTTGTCATACTCGGGAAAATACATTTCCCTGCAAGACTTAAGTAATAAACAATCTTTAACACGGAATGTACTATTCGCTTTTAAAAGAAAAAAAATATTTTTTTTTTTTTTTTTTTTTTTTTTTTTTTTTTTTTTTTTTTTTTTTTTTTTTTTTTTTTTTTTTTTTTTTTTTTTTTTTTTTTTTTTTTTTTAAAAAAAAAAAAAAAAAAAAATTACGGTGTGAGACGCGTGAGATAGTTCTGTCTGATGCCCGAGATAGCAAGCATGATGATGCCGGCAAGTAGAACAAGAAGTCCCAGGAGTGCCGGAATTCCGATCGTGAGGGCCGTATCCAGAAGAGATTCATGGTGTCCCCGCGGAGGGGAGGGCGGCGAGTCGGGAAACCAAGGGCTTCGCCCCCGGGGAACGCGCGAGGCCTTCGAGGTATGACTCACGTGCCTTATCGACCTCGCCTAACCCCAGATAGCAGTCGCCCAGATCGGCGAATAAGTAAGGGTCGCGCGTCTTCATGCCGGCTGCATGGATGAGGGCAGGCAGGGCATTGCCGGGCGTCGCGGTCTTGTACGTAACGGCGGCGAACGCGGCCGCCAGCTCTACGTCGCCGGGTAGTTCCTTGACGCCCTTGGCCAGAACGATGCGGGCCTGATCGAGCATGGTCAAGTCTTCGTACTCGGTGCTTAGGGTCAAATACGCCTCTGCGTTGCGGGCATCGAGGCGGATCGCGGTGTTCAAATAAGCCAGCCCGTTGTTGGTATCCCCTATTTCCATCAGGATGCGGCCCGCCTGCACGTAGGCTGGGGCGGTCTTGTCGAGCGCTGCGGCCTGTACCACAAGTACGCGTACTCGCACCAAGGCGTCGACGTAGTCCATTGTCTTCGGGTCAATAGTGAACAGCGAGAGACTTCCGGCGGCGATCACGGGCTCCTGCGGCCGGGTGTCGGCAAGGGCTTGCGCGAGCGCGAGCATCAACGATTGCTCGGCGACCGCCCCCGGAGACTGGATGTCGGCTTCGCTCTGCGCCTGCTCGAGGACCTTCACAGCTTCCCGGGCTCGCCCACCTGGAGATAGCCTCTTCCGATGCGATAGAGGGAAGTGACGCGCTCGGCCACCTGGCTTATGACGTTCGCCAGGTCGGACGAAGGGGAGCCCCGGGGTCGAGGTCGAGGGCCGTCCTGGTCGCGTTGGATGGCGGCGTCCACGCTTGTGTAGGCCAGGTTGTACCAATTGGTGGCAAGTCGCTTGCTGCCGGCGTTGAGGGCGGCTTCCGCGCGGTCGATGAGCAGATTGCTGGCATCGATCGTCCGTACACGGCCTGGGCTTCATCCCATTTGCTGACCGCTGTGGCTACCTCGCCCAGCCAGAGCTCGCCGACTCTGTCCACATGGCCCGAATCGACGGCAAGGAGAAGCAGGCCGTAGGCATGCTCGGAGGGATCGTGGCTGGCGGCCGCCCCGTATGTCCGCCATATGGGGATCTGGGAGACGGCGTCGTTGGGAGCCCGCGCCGCCGCCGCTCCATCATGGTCATCGCGTGGTCTAGCGCTGCCTTGCGCGCTTGCGGGCTACGTCGGCGGGTCCGGCCACGGCCCGGTTGATCAAGACGCCGGCCACATTCACCTGCCAGATCTCCCACAGAGGACCGAGGGCGAGCACCATCAGTGCGCACAGGATGCCCGCCATGAGCCACAGGCGGATCCGGGACACCTCAGGCCGCGGAGACGCGGGCCTCTCCGCGCAAACCAAATTTAGACTTTGGAACGACGCAAGTTCAGCACAAAAACGGAGGACCCCTCAGGATTGGACTGTGCCCCGCTAAGGAGGCGGGGTCCGGGTACCGATCCCCTCGTATCCGAAGCCAAGACGTACGAGGGCGCCGCATCCAAAGCATTGCGGCCGTCCATGATGATGGGCCGGCGCATGATCTCCTTGGCTTTGCCCAATCGAGTGCGAGAAACTCTTGCCACTCGGTCACGAGCACGCAGGCGTCGGCACCCCGCAGGCCTCCATGGCGGAATGCGTACTCGACCTTGGGCAGCAGCTTCTGCATCTGGGGACAGCCAGCGGGTCGTAGCCGACCACCTGGCGCCCTCGGCCACCAGCCGCCCGGCCAGGACGATCGACGAAGCCTGGCGGATGTCGTCGGTGTTGGGCTTGAAAGCCAGGCCCAGCAGCGCGATGCGCTTGCCCCGCAGCTCGTCGCCCAGGTAGCGCTTCAGCTTGCCGATCACCCGGCGCTTCTGGAGCTCGTTGACCTCGATGACCGCGTTCAGCAGCTGGAAGTGGTAGCCCGAGTTGCCGGCGATCTGCTTGAGCGCGGAGACGTCCTTGGGGAAGCAACTGCCGCCGTAGCCGATGCCGGCCTGCAGGAAGTGCGGGCCGATGCGATGGTCCATGCCCATCCCGTGGGCGACCACGGTGACGTCGGCGCCCGTGGCCTCGCACACGTTGGCTATCTCGTTGATGAAGCTGATCTTGGTGGCGAGGAAGGCGTTGCAGGCGTACTTGATCATCTCGGCCGAGGCCACGTCGGTGGTGACCACCGGGCACTCCACCCCTGGTAGAGCCCCGCCACCCGTTCCGCGACGGCCGGGTCGTCCGCGCCCACGACGACGCGGTCGGCGTGCATGAAATCGTGCATGGCCGTCCCTTCCCGTAGGAACTCCGGGTTGGAGGCGTACCCGATGTGCGCGTAGCCGCGCTCGGCCAGCTCGGCCTGGACCGCGGCTCCGGTGCCCACCGGCACCGTCGACTTGACGACCAGCACATGCTCCCCCTCGTCCGGCGGGAGGTTGTCGACGGCCTGCCAGATGCGAGAGAGGTCGGCGTCGCCCGAGTGGGTAGGCGGCGTGTCCACGCAGATGAAGATGAACTCGCCGGACTGGTAGGCGGAGGCCGCGTCGGTGGTGAACTCGATGCGGTCTCGGTTCTTGGCGATCAGCTCGGCCAGGCCCGGCTCGTAGATGGGGACCCCGCCCTCGCGCAGAGTGCGGATCTTCTCTTCGTCCACGTCCATCGCCACCACCTCGTGGCCCAGCTCGGCCATGCAGGCGGCCGTGACCAGCCCGACATATCCCGCTCCCACCACGGTCAACCTGCTCAACGGATCACTCTCCTAGAATGCCGGTCGACGTCCTCGGTGCCGGTCGCGGCCCGTTGGGTGGCGGCCACAGTCCATCGGGCGCCGGTCGCCGAAGCCTGAAGGGCCCGCGAACGTCACTTCACGCCCAGAAAGCCAGTATGGCCTTCGTGAGGCCCTGGACGATCTTGTCTTGATATGCCGCGGTCTCGAGCAGCCTGTCCTCCGCGGGATTGGTCATGAAGCCGATCTCCGGGAGGATGACCGGTACGTTCGACCAGTTGAAGCCCGTCATGTCGCTCCGCGCGTCGATGCCCCGATCCTGGGCGCCGGTGGCCGCGATCAGGTCTTGCTGCGCGAGTTGCGCCGCCTTCTTGGATGGCACGGCTATGTCGTCGGTCCAGCCTTTGATGCTGGCCGGGTAGAGGACGTGGATGCCGTGGGTGGACGGGTTCGTCGAACCGTCGGCGTGGATGCGGACGAACAGGTCGGCGTGGGCGTTGTTGGCGATCTGGGCGCGCTGGATGTTGGAGAGGTTGACGTTCTGGGTGGTGCGGGTCATGACCACCTTGATCCCGTGAGCCTGAAGCGCAGCGCTGAGCTTGAGGGCCACCGCGAGGTTCAGCTGCTCTCGGGTGCCCCGGTGACTACCCCCGTGGTCCCCGATGACACCTTGGCCTTCATCGTCTTCGACCCCGGTCCCACGGGCTCCAGCGAGTTGTCGGCTTTGGCTTGGTGCCCGGGGTCTATGACGACCACCTTGGTTGAGGCGGC
This sequence comes from uncultured Thermoleophilia bacterium, assembly GCA_963749535.1. Taxonomy (GTDB): domain Bacteria; phylum Actinomycetota; class Thermoleophilia; order RBG-16-64-13; family RBG-16-64-13; genus Chersky-299. The sequence goes on along the minus strand of CAVVNF010000033.1, from coordinate 29,023 downwards.
CGTCGCGCCGCCCCAGTGGTCGTTGTGCTCGCGTGGGTGGTGCTCGTGGTTGACTGGGAGGTGGTCGTTTGCTTTACCGCGGTGGACGTGGAGGTGGAGGTGGAGGTGGCGGTGGGGGTGGTCGTCGCCTCGGCTGCACCGGTGGAGGTCGCGCCGGGCCCCGGCGGTGGTGCCGGTCTGAGAAGTCGAGGCGCCGGTGGCGGCGGTCTGGGCGAGCGACGCCGGCGTGCCCTGGGCTGCCGTGGTGCCTCCGCCGGGCGCGGTGGTGCTTCCAGCCAGGTCCGTGGAGTGATTCGACAACTAAGAGCAAGCGCGGTGGCGCCTCCTCCGACGACTACGATGATCGCCATGATGGTGAGCACAATAGCGAGCGCCTCTTTCGCGCCCGCCGCCCCCGGAAACGCTTGATGAGCCGCTGGGTATCTTCATCCCGGGGGGGTGTCGCTCTGTTCACAGCGTCGGCCCCGGGTGCAGTGCTTCGCGGATCAGACTGAAGGCTTCTCTTGGATCGGAGGCATACCAGATGCCGTCCGTGCCTTCTTCGTTCTGGACCCGCCAACCCTTCAATATGACGACCGGCCGGCCCACCTTGGCGGCTAGGCCTATCTCAGACAAAGTGCCGTACGCCCCTCCGATCGCTATGGCCGCGTCGCCCGTGCTGACGACCGCCAGATTCCGGGCATGGCCTACGCCGGTGGTGACCACAAGATCGAGGTAGGGATTACCGAGAGAACGATCGTGACCCGGTAGGATGCCGAGGGTCGTCCCTCCGGCTTCTTTGGCCCCGCGCGCGGCGGCTTCCATGACGCCGCTCATGCCGCCGCAGACCAGCACAGCGCCCGACTCGCCGATGAGGCGGCCGGTCTCCTCCGCCACGGCGTACTCTTCGGCGCTGCACATGCCACCGCCGATAACGGAGATGTACAGCGGCTGCTCTTTGGTCCCGGTGCTGCCGAACCCGGGCTCAATGCTGCGTTCCATGGGCCTAGGATAGCATCGACAGCATGAGCCGGAGCGCGAGTTCCTTGTCGAGCGGCTCGTTCAAGTTACCGCATTTGGGTGATTGGATGCATGAAGGGCAGCCTGCCTCGCAAGGGCAGTCCCTTACGAGGGCATGGGCATCCCGGATCCACTCGGGGAATCGTTCGAAACCCTGTCGAGATATTCCCACCCCACCTGCTACCCCGTCGTAGACGAAGATCGTCGGCTCCTCGGTCTGGCTGTGCACGGGAGTGGACAGGCCGCCGATGTCCCAGCGGTCGCACATGGCGAATAGGGGCAGCAAAGCGATGAGCGCGTGCTCAATGGCATGGATGGCCCCGGGGAGGCGCGAAAGCTCCTGCTCCACAGGGAGCAGCTCAGGCGGGATCGTGAACCAGAGGCCCTCAGTGACGAACTCCTGGGTGGGTAGTTCGAGCTCCTCCATGCCCAGCACCTCATCGCTGCCCACGCGCTTCTTCTGGAATGCGATCACCCGGCTGGTGACCGAGATCTGTCCTAGGTGCAGCGACAGCGGGCCGACCCTGATGTTCAGGCTCTCACTGAGGATCCTGGTGTCGGTCTCTCGGCGCGGCTGAGTGTAGTAGGTGTCCCAGAATTGCCGTACGAGGGCCACCCGCTTTCGCAGGTCCAGGCTGTTCACCAGATAGGTGTCGCCCATGTGCAGGTAGACGGCTCCGGGGTGAAGGGCTGAGAACGCCGTCTCCCCTCCTTCCGTGCCCACAATGTTGCCGGTGTCTTCTTCCACGATGGTGTACTGCTCACCCAAGGTGGACCGCAGGCCGATGCGAGACGCGGGAAAGCCTTTGTCTGTGAAGAACCAGGCGCGCCGCGTCTCCCGGAGGAGACCGTCGGCGACTGCGCGGTCGAGGTTCTTCCCGAGCAACGGCCCGAAGAATTGCCGGTCGTCGGTGGTTATGGGCCCCTCGTAGGCCGCCGCGGCCAGATGGCGCCCATGTATGAAGGGGTTGGTGAAATCTATGGTCGCCGCCTCCACCTCGCGCTCGAGCAGCTCGTGCGGGTGGTTTACGAAGAACTGCTCGAGCGCGTCGTTCCCCGCGACAAAAACGCCCAGACTTTGACCTTTCCCCCTGCCGGCACGGCCCCACTGCTGCCACAAGCTGGCCATGGTGCCCGGGTAGCCGACGGTGATCGACGCATCCAAGGCCCCGATGTCGATGCCCAGTTCCAGCGCGCTGGTGCTCACCACGGCCAGTAGCTCGCCGCTGAAGAGCATGGTCTCGATGGCCCGGCGCTGCTCGGGCGTGTAGCCGGCTCGGTACGGAGAGAGGCGCTGCCCCAGCCGCGAGTCTACCTCCTTGAGTCGCTCGGCTGTCTGTTGATAGATGAACTCCGCGCTCCTGCGCGACTTGGTGAAGCAGATAGAGCGGACCCCGTTCCGCATGAGCTCCACGAGCAGCTCGGATGCTTCCATGTTGGAGCTGCGCCGAAGGTTGAGCGTGTTCTCGACCACCGGTGGCTCCCAGAAGAGGATCTTCCGTGCCCCGGTGGGCGCGCCGTCGCCGCTTACGTGGGTGACCTCGAGGCCGGTGAGATTGTCCGCGTGCTGATGCGCATTGCGGATGGTGGCTGAAGCCAGTATGAACTGCGGATCCGAGCCGTAGAACGACGCGACCCGGCGGAGCCTGCGCAGGACGTTGGCGACGTTGCTGCCGAAGACACCGCGGTAGGTGTGGGCTTCGTCGATGATCACGTACTTCAGGTTGAACAAGAAATCGTCCCATCGCTCGTGGCGGGGCAGCATGGCCAGGTGGATCATGTCTGGGTTGGTGAGCAGCAGGCGTGCTTTCTGCCGGGCGGTGTATCGGGCGGCTGCCGGAGTGTCCCCGTCGTAGGTGGCGACCTCGATCTGCCGTCCAGCCAAAGGGCGAAGGCGCCGGAGTTGGTCTTGGGCGAGAGCCTTGGTGGGATACAGGTAGACAGCCCGCGCCCGGGGATCTCGCAGGAGGCCGTCGATGACCGGAAGATTGAAGCACAAGCTCTTGCCGGAGGCGGTGCCGGTGGTGACCATGAAATGCTCGCCGCGCTGGGACGCGTCCCAGCACTCTGCCTGATGGGTCCACAGCTGTCGGATGCCCTGGGCTGCCAGCGCGTCGGCGAGTTGAAGGTGCATCCCCTTGGGGAGGGGAGCAGTCTTTCCCGCCCGGCCGGGCAGCACAGTCTCCGCCGCCAACTGGGGGTAGCGCTCCGGGGAGAGCATATCGAAGAGTTCGGATTTCATGCGAGCGTGCCTACATAGGAGCATGTTCAACAGTGTCACCGCGCCTTCCGCAAGAACGGGCCCCGCTGGTACCGCGGGCTGGATCACAGGAGTCGCAGACAGCGTAGCGGTGACCCCGCCTAGGCACCATACAACTAAGGTCGCAGCTGGGTGCGGAGGCGCGTGAGCAGGAAGTATAATAGCCCACGGTCGGCGCCGCCGGCCTCCTTCGAGGACTCACCATCCGCCTTGGGGAAGGACGGTGGAATGCAGCAACGGGACGAGATCGACGAACCGTGCGCGCGGCCCGACCGGCTGGAGGAAGCCTTTCGGGCACTTCTCGACGGTGTCTACACGGCTGTCATGATCCATGACGGAGCCGGCAAGATCCTCGAAGTGAACGAGGCCATGCTGCGGCTCTTTAAGGTCGAGCGGGGGGAAGCTCTGAGGCTCGACATCATTGCGGACCTGTCCGCCGTGGACAACCCCGCGGACGAGTTGCGTGATCTTTGGGCCAAGGCCCTGGCGGGTGAATCTTCCCAGCTCGAATGGAAAGCCAAGCGGCCCCACGATGGCTCCGTCTTCGACGTGGAGACGCGACTCTCCCGGGTACCTTTTCAAGGCCAGGATGCCGTCCTGGCTGCCGTTCGCGAAATAGGCGAGCCCGAGAAGTCGGAGGCTGAGCGCAGGGAGACCCATAAGATGGAGGCGGTGGGGCGATTGGCTGGGAGTATCGCCCATGATTTCAACAACCTCTTGACCACCATCTCCGGATACGCCGACCTCCTGTTGCAGTCCGTGACGCCCGACGATCCTCGGCACGAAGACCTTCTCGAGGTGAGCCGGGCCGCGCGTAAGGCGGCAGTCATCACCCGGCAACTGTTAGCCCTGTCGCGCAGCCACGTGCTGCACCCGCGGGTGCTGGACCTCAACGACGTGGTCGCGGCTATGGCCGAGACTCTTCACGAGCTGCTGGGCAACGAGATCGAGTTGGAGTTCACGCTGGACCCTGAGTTGCAGCCGGTGGAGGTCGACCCGGGGCGCATGCAGGAGGTCCTCGCCAACCTGGCTCTGAATGCCCGCGAGAACATGCTCGATGGCGGCCGGCTCATCATCGCCACCGCGAATGCCTTGGAGGAAGAGGAGCCTCGCGTGCTGTTGGTAGTCACCCAAACCGGCTCGGTGGTGGGAGAAGAAGTGGGTGTGCACCTCTTCGAGCCCTTCTCCCCCAATTGGACCAGTCCCGGATCAGACCTCGGCCTCTCTACTGTATACGGGATCGTAAGCCAGAGCGGTGGGCTCATCACCGTTGATTCTGAGTCGGATCGCGGCTCGGTATTCCGCATCAGCCTGCCTGCGTGCTTGCCGTCAGCCGCTTCTGCGACGGCGATTGACACCTCGCCACTGGCCATGCCGCTGTACGGACCGGCCATCCTGCTTGTGGACGATCAGGAGAATGTGCGCCGCCTGACCGCTCGAAGCCTCCGCCAAGGCGGTTATCAAGTATTGGAGGCCGGCGACGGACAGGAGGCCCTCAAGCTGCTGGCTCAGGATCCAAAGAGGGTCCGCCTTCTCTTGACGGACGTCTCGATGCCAGGCATGGACGGCAGGGAACTGGCACGCCGGATCGCGGCCCGGTGTCCTGACATCAAGGTGGTGCTGATGTCGGGTTATTCAGCGCAGGCCGGCGGCGACGAGGACCAAGGGAGCCTGGAGTGGGGGTTCCTGGAGAAACCCTTCACTCTCGCGCTGCTGCTCCAGAAGGTCCGCGACGCGCTGAGCGACTAGGCTGGCCTTCGGTTCTCTCCGGTCCGCCGCTACGGTGGAGCTGCGGCGCCCCCTACGGTGTGGCCGGGGAGCCGCTGCGGAGCGTGACCACGACGATGTCCGGACGGGCGAAGAACCTCATCGGGGGGAAGATCGTCCCCACGCCATTCGAGACGATCACCGTGGTCGCGTCGGTCTTGACTACTCCGCTGCGCAATCCCTGACCGACGTGACGAGGCAGGACCGGGGCCCACAGGCCGAAGAACGTTATCTGCCCGCCGTGGGTGTGCCCGGATAGCATGAGATCCACCTGCCCGGGCTGCAGGTCGTGCACGAAGGCCGGGTTGTGCGAGACGAGAAGCACGAAGTCGCTCGGTTTGGTGCCGTACAGGACGGGCCCCACATCGGGCGTGTCCACCTCGTAGTCACCCACACCGCCTAGCCTGATGTGTGCATCGCCCTTGTCTATCCAAACTCCGCGGTTGTCGAGAAGCGTTATCCCGGCGTTCTTGATGGCGCGAGTGCTGGGGCCGACGCTCTTGCCGTAGTCGTGGTTGCCGAGCACGGCGAAACAGCCTAGCGGCGCTTTAAGTCTTGCAAGCTCCTGGAAACATGAATCCGAGTACTTGACCGGGTCCCCGAGCACGTAGTCGCCCCCCAGGAGGATCATGTCCGGCTTGAGAGCATTGACCTTGTCGACGAGGCGGCGCACCCGGGCCTGGGAGAAGAAGGGCCCCCGATGTATGTCGGCGATGAACGCCACTCTGACGCCGTCGAACGCCTTGGGCACATCAGGACTGCTGAAGGTGACTTCCTTGATCTTCAACCAGTGCGGCTCCACGAACGAGTAGGCGAGAAAGATGGCCAGCAGCAAGGTGATCACGGCTCCCCCGACCCAGAACCAGCGGGGCTGAAGACCGCGGCCACTGTCGGACCTTCTCGTGCCTTTCATCTGTCCAGCGTCATCCAGCACCAGCATCCGAGCGTGGCGATGTCCCGGCCGACCGGCATGTCATCGCGGCAGCCCGACACCCCGGGGCCTCGACGCGCGCCGCTCAGCGTCTGGACCCCCGGCGAAACCCAGGGGCCCATTACTCTGGACGCCATGGCTCCGGATGTGCGGTTCCGACATCCGGGGGCGCCGGTATGGCGAGACGCCGTGGCCCGCTCCTACTTGGGCACCCGGACCAGGTCGCGTTCCGCCAGTAGTTCTGCGATCTGCACGGCGTTGAGAGCCGCTCCCTTGCGCAAGTTGTCCGACACCACCCACATGTTCAGGGTGTTCTCGGCGGTCGGATCGAGCCGGATGCGGCCCACGTAGGTGTCGTCTTGACCGGAGGCCGCGATGGCCATGGGATAAGACCGGCTGCCGGGATCGTCCACCACCTGCACGCCGGGCGCCTTCGCCAGCAGCTCGCGGGCCCGTTCCGCGCTCAGCGGGCGGACGAACTGCACATTCACCGCCTCGGAATGGCCGTTCTGCACCGGGACACGGACACATGTCGCCGAAACCTGAATGCTGTCGTCGCCCATGATCTTCTTGGTCTCGTCCACCATCTTGCGCTCTTCCTTGGTGTACCCGTCCTCCAGGAAGACATCGATCTGAGGCAAGCAGTTGAAGGCGATCTGATGCGGATAGACCTTCACTTCCACGGGCCGGCCGCCGAGCACGGCGCTCGTCTGCTCCAACAGCTCGACGACGGCCTTGTGCCCGGTGCCCGAAACGGCCTGATACGTGGACACGACGACGCGCGTGATCTGCGCCGCATCGTGCAGGGGCTTGAGAACCACGACCATCTGGATGGTCGAGCAATTCGGGTTCGCTATGATGCCTTTATGCCACTCGAGGTCGTGCGGGTTGACTTCAGGCACGACAAGCGGCACGGCCGGGTCCATCCGCCACGCCGACGAGTTGTCGATGACCACACATCCGGCATCCCGGGCGAACGGCGCGAACTGAGTGGACGTGCCGCCTCCGGCAGAGAATAGGGCTAGGTCTATGCCCTTGAAGCTGTCGGCAGTGAGCTCCCGGCAGGTGACGGGCTCTCCACAGAACTCCAGCTGCTTGCCCGCCGAGCGAGACGAAGCGAGGGCCACCAGCTCTTTGACGGGGAACTTGCGCTCGGCCAGGATGTTCCGCATGGCCACGCCCACCGCTCCCGTCGCTCCTGCCACTGCGACACGGTATTCTTTGCTCACCGTTCCTCCTTGCCTCGGGGTACTCCTGGGTTGCCGGCCAGACTGCGAAGCCCGCCGAAGCGCCCCCGGGTTCCCGACCTATCGTGGCCGAGATTCTAACATCCCGGCCGCGTTACTCGAACCGCGCCGCCCAGGTGGCCGGCAACCTGGTGGAAAACAGCAACGTCGATATGCTCCTGGCCTCCGGCACCCCGGACACCGCCAACCCGGTGGCCAACCAGGGTAAGGCCAACGCCTGCCCGACCCTGCTGAGCTTCGCCCCCTGGCAGGCCTGCTTCATCCGCAACGGCAAGCTCCAGACGTTCAAGTGGGCCTATGGCAACATGCTGGGCTCGGAAGAGACCATCGCCTCCTTCACCGACGCCTTCGATGCGAGCGGCGTCGCCACCAACAAGAAGGTGGGCATGCTCTTCCAGAACGACGCCGACGAGCAGAGCTGGATGGACCCCTCGGCGGCCCCCTTGCCGCCGCTGTCCCGGGCACGGACATCGCGGTCAAGCCGGCCTCGTTCATTTCGAGGGGAGCGAGTGTGGGTTGGTGCAGAAGCCGCCCGCGGAGGCTGCCCTGCCTAGGGCGGCCTAACAGCTCGTTTCAGAATGACGCTTTGCTGTCAGGGCCCGATCGGCGAGTGCGAGACAAGGGCCAGAGAGACTCCGTAGCACCGCTACGGGGGCTACTGAAGACGCGGCATCGCGCCGATCAGCGCGAACTCGCCAGCCAAAGCGTCATTTTGAGACGAGCTTAAGGCGCCAAGGCTCTGCCGGCAGGGGAGTCCCGAAGCTTCCCGAGTTCTTCGCCCACGGTGGCCGCTACATACGGCTTCCTAAACGTGGCTGCAAACCCGTGGTGTTCGTAGCCCAAGACGGGAGAGTCGCTCGACACGATCACCTTCACTGTCGGGTCAATCCCCTTGAGCCGGGCGGTTGTCTCGAGGGCGCTCGGCCCCTCCGGTGTGACGAGTTCCACGATCACGAGGTCGAAAGGCTGACCGGCCTCGGAAGCCCGGCGGAATTGCGAGACGGCTTCTTCGCCGGACCCAGAGACGACGGTCGAGTGGTCAAGACCGCTCAAGATGAGACTAAGTTCGGCGCAGCTTCTGGAATCGTGGTCGATGATCAGGACTCGCGAGCGGGCTCTGGCTCGAGCGGGCGCGGTGGACGTGCTGGGCCCGTCGGCTCCGGCGGTCTGCCGGGGCAGGATGATCTTCAAAACCACACTGTCCTGGCCGGCGAAACCGACGGCCAGCTGACCACCGCGTTCCGTCACGATCGAGTCGGCGAGGGCCAAGACTCCCTCATCGCCCCGGCTGCCTTGACTGACCCTCTTCGCGAGTTCCGTCAAAAGCCCGGAGAAACCTCTGGCCGGCTCCGTGTTTGGGTCGCCGAGCGGCGCCGACCGCACTTGGCCATCTCTCGACTCAGTGACGCCCGCCGGCTCCGTTGTCTCGATGGCCATGATGATGACTCGCGATGCGTCTCCAACCAGATCGCGGAATGGCGCACCGAAAGCGCGGATGGCGACCAGCTCGCCCGTCTTGGTCCGCGCCTGCAACGGAAGTCCGTTCAGACGAGCCGGCGACTTCTCTGGCCTGTCGAGCCGGGCGTACTCCTTCTCCAGGTCGGGCGGGATGAACGGCGGCCGCCGGTTAAGCACCTCTGAGGCCCTCCAGCCAAAGAGTCGTTCCGCAGCACGGTTCCACATTCTCACCCTGCCATCGGTGTCGAGCGACCAGACGGCGAGCGGAGCCGCGGCGACGAAAGCCTCCAGGTCGGCGACGGCGTCGCCCCGTGTTTGTTCGGCGCGGATCCGCGCCAGGGCGTTTCCCACCAACGTGGCGAGATGGCTGAGTGCGGCCACCATGCTGGCGGGGACGTCTGGGTATTCGGACGAGCCCAGCACGAGCACCCCTACCGGGCGCTCCCGGTGGAGGATCGGAACGCAGACCGCGGCCTTTGGCACGCCCGGGACCTCGGCATACCGTGCGACGAGATCGGCAGACGGCACGGATGCCTCCAGAAGGACCTGGGCGTCGTCCAAAACGTGGAGGAACTCGGGAGAGAGGCCCCGCTGTGCCACCAGGGTGGGTCGACTCGTGAGCGGTTCCACGAGGAAGACGCATCCTGAGTCGACACCCTCGAGCATCAGCGTAGCGTCAAGCGTTCTCTGCAGAGCGTTCCAGGTATTGGTGGCAGCTGCCAGCGACGAACGCAGGCTGGCATCGACCTGAGCGATTCGCTCAGCGCGCTTGCGCTCGGTGATGTCCTCAACCACCTCGATGAAGCCGGCGGGTTGGTCACCGGGACCCTGTACGGGGTGAGCACGCACACGCGCCGCGAATCTGCTGCCGTCGTCTCGGATGCCAATAGTCTCCGCCTCGTGCGCTTGGCCGGTGGCCTGGGCGGGGATACCGGGGCAGTGGGCGCATGGGGCATCCCGCTTCTCGAACTCGCGGTAGCACTTCTTGCCCAGAAGCTCGACCATCGGCTTCGCGTAGAGCCTCTCGTTGGCCCTGTTCACCATGACGATGTCGAAGTCGGCCGAGATGACGTTCATGCCCGGCTCGGTGTCTGGTGTGATGGGCTCCAGGCGGCCTTCCTCGTCCTCGTGGTCCGGGCCACCAGGTCTAGGTTTCAAGCCATCCACGTCTTGCCCGCCTGCCTTTCCCACACCGCGCGCCCTGGATCGGTCTCCATCGGCGTTCTTAGCGGCTCCTCGGCGAATACCCTCAGTGATGGCTCCATTGTACTTGACCCGCGAACGGCGGAGTACTTGAACCGCGGGGAGGGAGACCGGGCGCCGTCGGACGGCGGAAGACCTGGCCCGGCAGGCCGGATCGGTCGGGCATCAGTCCACGCGGATGGCGAGCACCAAGCGATCGTCGGACGGCAGCATATCGTCGTGGAAGGCGGCGGCACTGCAAATCTGAGCGGCAAGATCGGCGGGCTCGCTGGCGGGGTGGGCGGTGAGTACCTCCTCGATACCCCGAGTGTCGAACCTGCGGCTGCCTCGCCGCGAGTCGGCCACGCCGTCGGTGTAGACGACCAACAGATCTCCACGCTCCAACTCGGTCGTAGCCGCCGCGTAGCCGAGAGACTCGATGGCGGAAGTGAGTTCGTGGAGTTCGCGCATCCCAGAGCGTTCCTTCCTATTCGGGCCTGAAGCGCCAGACAGCCAGCGCGAACAGCACGACGACCCATGCCCAGACTATGCCGATAGGTCCCAAGACTTGTCCCACGCCCCAGCCCTTGAGCACGATGCCGTGGAAGGAGTCGATCACCCAGGAGGTCGGTAGGACATGAGCGAAGCGCGAGAAGCCCGAACTCGCCACATCGAGCGGGAACCAGGCGCCACCCAGTGCCGCCAGCAGCATTGCTGATATCACCGTTGTGGCTACCACTGCCTGCTCCGAACGGAATACCGACGCGATCAGAAGGCCCAGTGAAGCCGCCAGGCAGGAGAGGGAGACCATCACCAGGATCAGCGCCGCCGGGCTTCGGAAGTAGTCGACCTTGAAGGCGAATTGGCCAAGCAGGATCAGCAGGACCTGTTGGATCAAGGTCATGATCACCATGGCAAGCGTCTTACCGCCCAGGATCGTGGATTTGGAGACTCCCACACTGGCCAGGCGGCGCATCGCCCCTACGCGGCGCTCGGTGACCACGCCGACCGCGATGGTGAGGAGACTGAACAGGATCCAGTTGACGAGCTCACCCGGCGACGACTGCTTGAAACCTCCCGGATGCTGGCCCGCCGCGGTGCCGGAATCCACCACAGCGACCGTCACCACCGGGGCAGCCAGCGAGGCTTTGGCCAACTGCTGGGCGGAAGCGATGAGGGCGGCGTCGAGCGGCTTGCCCGTCTGAGCCGAGACCTGCTCTGCAGCGGTCTTCGCGGCCATGATCTCAGCGGACAAGGACCCCACCGCCGTCTGTATCGCTTGGACGGCTGACTGGGCTCCGTTCGAAGTCTGGACCCGGACGATCGTCACGGTGACCGGATTCCCCGCCTGGATCGCGGAGCTGAAGCCGGCAGGGATGAGCAGACCCGCCGCCACTTTCTGGTCCTGCACTGCTTTGTCGACACCGGCGGGTTGGTAGGTCTGCGCGTCGAGCACCGGCGACGCGTGCAGCAGAGCAACTAACTCCTGGGCAGCGGCACCCTGATCCGAATCGGCGACCGCGAGCGGAAGGCTCTGCGCACCCCCTGCACCAAAGAGCAGGCCCAGGAATACCGTGAAAACGACGGGGAGGACGATGGTGAACAGCGCCGCCAACCGGTCCCGCCGCGTCTGGAGCAGGTCCTTAGCGGTGATGTACCAGAGGCGTCTCATGCGTACCGCCTCCGGAAGAGCAGCGTGGCGATGGCGAAGAACACGATCGTGAACGCGAGGACCGCTCCCACCGGCAAGAGCACGCCATGCCAGGCCCCTCCGTAGAGGGTGCTGTTCCACCCTTCGAGGAGCCACCCGTTGGGCGTTACGCGCCGGGCGGTGGCGAGAGCTCCGCCGACGTTGGTGCTACCCGCAAAGTTGCCTCCCAGCAGACCCAGGAACACGAACACCGCGGCGCTGAATGCCCCTGCCTGCGCGGGAGTCCGGGCGATGGAGATCATAAGAAGGGCGAGCGAAGCGGCCACCAGGGCTCCGCAGATGGTGAGCGCGATCACCGGGCCCATGGCTCCCCAGTGGGCGCCGAAGAAGAACCTGCCGGCCAGCAGCAGCACGACCGACTGCACGAGGACGACCAGAAAGACCGAGATGTACTTGCCGCCCAGGATGATGCCGCGAGAAGTGGGAGTGGTGAACAGACGGGCGAGGGTGCCCCGGCGATGCTCGTCGAGGATGCTGCGCGCCGGTTGGGAGGCGCCGAAGAACATGAAGAAGATCATCATGCCGATGAGTACTTGGCTGGCTATGTTCGGTCCGTTCGAGGTCTTTCCATGAGCTGCCGATGGGGTACGGTCGGTCACGGCGATCGGTCGCGCGTTTTGTGCGGACGCAGTGTAGGCCTGAGCAGCCTTCGTCGCTACGTCTGTCAACGTGGACGCGTTGGTGACACCGGCCGTCACGGCCAACTGGACTGCAGTCGTCGCGGCGGCGCGGGCACCGTTGAGGTCCTGCACCACCGAGCCGACCACATCGGCGACGATTTCCGGGCCAACCGATAGAGATGGGTCTTGGTAGATGGTCACCGCCGCCGTGGCGCCGGCGCCCGGGCCGCCGGCGCCAGGGGCGGAGAATAGGGTCTGGCTGAGACCCGCCGGGATCAACACGGCGACGCCCGCCTTGGCCTGATCCACGTCCGCGCGGGCCGCTGCCGGGGTGGTGCCGTTTTGGAGCTTCACGATGTTCTTCAACCCCGGGCTGCTGAGGGTGCCCTCGATGATCGCCCCCACATTCTGGGTACCGGAGGAGCCGGTGTCCTGGTTGACGAGGACCGCTTTGACGGACTGGATGGCAAAGCCGCTGGCGCCGCCGAAGGCGGCGCCCAAAGCCGTGGACAGCACCAGAGGGGCAATGATCATCATTGCCAGCGCCGCGATGTTGCGGTAGGTGTGGCGGAAGTCCTTCCACGCTATGGCTAGGGCTCTCATGTCCCGTCGCCTACGTACTAATCTCTCAAGGCCCGGCCGGTGAGATGTAGGAAGACCAACTCGAGGTTGGGCTCGGCCAGATTGATCTCGGTGATGTGCGTCCCGATTGCGCGGGCGGTCTCGAAGAGTCGGGGCATGACACTGCTGGCGTCTAGCACCATCAGCCGGATACCGCCGTCGTCGGGTTCCGAGACGTCGGCCACATCCGGAAGTCCGCGCCACTGCTCTGCCAGCTCCCTGGCCGACTTGTCCACTTTGAGGTCGATGCGGGTGTGCTCTCCGACGATCTTCACCAGCTCCTCACGGGTACCCAAGCCGACTATCTTCCCGTGATCCATGATGGCGATGCGGTTTGAGAGCTCCTGGGCCTCTTCCATATAGTGAGTGGTATACAGGACGGTCATGCCGGCGGCATTGAGATCCTTGATGCCGTCGAGGATAGAGCGCCGGCTCTGCGGGTCGATGCCGACGGTCGGTTCGTCGAGATAGAGAAAGCGAGGCTTGTGGAGGAGCGCCGCCCCGATGTTGACGCGTCGCTTCATCCCGCCGGAGTACTTTTCTACCCGGTCGTTCTGGCGGTCGGTGAGTCCGATCAGTTCCAGCACCTCGTCCACTCGCTTCTCCAAGGCCGGTCCCCGCATAGCCGTACATCCGACCCCAGAAGACCAGATTCTCCCGGCCCGAAAGATCGTCATACAGGGCGATCTCCTGCGGCACAACGCCGATCTGCGCCTTTACCTTTTCCGGGTCGCGCGTGATAGAGAAGCCGGCGACCCGCGCATCCCCGCCGCTGGGCTTGAGAAGGCAGGAGAGCATGGAGATGGTAGTAGTCTTGCCGGCGCCGTTCGGCCCCAAAAGGCTAAAGATCTCGCCTTCCTCGATGAAGAAAGAGACGCCGTCCACCGCGACCGGGCCTTTGGGCGGGTCGAACTGCTTGTGGAGTCCTTCGACCTCGATCGCTTTCAATGGGTCCTCCCGGGTGCCGGCACCGACCTCTAGCTATACTATCCAGCGCATGCCTGCCTGAGAAGTGGGACCGTCCTTGCTCACACGTCTTTCGCCAATGCCGTGCGCGCAGCGGTAAGCGGCGCACCAACGACGAAACCGTCGAAGCCCAACGGCAGCCGCTTCTCGTTCGTGGACCTCACCTGCGCGCTCCGCCTTCTCCGCCCGTACGGTCTACCCTCCGCCGCCGGCCGTCGCGCAACGCGTCGGGCGAAGGCCAAAATCGAGACCCAGCCAGGAGGCCAGTGCGTGGGGTGGCGCCATCGTCGGAAGACTCGCGGAGGCTTTTCCGCGCTGCTGGAGACGATGGCGCCACCCCACGCCCGGGTATCTAGGAGAACACTTCCTCGCGCTTGATCATGTCTTTGTCAAGCTGGAAAGCAGCATGCAAGGCTTTGACCGCGGTTTCCATGTGCTCGCGCTGGATCACGCAGGATATCTTGATGGAGCTTGTGGAGATCATCCCGATGTTGATGCCGTTCTCGGCCAGCACCTCGAACATCTTGGCGGCCACTCCCGGGTAGGTCTTCATGCCCGCGCCCACCAGGGTGACCTTGGCCACGTCCTTGTCGGTGTCGACGGAGGTGAAACCCAGCTCAGGCTTCAAGCCGTTCAGGACTTCCTCGATCTTGGGCAGGTCGTCCTCGGAAGCGGTGAAGGAGATGTCTGTCGTCCCGCCCGCGGACACGTTCTGGATGATGACGTCCAGGTTGATGTGGGCCTTCGCCAGCGCCGTGAACACCCGGGCCGCTATGCCGACCTTGTCCGGAAGGTCGTGGATGGTGACCTTGGCGTCGTCCTGAGCGAAAGCGACACCCGAGACTATTGCTTGTTCCATGCGATCCTCTTCCTCGACTACCCAGGTACCTTGTCTGTCCGTGAAGCTCGAGCGGATGTGGAGCGGCACGCCGTAGCGCCTGGCCACCTCGACGCTGCGCAGCATCATGACCTTCGCGCCACTTGCGGCCATCTCCAGCAGCTCCTCGTTGGAGATCTTGTCCATCTTGCGGGCGTCCGCCACGACGCGGGGGTCGGTGGTGTAGACGCCGTCTACATCCGTGTAAATCTCGCAGACTTCCGCCCCCAAAGCCGCGGCGAGCGCGACCGCCGTGGTGTCGGAACCGCCGCGGCCGAGCGTAGTGACGTCGTTGGCCGTCGAGACTCCCTGGAACCCCGCCACGAGCACGATCTTGTCCTCGTCGAGGGCCCGGCGGATGCGGCCCGGCTTGATATCGAGGATCTTGGCCTTGGTGTGAACGGTGTCGGTGACGATGCCGGCCTGCGAGCCGGTGAGCGAGATGGCGTCGCAGCCGAGTTCCGAGATGGCCATGGCGAGGAGGGCGGCCGAGATGCGCTCGCCGGTGGAGAGAAGCATGTCCATCTCCCGGGCGGGCGGATTGGCGGTGATCTCCTTGGCCATCAGGATCAGCTCGTCGGTGGTGTCCCCGCGGGCCGACACGACCGCGACAACAGGATGACCCGCCTTGTACGCGTCCACGATGCGCCCGGCTACCCGCTTGATGCGCGTGGCGTCGGCGACCGAGGTGCCGCCGAACTTCATGACCACGATGTTAGTTCGCTCGGCCTTTCGCTCGGGCTCCCCGATCACCGCGAAGGGGAGGCCCGTCGCGTCGACCGGTTGGGATGTGCGCTTGCTCTTGGCCTGCTCTTTATCTGCCACCGTCATCACTACTCCGGAGTGGGTTGCCGGACTCGGAATTCTAACGAAAGTGGGAGGAGAAGTGAAGCCGGAAGCGAGCCTGCGAGCCGGCGAGGAGCGATATCGGCGCGCCGTGCGGCTGGCAGCCTCCTAGACCTCGCGCCGGCCGGCGAAGGCCCGGCCGAGTGTCACCTCGTCGGCGTATTCGAGATCGCCGCCCATCGGGAGACCCGCTGCCGGCCTGGTGACCTTGAGGCTGCCGGCTTCCGTCTCGGGGCGAAGCTCCTCGGCAACATAGAGCGCTGTGGCCTCGCCCGCCATGTTGGGATTGGCCGCGACTATGACCTCGCGCACGCCTCCGGCGCGCACTCGCGCGAACAACTCCTGCAGCCGGAGCTTCTGCGGCCCGATCCCGTCCAGAGGGGAAAGAGCGCCGCCCAACACGTGATACAGACCGCGATACTCGTGGGTGCGCTCGATGGAGATGATGTCCCCGGGCTCCTCCACCACGCAGATGACGCTCTCGTCCCGACGGGTGTCGAGGCACACGTCACACAGCTCTTGCTCCGTGAGGTTGAAGCAACGGGAGCAGAAATGGACGGTCTCTTTGACCTCGATGAGCGCATGGGCCAAGGGAAGGGCGTCCTCCGGGGAGAGCTTGAGCAGATGGTACGCCAGGCGCTGAGCGGTCTTGGGGCCGACGCCGGGGAGCTTGCTCAGCTCGTCTATGAGCTTCTGGACGGTGGGGCTGTACATGCTGCGGCGCGGCGGTGCGACAGCCGAAGGTCCGCGCCGGCCTAGAAGGGCAGGCCGGGGATGTTGAGACCCGAGGTGATGCTGCCCAGTCGCTTATTGGCCAGCTCGGTGGCCGACCGCAGCGCTTCGTTGGTGGCGGCCATGATCATGTCCTCGAGCATCTCCACGTCCTCGGGGTCCACGGCCGCGGGGTCGATCTTGATGCTCTTCAGTTCGATGCCGCCGGTGACTTCCACGGTCACCATGCCGCCTCCCGCGGAAGCCGTCACGATCTGGCTGGACAGGTCTTCCTGCATCTTGGCCATGTCGGCCTGCATCTTCTGGACCTGCTTCATCATCTTCTGGTAATTCGGGTTCGGGCTCACGAGCGTCTCCTCACCTCTCGACAGAACCTGACGGCGCCTGGCAGCCTCTACGACTTTTGCGCGGGTCCATCGTCGATGACCCGGGCGTCGAACTCCTGTTTCAGCACCTGAATGAGCTCATCCTTGCCCAGGATTCTAGCACCTTCCTCTTGCGGCTCCGGTCCTAAGGAAGGCTCGGAGGCCACTCGTGTCACGACGCGCAGATGCTTCCCGGTGATCTGGTGGAGTGCTTCCGAGAGCACTTGCCGGCTGTCGTCGCGGGAGGCCTGGTTGGCCTGAAAGCCGAAACCGGCGGGAAACCGGATCACCAGTTCGTCGCCCTCGAGGCTTTCGGGCCGGCCCTCGCTGAGCACGGCGAAAAGGCCCGGCTTGCGACGCTTGACCGCGCCCAGGATCACGGGCCAGGCCCGGCGGAGGTGCTCAACGTCAGCGGTGACGACGGTGGACCCGCCCGGTTGCGCTCCCGGGCCCAGTTCCTCGGCGATATCTGGCTCCGGAGAGGCCTCCTGCGCGGGCGCCGGTTCTAGGTGTTCCGCCCAAGACTCTTCCTTCTCAAACCCAGCGTATTCGGGTGAGGTCGCCAGCGGTGTCGGGGCTGGCGAAGCTGCCGCCGTAGGCTTCGTTTGGCTCGTCATAGGCGTTTCCGCACGCGGGGCCGCAGGTGCTTGGGCCTGACGACCGGCGGCCGGCCGGGGCGCGGCCGCGTTGGTCTCCACGGGAGGTGCGAAGACCGCGGCTGGAACGTGGGCCTCCTCGAGCCTGGCCCCGCCGTGACCGAGCGCGGTCATCTTGATGAGGGCCAGTTCCAGCTCCAGCCGAGGGTCGGAGCCTTGCCGGATGGTGCGGAGCGCCTCGCCGATGAGATCGATGAAGGCCAGCACGCGCGGCGTGGAAGCGCGGTTGGCCTGGCTGCGGAGCGTGTCGAGCTGCTCCTCGCTCATGGCGATGCTCGCCGGCATCTCGGCCGTGTGTTTGACTACATAGAGGTCGCGCAGGTGGCTCAGCAGGTCCTTGAGGAACTGGTTGAAGTCGGTGCCCGACTGGTTGAGCCTCTCCACAAACAGCAGGGCGCCCTGGGTGTCCATCTCGTGCACGATGTCCACGATCTCGAAGAGCAAGTCGTGCTCCACGAGGCCGAGGATGTCCAGCGTCTCCTGCAGGCCGATGTGGCCGTCGCAATAGGTGGACAGCTGATCCAGGATGCCGATGCCGTCGCGGAAGCTTCCCCCGCGGCCCGGGCGATCACGGTGAGCGAGTTCTCCGGAGACGTCCATCCCCTCCCGTTCCGCGACCGACGCGAGCACGCTGACCACTTCCGAGATCGAGGGCCGGCGGAAATCGAAGCGCTGGCAGCGCGAGAGGATCGTGGCAGGCACCTTGTGCGGCTCCGTCGTCGCGAGCACGAAGATGGCGTGGACCGGCGGTTCCTCCAGTGTCTTGAGCAGCGCGTTGAAAGCCTCCGGGGTGAGCATGTGGACCTCGTCCACGATGTACACCTTCATGCGCCCTTCCACGGGAGCGAAATGGACCTTGTCCCGGAGGTCCCGGATATCGTCGATGCCGCGGTTGGAGGCGGCGTCCATCTCCACCACGTCGAGGGCGCTGCCCCGGCGGATCGCTTCACAAAGGGCGCAGGTACCGTCCGGTGTGGCAGTGGCTTTCCCGTGTCCGGCTTCGCAATTGAGAGCCATCGCCAAGATCTTGGCTGTCGACGTCTTGCCCGTACCCCGCGGACCCGCGAAGAGATAGGCGTGGCTCACGCGGTCCGGTTGATGGCGTTCACGAGGGTGCGGGCCACGTGGGCCTGCCCGATGACGTCCTCGAAACGGGCGGGGCGGTACTTGCGATACAGGGAGACGGACATGCGCCGGGTGACTCCTTTGCCACGCTGTTGCGCCCGCGCCGAGGGGCGCTGGCAGGGCGGCAAGCTGGACGAGCCCTGCCGGCGGAGCGGCCGGACGGTGCGGTTGCGAAGTGGCGCGATTATATCAGCCGGGTATGACGGGGCGGGGGGCGGATGCCGGGTCCTTCCCATTACCTACGCCACGCGCCAGTGTCTTCGCTCAAGGCCGGCTTCTCGGGTGACGAAGATGGATAAGATCGGACTGAGTCGGCATATGCATCCCACAGATCAGGACAGGTGGCCCTCCGGGCAACCTTTGGAGAAGCACAAGAGAGAGGCGTGTAATCCAATGGCATTCTTTTCGGGAAGTCCAGGGTCAGAGTACTGGGCAGCCTCCGGCTCGAGGCGACGCCCGCTCAAGCGGTTCAGTATTGCAGGGAGGCCGCTCTTGACCTGGGGTTGGTCCTCAAGGACCAAGGCGAGCTGCGCCTGCGGTTTCGTGAACCCTTGCGCCTTCTGTATTGGACAGTGCAGATCAAGGTCCTGATATCACCGGAGGATGATCACACCGGCGTATTTGTCCTGGGGTCGTGTCTACGGGGGAAAGCCTGACCAGCCTGCGGAGAATCTGCAGCGGTACGTCAAGGCGTTCCTCAGCGCGGTTAGTGCCGGGATACCCGAGCATGACGTGTCGCCAGCCCTTGAAGCTCGCAGGTCTGCGGTCCGCTGGAAACGGAGGGCGGCACAGAAATGGTTGACCTGGGCCGTGCGCCTTCCCCTACTCCTGTTTGTGCCCATGGTCACCGCTGCTTCTATACTTTGGCCTTGGCCAGGGCACTGATCTTCATCGGATGGGGTTGCCTCTTCGCCCTCGTCCCGACTACGGCCGAGTTCTTCCGCAGACGGTTGATAGGCGTTGGTTCCTCGGAGGACCGTGCGTATCTGTTCGTGGGACTTGTGGTGGTAGTGGCGCTTGCCTTCGGCTATCTCAGTTTCATCAATGTGCTGTGAGCGTCAGCTTCCACGGTTGGCCGCAGCGCGAGCCAAAGAAGTGAGTCTCTTGAAGGCGCTGGGAGCTACAGGGTCATCGAGACTCGCATACCTACGAGCACCGCGAACGAGTCCGGCAGGATAGGACTGGCCGACCACGGGAGTTGCAGCGATTAGCCTCGGCTCTCGCAGGTGGCGTTCGTAGCTATGGGAAAGTGATCACGACGGCTAGTGTCGCAGCTCGTCAAGGCTGAGACTCGCCGCCGGGGTATCTCGCGCCCAGCGCCAAAAGAGCCAAGAATTCGCTCGAAGAACTCGCCCCAAAAGGGGCGACAAAGTCAAAGAAGCGACCGTGCACCCACCGTCGAAGACAGACCTCCAAGCGCCCGCCGGTAGCCAACTCAGGCCAAGCTACCCCGCGGCACATGAAAGAGTCCGCTTAGGGCTGCTACCTCCCGGTCCTGACCCGGTTCGCGGAGTTCCATTGCGCAGGACCTGGCCGTCAACGTCGCTTGCCGACGTCGGACCTCACAGGCCCGCTCCTCGGGTGGGAATTCAGTCCCGCTGTAGCGGTTTGCGGGTACAGGGCACCGCTAGTTCCCCACCTAGCACGGTCGGCGGGAAGTATACCGCAGGGCGTCGGCGCCGGGGCGGCGCGCGACGGTCACCCGGTGCCGGGTCATCTGGGGGTTTTCGCTGGTCGCGTTGGGCCCGTCGTGGGGCAGTCGCAAGCGGGAGGCCGCAAGCCCGGGCGCTCGCAGACAGGCGACGCTAGCTGGAGCCTGTGGTGGACGAGCCGGTCGTCGACGAGCCCACCAGAGTCTGCGCGTCGCTGATGAGTGGCTTCAACTGGGCGACGAACTGTTGGAGCAGCTTGGTCGCCTGGTCGGGCGCGGACGATGGGCTGCCCAGGTTTTCAATCGTCTTGTACGCTTCGCCCAGGATATTCGCCACACTGCCTTGCGCGAGGGTCCGACCCTGGTTGAGCAGACTGTAGACGTTAGTCATCGCCACATCAGCAATGGTGAAGTCCTTATCGCTGATCGCTTGAAGACTGCTCAGGGCGTTCTCTCGGGCTCGTAGCCCGTAGATGAGAGCTTGCCGTGGGTCATTACTGGGAGCATTGCTGCTCTGGAGAGCCACTTGCAGGCTGTTCATGACTTGGGCTGTCGTCGCGAGGTCTTGCTGAACCGGCGTGATCATCTTGGGCAACGTTGTGGAAGTGGTGATCTCGATACTCGTAGAAGGGCTGGTCGCCGTGCTCGCGACTGTCGAGGTTCCGGGGCTGGAAGGCGAGGTTGTCCCGCCGCCTCCGGTGGTCGAGTTGCCGCTGCAACCAGAGACGACCAGACCCACGGCCACGAGCAAAAGCCCGATTATGCCAAGCATCGCTACGATTTGTCGCCAGCGGTTGGCGCCGGTCTGGCGCCAAATGGCCACCATCTGGTGGGCATTCACGGATTGGGGCGGATTCTTCGTTCTTCTCAAATCTCTCTCCAAAAGCAGGCTGAGTGGCAAAAGAATCTGGCGGAGTGGGAGGGATTCGAACCCTCGGGACGGTTAAAGCCGCCCACACGATTTCCAGTCGTGCTCCTTCAGCCAGCTCGGACACCACTCCGCGTCGTTGAAACGGCCTCAAGCAGGGCGCGATTATATCAGAGGGGCCTGAAAGCTCGTTTCAAAACGAAGCCTTGGCCGCCGACTCCGCGCTAGGAGGCTCCTAGACGGCACGATTCGGCGTCCTCAGTCGCGCCCATACCGGCTTTAGGGCCAGACCGGCGCGCCACCCACCACGAGCGTCCAGATCACCAGAGTGATGCCGGCCATCAGCGCCCCGGGGACGATGAACGCTCCGATGGGGTCCCGCGTCACCTCGTACGGCGGTAGGGTCCAGAAGCTCACGGCGGAGAGAACCACGCTGCCCCCGATAGCGGGGATGAGTTGATGACCGGCCACTCCTATGTACACGGTCACGAACCCGTAGGTGGCCAGGGAACCCAGTACGAACAGCAACCGCTCCGGCCCGGATATGTGGTGGCCGGCTCCTTGTCCCACGAGCAGGAGCACGAGACTCACCAGGAAGAAGCCCAAGCCCAAGAGCAGGTACCCCACGCGGACGTCGAGGAAGTAGATCTTGGCGGCGAACTCGCCCTGGATGAAGGTTTGAGGGAGCGCCCGGCTTATCGCGTGCGCGGCCAGATGGATCCCGTCGCCCACCAGGCCCACGCCCAGCCCGATCCAGAACACCCAAGCCCAGGGGCTGGAGATGGTGGAGTAGATGTTCATGGAGCCGCGGGCGGTCTGGGTGACCACGAGAAAGAGGCGGGTGAAGGCGAAGGCCGCGATCCCCGGCAGCACCACCAGGAACACCAGGTCGAACAGACCCACCGCCCAAGAACCGGACGGCAAGGGCGCGCGCGGCGCGCAGCCCCTGGAACAGCTCCCAGGCTATGAGGGAGATCATCAGCCAGAAGACGCTGCGAGCCACGGGGGCTGTGGCCTTTACCCGGCTGGTGTTTGCTCTCACTTCAGTGTCCGCCTCTTCCCCTGCGAGTCGCCGGCGGCGACGATCGGCCGCCGCCGGGCTAATTCTATCGCGCCGGGTGGTCACACCACGAACGGGATGACCGCCTTGCGCTCCGGTGGGTAGTCGGGGAACTGCCGCCGGTACCAGAGATGGGTCTTGTAAGCCCGGGGCGCAAGGTTGGCCACCGTCCACACGAAGAACGCCAGGCCGCCCAGGCTCCAGCAGGCCAGCGCCCATCCGCCCCATTCGACCATCTCTCCGAGGTAGTTGGGGCAGGAGACGAAACGATAGCCGCCGCCCATCGGGATCTTGTAGCCTGTCTCGCCGGGCCTGCGCAGGCCGATGAGCACCTTGTCCGAGTGCTGGTTGAGCGCGAAGCCGCACCAGAACAGGATGGTCCCGACGATGAAGCGCGGATCCGCGAACCACGAGGTATGCAGCGTAGGACCCAAGAAGTAGAGCCAGCGAGCGTTGAGGTAGCCGTTGCCCACGTTGAAGCACGCCCCCATGGCGATCACCGACACGGTCATACTGGGGCGAGCCGCGTGGAGTCGGAACGGGAAGATCAGCGAGCGGTGGACGTAATGAGCCAGCCAGAACACAAGGAGCACGATCCCAACGGCCGCCCGATGCCGGTTCCCGATGGCGAACAGGACCAAGAATACCAGCAAAGCCGGCAGTTCCATGAGTATCCACCCGAGCCGGGAATCGAGCCGTGGTCCCCAGTTGCCGCGCGTGAACCGTCCGTAGGGAGCGGAGATGAAGAACAGCACGAGGAAGGTGACCACAGCCAGCGCCATCCAGGCGATAGCCAGCCAGTGGTAGAAATGGAGTTCGGTCATGGGAAAGTCTTATATGCCTTCTGTGGCCTCAGGTCAAGCGGCGCTTGCGAGCGCGCGCCAAGGTGACGGGGTTGGGGCCGTGCCAGGGGTGACGGCTTCGAGCTGCGCCAGTTAGACTATACGCGGTGCATATGGCGGTGGGAGAAATCACACTGCTCTCCGAGGCTGTGGAGACCGGATCGGGAAAGGGGCGGGTCGTGGCTGAGGAGTCGCGAGCGGAGCGGCGGCCCTGGGGTGGGTACCAGGTGCTGGAGACCGCTCCGGATCACTCGGTGAAGGTCATCGACATCGATCCCGGCAAGCGCCTGAGCCTGCAGAGACATGCGCGGCGCTCGGAGCATTGGGTGGTGGTTTCCGGACAGGCTCGCGTCGTGCGCGACGAGGAGGAGATCCTGCTCGGCGCAGGCGAGTCAGTCGATATCCCGGTCCAGGCCAAGCATCGCATCGGCAATCCGGGCACGGTGCCGCTCGTCTTCATCGAGGTCCAGTTTGGGGACTACTTCGGCGAAGATGACATCGAGCGGTTCGAGGATGATTTTGGGCGGGTCTAGCGGCAACCGAGACGGGGGCGACCGCAGCATCGTCGCCGAGGGGATCGCCCGCTATTTCGCAGACGTCAAGGCTGTGGACGGCATCGACCTGCGGGTCGACTCGGGGCGCATCTTCGGGTTTCTGGGTCCTAAAGGTTCCGGCAAGACGACCATGGTGCGGGTGCTCACGACCATCCTTGCCCCGACCGCCGGCAGGGCTTGGGTCGCCGGCCTCAACGTGACGGAACGTCCCCAGGAGGTGAGGGCCAAGATCGGCGTCGCCCTGCAGGACGTGGGGCTCGACGACATCATGACCGCTCGTGAGCTGCTGGTCCTCCAGTCCCGGTTGTTCGGGACGCCGGCGGCAGAGGCTGCTGCCACCACGGAGCGGCTGCTCAAGACCGTGGGTCTCGACGACGTGCGGGCGAAGAAACGTGTCGGACAATACTCCGGCGGCATGAAGCGCCGGCTCGATCTCGCTCTGGCCCTGGTTCACGATCCCGCTCGTGCTCTTCCTCGACGAACCCACCACCGGCCTCGATCCCGGCAGCCGCCTGGGCGATCTGGGAGGAGGTCCAGCGTCTGAACCAGGAAGACGGCATGACCATCTTCCTTACCACGCAGTACCTGGAGGAGGCCGACAAGCTGGCCGACGAGGTGGCCATCATCAACAAAGGCAAGATCGTCGCCCAAGGCACGCCGCGGCAGCTCAAGAAGGAGATCGGCGATCAGGTGGTCGCGCTCAGCTTCGACTCGGACGAGCGGGCAGCCAACGCGGGCAGGGCGCTCGCCGAGCTTTGCCCGCAGAGGCAGCTGTCGGGGCCGGAGCTGTTCTGCTTCTATGCCAATGCGTCGGACACGTTGCCGGCCCTGATCCGCAAGCTGGACGAGGCGGCGATCCCGTTGGGCGGTCTGGTCTTGAGCGAGCCCACGCTCGACGACGTGTTCCTTCTTGCCACCGGAGCCCGCATGAGCGGCGCCGCCAACGTCGACGGGTCAGACAAAGATGGCCTCGGCCCTGGCGGTGTCGCCTCGGGTCGCGCCACCGCAGGCGCGGCCACCCCAGGCGCCGCCAGCGGCGACCGTCCGGCAGGGGCTGCGAAGGACACCCAATGAACGACATCCTGCTCATCATCGCGCGGTCGCTGCGCAATAGCCTGCGAACTCCGGCCGCGGTCATCCCGAACGTGGTCATCAGCGTGTTCTTCCTCTTCGTCTACAACTCGGGGCTGTCGTCGGTGGGTAAACTGCCCGGGTTCCAGGGCTCCTATCTCGGCTTCATCCTGCCGGTGGCCGTGGTGTCCGCCGCGGTCGGGGGCGCGGGTACGGCCGGACAGGCTCTCATCCGCGACATAGAGTCCGGGTATTTCACCAAGCTGCTCCTTACGCCGGCACGAAGGCTCGCGCTGGTATGGGGCCCGATGGTGGCCGGTGCGGTGATCCTGGTGGGACAGGTCATCCTGATCCTCCTTCTGGCATTGGCTCTGGGCCTCACGAGCGCGTCCGGCGTGGGAGGTCTGGCTATGGTGCTGGTCTACGCTTTCATCTGGGGGATGGCTTTCGCCGGCTACGCGGTGTTCACCGCGCTCAAGACGAAGAACGCCGCCGCGGCCCAGGCTGCCACCTTCGCGTTCTTCCCGCTCATCTTCCTCTCGACCACGTTCGTTCCCAAGCAATACATCACTTCCACATGGCTGAAGTGGGTCGCCACCGTCAACCCCACGACCTATGTCTTCAGCGCGATGCGCTCGTTGCTGCTTGATGGATGGAAGGCCGGGCCTCTGCTCGTCGGTTTCGCGGTGGTGGCGGGATTCGCGACGCTCACCGGGACGCTGGCCCTTCTCCAGGCGAAGAAGGCAACCCAGCTCGGCTAGCAGGACGGCAGCCGAAGAACAGCGCCCCGCCGTCAGATGCCCTGGGCGGCCCGAAGCGGGGGGCGGCCGGGGCCGGCTGAAGGCGGAGTGCCGGAGTCAACACCGGCATGGACCTGCTAGGATGCTGGGGCTGGAAATCAGTCCGGCAATGGCGAATCGTCCGCGCTGGATTGTCCGCGCCGGATTATCCGCGCCGGTTGAAGGAGACCCACGCGTGCCGATCGACAAGCAGCCTACGACCATCATCAGGGCGGGAAGCGCGTACCCGGTGCCGCGCTCTGGCTTGCCCTATCGCATCGATGCCGTCCTTTTCGATTTCGACGGCACTCTGACCAAACCAGGCCTGCTCGACTTCCCTGGGATCAGGCGGGCGATCGGCTGTCCAGCCGAGCAGCCGGTGCTCGAGTTCATCTCAGGCATTCCCGACGAGGTCGAGCGGCGGCGGTCTTGGGCAGTAATGGAGCAGTTCGAAGCGGAGGCGGCGGATCGCTCGGAGTTGAACGAAGGCGCTGCGGAACTGGTGTCTTTCCTGCGCGCGCACGGCGTGAAGCTGGGGATCATCACGCGCAACGGCCTCGATTCGATCGAGCGCACCTTCGCGCGCATATCGGGCATTGCACTCAGCGATTTCGAACTAGTGGTCACGCGAGATCTGCCGCTTCGCTTCAAGCCCGCGCCTGACGGTCTCCTGCATGCGGCTTCCGAATGGGCTCTCGATCCTCGCCGTCTGCTCATCGTGGGCGACCACGAGCTGGACATCCAAACGGGCAGGGCTGCCGGTGCGCTGACGGCTTTCTTGAGCAACGGGACGCTCGGATCCCCCGGCGCCGCGGAAGCGGATTTCTCTGTTGCCCTCTTGAACGAGTTGGTGGACGTGGTGCGGTGCGGTCTTCCCCTACCCCCGGGCAAGCTGCCGGCGGACCTGTTGGGGGCGGCGCTCGAGGGCATCGCGCCCGTGGACCCGTCGGTGCTGGTGGGGGCCGCGGTGGGCGAAGACGCGGCCGCCGTGGACGTCGGGGAGGCGGAGGTGATGGTGCTGACCTCCGACCCCATCACTCTCGCCACGGATTCCCTGGCTCGGTATGCGGTCCTAGTGAACGCGAACGACGTGGCGACGTGCGGCGCAACGCCGCGCTGGTTCCTTGCCACGCTCCTCTTCCCGCCGGGTTCGACGGCATCGGAGATCTTCACCGTGGTTCGCGAGCTGAACGAGGGTTGCGAGCCCTGGGGGATCTCGGTCTGCGGCGGCCACACCGAGATAACCGATGCCGTGTCCAGACCACTCGTGGTCGGCATGATGGCGGGGACCGCCCAGAGACATCAGCTCATCGACAAGAAGCGAATGCGCGAAGGGGACGTCATCCTTCTGACGAAGCGGGTAGCCGTGGAAGGCACCGGTCTGCTGGCCCGGGAGTACGGGGCGCGCCTGGCTGCAGCGGGGATGTCCCTCGACGAGATCGAGACCTGCAAGGCATTCCTCGACAATGTAAGCATCCTGGACGAAGCTCGGATCGCCAGGGATTTCACCGGCGTCACGGCCATGCACGACGTGACGGAAGGCGGAGTGGCCACCGCGCTGGTCGAGTTGAGCACGGCCGGCGGGCATCGGCTTCGCATCCAGTTAGATAGCATCCCCATCTACCCGGAGACCGAGAAGGTCTGCGCGGCCCTTGGCCTTGACCCCCTCGGCCTGCTCGGTTCGGGCACGATGCTCGTGAGCTGCGCTCCCGGCGAGGCCGAGGCATTGCAGACAGCGGTCCGCGCAGCGGGCATCGAGATCACCGAGATCGGCGTGGCCCTCGACGGAGGCCATGGTATCGAGGCGCTTCGCGGCGGCCGTCCGGCGACGTGGCCCGTATTCGAACGCGACGAGGTGTCCAGGCTGTCAGGCTAGAGCCACGAAACCGGCCCGGTGAGCTGCTCCGGCCGCGATACTTCGTCCTTGCCGAATAGTACGGCGCTACCGTATAATATCGGCGATATGGTGACCGACCCCTCCTCCCAGGCAAACGAGCGCTTCCGTGCGGCGTACTGGTCCGCCTTCCGGGAGTTGGACACCCTGCGTTTACGGCAATGGGAGCGCTCTCGTCTCACCTTGCCTCAGCTGCGTATCCTGTTTCAGATTCGGCGCTCGCCGGGCGTGACCACCGGCCAACTGGCCAAGACCGTGGGTATCACCGTGTCCACGACCAGCGGGCTGGTGACGAAGTTGGTGGATGCGGGCCTGGTGGGAAGAGGACAGGTGTCGGAGGATCGCCGCCAGATCCCCCTGGAACTCACGGAAGCAGGGCGTGCCCTCGCTGGAGAATTGGCTGAATACTCGCAGCCGTTCTTAGACCGGCTGGCCGCCGCCCTGGGAGATGATCTGGAGGATGTCATAGCCGCGCTCGACGTTCTCGCCCGGGCCTCCGATCTCGTGCGCGAGGATGGCGAATCTGCGGACGCCGGCAGCGCGTAGGCGGCATGGGATGAGATCTCTCCTTGATGGCGCTCGCGCGGTGGGCCACGGGTTCCGCGCGCTCAGCAACCGCAACTATCGTCTCTTCTGGACCGGCCAACTGATCTCGTTGATGGGCACCTGGATGCAGGACACCGCTCTCGCGCTCCTGGTACTTCACCTCACCAACTCACCGCTCGCTCTGGGCCTTACCATGACCATCCGTTTCACACCGGCACTCTTGTTGTCGCTGGTGGGTGGCGTGCTCGCGGACAGGCTACCCAAACGAGCGACGCTCATCGGTACCCAGTCCATCCAGCTCGTCGTCGCACTGGCTTTGGCCGTGCTGGCCTCCACCAACGCGATCACGGTGGGATTGATATACGCCCTGGCCGCACTGCGGGGCACGGTGGACGCAGTGGACATGCCCACCCGCCAAGCTTTCATCGCCGAGATGGTGGGCACCAAGGACCTGCCCAACGCGGTCGCGCTCAACTCCATGCAGTTCAACGTGGCGCGTATCGTGGGTCCGGCCATCGGGGCCGTCGTCATCGCTACGGTGGGCTTGGCGGCGTGCTTCTACCTGAACGCCGTGAGCTTCCTGGCCGTCATCATCGCGTACTCGATCATGCGGGAAAGTCAGTTGTTCGCGGTGCTCGCGCTTCGGGCGAGGGCGTGCTGCGGCAGGTGCGGCAGGGCGTGCGCTACGCCGTGGCCACGCCGGACGTGCTCGTCATCCTCATGGTCATGGCGGCCATCGGTACGTTCGGCTACAACTTCCAGACTATGCTGCCGCTCCTTTCTACCTACGTGCTGCACTCGGGCGCGACCGGCTTGAGCATTCTGTTGGCTTCCATGGGCATCGGCTCGGTGGTGGCGGGGCTGGTGGTCGCGTATCGGGGTACCGCACCCTGCGGCTGTTGCTGGTCGCGGCGGCGGTCTTCACGGCCCTCCTTTTCGTGGTGGGTTTCTCGCGCTGGGAGCCCGTCACCGCGATCCTGGTGCTTCTCCTGGGTGCCTGCGGCGTTTTCTTCATGACCACCGCGAACACCCGTCTGCAACTCGTGGTGCCCGGGCACATGCGGGGCCGCGTGATGGGCATGTACGCTCTTCTGTTCGTCGGCACGACGCCGATCGGCAGCGCGCTGGTGGGGATCTTGGCCCAGAGGACCGGTGTGCCGGCGATGGTCGTGGAGATGGCCGGGCTGTGCGCGATGGGAGTCATTGCCGGCCTGTGGTACGCGAGGCGAAGGCGGAACAGCGCCCTTCTCCTTTCCTCCGAGCTTGCCGAGGACTAGGCGGCATTTCTGCTTCCGAGACACGCTCCCGCTTCCCATCTCCCCTCCCCGTTTCAAGATTTACTCTCGTTTTTAGCTTCCTCCCGTGCGTGGCGAGAGAGATCGTCTGGTTCCCGAG
>CAVVNF010000032.1:0-57396 GCA_963749535.1 uncultured Thermoleophilia bacterium | reverse complement strand
GGAAACCAGACAATCTCTCTCTAGGACGCGCCGAAGAGTGCACATAAATGCCTATCACACTGTCACGTTGGAGCAGATAGACGTTCCTTCTGAAAATCTGGTAGCTGGGTGTGATCCTGCGCGCCGGAGACGCGATCATGAATATCGGAGCCGAGACCACGAAAGCCCGGGCCAGAGCAACAACCTTGGCGGCGCGGTGGGCCAATGACATGTAAAATATCTTACAGGTGTCTCATAAGAGGTAATTGATGGGTGCGCTTGCACCGTGGCACTGGGCGGTGCTAATAATCGTAGTATTCCTGATCTTCGGAAGCCGGCACTTGCCTGAGGCTGGGACGGTCTTTCTGGGCCAAAGCATCACTGGGGTCAAAAGGGGCCCGCAGCAGGGTACCGAGTAGTTCAAGTCGGCCATGGCCGAGGAGCCCGAGGCCCACAAATCTACGGTCAGCAAACCGAGTGGTCCAGGAGCTTCGCGGAGGGAAAGCGCTTTGATTTTTCTCTGGTGTTTGCGGAATAACGAAACGTAAGGAGGAAAAGGAAGTGGAAGGCCTTTTTGCCCCCTGGCATATCGCGATCGTGTTGGTCATCGCCCTGCTCGTCTTTGGCCCCAAGAAACTCCCCCAAATGGGACACTCCTTGGGTCAGTCGATAAGCGGCTTCCGCAAGGGGATGCAGGACGCCAAGGAGGAATTCTCCGGCGTCATGAAGGAGGGCACCGTCACGGCCGAACCGGTGCAGACCGCCGCAGCTCCCGCGACACCGCTCGCAAGCACGCCGATACTAGCTGAGCCGTCGGTGGTTCAGCCAGCCGTTGCCCAGCCGGGGGTAACAACCGCTAACAGGCCCCCGGCCAGACGATTGGGACCTGAGGGGATCTGTCGTTATCTCCGGTAACTCTATGTGGTGTTGTCGGGCCATCCGCCCGCCACCCCGCTCGATCGAAATGCGATTGACTAGCCGATGATGGTGTTCCTTCTCCCTGGGACTGGTCGACCCGGCCGCCATCCTCGGGATCCTTTTCTTTGGGCATAAGCGGCTCCCCGTTCTTGGACGCGCCTTGGGGGAAATGATCAGCAATTTCAGGAGGGGTTACAGGGCTGAAAAGCACGGCCTGCACGTTGAAGAAACCTCGGGAATACCGCGAGATCGTGCATCCGACAGCCCCCGGTCGAAACGCCATTCGCCCAAGCCGTTCCGGCCGGGCCCAGCCCCGAGCCGAGGACCGATCTCCGGTCTAGTGCGGTTTCTTCTGGCATCAGAACGAGGACGTCCGCTTTTTCATTTTCGGCCTCACGGTGCTCGGCGTCGCCTTTGTCGCCTTCACTCTGATCTCACGGGTTCTTCGGGGCGAGCGCTTTTCGCCTGAAGCTCGACGCATTTCTGGTGTTCTTCGCGCTGGGTTGCGCTGCCGCGACGGCCATCCGCCTCTCTCGCAGACAGAAAGACAAGGCATTCGAACTCGCCTCCTGACCGATAGCTCTCGGCTGCGCGACCTGGAAGTACGGGGCAGGCGCGTGGGAATCGGAAAGCGCGTGACAGAGAGACGAAAGCAGCGGGCCTGCAAGACTCTTGATCCTCGCAGGCCCAGCCAGGTCGCCCCCTCGGCAACCTTCATGGCGATCATCCCCCGTCTAGAAGACTCCGGCGGTGCGAAGGATGAAAGCGAGAAGCACCGGGATCATGAGGATGATGTAGCCGCGCAATGCCAGAAGCGCGATCTTGGTCATCCGCGTCATGGGCATGAGGCCGAGGCCTTCAGTGGAGCATTTCCCTCGGGCTCGTCATTGAAGGGATGGACCACCCAGTAGAGGGGCTAACGATCGGGAGCTGCCGAAGAACGCATAGTGGTTCCTCCTTTCCGGAATGGACTCAGCCTTTAGCACGTTGGGGAGCACAACCTGCACCGCCAGGGTGAGGAAGCCCGAAGAGGATACAGATGATGGTCCAGTTGATGGTGTTGTTCCAGCGCTTGTTGACGAACTTCGTCCCCAGCAGCTCTTGTCGTTGAGTAGCAGGTTGAGAAAGATGATGGCCGAAGGCAGCATGATGCCGGCCAGCACCTGCACGCCCAGGATGATGAGCTGCAGGGGCGCGCGCGGGATCAGGACGATGCCCGCGGCCGCAGCCACGGCCGCGATGTAGAAGCCGTAGAAACCGGGCGCCTCCTTCAACTTAAGGTTAAGGCTGTGGGGCACCACCCCCACCTCGCCCCAGGCCCAGGAGCTCGACAGCGAGATGGCCGTCGTCCCCAGGAGAGCCGCGTTCACCATCAGCAGCAGGATCGCCCTGCGGGCCGCCGGTCCCCAGACTCCCCAGGAAACGCGCATCTGGGCCGGATTGGTGTAGCTGATGCCTTTTATGCGAGCGGCGTTGCCCACCAGCATCATGCAGCCGGCGACCAGGATGACGATCAGGCTCCGACGTAGGTGTCCAGGCGCTCCCACTTGAGATGCGAGAAGCGCAGGCGTTTGTCGGCCACGCAGCTCTGCTGGAAGAAAGCTGCCAGGGGGCGATGGTCGTCCCTACGATGGCGATGATGAGGAACATGAGGCTGGAGGTGATGCCGCCGGGGGAAGGCTGGGAGCAAGGTGCTGTGACGAGCCTTTCACCGGCGCCCTACCGCAGAGCGAGAATCACCAGGCCAGGTCGAGGAGGCAGAGGAAGATGGTCATGCGCTCCCAGCGACGGTAGCTGCCGGTGACCACGATGACTATCAAGAGCCCTGCGGCCGCCGGCACGGCGATGTAGGGCGAGACGCCGAGCATCGACATGGCCAGGTTGATGGCCGCGAACTCGGTGACCATGGTGAGGAAGTTGAGCAAGAGCAGATCCGCCAGCGAGAAGATGCCCCAGAACCGGCCGAACCGCTCGAAGATCATGGCCGCGTGGCCCTTGCCGGTGGCGATCCCTAGCCGGGCCACCATCTCTTGGACAAGTACGTCACCGGGAGCAGGAAAAGAAGTACCCACATGAGGTGCAGCCCGTACTGAGCCCCAGCCTGCGTGTAGGTCGACACCGCTCCGGCGTCGTTGTCGGCCACCATCACGATGAGTCCGGGGCCGAACACGGCCAGAAAGGTGAGGATGCGCAAGGACGTCTTCGAGCGCACGGCCCGGCCCCGGGGCGCCAGCGCCTCGGGAAGGTGGCTTCTTGGCTTGTCAGGTCGAGCTGCGCGGCGACCAAGGCGCCGTCGGCCGCAGGCTCGCTAGAGAAGCCTGCCGGGACCCCGGCCGTCCGCCGGTACCCGGGGGCTCATCTTGCGGCCTTTCACGACAACTGTTTCCATGCCGTTCTCCGTTCTTTTGCAAGGCGGGGAAGACATGAGGCGAGGAGCCTGGTTCGAGCCCAGCGAGCCCGAAATCACGGTCTTGCGGTTACTGCGACTACCGTGGGAAGGAGCGAACCGAAGGTCAGATCAGTCTGTTGGTCCGCTCGCTACTCTCGGTCGAAAACGGCAAACCCACGTATGGCTCGTCTGCCGGTGCAGAAACGCCCCATGGCCGCGCCGTCTCTCAACGCGCGTCTACTTCCAGGATCGCCATCGTCCATATGCGGGTCACCACCTTTCCTCTCCAGATACTCGGGCGATAGTCAGCCTCGAGCAAAAGACGACGAACGAGTAGAGGGCAATTGCTTGAGGCTGACTATCGCCCGAGTATCTGGAGAGGAAAGGTGGTGACCCGCGTATGGACGATAGCGACCCTGGTAGTAAACGCGCGTCGAGAGACGGCGTCGGCATGGGGCGTTTCTGCACCGGCAGACGAGCCATACGTGGGCTTGCCGGTTTCGACTCGAATAGAGAGCGGACCAACAGACTGATCTGACCTTCGGTCCGCCCCTTCCCACGGTAGTCGCAGTAACCGCAAGAGCCTGGGTTTGAGCCCGCTAGGCCTCGAACCAGGTTCCTCGCCTCATGCCTACCCCGCCTTGAAAAGAACGGAGAACGGCATGAAGACAATCATCGTGAAAGGCCGCCAAGATGAGCCCCCGGGTACCGGCGGACACCCGGGTTCCGGCAGGCTTCTCTAGCGAGCACCGGCTTACGGCGCCTTCGCGCCGCTCAGCCGCGACCTGCAGAACCGAAGAAGCCGGCCTTCCCGAGGCGTTGGCGCCCCGGGGCCGGGCCGTTCGCTCGAGGCATCCTTGCGCATCCTCACCTTTCTGGCCGTGTCCGGGCCCGGACCTATCGTTATGGTGGCAGACAACGACGCCGGAGCGGTGTCGACCTACACCCAAGCTGGGGCTCAGTATGGCCTGCACCTCATGTGGGTGCTTCTGTTCCTGCTCCCGGTGACGTACTTTGTCCAAGACATGGTGGCCCGCCTAGGGATCGCCACCGGCAAGGGCCACGCCGCCATGATCTTCGAGCGGTTCGGCCGGTTCTGGGGCATCTTCTCCCTGGCGGACCTGCTCTTGCTCAACTTCCTCACCATGGTCACCAAGTTCGCGGCCATCAACCTGGCCATGTCCATGCTCGGGATCTCGCCATACATTGCCGTGCCGGCTGCCGCGGTGCTCTTGGTAGTCATCGTGGTCACCGGCAGCTACCGTCGTTGGGAGCGAATGACGATCTTTCTCTGCCTCCTCGATCTGGCGTGGGTGGTTTTCGCTCTGCGGTCGGGCGCGCCGGTGAAAGGCGTAGTCACGAGCACCTTGATCCCGAGCCTTCCCCCCGGCGGACTCACCTCCAGCCTCATGTTCCTCATCATCGCGGTGGTAGGGACCACCATCGCTCCCTGGCAGCTGTTCTTCCAGCAGAGCTGCGTGGCCGACAAACGCCTGCGCTTCTCTCATCTCAAGTGGGAGCGCTTGGACACCTTCATCGGAGCCGTGATCGTCATTCTGGTCGCCGGCTGCATGATGCTCGTCGGCAACGCCGCTCGGATGAAAAGCATCAGCTACACCGATCCAGCCCAGATGGCTCACTTCTTGGGAGAGTCGTGGGGACCGGCGGCGCGCGGGGCGATCCTGCTTCTCATGGTGAACGCGGCTCTCTTGGGGACCACGGCCATCTCTCTCTCCAGCTCCTGGGCCTGGGGCGAGGTGAGGGGGGTACCCCACAGCTTGGATCTTAAGTTGAAGGATGCGCCCGGTTTCTACGGCTTCTACACAGCGGCCGTGGCGGCGGCCGCCGGGATCGTCCTCATTCCGCGCGCTCCCCTGCAGCTCATCATCTTGAGCGTACAGGTGCTGGCCGGGATCATGCTGCCCTCGGCCATCATCTTTCTCAACCTGCTCCTCAACGACAAGGAGCTACTGGGAGAGAAGTACGTCAACAAACGCTGGAACAACACCGTCAACTGGACCATCATCTGCATCCTCTTTGGGCTTTCGCTCACCCTGGCGGTGCAGGTGGTGCTTCCGAACGTGCTCAAAGGCTGAGTCCTTTGAAAGGAGGAGAAACTATGCGTTCTACTGCCGCTGCCGATCGCTCGCACCTCTACTGGGTGGTACATCCCTTGGACGATGAACCCGAGGGAAAGTGCTCCACTGAAGGCCTCGGCCTCATGCCCATGACGAGGATGACCAAGATCGCGCTTCTCGCGCTGCGCGGCTACATCATCCTCATGATCCCGGTGCTGATCGCTTTCGTCCTGCGCACCGCCGGAGTCTTTTAGACGGGGGATGATCGCCATGAAGGTTGCCGAGGGGGCGACCTAGCTAGGGCCTGCGAGGATCAAGAGTCTTGCAGGCCCGCTGCTTTCGTCTCTCTGTCACGCGCTTTCCGATTCCCACGCGCCTGCCCCGTACTTCCAGGTCGCGCAGCCGAGAGCTATCAGTCGAGGCGGCTCGATGCCTTGTCTTTCTGTCTGCGAGAGAGGCGGATGGCCGTCACGACGACGCAACCCAGCGCGAAGAACACCAGAAATGCGTCGAGCTTCAGGCGAAAAGCGCTCGCCCCGAAGAACCCGTCAGTCAGAGTGAAGGCGACAAAGGCAACGCCGAGCACCGTGAGGCCGAAAATGAAGAGCGGACGTCCTCGTTCTGATGCCAGAAGAAACCGCACTAGACCGGAGATCGGTCCTCGGCTTGGGGCTGGGCCCGGCCGGAACGGCTTGGGCGAATGTAGCTTCGACCGGGGGCTGTCGGATGCACGATCTCGCGGTATTCCCGAGGTTTCTTCAGCGTGCGGCCCGTGCTCGACCCCCCTGTAACCCCTCCTGAAATTGCTGATCATTTCCCCCAAGGCGCGTCCAAGAACGGGGAGCCGCTTATGCCCAAAGAAAAGGATCCCGAGGATGGCGGCCAGGATGAACCAGTCCCAGGGGGAAAGGAGACCCATCATCGGCTAGTCAATCGCATTTCGATCGAGCGGGGTGGCGGGCGGATGGCCCGACAACACCACATGAGTTACCGGAGATAACGACAGATCCCCTCAGGTCCCAATCGTCTGGCCGGGGGCCTGTTCAGCGGTTGTTACCCCCGGCTGGGCAACGGCTGGCTGAACCACCGACGGCTCAGCTAGTATCGGCGTGCTTGCGAGCGGTGTCGCGGGAGCTGCGGCGGTCTGCACCGGTTCGGCCGTGACGGTGCCCTCCTTCATGACGCCGGAGAATTCCTCCTTGGCGTCCTGCATCCCCTTGCGGAAGCCGCTTATCGACTGACCCAAGGAGTGTCCCATTTGGGGGAGTTTCTTGGGGCCAAAGACGAGCAGGGCGATGACCAACACGATCGCGATATGCCAGGGGGCAAAAGGCCTTCCACTTCCTTTTCCTCCTTACGTTTGGTTCTTCCGCAAACACCAGAGATCCTTCAAAGCGCTTTCCCTCCGCGAAGCTCCTGGACCACTCGGTTTGCTGACCGTAAATTTGTGGGCCTCGGGCTCCTCGGCCATGGCCGACTTGAACTACTCGGTACCCTGCTGCGGGCCCCTTTTGACCCCAGTGATGCTTTGGCCGAAAGACCGTCCCAGCCTCGGCAAGAGCCGGCTTCCGAAGATCAGGAATACTACGATTATTAGCACCGCCCAGTGCCACGGTGCAAGCGCACCCATCAATTACCTCTTATGAGACACCTGTAAGATATTTTACATGTCATTGGCCCACCGCGCCGCCAAGGTTGTTGCTCTGGCCCGGGCTTTCGTGGTCTCGGCTCCGATATTCATGATCGCGTCTCCGGCGCGCAGGATCACACCCAGCTACCAGATTTCCGAAGGAACGTCTATCTGCTCCAACGTGACAGTGTGATAGGCATTTATGTGCACTCTTCGGCGCGTCCTAGAGAGAGATTGTCTGGTTTCCGGGGTAAGCTCTTGTCGGTGGATCAGCTCGTCCACCGCCGGTCACCGATCGGAGGTCAGAATAACCGGACACGTTCGCAGCCATCTTCCTCTTGCGCCGGCGCGTGATCCACGCGTCCGGTCGGGCTGGCGGCCGCGGCGACGCGCCCCGACGCGGACGACGACCTCGGCTGCAGCGGTGGCTGCGACCGTCCTGGCACTGGCGTTGCTCTCGACTCTGCTCCTGGTTGGAGGATTCGGCTGCGGAACGAGGTTCGCCGGTTCGGCCGGCAGCGGCGATCCGTATTTCCCGAACATGGGGAACGGGGGTTACGACGTCCTCGACTACAACATCGACCTGCAAGTGGACCCGGCCGCGGGCGGGGTGGTAGGCGATGTGCTCATACGCGCCCAGGCCACTCAGGATCTGGATTCTTTCGACCTGGACTTCCTGGGCCTCCGGGTGAAGACCGTGGAGGTCGGCGGTCGCGAGGCCCGATTCCGACGTAAAGGCCAGGAACTAGTGGTCTCATCGCCCACGCGGCTGCACGCGGGCGGGACGTTCGACGTCTTGGTCTCCTATGCCGGGGTTCCGCAGTCGTTCACGATGGCAGACGGCTCTGTCGTCGGCTGGCAGAAGTCCGGCGACACCATCTTCACCCTCGACGAGCCGGAAGGCGCCGCCACGTGGTTCCCGGTGAACGACACACCCCGCGACAAAGCCACCTACACGTTCCGGATCACGGTCCCCGAGTCGTATACCGCGGCAGCAAACGGGGTGCTTGCTCAGACCGTGGTCAACGGGAGCGACAAGACCTACATCTGGGAAATGAAGGAACCCATGGCGAGCTACTTGGCGGCGGTGTACATCGGCAAGTTCGCGCTCGAGCAGTCCACGGGACCGCAAGGGGTGACCATACGCAACTATTTCGCCCAGAGCTTGGTGGATAATGCGACGAAGGCTTTCGCCTCCACGGCAGACGTCATGGCCTTCTACGACCAGATGTTCGGGCCTTATCCTTTCGATGCTTACGGAGTGGCCGTCCCCGACGCCGACACTCAAGGGGCGATGGAGAACCAGACCATGTCGCTCTACGGCCGGAACGTGCTCCAGAAAGACATGTCCGATCCCACCGGCGACGCCGTCTACCTCTCGCACGAGCTCGCCCACCAGTGGTTCGGGGACAGCGTGAGCCTCGAGCGCTGGAGCGACATCTGGCTCAATGAGGGGTTTGCGACGTACTGCAGCTGGCTGTGGGTGGGAAAGAGTCTGGGCCAGGCGGCTTTCTACGCCCAGGTGACGGACAGCTACAACGAGGTCTTGAAGCAGAACTGGCCGCCTCCAGGCAAGCCGCCCGCCACCGACCTGTTCAACAACGGCGTGTACGACCGGGGCGCGTTGACGCTTCACGCGGTGCGGCTCACCGTGGGCGACGACGCGTTCTTTCGGATCCTCCGCACGTGGGTCGCCCGCTACCAGTACAAGAATGCGACCACTGCGGATTTCGTCGCTCTGGTGCAAGAGATATCCGGCAAGGACCTGCACGGGCTCATAGACTCCTGGCTCTATGACACCGCCATGCCGCCGCTGCCGGGCGGCGGGGCGGGAGGCTCGTCGTGAGCAGGCGGGTTGCAGCGAGAAGGCGGCGGGGCCGTGCCGCCCGGACCGCGCTACCCGGAAGACGGGCCGCAGTGAGCCGGCCGCCGGTCGCTGCCGCCAGCCCCGGCGGGCCGCCGGCGCCGCCGTCCAGCGCGGCCCAGGCGGGGCTCTGCGCCCGTGCGGGTAGCGACCGCAAGTCCGCGAGATGTTACGATTCAACACATTCGAGGGCACTACCGGATAGGATCCGTCTCCCCACGACCGGCACGGAGGTCTGAACAATGAGATTCATCGATGCTCACCTGCACACCGACATGATCGAGGACGTACAGCTGCAGAAGCTGGTCATGATGGGCATGGAGGCGGCGGTCATCCCCAGCCCGCACATGTTCATCGGCACCCACGACGCCGACACCGTCCTGCTGCTGTGGGAGCGCTTCCTCACCATGGAGGCGACTACGGCGACCACGCTGGGCTACGAAGCCTTCACTTCGCTCTCCGTCCCCTTCTTCGGGGTGAACCACAAGGACGCCGAGACTTGTCTCGCCAAGCTCCCGGATTTCGCCAAGAACGAGCGGGTGGTCGCCCTGGGTGAGATCGGCCTCGATACCGGCACCCAGTTCGAGATCGACCTCTTCCGGGAGCATCTGCGCCTGGCCAAGGCCCTCGACCTGCCGGTTATTCTGCACACTCCTATCCGCTTGGCACCCCAAGGCCCGACCATCCTGCCCAAGGTGCTCGAGATCATCAAGGAGGAAGGCTTCCCGGTGGAGCGGTGCGTCTTCGACCACGCCGGCGAAGAGACCATGGACTTTCGCGTGAAGACCGGCGGCATGGTCGGCCTCTCCATCTGCTGGGACAAGATGCCTCCCGAGGCCGCTGCCCACTACGTGATCGACCATCCGGAGCACCGGGACAAGCTCATCATCAACTCCGAGCTGGGCGGCATGAACAACGATTACTTCATGGTGCCCCGGGTGCAGTTGGCGATGAAGTTGTTCGGCCTGGACAAAGCCACCATCGACAAGGTCTGCTGGCAGACTCCGCGGGACTTCTTCAA
The DNA here is from genome assembly GCA_963749535.1 of uncultured Thermoleophilia bacterium. Taxonomy (GTDB): domain Bacteria; phylum Actinomycetota; class Thermoleophilia; order RBG-16-64-13; family RBG-16-64-13; genus Chersky-299. The sequence goes on along the minus strand of CAVVNF010000032.1, from coordinate 47,517 downwards.
GCTGCCGGTGGACTGAGGTCCGACCGGTCGACTCAACGGTCGACTGAAACCGGACCGGTCGACCCAAGCTATGTCGGCAAAGTCCCGCCGCCGGGGATCAGGCTGTGCGGCGGGCACGGATCCGCGGACGATGAGGCTCCACACGGGGAGGAGCCAGAGTCTTGAGTGACATGCCGGAATCTGGACAAGTGGAGGGCGCAGGGCGCAGCGGACCTGCCTCCCATCCGCCGCCGCCGGCTTCGCCGCGGCGGTGCCCAGACTCGCTACGGCCCCGGCGTCTTCCTCTCCCGCGACTTCCTGCGCTTTCTTGGCCCTGGGTTCATCGTGACCGTGGGCTTTGTCGACCCGGGGAACTGGGCCACCAACGTCGCCGGAGGGAGCGGCTTCGGCTACAGTCTGCTGTGGGTCATCACCATGTCGACGCTGATGCTCATCCTGCTGCAGAACATGTCGGCGCGGTTGGGCATCGTCACGGGTCATAGCCTGGCTTACAACGTACGCCAACGGTTCTCGCGCCAGTGGACGGCAGTGATGGGTGGCAGTATCGTGCTGGCGTGCATCGCTACCGACGTCGCCGAGCTTCTGGGCGGGGCGCTCGGTTTCAAGCTGCTGTTCGGCCTGCCGCTGCTCCTCGGCGGGGCCATCACCGTCGTCCTCAAGATCGCACTCATCTACACCGGCCGATACCGGCACATCGAGCGGATCATCGTCGCCTTTATCGGAGTCATCTCGCTGTGCTATCTCCTGGAGCTTGCCCTCGTGCATCCTAGCTGGGGCTCGGCGGCCCGGGGGGCGTTCATCCCGCACTTCGACCGGGCCAGCATCGCCATCGCCATCGGGATGATGGGCGCGGTAGTCATGCCGCACAACCTGTATCTGCATTCGAATGTGGTGCTCAACCGCGATCTGCCCGCCGACGAAGAGGGACGGCACCGTCTGATTCTGTATGAGAAAGGCGATACCGCCCTCGCGATGGGCCTGGGATGGCTTATCAACTGTGCCATGGTCGTCGTGGCGGCGGCCGTGTTCTACCGCCACGGCATCGTCGTGACCAGTCTGGAGCAGGCGTCGGCTACGCTGCAGCCGTTGGCGGGCTACCTGGCCCGGTATGTGTTCGGGATCGGTCTGCTGGCCGCGGGGGTCGGCGCGAGCTTCACGTCGGCCATGGCGGAAGTGAATGTGCTCACCGCGTACCTCGGCCGGCCCGAGAACCCCCGTAGCACCTTCTACCGGGTCGGCCTGTTTGTGCTCGCCCTCCCGGCGCTCGCCGTGGTCGCCTCCGGCCTCGACTCCTTCAAGATCCTCGTCTACAGCCAGGTGGCTCTCAGCATCCAGCTCCCCTTGACCATCGCTCCCCTGTTGCTCCTCGCGGGCGACAGGAAGGTAATGGGCCGGTTCGTCAGCGGTCGTATGGAACATACCCTGGCCATCGCCGCCGGGGTCCTGATCGTCGCCCTCAACGTCCTCTTCCTGTACCAGCTAGCGGGAGGTTCCTTCTGATGTACGAGCACATTCTCGTCCCTCTCAAATCTGGCCTGGGGGACGACATCCTTGTCGAGCATGCCGCCAAGCTTGCTGAGTTGACCGGAGGCGCGGTGACCCTTGCCCATGTGGTGCACAGCCACTCGCGAGACGAGTCGGCTTTCCTGGAGGCCGAGGCGACGAAACAGTTGAACAGGCTCGGTGAGAGGCTCGTCAAGAGGGGGATCCGGACGGAGATCCTGGTGGGCCATGGGGAGCCCGGTGAGGGCATCCTAGGCGCGATCAAGCAGGTCCATGCGGACCTCGTGGTGATGGCCACCCACGGGCACGGCAACGTCCGTCACCTACTGGTGGGTTCGGTCACCGAAGAGATCATCCGCAACAGCGCCGCCCCGGTGCTTCTGATCAGACCCTGACGCTGGGGGGTGCGGTGGGAGCTCGGCCGCGAGAAAGTCGGTTCGCCGGAGAGCCGGCGGTCACGTCGCAGTCGGGGCCGGTGCCTCGCGGGGTGCCGGCGTCCCCGGGCGCGCGCGAGACCCTGCCCGTCGGCCGGGCCGCCTGAAGATCGGGCCGTTTAGAGGTGCCGCATCAGACAGTGGCGTAGGACCGCGGCATTGCTCAGAGCGGGTTCCTGGGCCGCGAAGACAACCGCTATCTCGCCTCCACCGGCAGCCTCGACGAGCGTTGCCAACCCTCCCGCTTTTGATCCACCTCTTCCCGGTAGCGTCACTTGCTCACACGCTCGCTCGATCTTTATCAGCGGCGATGTTTCCTCCTGGAGGATGGGTCCGATTGCGCCCCTCCGGACCCCGACTGACCACTGGCTTTGTGGCCCCCGGACCTCCGACTTGAATCGCCGTCGGTCGGCCCCGCCGTGCCTTCAGCCTGTGAGGCTGCCCGCCGGCCGCGCCGCACTGATTCTCTTCCCTTCTGCAAGGTGCCGGCCAGGAGGAAGCCGGCGAGCATGAGTGCCGAGGCTACCATTTCCGCGGGATACAGTCCGGCCGTGCTTCCCATCCGCGCTCGCGACCCGACAAAGGCAATGAGAAGCGCCCCCACGGCTATGAGGACGTTCGCCCACACTCGATAGGCAAACTCGCGCCGGCGCGCGAAACGCCAGATCGTCAGCAGTGCCCCCCCTATGAGGAAGACGGACCCAGGGATATTGAAGGCGAAAGACATAACCCGCGGGAAACTGAAGCTCGAGCCCAGGCCTTGGCCTCCCACCGTGATTCCCGGGACGAGCTTGCTTGTGGCCAAAGTCACCGTCAAGGCTCCCGCGAAGAAGACGATCAGGCAGATGATGTTGAACGCCAGATATATGTGCCCCCACAAGCGCCTGCGGGCGATCAGGTAGAGGCTGCCCAAACCGAGGAAGCCCACCAGGGACGCCGCGAGCACGATATAGACCCGGTAGACAGTGGGGTTCCACGCTCCGTTGTACTCCGACCAAAATTCCATGAAAGCCGCGACGGCGTAGAAGAAGAGTCCGACCGACCAGGCTGCCTGATGTGGCTTGCGGCGGCGCAGCCATTGGTCGAAGACGAGCCCGAAAAAGACGAACCCCAGGACTGCCGTGGCGAGGGGCCATGCCCAATGTGACCAGAATCCCTGCAATGTGACCTCCTCGCTGAGCGGCTGGACTTCTCTTGTCCCGCTGCCTCGTTGCTGGATTGCACGCCCCGGATCGCCGGGTGCCCGCGTCCCGAAAGCGGATCACGTGCCCCGGCCCGCTGCTAGCCGGCGGGCGCCCCGCTCCGCGGCCGCAGCGGTGGTGGCTCTCTACCCTCGAGCACTGTGATCATGGCGCGATACGACGGGTCGAAGGGAGTCCGGCAACCGTGCCGGTAGTCGTAGCTCACCACCTCGGCTTCGCCAACCGCGGCGATCTTGCCCAGCTTCGGGCTGAACACGGCGTACTCCATGCGCATCCTATCCTCGCCGAGAGCGGTGACCCTGGCGCCGACCGCGACCGTGTCCGGGTGGGTGACCGGTGCCTTGTATCGGCAGCCGGACCTGGCCAAAATCAGGCCCTTCTCCCGATCGGCGGTGAACGACGTGCGCCCAAGGCGGTTGAAATAGGCGATGCGGGCCGTCTCAAAATAGCGGTAAAAGATCATGTTGTTCACATGCCCGAGGGCGTCCATCTCCCCCCAGGCCACAGAAACGTTCACCACGACCGGATATCTTTCCAGGTGGCGCCGTGCAACCTCGTTTCTAGGTTCGTTCTCCGAGCTCGCCGTACCAGGCGGCTCGGAGCATATGTCACTTGGCATGACCCAAGTTTACTACGGTGTCGCTCGATCCGGCCGCCTTCACGGACGCTGCCTGAGCTGCCTCCGTGTCCAGTGCCTGTTTGACGGCCGTCCCATCCACGGTCTCTTGCTCGAGGAGTTGCTTAGCCAGGGTCTCCAGAGCGGCGCGGTGATGGCCAAGTAGGGCCTGGGCCTTTTCGTACTGCTCGGTGACCACGCGCTGGACCTCATCGTCGATTATCTCCCGCGTATGCGGGCTCAGCTGGGAGTTGTCCTGCATCACGTTGCCCAAGTACTGCAGCTGCTGGCCCGCGTAGCGCACCGAGCCCAGCTTGTCGCTCATGCCGAACTCGGTGATCATGCGCCGCGCCAGTTCCGTGGCGCGCTGAATGTCGTCGCTGGCACCGGTGCTGATGGTGTTGAACACCTCGATCTCCGCCGCCCGCCCGCCGAGCATGACGGCAATCCGGTCGGTCAGTTCCTCCTCGGTGAGGAGGTAGCGGTCCTCCGTGGGCATCTGCAGCGTGTACCCGAGAGCTCCGCGACCCCGCGGGATAATGCTGATCTTCGCTACCGGATCTGTGTGAGGCAGCAACTCGGCGACCAAGGCGTGACCGGACTCGTGGTACGCGACGGTGGTGCGCTCGAGTTCGTTCATCACGCGGGACCTCTTCTTCGAGACCGGCGATGACCCGCTCCATCGCCATCTCGAAATCCTTGATGCCTACCGCGTGCGCCTTGCGCCGGGCCGCCAAAAGGGCCGCCTCGTTCATGACGTTCGCCAGATCGGCCCCACTGAAACCGGGGGTGATCCGCGCCGCTCTGTCCAGATCGAAGTCGTGGGCAAGCTTGATGCCATGACTGTGGATCTTCAAGATCTGCACGCGTCCGATGAGGTCCGGATTGCTCACCTCGATCTGCCGGTCGAAGCGTCCGGCGCGCAGCAACGCTTGGTCCAGCACTTCGGGCCGGTTGGTGGCGGCCATGATGATCACCGGGCGTGACATGTCCGTATTGAAGCCGTCGATCTCGGCCAGCAATTGGTTGAGCGTCTGCTCGCGCTCATCGTTGCCACCCCCGACGCTGAGCCCGGCTCCGCGACTCTGTCCGATGGCGTCGATCTCGTCGATGAAGACGATGGCCGGTGCCGCTTTCCTTGCCTGGTCGAAGAGGTCTCGGACTCGAGCAGCGCCTACGCCAACGAACATCTCCACGAACGCCGAGCCGCTGCTCTCGAAGAAGGTGACCTCGGCTTCGCCGGCAGTGGCTTTGGCGAGCAAGGTCTTGCCGGTGCCCGGCGGGCCCACGAGTAGCACTCCTTTGGGGATGCGGCCGCCCAGACTGGCGAACTGGTCGGGATGCTTCAAGAACTGGATGATCTCTTGCAGTTCCGCGATAGCCTCGTCCGCCCCGCCGACATCCTTGAAGGTGACGCCCACCTGCTCCGGGGTCACCTGGGTGGCCTTGCTCCGGCCCACTCCGAAGATGCCGCCTCCGATCCCTCCACCTCCCGCCGCGCGGGTAGCTCTGCGGTAGATGTAGAACCAGAGCACCCCGATGAGTACGAAGGGGATGAGGTAGAGGAGGATACCCCCGATGGGACTGCTGGGCGCAGCGAAGGAGTAGTCCACTCCCGCCGCCTGCAGTTGCTGGACGAGCTGAGGGTCCGCGCCCGCCTGTGCGTTGACTTTGTAATCCACCGGGGTGGAGACCTTGGGATTCGAGTTCTTCATGGTGCCCGTGATCTGGTTGGTCCCGATCACGGCGGTGTCGATCAGTTTGGCGGCCACGTCCGTCTTGAACTTGCCGTAGTCCAGCTGGGTGGACGGTGAGGCCATCGGCCCCAGGATGAACTGCTGGAACAGGTAGAGCAGGAACAACGCGACGACGACGTAGCCGACGGTGAACCATAACTGGCGATGGGAGCGGCGGCGGCGTTCCTCGTCGTGTTCGGGGCTCCCGGGAGTGGGCGGGCCCTGCGCCGGCACCGCGTGGGCCGCCGGATTGGGTACCACGTGGTGCGCCGCCACGACTTCCGGTCCCACCCTGGCCGGTGCGGCCGGGGCTGGGCCGTCGGCGCTCGGGCGGGCGTCCGCTACTTCCTCCGGAGTCCGCCTGGTCCGGATTCACCGGGGGCTGTCCGGGACCGTCCCGATCCAAGCCATCGGCGCTGGTTTTGTGCTCGTGGGTATGCGGCGGCGCTGAGCTGGGTTGAGGACTGCCGTCAAGCTTGGCGTCGCCTGGAACGTCCGGTGCCATCGGTCTCGCTTTCTCTGCAGAGGTGCCTTTGAGCCTCGTCCACAACTGCACGTACCCGGATTCTGGCCCGCGCATGCTTCTCGTGCTGGGGTGCATCACAAGGGTTGATACCAGGTGGCTCAGGGTAGACATAACGCCACCAGCGGGAGAGCGACCTCAGAGCCGGGCGCACAGCCTGGCGGCCGACCAGCGACTTATGGACGAGCGGGCGCCCCGGAACGGGAGGGTTCGTGGACTCCACTCAACGATACGACGCCATCATCGTCGGCTCCGGTCAGGGTGGCAACCCGCTGGCCCGGGCTCTCGCGGGTGCCGGGTGGAAGACGGCGCTCGTGGAGCGCGAGCACGTGGGCGGCACCTGCATCAACGTCGGTTGCACACCCACCAAGACAATGGTCGCGAGCGCGCGTGTGGCCTACCTAGCTCGGAGAGCCGGCGACTTTGGCGTGAACGCAGGCCCGGTCTCCGTCGACATGTCCGTTGTGCGCAGACGCAAGCAAGTCATCGTGGACGATTGGCGTCGGCGTAATGAACGCCATCTGCGGGATGCGAACGTGGACCTGCTTATGGGCGAAGCCAGATTCCTGAGCCCGCGTGTTTTGGAAGTGAGTCTGATCGCGGGCGGCACCACGCTTATCGAGGCAGAAAAGATCTTCCTCGACACCGGTGCGGCGCCGGCGGTGCCGCCGATCGCCAGGTCTCGATCGGATCCCGTTCATGAACTCCACCCAGATCATGGAGCTGGACCAGGTGCCGGAGCACCTGCTCATCCTGGGCGGCGGGTACGTGGCGGTGGAGTTCGGGCAGATGTTCAGGCGGTTCGGCAGTGAGGTCACCGTGGTGCAACGCCACGATCGTCTGCTCACGCGAGAAGATGCCGACGTCGCCGAGGCGCTGGCCGCGGTCCTCCGCGAAGACGGCGTGGAGTTGGTACTGGACTCGCAAGCTCGCGCGGTGCGTCAATCGGCGGATGGACGGATCCAGCTCGAAGGTCTCCACTCCCGAAGGCGATCGATCCTTCGAAGGGACCCATCTTCTGGTGGCCACGGGTCGCGTCCCCGCCACCGAGCGACTCAACCTGACCGCGGCCGGTCTGGCCGTGGACGAGCATGGTGCCATCCCGGTCAACGACCGGCTCGAGACGGCAGTCCCGGGTATCTGGGCCCTGGGAGACGTCAAGGGCGGCCCAGCTTTCACGCACATCTCCTACGACGACTTCCGTATCCTCCGGTCGAACCTCCTCGAAGCCGGCAACGCCAGCATCTCGGGTCGACTTGTTCCCTATACGGTGTTCACGGACCCTCAACTGGGCCGCATCGGGCTCGGCGAGGAGGAGGCGCGGCAGAAGGGGATCGAGATCCGGGTGTTCAAGATGCCCATGGACTGGATCTCCCGCGCCGTGGAGGTGGGAGAGTCGCGGGGCTTCATGAAGGCCGTGGTGGACGCCAAGACTGATCGCATCCTCGGGTGCGCCATCCTGGGCATCGAGGGCGGCGAGCTGATGGCCGTGATCGAGGTGGCGATGATCGGCGGAGTCACCGCCTCCACACTTCGGGAGACCGTGTTCACTCATCCCACGCTGGCCGAAGCGTTCAATACCCTGTTCGCCGGCTGATCCTGAATGTTCGTTCTTCCCCCGCATCGGTAGCAAAAACATCGCGGCCCACAGACGGACTCGGCGGATGAGTTCGACACGCGACCCCGGGAGTGACCCCGGGCGCGACCGCCCGTGCAGCCCCGGGGCGGCGCGGGGCTCCAATTCCAAGGCTCATTCGCGGCGACGGAGAGGTTTGGACATCGGGACTGGGCAGGTACACGCTCTTCACAGGCGCCGGCCGACCGTATATGCTGCCGGCGGACAGCGAGTTCGAGAGGATGGAGGAGGGCGCAGGATGACGGATACTCCGCGACTCACCGAGACTCGCTCGTGGCTTGCCCTCCAGACGCATTTCAACAAGGTCAAGACCTTGCACTTGCGCGAACTTTTCGAGCAGGACCCTGCGCGTGGAGAACGTCTCACCGCGGAGGCCGCCGGGCTGTACCTCGACTATTCGAAGAATCGCGTTACGGATGAAACTCTTGCGCTGCTTTTTGGGCTTGCCCGCGAGTGCGGCGTGGCCGAGAGGCGGGACGCCATGTTCCGGGGTGAGCACGTCAACGTCTCCGAAGACCGGGCGGTACTTCACCCGGCGCTCAGGGCTCCCGTCGGTTCGCACCTTTTCGTCGACGGCCACGATGTCGTGCCTGGGGTCCATGCGGTCCTGTCGAAGATGTCCGAGTTCGCCGACCAAGTGCGGAGGGGCGAGTGGCTAGGTTTCACGGGCAGGCGGGTGAAGACCGTGGTCAATATCGGCATCGGCGGCTCGTATCTGGGCCCGGAGATGGCCTATCTCGCACTCGTTTCCTGCAGCGACCGCTCGATTGCCCTGCGCTTCGTGAGCAACATCGACGGCGCCGATCTCTTCGAGGCGACCCGCGACCTGGATCCCGCGGAAACCCTGTTCGTGGTCTCGTCGAAGACGTTCACCACCCTGGAGACCATGACGAACGCGTACTCGGCGCGCGAATGGCTCGTGAGCGCTCTCGGCGACGAAGCCGCGGTGGCCCGTCATTTCGTCGCCGTCTCGACGAACGCCGCCGCGGTCGAGAAGTTCGGCATCGGCCTGGACAATATGTTCGGATTCTGGGACTGGGTGGGTGGTCGCTACTCCATGGACTCCGCGATCGGTCTCTCTACGATGATCGCGATCGGGCCCGAGAATTTCACCGCGATGCTGGCCGGATTCCGGGCCATGGACGAGCACTTCCTCGAGGCCCCGTTCGAACGCAACCTGCCGGTGATCCTCGGCCTGCTGGCGGTCTGGTACAACAACTTCTTCGGGGCGCAGTCGCAGGCGATCCTGCCGTATGCGAGCGCACTCGCCCGTTTCCCGGCGTATCTCCAGCAGCTCCAGATGGAGAGCAACGGCAAGCGCGTCGACCTGCAAGGCAGACCGGTAGCCTGGGACACCGGGCCCGTCATATGGGGCGAACCGGGCTCCGACAGCCAGCATTCGTTCTTCCAGCTCCTGCACCAGGGGACGAAGCTGGTGCCCTGCGATCTGATCGGATTCACCGCGCCACTTTCGCCGCTGGAACACCACCACGACCTATTGATGGCCAACCTCTTCGCCCAGGCTGAGGCACTGGCGTTCGGGAGGACCGCGGAAGAGCTCGAAGCCTCGGGTTCCAAGCTGAGTCAGACGCCGTTTCGCGTGGTCGAAGGCAACCACCCCACCAACGTGATCCTCGCGGAAAGTCTGACTCCTGCCGTGCTGGGAAGCCTCGTTGCCCTTTACGAGCACAGCGTCTTCACTCAGGGGGCGATCTGGGGGATCGACTCGTTCGACCAGTGGGGGGTGGAGCTCGGCAAAGTGCTCGCCAACCGCATCACGCCCGAGCTTTTCGGCCCCGACGGGCCCGTCCTAGAGCACGACAGCTCCACTGCCGCCCTGATCCGGCGCTATCGGAGATCGCGGCATCATCGATAACGGATGCGCGGGTTGAGGAGCGCGTAGATCACGTCTGCGGCCAGATTGGCGAGACAGAAGATCGCCACGATGACCATCGTGGTGCCTTGGATGAGGGGCAGGTCTCTTCTCTGCACCGCGAAGAGGATGAGCCTCCCGAGACCGGGATAGCCGAACACCGACTCGGTGATGATCAGCCCTCCCATCAGCCAGCCGACGCCCGCCGCCACCACCGTCACGGTGGGCAACAGGGAGTTTCGCAGGACGTGGCCGAAGAGCACCCGCCAGGGAGACAGCCCTTTGAGATAGGCGGTGCGCACGTAGTCCGTTCCGAGCACCTCCACGGTCCCCGAGCGTGTCATGCGCAGAACGTAGGCGAGGCTGGTGAGCGAAACGGTGAGCCCGGGCAAGATCAGGCTTGGAAAGGCTTGGACGAACGAGGAGCCGGGGGCGATGGAGGAGGAAGCCGGCAGCCACCCCAGGGTCTGCGAGAACAGTGCGATAAGCAGCAGGCCGGTCACGAACTCAGGCAGCCCGATGAAGGCGAGCGACCCCACGGATATCACTTGGTCCAGGTATGAGTCTCGTCGCCAGGCGGCGACCACCCCCAGGAAGATGCCGAGGGGGACGTACATCAGAAAAGCCACCAAGGCGAGCATCGCGGAGTTGCGCAGCCTTTCAAGCACCAGCGGACGCACGGCCTCCTCCGTGCTGATGGAGGTCCCCCAGTCACCCTTCACATATCGAAAGAGCCAACTTCCGTATTGCACGACGACCGGCCGGTTGAGGCCGAGTTGTTGACGAAGATTGTCCTTGGCCTGTTGGGTAGCCTCCCGGCCAAGGACCATGGTAGCCACGTCGCCGGGCAGCACCTGCGTGGCCCCGAACACGAGCACGCTCGAAAGCAGCAGGGTCAGCACCACCAAGGCGAGGCGACGGGCGATGAAGCGTCCCATGTCGGCCATCTCGCTTAGTCGTCCTTTCGACGGAAGCTGGAATCCTGGGCGCGGGCTAGTTCTGCGAGAGGGATGTGGCAGTAGATAGCGTGATCGCCCTCGCCTTGCCGCCAAGGCGGCTCAGTTCCCACGCAGACGGGTCCGAGGAACCGGGGGCAGCGTGGGTGGAACCGGCATCCCGATGGGATATCCAGCGTTGGCGAAGCGCCTCCCCGCAGGCGTATCGGATCCTGGTGGATGCGAGGGTCGGGCACGGGGATGGCCGACAGCAGGGCCTCCGTGTAGGGGTGGTACGGAGGCCGCAGCACTTTTGCGGCTTCTCCGAACTCCATCAGGTGGCCGAGGTACATTACCGCGATGCGGTCCGACAGGTGCTGTACGGCCGCCATGTCGTGCGATATGAAGAGGTAGGAGGTGCCTTCCTCGCTCTGCAGGTCGAGCAGAAGGTTCATGAGCGAGCCCTGCACCGAGACATCCAGCGAAGAGATGGGCTCGTCACAGATCACGAGGTCCGGAGCCACGGCGAACGCCCGGGCGATGGCCACCCGTTGCTTCTCTCCTCCACTCAGCTCATTGGGATACCGGTCGTAATAGGTGGGAGCAAGACGAACAGCCGCCAGCAACTGCAGGGTCCGCTCCCGCGCAGCTTTGGCGTCCAACCGGCCCAGCACTCTCAGTGGCCGCGCGATGGCCTCCCCGACGGTGTGCCGCGGGTTCAGGGACGCATCGGGATTCTGGAAGATCATTTGCATGCGGCGAAGGACGGAACGGTCCCGCCCTGCAGTGGAAGCAGGAAGCTTCGTCCCTTCCAGCACCACATCTCCCGAGGTAGCCGGCTCCAGACCGACGACGACTCGGGCCAGGGTCGTCTTACCACTGCCGCTTTCGCCGACGAGCCCAAGGGTTGCTCCGGCGTCATTCCAAAAGCTCACCCCGTCGACGGCGCGCAGCGGTACTTTCTTGCTTCGCCTCCGGCCGCGGCCCGTCTCGCGGATGCGGAAGACCTTACTGACGTCTTTGGTCTCCAGAAAGTGACGAGCAGGTGTCGCCGTCTCAGCCGGCTCGGCGGGGACGGCCTCGAGGCCCGCGCCAGGCGCGACCTTCGCAGGCGCCGCGCCCTCGACCGGCGCGGGGGCTGCCGCCACGAGCTCGGCACCGGGTCCAACGTCGGCCGAGCTCGCAGAGTCCAGGATTATCCGCCGACCATCCGCCGTCCGCACGATCTCCCAACGCCGGCACGCGGTGAGATGCCGGGGCTCCCTCTCGGCGAGCGGGGGCCGGGCGACGCGGCAGGCGTCCTCGGCCAGGCCGCAGCGGGGGGCGAACACGCAGCCGTACGGAAGCTCATCCAATCTGGGCACCGAACCGGGGATGGTCAGCAGCTTTTTCTTCATGGCGGCCGGTTCGAACCGCGGTATGCAACCAAGAAGGTTCAGCGTATACGGGTGCAAAGGGTGCGCGAAAAGGTCGCCGATCGGTGCCCTCTCGAAGATCTCTCCCGCGTACATCACTGCCACCTGGTCGCAGATGCGCGCGATGACCCCGAGGTCGTGCGTGATGTAGAGGATAGACGAGCCGAACTCGGTCTTGAGCTCCTGGATCAGATCCAGAACGACAGCCTGCGTCGTGACGTCGAGTGCCGTGGTGGGCTCGTCTAGGACCAGAAGCTCCGGCCGCGTGACCATGGCCATCGCAAGGGCGCACCGCTGGAGCATGCCGCCCGAAAGTTGATGGGGGTAGAGGCTTACCACCGAGCGAGGGTTCGGCATAGCCACTTTGTCGAGCATCTGCAGGGTGAGGCGTCGGGAAGCTCCACGGTCCAGCTTGAGGTGGCGTCTGCCCATTTCATCCAATTGGCGGCCGATGGTCGAAGAAGGGTTGAGGGCTCCCAGCGGATTCTGGCTTACCAATCCCACTCGCGAACCCCACACCTCACGCAGACGCCGAGCGGGCAGGGAACCGAGGTCCGTTTCGCCAAGACGCACGCTCCCGCTCTCGATCCGGCCGTTCGCGGCAAGATATCTCAGCGCTCCCAGCGCGAGCGTCGACTTGCCCGAGCCCGACTCGCCCACGAGGCCGAGACTCTCGCCGGGACCGATCGTGAGGGTGGCCCCGCGTACCGCCTCAAGAGACCCCGCCTCGGTGGCATAGGAGATCGTGAGCCCCTTGATCTGAAGCGCGTCGGTCACGGCCTCACCCGTCGGCGCGGTTTTGGCGCCCGTCTGAGGACGACGCACCGCGCCCGCCTAGAGAGACTGCGCCCCGCCGGCTTGGAGAGGCCCCGCCTACGCCGCCTAGCGCCGGACCCGTGGCGGCGGCCGAGCCGCCCACCACGGCAGGCGAAGTGCCCGCGCCCTCTCCCGGGCGTACCGCCAGGGCTTTCTCAGTGGACACCGCCGCCCCGGATGAGCCCAGAACATGGCGAAGTCCGTCCGTCATGAGACTCGTAGAGATAACCATCGCCGCGATGGTCGCCGCCGGAAATAGCAGCATCCACGGAGCGATGTCGAAGAACGTGCGTGCCTCGTTCACCTGCAGGCCCCAGTCAGGCGATGGAGGCTGCACTCCGAGACCCAGAAAGCCGAGCGAAGCCACCAGGAAGATCGAGTAGGAGAAACGGATCGATCCCTCTACCAGAAGCGGCGACATCGCGTTGGGCAGCATCTCGCGGAAGAGTATGTAAGACCGTCGTTCACCACGTAATCGCGCTGCCTCTATGAATTCTCGCGTGCGTAGATCTAAGACCACGCTGCGGGTGATGCGCGCGAACATCGGGATGTAGACGAAAGTGATAACGAGGATCAGGTTGAACTTGGAGGGGCCGATCGTGGCCAAGATCACCATGGCTAGGAGGAGAGACGGGAAGGCGAGCAGCACGTCGAGGATGCGCATGATGATGTCCTCCCAGAACCGCCCGGCGTAGCCCGCAAGAAGGCCGAGAGAGGTGCCGATGAGCGCCGCAAGCAGCGTGCCGGCTCCACCCAGGACCACCACCTGCCGGGTGCCGGCCAGGACTCTGCTGAACACATCGCGCCCGAAATTGTCCGTTCCCATGAGGTGATGCAGAGAAGGACCCTGCAGCCGTGCGGCGGCATTCTGCGCCGTGTAGTTGTACGGGGCCACCAACGGGCCGAAGATCGCCATGAGTAGGAAGAGGGCGAAGACTATCGTGCCCACCAGGGCCGCGGGATGGCGACGGAGCCGGCGCCAGTAGACGCCGGCTCGTCTTTGCCGGTGTGGGTGAGCGTCCTGCGCGGCGGCTATCACCTAGTGAAGTGGGCCGTCCGCAATGTCGTCCGAGCCCAGTCGGGGGCCAGAGAGATGCCGTCGATAGCCGTCGAGACGCCGGCGGCGGCCGTCTCGAAGAACGGCACGATCACCGGGCCACGCTCGATGAGAATGGTCTGCGCCTCATGGTAGAGCTGCACGCGCTTGGTCAGGTCGAGCTCTGTGTTGATCTGCTTGACAAGCGCGTCGAACTGGGGGTCGCTCCAGTGCGACTCGTTGTACGCGGCGCCGGTTACATAGGCCACGTTGAAGTACGTGACAGGGGTGGGACGCGAAGCCCATTCGGTTATGCCGAAGTCGACTTTGAGCCAACTGCCGTCGCCATCGCCGTAGTAGACGTTGGGCGGCTCAGTCTGGATGTGCACCCGCACGTTGATCTTGGCCATCTGCGCTTGCCAAACCGTAGCGATCGCCGGCACCTCGAGCGCCTGCTGGGCATAGAGCGTGATGTCAAGACCGTTGGGATAGCCCGCCTGAGTCAGTAGCTGCTTGGCCTTCACTGGGTCGTAGACCGGCGGCTGATTCAGATAGTAGTCAGTAAACGCTGGTCCGACCGGTGTGCCATTCCCGACGACCGCGAGACCGGGCCGCACCTGGTCGATGAGATTCTGATGGTCCGTGCCAAGCTGGAGGGCCTGTCGCAAGAGAACGTTGGACGCCGGGTGCCCCGCGTCGGAGCGCATGTGGATCACGTAGTGGAACGCGTTGGGAGGGCCCGTGAGCAGCTTGAGCTTCGAATCGGTCTTCACCGTCGCGGCGAGCTCAGCGGTGAGCCCGAGCACGAACTGCACCTGGTTGCCCTGCAGCGCGGTCACCTGGCTGGCGAGGTCCGGAGTGAAGATGAACTGCAGCGTATCCAGATAAGGCAGCCGGCGTCCTTGAGCGTCTTTCATCCAGTAATCGGGGTTCTTCGCGAGCACAGCCCGGTCTTCCGCGGCATACGAGATGAGCTTGAAAGGACCCGTCCCCACAGTCGTCTTTGCCGGATCGGCCACGCTATGCGAAAGGATTGCCGCGTGATAGTCCGCAACGTCGCTGGGGAATTCCGGGTTGGGATCTTTGAGCGTGAACTGTACATGGGTCGCGTCGGTGGCCTTGACGTTGGTAACGTTGGCGTAGAGGCTCACGTCCGGCGAGCCGACCTTGGGATCACGCAGCCGGTTGAAGGTATAGACGATATCCTCCGGGGTCAGCGTCGATCCGTCGCTGAACTTGACACCTGACCGGATCTCGAACGTCCAGACCTTTCCGTCGGGGGACGTCCATGCCGTCGCCAGGCCCGGCTGAGGCTTGTTGTTGTTGTCGAGTTCCACGAGCCAGTCATAGAGCTGGCGGTTCAACAAGATATCCGGGCTGGTGCTGCTGAATGCTGGGTCGCGGTTGGTGGGGGCTTGGACGGCGACACTCATGGTGCCACCTGTCTTGAACCCCGTCTGCCCTCCCGCGCCGGTCGTGCTTGTGGTTCCCCCACCACCGCAGCTCGCTAGGAGCGACACAGTCAGAGCCAGCGCCACCAAACAAACGATGAGGAGCGTGGTCTTGAGCCTCTTCCTGGCAAGATGGGGAGCGTTCACGGCAGATCTGCGCACTGTCTCCTCCTGAATAGGCGAGTGGATGAGCAGTGATCCTTTTCGGTGTCTCGGTCCCCTGGTCCTGCTAGGGGGCTTCCCCCGCCCACACCACTCCAAACCCGGCGGAGACTTGTTTCAGCCTGGCAAGCGGCGTTCTGACCCAGTCGGGCCGTGACTTAACGGAGCGGCAGTCCGACCACCGATCGCTCTCTATGACGCTGAGGGGTCCGGAGATCTCCTGGCAGGGGTTCAGCCCGAGCCATTGATTTCAAAAAGATATCAGATTAATATTAATTCTTGACGGTTGGAATCTCGCTGGTTTTGAGAACCGCGCCGTTCATGGGTTCGCCCATAGTGGAGATGGATTCGATGAGCATCATTGAAGTCGATCACCTCCGAAAGACCTACGGCAAGACCGTCGCTGTTGACGACGCATCTTTCGCGGTGGAAGAAGGGGAGATCTTCGGGATCCTCGGCCCGAACGGCGCCGGGAAGACCACCACGGTCGAGTGCGTAGTCGGGCTTCGCCTGCCCGATGCCGGCACTATCCGCGTGATCGGACTCGATCCGCAAACAGACCGCGTTGAGCTGCGCGAAAACGTGGGAGTGCAACTGCAGGAGAGTGCGCTCCAAGCCAAGCTCAAGGTGCGTGAGGCTCTCGATCTGTACGGCTCCTTCTACCGTGAAGCCGCGGATGCCGATCAACTGATAGACCGTCTGGGGCTGGCCGACAAGTGCGACACCTACTTCAAGAAGCTTTCGGGGGGACAGAAGCAACGGCTCTCGATCGCGCTGGCACTCATCGGCCGCCCGAAGATCGCCGTTCTGGATGAGCTGACCACCGGGCTCGACCCGCAGGCGCGACGCGATACCTGGCGGTTGATCGAGGGGGTGCGGGACAGCGGCGTCACGATCGTGCTGGTCACTCACTCGATGGAGGAGGCGGAGCGGTTGTGCGATCGTGTGGCCCTCTTCGACTTGGGGCGGATCGTCGCCCTTGACAGCCCGAAGGGTCTCGCGGACCTCGTCGCCGGCAGCAAACGCGTTCGCTTCGTACCGTCCGCCGCCTTCGACGATCGTGTGCTGACCGACCTTCCCGAGGTGCGGGGGGTGGAACGCCACGGCGAAAGCGTCACGGTGCGCGGGAGCGGTGATCTCGTGAACGCCGTCATCCTGACACTCGATCGTATCGGAGTCACGGCCGAAGACGTGGAACTCGAGAGTGCGACTCTCGAGGATGCTTTCGTCGAGCTCACCGGACGTGGGCTCCGCGAGAGGAATCGACGGGGCCAGCCATGAGGGCGCATCGGTTGAGGATCCATCACGGCGCGCCCGGCCGGGCCTTTTGGAAGCTGCTGCTGACGGAAGCAAAGCTCTCGTGGCGGCAACCCCTAGGATTGATCTACGGACTGGGGTTTCCCGTGCTCCTACTCGTGATCTTCGCGAGCATCCCGGCGTTCAGGAAGCCGAGCCCCGCGCTGGGCGGACTCACCTATCTGAGTATCTACGTCCCCATCCTGATCGTGTTCGTCGTGGCCATTCTGGCTCTCATCGGCCTGACGGCACCGCTTGCCAGCTACCGCGAACAGGGCGTGCTGCGGCGCCTGTCCACCACCCCGGTGCCGCCCTCGTGGCTGCTCGGCGCGCAACTGATCATCAACCTTGTCGTGGCGGCCATGGCGCTCATTCTGATCTTCGTCATCGGGGTGGCCGGTTTTGGCGTGCATGGGCCCAGACAAGTGCCGGGGTTCATCCTGTCACTGGTGTTGACGGCGGTGGCGCTGTTCGCCATGGGGCTGTGGGTGGCGGCGGTCGCACGGAGTGCGCAGGCAGCGGGCGCGATCGGGTCGGCGCTGTTCTACCCGATGATGTTCTTCGCGGGCCTCTGGTTCCCGCAAGAGGTCATGCCGGTCATTCTGCGCGATATCGGTCGTTTTACGCCGCTCGGAGCGGCGGTCCAGGCCCTGCAGGCCTCTATGCAGGGAAGTTTCCCCCCAGCCACGGCGCTCGCGGTGCTGGTGGCGTACGCAGCCATCTTCGGCGTCGCGGCCGTGAGGCTGTTCCGATGGGAGTAGTCGTTTACAAAGAGTACGGGCGAGCCCTGCGACGAGCGGGCAGAGACAAGGAGGAACGGTGGAAGGGCAGACATTGACACCGAACAAGGAGCGAGAGGTCGACAGACCCAGCGGCTGGGGCATGTGGGCCGCCACGATCGTCTTGGTGGTGGCCGGCTCTCAAGAACGAACTGGGAGAGCGGTTGGCCCGGGCCGGTGTCGTAGTTGAGGAGGCTCGTCTCACTCACCTTGCCTACGCCCCCGAGATCGCCCAGGCAGGCTGAGGCGGCAGCAGGCGGAGGCTGTCATCGATGCCCGCACGAAGATCGTTCACGGCGCCGTCAGCATGGTCGAAATGGCCCTGCACGATCTCTCCGAGAAAGGGGTCATCGACTTCGATCCCGAGCAAAAGGCCGCCATGATCAGCAATCTCATGGTGGTCCCGTGCGGCGAAGCGGAGGTCCACCCCGTGGTCAATACGGGCACGCTCTACAACTAGCGACTGCGTGGTGACTGGTCGCAAACAATTCCTGCTGCGGATCGACCCACGTCTATGGGCCGACCTCGAGGCCTGGGCGGCTGACGAGCTGCGCAGTGTGAACGGCCAGATCGAGTACGTCCTCCGAGAGGCGGTCCAGAAGAGGAAAAGTGCCAGACCGCCCCAAGCTCCTGCCGGGTCGTCACATAAGGCGGCAGACCCGCCGTCGGCCCCGGCCGGCCCGTCCGGCCGGGGCGATGACTCGGAGAGCTAGGAGGAGCCGGGAGGGATCCGAGTCCTCTGGGGGCTCCACGCTGGACGGTCCGTACATGCGGCGAAAGGCTCCCATCGTGAAGTGGCCGGATTCGCGCTAATCTACCAAAACGTAAACCGCCAACAGGGAGACCCAGATGGACCCGCGCATCGAGATCCTCGCCCATAACCTCCTCGACTACTCGCTGAACCTGCAGTCTGGTCAGCGGCTGCTCTTGGAGGGTGAGGTGGGCTCGTCGGATCTCCTGCTGGCGCTCATGAGCGAGGCGTACAAACGCGGGGCGCAGCCGTTTCTGGAGCTGCACGATTCTCGACTGCACCGAGGGTGGCTTCTCGGGGCTGATCGAAAGATGTTGGAGACGCGGACAGCGTGGAATCTGCGCAAGCTGGACGACACCGACGCTCATCTCTTCGTGCACGCGGGTGACAACGCGTCCGAGCTTGTGGACGTTCCCGCCAAGACGATGGAAGCCTACCGCCGTGCCTCTGAGCCGTATTGGGACGAGTTGTTGAAGAAGAAGTGGTGCACCATGCGGTTTCCCACGCCGTCGGCCGCACAGGCCGCGGGAATGTCGACCGAGGCCTTCGAGGACTTCTGTTTCGCGGTCTGCTCCATCGATTACTCGAGAATGAGCCGGGCCATGGATCCACTGGTCGAGCTCATGGCCCACACCGACGCCGTGCGGATCATCGGGCCCGGCACGGATCTCAGCTTCTCCATAGCCGGCATCCCGGCCATCAAGGCGGCCGGTGAGTGCAACGTCCCCGACGGCGAAGTGTTCACGGCGCCGGTCAAAGTGTCGGTCAACGGCACCGTGACCTTCAACACCTCCTCCCTTCATGACGGGGTCACGCACGACCGCGTATGCCTGACTCTCAAAGAGGGACGGATCGTCGATGCCGACGGGAGCGAAAGGGAACGACTCAACCAGGTGTTGGACACCGACGAGGGCGCGCGTTATCTGGGCGAGTTTGCGTTCGGGGTGAATCCCCTCATCGAACGTCCTACGAAAGATATCCTGTACGACGAGAAGATCGCCGGGAGTCTCCATTTGACCCCCGGCCGGGCCTACGAAGAGGCGGACAACGGCAACCGTTCGAGCGTCCACTGGGACCTGGTAGTCATCCAGACACCGTCCTGGGGCGGAGGCGAAGTGTGGTTCGACGGCGTTCTCGTACGCAAGGACGGGCGCTTCATGCTCCCCGAGCTCGAGGGATTGAACCCCGAGAACCTGGTCTGAAACACCTCGGTTGGGACTCGCCGGAACCCGGTCCGGTCAGGCCCCCGCTAGGTTAAGACACGGTCAGTGCCCGGGCAAAGCCCGATCGGAGCCCGGCCAGAACCCGGTCAGAGCCTAGCCTCGGGGCAGTCGCCGGCGGATCGACTTCACCCAGGGAGGAGCTTTCCCCGGGACGGGCCAAGCGCGCTCTCCCGCCCGCCAACCTAGACCGAGGACGAACCACGCGACCACAACGATGACGATCCCGAACAACGCGTCGCGCCACGACCCGAGCGTGACCATGAGCACGAATAGCACGCCGAGGATCAGGTTGAACCAGGTGAATATGTTGGCGCGGACGATATCCCAGGCGGAGCGGCCGGCGCGCCCCGGAGCGACGTTCACCTTCCCCGCGGCGACTTGGTCCTTGACTTCTTGGGAGCTGAGGCCGTTGAGATCTAGCACGAGCGTTGGTAGATCGCGACGTTGAGCCAACGGTCGAACTTGAACCCGACCTCCTCCAGCGTGCCGGTGCGATTGAAGCCGGTTTTCTCGGCGAGACGCAGACTCGCCGTGTTCTCCTCGGTGATGAGTGCGATGAGCGTGTGAAATCCGCCGGAGGCGCCCAGCTCGATCAGGCCGCGGAGGATGGCCTCTCCCACACCCTGCCCCTTGCGGTCCGGATCCACGTAGACCGAGACCTCCCCAGAAAACCGGTACGCCGCCCGCTCCGCGTACCGTCCGATCGATCCCCAGCCCAAGATCTTGCCGTTATCGTCTTCCCAAACGATGGACGCGTATGGAGCAGCGTGTTCCTCGAACCAGGCCTCTTGCGCTTCCAACGTACGGGGCACGAGCTCGAAGCTGGCCGTGATGTTCGCCACCGCATGGTTGTAGATGGAGAGCATCGTCTCGAGGTCGTCTCTCGTGGCCGGCCGCGTTCCCAAGTGGTCACCGCTCCCGTTTCCGTCGACTCTCTTGGCCATTTATCGTACACGGTTTGGCGGCCCAGCCGGACCCCGCGGCATAGACGGCGGCGGGGATGGGTAGACAGATGGACGCAGACCCTCGAGCCTGCAAAAAGGGAGGAATGAAATAGGGGAGGCACCAGAATGAGAAGATCGCTGATCACAGGCTTGTGCATCGCGGCGGTGGTGCTCCTGGCATTGACCGCGGTCATGGCAGGATGCGGCAGCGGTACCACGACCACCACGGCGGCACCCACGACCACGGTCGCACCCGCGACGACCACGACCGGTGGCACCGGCACCACGGGAGCCAACGGTGGGGCTCCGGCCAAGATCACCATCCCGCTCACCGGGGATGAGTCCGTGCCTCCGGTGCAGACCTCGGCCAGCGGCCAGGCCATCATCAGCATCGAGGTGAGCCCGACCGGGTTCAACATCTCCTATGAACTCGATGTGACCAACATCGTCGATGTGACCGCCGCCGACATCCACCTGGGCGCGAAGGGCACGAATGGCCCCGTGATCGTGTCTCTGTTCAACGGTCCCCAGAAGTCCGGGTCGTTCACCGGCGTGTTGGCCCAAGGCAGCATCACCCCAGCGGACCTGACCGGCCCGATGCAGGGCAAAACCTTCGCAGAGCTCGCGGCCGCGGTACTCGGTGGTCAGACCTACGTCAACGTCCACACTGTCGCCAACCCGAATGGTGAGATCCGCGGGCAGATCTTCATCCCCACGACGGGTGGGGCGCCCGGGTCGACTATTACGACGCCGACTATTACCGCCGGTGGAGCCACAACGACCGCCGCGGCAGGTGGGGTCACTACGACGTCCGGGAGCGGCTATTGATGACTGAAGCCACCGGATAGCTGAGGAGGAGGAATCCAAGGTCCAGGCGGTGACTGAGCATGTGTACAGGATTGGCCTGGGCTTCGTGAGCGCATACCTCATCGTGCAGCCCGAGGGTCTCACCCTGGTCGGCGCCGGCGTTCGTAAGAGTCCGCCACGGATACTGAAGGCTGTCGGAGAACTCGGCCGGCGACCCGAGGAGATATCGGACATAGTGGTGACTCGCTGCCACGCCGTCCCCGCCGCATGCGGGCCCGACTCCCATGTGTGGGTGCCGGGCACCCGCATCTAGCCTAGCGAGCCCGGCTGTAGCGCCTGCTGGCAGCCCTTTTCGACCCGGCGTAGACGAGTCGCGGAGGTACCTTCTTGGCGGTGCGGTCGGCACTCGGAACTACTCGTTGGATGTACTCGAAGCCTTCCAAGTCTTGGCATGGCAGCACGGTGCCGATGAGCCGCTCGATGTCCCGGAGGCTGTTGATCTCGTCCGCGGCCATGAAGCTGATGGCGGTGCCGCCGGCGCCTGCGCGGGCGGTGCGCCCGATGCGGTGCACGTAGTCCTCGGCTTTGGAGGGCAGGTCGAAGTTGATCACGTGCGAGATGCGGTCGACGTCGATACCGCGGGCAACGATGTCGGTGGCCACGAGTACGCGATAGTCGCCGCGCTTGAAGCCATCGAGAGCCTGCTGGCGCTGAGGCTGACTACGATTCGAATGGATGGCCGCTCCGCGGATGCGGCTGCGCTCCAACACTCGGCAGAGCCTGTCGGCGCGATGCTTGGTGCGTGTGAACACGAGCACTCGATTCAGGTCCCGCTTGCTGAGCAACTCCACGAGAAGGTCGGCCTTCTGTTCCTGATGGACGGGATAGACCGTTTGCTCCACTTCTTCCACGGGAGTCGCGCTGGGGCCGATGTTGATCGTGACCGGATCGGTGAGAGCCGCTCCGATGACTCGCAACACGTTGGGTGTCATGGTGGCGGAAAAGAGCAGATTCTGCCGTTTTGCCGGCAAGGAGTTCACTATGCGGCGCACATCGGGCCAGAAGCCCATGTCCAGCATGCGGTCGGCTTCGTCCAGGACCAGGATCTCCACATGGCTGAGATCGAGGTCTCCGCGTTCTTGGAGATCGAGAAGCCGGCCGGGAGTCGCCACCAGGAGGTCTACGCCTCGTCTGAGGTGGGACAGCTGCGGGCCGTAGCCCACGCCTCCGTGCACTGCCGTCACCATCTGGCCGGTGTTGCGGGCGGTGATACGAGCGACTTCGTCGATCTGCAGGGCCAATTCTCGCGTCGGGGTGATCACCAGGGCGCGGATGTGGCGCTTGCCGCCTCGGTCAGGAGACAGTTGATCCGATTTGCGCTCGCAAAGACGCTGCAGGCTGGGAAGGATGAACGCGGCCGTCTTGCCGGTACCGGTTTGAGCACACGCTACCAGGTCTTTCCCGGCCAGCGCGAGAGGGATAGCTTGCTCTTGGATGGGTGTGGGCTCGGTGTAGCCCATGTGGCGCACTGCTTTGAGCATGCGCTCATCGAGACCTAAGTTGTCGAACAAAACAAAACTCCTTTTGTGTGCGTCCCCACGGTCGCACTGCGTTGCAGACGCAGTTGAACCATGATTCGCCACAACAAAGGAGCGGGAACAACCGGGTCTTCTTTCAATTATTACCGTCAGTATACCTGTTTTCCCGGCAGCCGTCGCCGGCAGGCGGAACCGGGCGCAGAGTCGATGTCACTAGGACTGTCAGACAAGTCCGAGTCTGGTGCCTGCCAGGAGATAGAACACGGCCACACCGCGGTAGGGGGCCAGCGGCTCCAGCACCTGGTGGACGCCTTCTGGAGTCAAGCGCCCGCCATCCCCAAGTAGCCGCCCCAGAAGGGTCTGGATGCCGAGGTCGCCTTCGGGCACCACATCCGGCCGGCCGAGTCCCCGGATGAGCAGGTAGTCCGCGGACCAGAGCCCAAAGCCTCGTATCGCCATGATCTGGGCGCGCACCTCGTCGTCGGGAAGGCTGTCTAAAGCCTCTAGATCCAGGTTGCCACTCGAGACGAGTTGGGCCAGGCCGCCGATATACTCGGCCTTCCTCTGCGACAACCCGCACTCGCGAAGTGCCTCGAGAGACGCCTCCGCAAGCGTCTGCGGTCTCGGAAAGACCATAAGTCCGTCGACGGGTTCACCGAATCGCTCTACCAGTCGCCCGTAGATGTGGTACGCCGCGACGAGGGAGATCTGTTGCTCTGTCGCGGCCATCACGAGCATCTGGAACAAGGTGGCCGGCCGAAACGCTTTCAAGCCGCGAAGGCTCGAGGTGAGTGGACCAACCAGCGGGTGGTCGTGCGCGCGCTTGTAGAACGGCAGAAGGTCGAGGTCGGCGTTTACTAGCCGGCGGGCCATCGCCTTCACGGCTTCCGGAGAGGCCGCAGGCCGGGCGAAAGCCTCTAACGCCGGCGGCTCGGTCGCGGCCTCGCGGACCTCGAGCAGAGTCGCGACGCCGTCGATCCTGACCGGCGAACGAAGCACTTCCTCGGTCGTGCCGGGGGGTCCACCCGGCCATGAGCGAAACTGGCCGCGGCGCGCAAGCTGAGAGCCAGATCATAGGGCTCTGAAACACCGAAATGAAGCGGCGCCACCGCCACCGCCGCGCTCAAACGTCACGTGTCGTGGGGATCCGAGACTCGCAAGGCACGCCCGTCTGGCAGAGCCCACAGCCGTAGCCAGCGAATCCGTATTCCCGTTCGACGAATTCCCGCGTGCCGGGATTGAGATGCTTGGCGCAGCGAAGTTTGTCTCTGCCGGTCGTGCTCACTGAGCCTACCGGACAGCGCTTCACGCACGCCCCGCAGATCCCTCGAGAATAGAAGAGGCAGTATTCGGTGTGGCTCTGATAAGGGCGGGGCGTGGGCGGAAGAACGGCGTGCGCCACTATAGAGCCCAGGCGTACAGCTTTGCCGCGGGGGGTTATCAGCCCGTCGCACAGCCCAAAGGTGCCAAGCCCGGCAACATGCGCTACGTGACGCTCCGACCAACTTGTGACCATGAAACGGTCGGGATCCGGCTTCTCCTGCCATTGAGGCAGCAGGCCGGGAGCCACCGCTTCCACGCCCGCATCAGAGAGGGCCTGGCACAGGAGCCGGTGCAACTCGAAATTGCCCTGTTGCCCGAATATCCGGGAGCGAGCCCAGCGCTCCGCCGGAAAACGGCCTTCCTTGCGATTGTCTGCCTTGGTTGCCGGGGTTTGGGCGAGCACCCAGCTGATCACGGTCAGCTCTTCCGGCGGTACCTGTTGGCCTGTTCCCATGGCGAAGGCTTCGGCAGGAGTCCAGTGGCCAGGGCCGACGCACTCTTTCAGCTCCTCGAACATCGGGTCGGCACCCGTGGCGTAGCCTACCAGGGGATCGCAGAAGGCGGGTTCCTGGATTTCGCCGCCCAGGGTGTTGGCCGGTGAATGGTCGATGAACTCGCACACGACGTGTTCGATCAGACGCGTGATCGCCGGCTCGTCGACAGCCGATCCCACGACGGCCGGTTCCCCGACCGCCGGCCTTTCCACCGTCTCGCTCATCTCAATCGCCTCCGGCCATCTTTGGCTTGACCGCTCTCTGACACTATCTATCGGAGACACTAGCTATCGGAGCCTCTTGTATTTCTTCCACGTGGGGTCGGACGCTTCGAACCAGGTGGGGGACGGCTTTGGTTTGAACCTACCGTAAAAGATCTTGTCCGCGCGGCTCATCCACCAGCCGGCCTTTCTCTTGCGAGAGGCGACCTCCACCGAAAAGCGATGGAAGGGGGTGCGAGGGTTGGTCCAGGGGCACGACCCCACGCACACGCCGCAGTCCGTTCCCGTCTCATTCCACACGGTGAAGCAGGCCTCGGGGTTGATGGCCCACTTCTCGACGCCGCGCACGACCTTCTTGCCGCCCTGGGGGATGGCGCCGCTGGGGCAGGCCTCCGCGCAGATCCTGCAGTCGCGGCAGAACTCGTCGATCCCGATGTCCACAGGCGAGTCGAAGACGAGGGGAAGGTCGGTGGTGACGGTGGTGAGCTTCAGACAGCTCCCCAGCTCCTTGGTGATCATCAGCCCGTGCCGGCCCAACTCGCCCATGCCGGCGTCGATGGCGACCGGCACGCACAGCACCCGGTAGTTGGGCATGACGTGCGCCCGGGCAGGGTACCCCAGCGACCGGATGTAAGCAGCCAGGGTCGTGGATATCATGGCGAGCTTTCCATAGACACGCATGACTTCGACCACCTCGGAAAGGACGGGCCCGGTCTCTATCATCCTCGGGTTCAGGCCGACCGCGATGCTCACGGCGTTCTTGTGGGTGAGCGTGATGGGTTGACCGAAGCTCCTGGCCGGGTCGTGCCAGGTCTTGCCTATGTTGGTGTAGACGAAGGCCTGGTTGAGCGGGCCTATGCGGACGAGGTCGGCGCCGAGGTGCCGGGCGAAGGCCTTGACCTTCTCGGTCGCTCTTTCCGGGGATATCGCCAGTTTCTCGCCGGCGGCAGGGCCATCGACCACGTCCTCTCCGCTGAAACGGAGCAGGGTCTCCATCTCGTTAGCGAGGAGAAGGGCATCGAGCGGGTCACCCACCCGGCCCATGCCGGGAAGCGACCGGATCTGGTCGTCCTTGTCCCTCCACTCCGGGTGCCTCGCGTAGAAGTCCAAATAGTCCGGCGTGCCCGGTTCCAGGGTGTTGCGGGCCTGGACGTTGTCCCGCTCGTCGAAGGGGAGGAGGTCTCCCACCAGCTTGTATCGAGCTTTGCTAAGTCTCACGCCTGGCTCCTCTACGGTCGGAAGGACGCAACGATCCAGCCCCCGCCGCCGGGGGCGGACGCCGCGATCTAGGCCCAGCCGGGGTCGGACGCTGCGATCTAGGCCCTGCTGGCGGCGGACGCTCTGTTGGCCTTCTTCCGGTCTTCCATGCCCAAGGTAGCCTTGCGGACGCGGACGGACTTGGGCGTGACCTCCACCAACTCGTCGGCGCCGATCCATTCTAGCGCCTGGTCCAGAGTCATTTCCCGCGGGACTTTGAGCCCCACGTCGATCTCCTTGGTCTCCATGCGGTAGTTGCCCAGCTTCTTGCTCTTGGTGGGGTTGCAGGCCAGGTCTTCCGCGCGTGAGTGCTCTCCCACGATCATGCCGGCGTAGACGCGGTCCATAGGGGAGATGAACAAGGTGCCTCGCGCCTGAAGGTTCTCCAAAGAGTATCCGGTGGCGATACCAGCTTCCATACTCACCAGGGAGCCGCGCTCGCGATGTGCGACGTCGCCGCACCAGGGGCCGTAGCCGACGAAGCGGGACGACATGATCCCGAGACCGCGGGTCTCCGTGAGGAAATCGCCGCGGTATCCGATAAGGCCACGGGTGGGTATGGTGAACTCGAGGCGCACGATGCCCGTGCCGGCGTTATGCATGGTGGTCATCTCGCCTCTGCGCTGGGCGAGCTTCTCGATTACGACGCCCTGATATTCGTCGGGCACATCGACGACAAGCTCTTCCATCGGTTCCAGCACATGCCCCCGGTCGTCGCTCTGAGTGATGACCTCCGGGCGAGAGACGCATAGCTCCATGCCTTCGCGCCGCATCTCTTCGATGAGGATCGCCAGGTGCAGTTCGCCTCGGCCGGACACCTTCACGCCATCGGCCCGGCCCAGGTCTTCCACTCGGAGCGCAACGTTGACCCGCAACTCGCGCTCGAGCCTGTCCTTGATCTGGCGAAGCGTGACCGCGCGTCCCTCGTCGCCGGCGAAAGGCCCGGTGTTGACCAGGAAGAACATGGCGACCGTGGGTTCTTCGATCTCCAAGGGCGGCAACGCCGGATCCAGGAGGTCCGGTGACGATAGTGTGTCGCCGATGAGGATGTCCTGCGGTCCCGTCACCCAGACGATATCGCCGGCGGACACTTCCTCGACTTCCTCTCTGTCTAAGCCGCGCGTTACCCACAGATGTGTGGAGCGCGTGCTCTCGGTGGAGGCGACGGTCCAGTCGGAATCGCCATGCGAAAGGTCGGACCAGATGGCCGACGTCCGCACGAGGTCTTCTCCCTTGCGATGGGCCCCTTGGAGCACGCGCCCGCAACCGATCCGGCCCAAATAGTCGCTCCAGGCCAGGGTGGACACCTGCATGCGGAAGGGGGCGTCCTGAACGACCCTCGGCGGTGGCACCTGGGCGATGATGGTCTCGAACAGGGCGTCCATGCCTCCGCGCGCATCTTCGTCGGGATCGCGCACGATCCAGCCCTCCAGGGCGGAGCCGTAGACTACCGGGAAGTCCGCCTGCTCGTCGGTGGCACCCAACTCGAGGAACAGGTCGAAGGTCTTGTCCAAGGCGCCATGCGGGTCGGCGTGAGGTCTATCGACTTTATTGACCACGACGATCGGCCGCAGACCGAGGCGCAGAGCCCGCATGAGTACGTACCGGGTCTGAGGCATGGGGCCTTCATTGGCGTCTACCAGCAGGAGGACAGAGTCGACCATGGACAGCACCCGCTCGACCTCACCCGAGAAATCCGCGTGACCGGGCGTGTCGATGATGTTGATGACGTGACCGTTCCAATCCACCGTGCAGTGCTTGGAGCGGATGGTGATGCCGCGCTCGCGCTCCAACTCGTGGCTGTCCATGACTCGTTCCTCCACCCGCTGGTTCTCGCGGAACACGTGGGCCGCGCGGAAGATCGAATCGATGAGCGTGGTCTTGCCGTGGTCTATATGTGCGATGATCGCGACGTTGCGGATGCGCTCGGCGCGGCCGCCGACAGGCCCGCGAAGACTGGCTACGCTGCCTTGCGGGCGGACGGGATCTGTTGTCTGAGCGCGGTCACGGCTGACAGACGCGACTCTGTTGTCTGTGGGCGGCATGAAGCCTTCAACACCTCACTGGATTGACGGGGCCGACAAAGCCCCTGGAGCAGGCAAACAATTATACCGCGAAAGCCTGGAGACCGCGTGAAATGCCCATCCAGCGGCCCACTCACGGGCTTGCGCAGCGGGTGTTCTCGCCCGCGGGCGACCTGGGGGCGACTATGCTACGTGCATCCGCCCCTCCAAGCCGCGCAAGTGGCCGACGGATCGAGGCCGGGCCTTAGATCCCAGCTCCACCACCCTGCCTCACCATTTTGCACGAGGGCTGGCGGCAGCTGCACGGTCAGACGGACCGGCGCGGCCCCCGATCTCACGGTCTTGGTCTGTCCGTGGCGACCCGACTCCACCAACAGAGGCGTGCCCGCGACGGAGGCGGCTGGGACTTCCACCACGACCACGCGTTGCCCCTGCATGATCACACGGGCGAGTCGCTGGTCGGTCAGCAGCAGCGCATCCGCAGAAAGGGGTGCCAGACCCTCGGCCTCGGAGACCATCGCGTCGTTGTCCGGGGACTGAGGCGTTCGGGCGTAGCCCAGGACGTCGCTCGCAGGGTTGTCCTGACCGGCGTAGAGGAATGCGTTGGTTTCACGCGTATCCGGCCCGTGATCGTAGAGAAACGCGTCCGTTTGCTTCGTGGCCTCTCCATGCGGATAGGCGTAGGCGTCCGTGGACGCGGAACCAGGCTCGTAATGATACGCGAGCGCATCTGTGTCTGGCGTCTGACAGTCGATGTGGTCTGCGTAGGCGAGCGGCGTCTCTCCTGGCTGCAGCAGGGCAGCGAGGGACTGGAAGACCAGGTTCTGCGCATCCGCACAGGCCTCACCGCGATCGGTCAATGTCGAGTGTTGCTGCATAAATTCCCAAACGTGCTGACGAACGTCTGATGTCTCCATGGTGCCTACCCCCGATCACGCATCGCTCCGACGAGCCGGACGATAGAAGACTGCCCCTGGGTGAAGCAGCCCAAACCCCCCTGGGCGACCGGCTAGTCCGCTGTTGACGGTATGTTGTACCATGACGGGCAGGCGGCGGCGTCACTCTGGTCGCCCGCGGCGGGACGGGGGCAAGACCTTAAGAAGGGAGCAAGGGGCATGAGGACGATCGACCTGGAGAACCACTTTGTGACCGATGTGTGGATGGACGCTTTGGTCGCGAACAAGGGCAAGGGCTATCCGACCGTCGATAAGGAGAAGGGTCTCGGTTTCTCGGCAGAGACCTGGATGCCTCTGGGCAAGGAGGCCGAGCTGACGGACATGGGCGCAGGGCGCATCAAGTTGATGGATGCCGCCGGCGTGGATTATGCCGTGCTCTCGCTCACGTCCCCCGGCGCGGAGTCATTCGACGTGTCCGTGGGCAACAAAGTGGCCAAGGAATCCAACGACGTCCTGGCTGCGGCGATAGACAAGCATCCCGACCGTTTCGGCGGCTTCGCATCTCTCGCTCCCAAAGACGTGGACGGCGCCATAAAGGAACTGGAGCGCTGCGTGAAGGAGCTAGGGTTCATGGCCTGGAACACCCACTCCAACTACGGCGATGCCTACATCGACGAGAGGCGCTTCTGGCCGCTGCTCGCCAAAGTCGAGGAACTCGATATCCCCATCTACCTGCATCCGGCCGTGCCGATGATCCAAGGGCTTCGCGAGTTCGGCATGGTTTTGGGCGGTCCGAGCTTCGGCTTCGGCACCGACGTCATGTACACGTTCCTGCGGATGATCGTTCGCGGCGTCTTCGACGTCTTCCCCAAATTGAAGATCATCATGGGCCATTACGGCGAGGCTTTGCCGTTCCTGGTGGACCGCGTCGATCGCGCCTATATGCAGAACCACTGGAAGCCGAATGCCGAGATCGGCTCGGGAAGCAAGGAACGGGCGAGCTACTACGTGAAGCGCAATCTCTGGGTGACCACGAGCGGCAACTACCTGCCGGCCGCCTTCTTCTGCACGCGCGACGGCATCGGCATGGACAAGATCCTCCTGGGCACCGACTTCCCGTACGAGGACATGGGCGACTGCATGGACTTCCTGAGGGGCTTGCCCCTTACTGAAGGCGAGAAGATGGCCTTGTACGAAGGCAACGCGGCCGCCCTGGGGTTCGCCGGCTAGGGCGACAAGAAGCTCCTCGGCTCTGCGCCGGGGGCGGGGAAAGGCTGTTGCAGCCCTTCCCCGCCCCCGGCGTGCTTCTTGCTAGTCTGGTGTGAGGACGATCGCATGAAGACGGCCTGTTTCGCACGCTTGGGGCCGCAAATAGGATCATCATGGGGACGAGCAGGAGGTAAGGGGGGTGGCATCGATGTACTGCCCGAATTGTGGCAAGCCTAGTCCCGACGGAGCCGCTTTCTGCAAAGAGTGTGGCGGGATCTTACCCGGGGCTCCTCCTCTGGCGGCGAGCTCCGCCCCAGCTCCAGTTCCTCCTCCGGGCGCAAGCGCCGCCGTATCGGCGAGTCCGCCGCCGCGCCACCCAGGTCAGACACCTGGCGGCTCCGGCCCTTCTGGGTCGCGCCGGGGTCTTTGGATCGTCGTGGGGGTGCTCGCCGTGCTCGTCGTGGCGGCGGCCGTGGTCACCGCCGTCCTGCTCCTGCGCGGGGACGGCACCCACGTTGCGGCCTCCACCACTACCGCTCCCCAGACCGTGTCCAGCTCGACGACCATGACTGTCCTCTCCACCACGACCACCACCGTCCTCCCCACCGACCACGACCGTCCTCCCCACGACAACGACTACCGCGGTCGCCGCCGCTCCTGGGGATTCGCCCGGTAAATGGGTGGAGGTACCCGTGCCGAGCGTGCCGGTGACAGTCCAATACGCGAGTCTCTCGGATAGCGCGCTGCTCCTGGAAACGGGAGACGAGACTTCCTCCAAGATCTACGCGTACATGCTGGGCAGCTCGAGCTTGATCGAGTTGCCGGTCAAGTCTCCGCAGGCGGGTGCTACCGACATCGACGGTGACCTCGCAGTCTGGTGGGAGGGCACCTACGACGACTCCACCAGTTCGTTCACCGATCAGCACATCTATGCGTACCGGCTTCCCGACGGACCCGAGGTAGAAGTGGCCGGTCCCGACCGTAACCCGTCCTATCCGCAGATCGCGGGCGGCCGGGTGACATGGGTGCAGTCGACACCCCTCGATAGCGACCCGGAAGAGTTCGCCCGGATGCCGATCTACGGAGTGCGCGTCAACGCGGACGGAAGTCCGGCCGGCGACCCGGACGAGTTGGTGCCTTCGGCCATCGCCAACGTGGTGGGCGATTCCGGCTGGACATACAGTCTGACCTCAAGATACCTCGTGTGGGAGCAGGCGCAGGCAGACTCGGGCTTCGATGCGGGAAGCCACGTCCTCACCTTGGGAGACGGGGAGACCTCGTCGCTGGGTGGCGACACGTGGAGACCGTCCGCTTCAGGAAACGTGGTGGTCTACGCCTCTGAAGGACTAAAGGCGAAGGATCTCAGCTCGCAGCGGGTCTGGAACGTTGATGCTGCCGGTGACTTTCCCTCGACCGCGCCCACGTTCGTCGCCTATTTCCGCCCCATCCAGAAAGGCGATACGACAGCATACGAGGTCGTGGCCCGGGGGCTCGACAACGGGAAAGAGCAAGTGTTGGGCCAAG
Source organism: uncultured Thermoleophilia bacterium (assembly GCA_963749535.1). GTDB lineage: Bacteria > Actinomycetota > Thermoleophilia > RBG-16-64-13 > RBG-16-64-13 > Chersky-299. Next base: position 15,893 of record CAVVNF010000032.1, on the reverse strand, counting down.
TGAGCAATCCGCCTTGGCTCTGGGCTCCGGTGGTCACTTCGGCGAACCATGTGGCGTACGTCAGCGACGATGGCAAGCCGCACCTATTCGAGTGGCAGGCCGGGGAGTAGCTCTGCCAGACGTCGATCCGTGATCTCAACGTGATCGTCGACGCGCCGGCGAAAGAGGCCCGGCCTCGTTCAGACGTGGGCCCGCCGCATTCACTTGCGCCCCTGTATCCCGCACAGTTCTTTGCCGGCGTGGTGCTCATCGCGTTGGGACCGATGCTCAACCCCATCCTCCGCGACCTGCATATCTCGCTTGCCAGAGGTGGGATCATCTCCCTGGGCTTCGCGGCGGGACGATTGCTCGGGGTGCTGGCCCTCAACTTCGCCCTGGCGCACGTGCCGGTCAAGTGGGCGCTGGTGGGGTCCGCGTGGATACAGGCGATCGGGCTCGCGGCAGCGGGGCTCCTCTCGCACGGCCTCTGGTCGCTCTTCATCATGTACACGGTGGTCGGTGTAGCGGGCGTCCTTCCCAGTCTCATTCCCGGCATGTGGGTGGGCTCCCACGTGAGGCAGAACACGGCCCGAGCCCTTCTCCTGGTACAGCTCTTCGTGGCCATGGGTGTGGTCATCGCGCCCCCGGTGATCGGCGCGGCGTTGGGCTGGGGCGCCAATTGGAGATGGATCTTCGTTGGAGAGGCCGGGTTCGCCGTCTTGATGGCGCTGCTCCAGACGGCCCTCCTTCTCGCCGACATCCCCTCCCGGCAGAATCTGCGGTTTCGGCAGCTACGCGAGGTAGCCGGCTTTGCCCCTCGCTTTCTCGGGGTCATGCTCCTGGCGACCTTCTTGTATGTTGGCGCCGAGACGACCATGAGCGTGTGGCTGGCCAAGTTCGAGGCGGATTCGTTCGGCGCCAGTGCCGGTTGGGCTGCTCTCGCCATCACGCTGTTCTGGACCGGGATCATGATCGGCAGATACCTCACCGTCCCACTGACGCGGCGCTTCCGTTCTTCGCGGCTTCTCGCCGCCTTCGCCGCAGTCTTCGCGATCTTCGCGGTGGCCGTCGGGATGTCGCCTTCACTGGCGCTCTCCCAGGTCTCGGCCTTCGTCTGCGGTCTGGGAGCATCGGCGATATTCTCGCTTCTTGCCGGATATTGCGGCAAGTTCCCTGGATGGTATTCGAGCGTGGTCTATTCGGCGGTCATGGTCGCTGCGATGGTCGGGTCGATGCTCTTCGCTTACATCACGGGACCTCTAGCGGCGACGCTCGGCTTTCGGGCGGCGATATCTTTCGTAGCAGTACCGGCTGTCATCGTGCTGGGGCTGTCGTTCCTGCTGCACGGGTTAGCCGGAGAGCCGAGGGTAGATCGGGACGAGCTCCTCACCGGCGGGGCGACCCCGCTCGGCTAGGCGGGCGTGGTCCTACCGACTCTCGTCAGTCGGTCTCGGACGAGCGCAGATACTCATCCAGCCGCGCGATGCCCCGGGGGAAGTCGTCTCTGCCCAAACCAAGGCGGAAATGGCGGTCTCCGTAGCCATAGACCGAGGAAGGGAGCAACAGGACGCCGCTATCCCTGAGGACTCGCTCGCAGAACGCCTGAGTTCCGCCTGGTCCGGTGAACCGGGGAAGCACACGGTGCCGGCCTGCGGCGGCACCCAACCGAAGGCGCGACTGTGCTCGGCAAAGAACTGGGCGGCAGCGACCAGGTTCGTGGCCAGTCGGCGGCGGCTCCCGTCCAGGATCGTATCGCCCGCCCGGAGTGCCATCAGTGCCAGGATCTCGCTGGGCGCGCCATTGCAGATGGTGGTGTAGTCCCTGAGGGCCGCCATCCGTACCCAGAAGATCCGGGTCTTTGGCCGCCACCCAGCCGATGCGGATGCCGGCCAGCCCATATGCCTTCGACATGCCGGAGAAAGAGATAGCACTGTCCAGCCTGTCGACGGCCGCGGGCAGCCTCAATGCCGGGGAGGGCTCCAGAAGGCGATATATCTCGTCCGAGAACACGGTGGCCCCAGACGCGTCGGCCAAAGCCAGTATGCGCTCGAAATCATCTCCGAGTCGGCAGCGCCCCGGTGGGGTTGTGGGGGAAGTTCCAGACGATCAGCTTCGTTTTCGGGCGCACGAGGCCGGCGAGGACGGCAGGATCGAAGTGCCATAGCTTGGCTTCGGTGGGTTTCCAGTAGGACACCTCACACCCCAGAGACAACGCCAATTGGTAGAGCGATTGATAGCCGGGGAAGGTGCAGACCACGTGATCACCAGGCTCCAGCAGCGAGTTCATGGCGAGAAAGATGCACTCCTCGGGCGCCGCGACGAGGATCTGATCGGCCTGGACATTACTGTACGAACGGGCGATCTGCTCACGGAGCGCCGGAAGTCCCAATGATTCGGTATAGCCGAGACGCAACCCATCCCAGAGCTCCCGGGACTCCGGATCGGCGAGCGCCAGCAACTCGGCCATCTCGATACCCTCGGAATCGGAACAGGAGAGCAGATAGCGGGCCGTGAACTCGTGGCGGGCGAAGAAACGCTCGAGGGCGAACGGAGCCGGGCGCATGGCACTCCTTCGGTCTGGCGTGACCCATTCAGGCCATCCCCCGCGCGAGTGCCGCGCCAACGCGGCGTGGAACCCGGGTCGCTGGACCATCCCAGTATTGCGGCGGGGGACGACGCGGTTCATAGTAGCGTCAATCAGAAAAGGAGGTCATGGAGTGAAACCGACAAGAGTTTGCCTTCTTGACGGGGGATCGTTGGCAATAGATGGCTACAAGGTCTACTGGAACCGGGGACCAAGCGGCGATATCCGCTTCCCGGTCTACAGTGTGCTCATAGACCACGAGGACGGCCTGTTCGTCTACGACACCGGGTTCGACCTCACACACATGCAAACGTACGTCTCGGGCGACCAGCCTCTCCAGACAGAGGACCAGACCTTGCCCGGGCAATTGGCCAAACTCGCGCTCCGCCCGAGTGACGTGACCCACGTCATAGATTCGCACCTGCACATCGACCATTGCGGCGGCAACAAGCACTTCCCCGACGCTCTCTTCATGCTGCACGAGAAGGAATACGCGCAAGCTCAGAAGCCGGAACTGTTCGAGCGGATGAGCTATTCGGACCTCGTCTACGACCCGATGCTCCAGAAGCTGAACCTGGAGAGAGGCGCCGTCAAGCCCGCTGCTGACGGTGAGCCTGCCCCGCCCGCGCCGAAATACAAGTTTCTGAGCGGCGACGTGGAGGTGGCCAAGGGGATCAAGCTCTTCGAGACCTTGGGGCACTCTGCCGGCCACTACAGCCTCCTGGTGGAGCTCGAGGGGCGGAGGCCCATGCTGTTCACTGGGGACGCAGCGATGACCCCGCGGAACCTGGAGATGATGGTCGTTGGAGGATTCCACCTGGACCCGGTCAAGGGGACACGTTCCCTGGAGCGTCTGAAATCGCTCGCGGCTGAGTACGACGCCGAGCTCTTCTACTCCCACAGCATGCCGGAATTCCAGACCTGGCGGAAAGCGCCCGAGTGGTACGAATGAGAAAGATCGACTTCGAGACCCACTTTGCCACCCAAGGCTGGATGGACGCGTTGTACGCGAACAAAGGCTATCCCCGGCTGGGTTATGACCCGGTGACGGGCAACCGCCGCCTCTACTACCAGGCCGACGCGGCCGAGCCGTATCCCGACGGGTTGATGAACAAGCTCCTGGACATCGGCGCGGGCCGCATTGCCGAGATGGACGCCGCCGGGGTGGACGTGGCCGTCCTGTCCCTCACCGCACCAGGGGTGGAGCAGCTCGAGCCGGCCGCTGCGAGCAAACTGGCCAAACAGTCCAACGACGATCTCGCTGAGGCGATCAGCAAATACCCGGACCGTTTCCGTGGATACGCCGCCGTGTCGCCCAAAGATCCTGAGGCCGCGGTCAAGGAACTGGAGCGTGCCGTCAAGGACCTGGGATTCATCGGCTGGAAGACGCACTGCAACTACGGCGACTCATACCTGGACGAGAAGCAATACTGGCCTCTATTGGCCAAGGCGGAGGAGCTGGACATCCCCATCTACCTCCATCCGACGGTTCCCATGATCAAGGAATTCTGGACGTACGGCCTGGCCCTCGCCGGCCCAGCCTTCGGGTTCGGTGCCGAGGTCTCCCTGGCGATGATCCGGCTGATTATGAGTGGAGCCATGGACGCGTTCCCCAAACTGAAGGTAGTCATCGGCCACTACGGCGAGGGGCTCCCGTTCCTTCTGGACCGTCTCGATTTTGCCGCGAACTTCTCGCACGTCACCAGCGACTCCGGCGCGTTCGTGCCGCTCAAGAGGAAACCGAGCGAATACCTCAGGGAGAACACCTGGGTGTCCACGAGCTGCAACTATCTGCCGGCCGCATTCAACTGCAGCCGTGAGGCCATGGGTATGGACCACGTGGTCTTCGGTTCGGACCACCCATACGGCAAGATGAACGAATGCCTCGCATTCCTCGACGAGCGCGGGCTGTCAGCGGCGGATCAGGAGCTACTTTTCGAAAAGAACGCGGCGCAACTGGGGGTGAGCGGCTAGCTCGGCGCTGGGCTGGAGGCGCCGTCGTGAAAATACCCGGGCAGCAGACCGAACTCACGCCGCTCCATCGCTGGTCCCTCTTGCCCACCATGTTCATGGTGGGGGTTGTCGCCATCTCGCTCGGACCGCTGCTGGACTCCATCCTCACCGACCTGCGCATCCCCGTCTCCGAGGGTGGCTTCATCTCCATGGGGTTTGCCCTGGGGCAACTCGTGGGGATCCTCATCTTGAATTTCCTGCTCGCCCGAGTGCCGGTCAAATGGTCACTGGCCTTCGCGACCTGGCTGATGGCGGTCGCGCTTCTGATTTCCGCCACGCTGTCCGAAGGTCTGTGGTCTCTGGTCGGCGCGTATCTCTTTGTGGGCTTGGGCTGCGTCTTCCTCAACACCATACCCGGGATGCTCGTGGGGTCGAAAGTGAAACACGGGGCTCCCCGAGCGCTCTCTGCAGTTGCTCCTCTTCTTCGCAGTGGGGATGATGGTCACCCCCATCGTCATAGGCGTGTTCTTAGGGGCCGGAGGGACGTGGAGGTGGGTCTTCGCCGGAGAGGCGGGTGTCTCTGTCATCCTGGCGGTTCTGTTGACGGTGTTGCCGCTTCCGGACATCCCCGGCAGGGAGAACCTGCGGCTGCGTCAGGTCAGAGACGTGATCAGCTTCAACCGCAAGTTGTTCGCCACTGTGGCTGCCGCGGCATTCATCTATATCGGCGCGGAATTCATCCTCAACGTGTGGCTCGCGAAGTTCGAGATCGACACACTCGGTGCCAGCAAGACTCTGGCGAGCATCACGGTGGCTCTCTTCTGGGTAGGGATAGTCCTGGGAAGGCTGGTAGCGCAGCCGTTCACGCACAGGTTCGCAACCTCGCGGATACTGCTCCTGGGAACGGCGACGATGGGGGCTTTCACCTTCGGGATCGCTCTGTCGCAGAGCCGGTTGCTCACCGGCGCCTTTGCCTTCTTCGCCGGCCTGGGGGCCTCTGCCTCGTATCCTCTGATATGCAGCTACGCCGCCAGATTCCCGAAGTGGCACGCTGGAGTCGTGTTCTCGGCGGTGATATTCGTCTCCGGGGTGGGGCGGTTGATCTTCCCATATCTCGTCGGCCCGTTGGCGGCGGCGACTAGCTTCAGGATAGCTATTGGCCTCGCGGCGTTGCTCGCCTTCGTGGTCGCTTTTCTCACGTTTTACCTTCGCCGAGTGGCCGGTGAGTCAGGTGCTAAGGCCGCTAACCCCCAGGTCTAGGAGGAACAGTTCGAGCGAACGCCGGATGTTATACTCCAGACTCGTGATCCACAGGCACGTTTCCAGCAGCGTAAGTGAGGTTTTTGTGACAAAGAGATACGCGGCCATCGTTATCGGGCTCGTCGCCGTAATCGTCCTGGTCGCTGTTTTCGCGGCTGGATGCGGCAGTGCAAGCAAACTGCCCTCGACCGCGATGGCGAGAGTGGGCAAGGTCATCATCACGGAGGACCAGTTCAACAAGCGTGTCGCCGACTTCGAGGCGCAGTACGCGGGCCAAGTCCCGGACAAGACGTCCGATCCCACCGGGTACAAGAATTTCCAGCGTAGCGTACTTGATTACATGGTCACTCTCGAGATCGTGAAGGAACAAGCCACCGCTCTCAAGATCAGCGTCAGCGACAAGGATGTCCAGGATCAGATAGACCTGATCGTCAAGGACAATTTCGGCGGGGACCAGACGAAGTTCGATGCCGCCCTCAAAGCCCAGAACGTCACTCTGGAGCAGCTGCAAAGCAGCTACCGGGAATCGTTGCTCCTCCAGAAAGCCTACGACGAGGTCACCAAGGGCATCACCGATGCGAACATTACTCAGGCAGAGCTCCAAGCCTATTACGATGCGAACAAGTCGACCTATTTCACGGCTGAGACCCGAAACGCCCGCCATATCCTGATCGCTCCGGTCAAGCCGAGCACCACGTCCACCACAGCGGGTGCGTCCACCACCACCACGGCGGCGCCTACGGCTGCGGACTGGGCGGCCGCTCTGGCCACGGCCCAGAAAGTCCGCGCCGATCTCGTAGGTGGGGCCGACTGGACCACGGAGGCCAAGGAGTATTCCGACGACACCGGCTCCAAAGACAAGGGTGGAGACCTCGGTGTCATCACCAAGGGCGAGATGGTGCCCGAATTCGAGACCGCGGTCTTCAGCCTCAAACTGAACGAGATTTCGCAGCCGGTGAAGACACAGTACGGCTATCACATCATCCAGGTGACGGCCATCACGCCGGCGAAGCAGTCCACGTTGGACGAGGTCAAGACCGACATCTCTACCGCCCTTCTCAACCAGAAGAAGGGTGATGCCTGGCTCGCTTGGATCGCCAAGATGAAAGCCCAGATCGGCGTGACGTTGCAAGAGGGCATGGCAACCACGACCACCACGACGGGGGCGTCCACGACCACCACGGCGGCCGCAGGCGCCACGACGACCGGTGTGGGCACAGACACCACGGCATCTTCGAGCACCGAGACCACAGCCCCTGTCACCACGGGGACGACGGCATCGTCGACCGTCACAACAGACGGTGCGAGCACCACAGCTGGTGCGTCGACCACATCGGTGCCTTAAGCCTAGAGAGATAAACCTTCGTGGATTACCGGCGGACTGCCGGTGAACCGGGGGCGGGACGGCAAAGCCGTCCCGCCCCCCGCTGTTTCTACAGGTCGATGCGCCGGCTAGTGCGGATGCGAATGAGAATGCCCGCCCTCACGGGACGGGTCGGCGGCTTTTCAACAGCCAGGTTCGCCGTCGTGGCCGCAGCACGTCTGCCGGAGCACCACCCGGCGCCACAGATTGCGGGTGAGCTTTGACAGCTTCTCGTGCAGCGGCATCGGCTGTGACAGGTTCGTCAAGAACTCCGATCTGAAGCGGCCCCTCAATTCTCCGGACCTCCTGTCCTCGCGGGCGAGTCGCAAAACAGCCTCAAGCTGATATTCCCAGGCTTCCAGGGGTGCCGGTGTACAGCTGCGCTTTGTCGCTCGCAGTTATCGCGCGACCCTCCAGGAAGTCCATGCATACCTTCATGTCCTCGAACGGATAGTCGGTGCCCAGGACCATCTTGTCCATTCCCAAAGCGTTCTTGGTGCAGACGAAAGCCTCATCCGAGTAGTTGCCGCTGGTGGACACGAACATGTTGTCCTTTAGGTAGTCGCCCGGCAGCCTTTTGAGCGGAGGAGCCGCGGACGGGTCCGTGCGGATGTGACCTTGCACGTAGGGCCGGCTGACCCGGTCGAGCATGAAGGGCAGGCCTTCGCCATAGTGCCCCAGGATGATCTTCAATTTGGGGAACGTGTCGAAAGCCCCGCTGACGATCAGTCGCATCATGACCATCGCCGTCTCCGTGCCGAACCCGAAGGAGGGCCCGGCCAAGCCCATCCCGTAGGTGAGGAGTTGAGGGATGATGGGGACCGTGGGGTGTATGTAGATTGGCACATCGAGCTCCTGGGCTTTCGCCAGAAGAGGCCAATAGCGTTTTTCGTCCAGATAGGAATCCCCGAAGTTGGAGTGGGTGTTCCAGCCGACGAATCCCAGCTCTTTCACGCAGCGCTCGAACTCCTTGACGGCCGAATCGGGATCTTTAGGGGCCAGCGAAGCGAATCCCATGAACCGTGCCGGGTATTTGGCGACGGTCTCAGCCACAAGATCGTTCGTATTCTTGGCGAGCCGCGTCCCCAGGGCAGGCCCGAACGGCTCCGTGCCTGGCGCCGCGAGCGAGAGCACCGCGACGTCGACCCCGGCTTCATCCATTGCTTTGATGCGGCCCTCACCGAGGTCGCTGAGTTTTGTCTCGTAGAACGGGATCCACATGCCGGGCATGTAGTACATGCGAGCAGTCCCGTCCGGTGTCTTCTCCAGGCGAGGGTAGGCTTCCGTGTTGGCGAACATCGCGTCTACCCAGGCCTTGGTCGAGAAATGGTTCTCTAGGTCTATCCGCTTCACCTATCCCGCCTCCTTCTTGCACGTGTGCCGCGAGGCGAAATCCTCGCTTAATGTCGTATTCCCTGAGATTACAGGAACGCCAGGGGGCGCGCTGATCGGATGGTCCGTACTCCGTCATACGTCCCCCCTGTTTCTAAGAAGAGAGTAAAATCGACCACGGTAGGTTGAACCGAGCAAGGAGTTGTCGCGTGGATGGCATCCTCGCCCCTTGGCACTGGATAATTCTCATCGTGATCATAATGTTGGTCTTTGGACCCAAGAAGTTGCCCGAATTGGGGAGTTCACTCGGTAAGGGCATCAATGGCTTCAAACGGGGTCTCAAAGACGCGGAGAACGAGATAGCCAACTCGATGGCTGCTCCGGAGCCGACCGCCGAGCCACTGGTAGCCGAGGCGCTTGGGTCGCAACCCGTTGCGGCCGAGCCAGTAGTCGTCGAGGCGAATGCGGCCGGTCAGGCTGAGGAGACTCCGCCGGCCTAACAAGTCCTCATCGGGCATCCATGATCGCGCTTGTGAGTTTAACCGTCGTCTAGCGGGCGGTCACGGCTGCGACTGCGCGAAGAGGTGGTCGTGGCCGGCAAAGTCTGGAGCGCGGACCACGGCTACTCGTCGACGCTGGTCACCTGCGAAAAGAGCTTAGCCCAACTGCAGTTCTACTGGCTCGACCTCCATCTGGTGCATTGACCGGTTCCCCGCCGGGGCCGTGACACGTGGCGCGCCATGGAAGAGCTCAAGGCGTCGGGCAAGACCCGCGCGAACTCCCAGATAGGCTTGCCCTCTTTCAGCGGCGCCGGTTCATTCACGCTTCCTTACGCCTTTCCTACGCGGTCGCACGCACTTCCCTCCCGATTTCAACGCCGGGAGTGATTAGCTAAGCGCTGTCGACAGGAAAGGGCTCTGGATGGACGCACTTTACGTAGTTCTTGCGCTGTCTGTTCTTCTCCTCACGTGGGGACTGGCGATCTTTTTCGAGCGGCTATGAGAGGTTCCGTGATCGTGGGGATAGGCGCTCGGCACCGCCGTCACCAGACACTCGGCACCGGCGTCACCATGGCTGAGGCCGATGCGAGATGAACCGATGCTGATCGTAAGCGCGATAATTGGCGTGATCCTGCTGGGCTACCTGCTCTACGCGCTCGTAAAGCCGGAGAAACTGGGATGAACAGCCACGGCTGGCTGCAGATCCTGCTCTTCTTCGCAGTGGTTCTGCTATTGGTCAAGCCGCTCGGCGCGTACATGGCGCGGGTATACGAGGGAAAACGGATCTTTGGTCTCAGCCGGGTCCTCGGTCCGACGGAACGTTTCATGTATCGGGTCGCCGGGGTGGACGCTGAGACGGAGATGGGCTGGAAGCGATACGCGGCCACCGTCCTGGTCTTCAGCGCAGTCGGCTTTCTGCTCCTCTACTTGCTGCAGCGCATTCAGGGATGGCTGCCGGGTGGTCCCGCCGGGGTAGGAAACGTCAGCCCCGGCCTTTCGTTCAACACCGCCGTCAGTTTCGTGACCAATACCAACTGGCAGGCCTACGCCGGTGAGTCCACCATGAAATACGTCACCCAGATGGTGGGCCTCACGGTGCAGAACTTCGTTTCGGCGGCTGTGGGGATGGCGGTGGTCGTCGCCTTTATCCGCGGGTTCTCCCGTCGCTCGTCCGACCGGCTCGGCAATTTCTGGGTAGACATGACCCGGTCGATCCTCTACGTCCTCCTGCCGCTATCGTTCGTCTTGGCCATCGCGCTGCTGTCGCAGGGAGTGGTGCAGACGCTGCATCCGTCGCAAACAGTTCAGCTCGTCCAGCCTTACGTCAACGCCCAGGGCCAGACGATCACCACCCAGACCATATCCGTGGGACCGGCGGCTTCGCAGATCGCCATCAAGCAGCTCGGCACCAACGGCGGCGGTTTCTTCAACGCCAACTCGGCGCATCCCTTCGAGAACCCCACGCCGCTCTCCAACTTCCTGGAGATGGTGGCGATAATCCTCATCCCCGCCGCGCTCTGCTACACGTTCGGCCGCATGGTGGGCAACAAGAAGCAGGGCTGGGCGGTGCTTGCGGCCATGACCATCGTGCTGTTCGGCATGGTTGTCGCCGCTTACCACTTCGAACAGGCGGGCGTGCCCCAAGAGGCCGCGGCCGGTGCTCAACTCAAAGCCTGCTACCGCGACCATGACCGCGCAGCCCGGCGGCAACATGGAGGGCAAGGAGGTCCGCTTCGGCATCGTCAATTCGTCCATCTGGGCGGCCGCCACCACCGGTGCCTCCAACGGCTCGGTCAACAGCATGCACGACTCGTTCACGCCGCTCGGCGGCCTGGTGCCCCTGGTGCTGATCCACTTGGGCGAGGTGATCTTCGGGGGGGTGGGGTCCGGGCTCTATGTGATGCTGATATTCGCCATCGTGGCGGTGTTCATAGCGGGGCTCATGGTGGGTCGAACACCGGAGTACCTGGGCAAGAAGATCGAAATGTACGAGATGAAGATGGCGTCACTCGTCATCCTCATCCCGGTCATAGCCATTCTTGTCGGCACGGCGATCGGGGTGGCTACGGGAGCGGGGCGCGCGAGCGTCGCCAATCCCGGCCCGCACGGCTTCTCTGAGATCCTCTACGCGTTCACCTCGGCTGTCGGCAACAACGGTAGCGCCTTCGCCGGTCTGTCCGCCAACACCACCTTCTACAACATCGCCCTCGGTATCGCGATGCTGATCGGACGCTTCTGGATCATGGTGCCCACGTTGGCTATCGCCGGCTCCCTGGCCAAGAAGAAGCACACCCCCGAGAGTGCGGGGACCTTGCGGACGGACGGACCCATGTTCGTGGGCCTGCTGATTGCCGTGGTGGTCGTGGTGGGCGCGTTGAGCTTCATCCCGGCTCTTGCCCTGGGCCCGATCGTCGAGCATCTGATCATGATCCATTGACCCGGCGAAAGACTGAATGATGACTTCGGAGACTCGCGACAAAGACGTGGCCGTTTTGGCCGAGATCCCGGCTCTCGGGAAAGAGGCGAGAAAGCCCGGCCTCGACTGGCACCTGCTGGGCGAAGCGGCCTTGGATTCGTTTAGGAAGCTCGATCCCCGCCAGGAGATCAAGAATCCGGTCATGTTCGTGGTGTGGGTGGGTGCGCTCCTGACCCTCGCGCTTTTCGTGCAGGCGGCCCTTGGCAAGGGCGAAGGCTCCCCCGGCTTCACCATCGCCGTCTCGCTGTGGCTGTGGTTCACGGTGATTTTCGCCAATTTCGCGGAGGCCATGGCGGAAGGGCGAGGGAGAGCGCAGGCCGAGAGCCTCCGCAAGGCGCGGAAAGAGACCGTGGCCACGAAGCTGGCCGAGGCGCGGCGCGATGCGCCGAGCGAAGCGGTCTCGTCGTCGCTACTGCGCCGGAACGACCTGACCTTGGTGGAGGCCGGGCGAGCTGATTCCGGCCGACGGAGAAATAGTGGTTGGCGCCGCCTCGGTGGACGAGAGTGCGATCACCGGCGAGAGCGCCCCCGTCATCAGGGAGAGCGGCGGCGACCGCAGCGCGGTTACGGGAGGGACGAGGGTGCTCTCCGACTGGATCATCGTAAAAGTGACCGCCGAGCCGGGCGAGACGTTTCTCGACCGCATGATCTCCATGGTAGAGGGTGCGAAGCGGCAGAAGACGCCTAACGAGATCGCCCTGAACATCCTGCTGGCCGGGCTGACCATCATCTTCCTCATCGTGGTGATCACCCTGCAGCCGATGTCGCAGTACAGCGTCGACGCCGCCGGCAAGGGGAGCGTGGTGTCCATCACCATCCTGGTCGCGTTGCTGGTCTGTCTGGCGCCGACGACTATCGGCGCCCTGCTGTCCGCGATCGGCATCGCCGGGATGAATAGGCTGAGTCAGGCGAATGTGGTCGCCATGTCGGGCCGGGCCGTCGAGGCGGCCGGCGACGTGGACGTGCTGCTGCTCGACAAGACCGGCACGATAACCCTCGGCAACCGGCAGGCCACCGAGTTCATTCCAGCCCGCGGCGTCGACATTGCTGAGCTGGCCGACGCGGCGCAGCTGGCTTCACTCGCCGACGAGACGCCTGAGGGACGCAGCATCGTGGTTCTCGCCAAGAATCTCTACGGGTTGAGAGGCCGGGACCTGGAGGCGCTGGGCGCCACCTTCGTTCCCTTCACCGCTCAGACGCGCATGAGCGGCGTCGACTTGGAAGGGCGTCAGGTCCGAAAGGGCGCCACCGATGCGGTCGAGGCGTATGTGGCGGGCCAGGGCGGAGCGTTCCCCGAGGAAGTCCGCGACGCCGTCGATGGGTGGCCAAGCAGGGAGGCACCCCTCTGGTGGTGGCCGACGGTCCGCAGGGTTCTCGGGGTGATCAACCTCAAGGACATCGTGAAAGGCGGCATCCGGGAACGGTTCCACGATCTGAGGAGGATGGGCATCAAGACGGTGATGATCACCGGCGACAACCCGGTGACCGCGGCCTCCATCGCCGCCGAGGCCGGAGTGGACGACTTCTTGGCTGAGGCCACCCCAGAGGCGAAGCTCGCGCTCATCCGCGAGTACCAGGCCGACGGGCACCTGGTGGCGATGACCGGCGACGGCACCAACGACGCTCCCGCGCTCGCTCAGGCCGACGTGGCGGTGGCCATGAACACCGGCACGCAGGCCGCCAAAGAAGCCGGCAACATGGTCGACCTGGATTCCAACCCCACCAAGCTGCTGGAGATAGTCCACATCGGCAAGCAGACCCTCATGACCCGGGGGTCGCTCACCACGTTCAGCATCGCCAACGACATCGCCAAGTACTTCGCCATCATCCCGGCCGCGTTCGCCGCCACCTATCCGCAGCTGAACGCGCTCAACATCATGCACCTGGCCACGCCGCAGAGCGCGATCCTTTCCGCGGTCATCTTCAACGCGATCATCATCGTGTTCCTCATCCCGCTGGCCCTGCGCGGAGTCAAATACAAGCCGCGCGCCGCCAGCGCGCTGCTGCGAAACAACCTGCTCGATCTACGGCCTCGGCGGGCTCATCGTGCCGTTCGTGGGCATCAAGATCATCGACCTCATCCTGCACTGCTCTCCGTCTCATGTAGGGGAAGCACCATGCTGAAGATGCTCAGGCAAAGTCGTCGTGGTCCTGGTGGCAGCTCACGCGTGGTCACCGGGCGTCATCTATCCCTTGGCCGTCACCGGGATCGCGCAGGGGCTCTTCCCCCACAAGGCGGCCGGCAGCCTCATCACCCAGAACGGCCAGGCGGTCGGCTCCAGCCTGATCGGCCAGCCCTTCAGCGACCCCGAGTACTTCTGGTCGAGGCCTTCCGCCACCAGTCCCGAGCCCTACAACGGAGCCGCGTCTTCCGGCTCCAACCTGGGGCCCACCAACCCCGCTCTGCTCAAGGCGATCCAAGCAGCGCGATCGCGGCGCTCCGAGCGGCCGACCCCGGCAACACACCGCCAGTCCCTGTCGACCTCGTGACCGCTTCAGGCAGCGGGCTCGACCCCGACATCAGCCCGGCAGCCGCCGACTACCAGGTGCCGGCGTGGCGCGCGCGCGCGGGGCTGAGCCTGACGGCATGTCGAGGCGCTTGTCGCCCGGCACACGCAGGCCGGCAACTGGGTATCCTCGGCGAGCCGCGGGTGAACGTCGCTGGAGTTGAACTTGGCGCTGGACTCGCTTGCGAACACGGCCGTAACCCGTCCAGGTGACTCTGCTGAGTTGGCCACATGGAACAGAGCCGCCCGGACCCGACAAGCTTCTCGAGCAGATCAGGGCTGATGAGTCCCGCTGAGCCGGCGCGGCAAGCTCAAGATCTTCTTCGGCTACGTGGCTGGCGTCGGCAAGACCTACGCCATGCTCGAGGCCGCCCAGCAGCTCGCGCCGACCGGCGCGGATGTCGTGGTGGGCTACGTGGAGCCCCACGGCCGGCCTGAGACCGAGGTGCTCCTGGAGGGGCTGGAGATCCTGCCGCCGCTCGAGGTCGCGTATCGCGGCATCGACGCTCGACGGAGTTCGACCTCGACGCGGCTCTTGCCCGCCGCCCGGCCCTCCTTCTGGTGGACGAGCTCGCGCACACCAACGCCCCGGGTATGCGCCACGCCAAACGCTGGCAGGACGTCCAGGAACTGCTGAGCGCCGGCATCGACGTGTACACCACGCTCAACGTCCAGCACCTGGAGAGCCTCAACGACATCGTCGCCCAGATCACCGGCATCCACGTCCGCGAGACGGTGCCCGACACCGTCTTCGACGAAGCCGATTCGGTCGAGATCGTGGACTTGCCGCCCGATGAGCTGCTGGAGCGTCTCCGCGAAGGCAAAGTGTACGTTCCCGATCAAGCCGAGACGGGCGATGCAGAGCTTCTTCAAAGGCCCCAACCTGGGCGCTTTGCGCGAGATAACCCTGCGGCGGACGGCCGATCGCATCCACGCCCATGTGGAGACCTCGCGGCTCGCCTCGGCAGGTCCCCGACAGACCTGGGCCACCACCGAGACCCTGCTGGTCTGCATCGGCCCCAGCCCCACCTCCGCGAAGGTGATCCGCACCTCGAAGCGCTTGGCCGGGTCCCTCAACGCCCGCTGGATCGCCGCCAGCGTCGAGACGTCGCGGCGTGCAGCCCCAGCAGCGCGCAGCGTAGCGGGCTTCTGAGAACGTGAAACTTGCCGAACGTCTGGGGGCGGAGACCGCCACCCTTTCCGGAGAGGACGTCGCCGAGGAGATCGTTAGCTACGCCCGGGCGCAGAATGTGACCAAGATCGTAATCGGGAAGACGGCAGAGCCCCGCTTGAAGCGGCTGCTTCGCGGTAGTGTGGTTGACGATCTGCTCGAGTTGAGCACCGGGATCGATGTCTACGTGATCCAGGGCGCGCCCGACTCGACGGCGCGGGTACGTCGCCGCCGATTCAGCCGGCCCGAGAGCGCGACCGGCTATCTCTGGGCGCTTGTTGCTGTGGCCGTTGCGGGTCTGATCGCGTGGATTTTCAGGGCGGCTGGTCTGGCTGAGACGAATCAGGCGATCATCTTCTTGTTGGCGGTAGCTGTGGTGGCGGCTCGTTTCGGACTGGGACCGGGGATCACAGCGGCGGTCGTGGGGGTCCTGGCGTTTGACTTCTTCTTCGTCCCTCCGCACCTCACTTTCGCGGTCCAGGACATCCAGTACCTGATCACCCTCGTCGTCATGCTTGTCGTCGCGCTGCTCGTCGGGACTCTGGCAGCCAGGGTGCGTCGCCAGGTCCAGACCGCGCGTATTCGAGAGGGCAGGTTGGAGGCCCTCTATCGCCTCAGCCGCGAGCTCTCCGCGATTCAGGAGTTCATCAGCTGGCGGCAGCGGCCGAGCGGGAAGTCTCCGCGATGTTCGGCAGCGCGGTCGCGATCTACCTGCCGCGGGAAGGCGGCCGTCTCGAGCCCGTGGTCTCCTCTACCAGCCAGACGGAC
>CAVVNF010000031.1:0-44041 GCA_963749535.1 uncultured Thermoleophilia bacterium | reverse complement strand
CGGATAGAGCTCCTTGCCCACGCTATCGCCGCACGTGTCCCTGGCCATGACCGAGATGAAGTACCGGCCTGGTGCCAGGTGAGGCACGGTGATGGTGCCGGCTTTGGTCTCAAGCTCGGCCACACCGTGGGGCGGCAATGCGAACGGATGATCGTACATGTTGCTCGCCCAGCCCCCGGAGTTGGCCCAGTACGATTTGGCTGCGGCAACGCCCATGAAGGAACCGTAGTCCCAGCCACGCGATGTCTTGGAGACGAACACGGTGTAGCCGCTGATGGTGCCTTCGGGATCAGTATCCGAAAACGAGAGGGTTACGGAAGCACCGGAGACACCCACCCCAGCTATCTGGGGCACGTTGGGTCGAAGATGGGCAGGCTCATGAAGGGACTGTCGAAGTCGTGGACCGAGAGCTTCTGCACGAAGTAGAGCACCGCCTGTTCCTCGTCGGTCTCGGTCTTAGCGCCGGCGGTGAGACGGTTGAAAACCTCTTTCAGCACTTGCGTCCGGTCAAC
Organism: uncultured Thermoleophilia bacterium; assembly: GCA_963749535.1. GTDB lineage: Bacteria > Actinomycetota > Thermoleophilia > RBG-16-64-13 > RBG-16-64-13 > Chersky-299. Next base: position 43,529 of record CAVVNF010000031.1, on the reverse strand, counting down.
GTTCTTGTATTTAGCCAGCAGCTGCCCAACGACGGCCTGGGCATCAACCGGGGCCTCACCTGCTATGGACACGCGTAATCGGCGCCACCCGCCATGATCTTATTGAGATCGAGCTGCGCGAGGTACTCGCTGGTGGTCTCGCCAGGCGCAGCAGAAGCAGCCGACGTTGTGGTCGAGCTAGAGGCTAAGCCGCCTGAGCCTCCGGGTGTGGATGTCGAGGGCGAAACCGCCGATGCGCTACCCGAAGGTGTAGTGCTAGCAGGACCCGAAGTAGCGGCGGAAGAGCAGCCGGCAAGGCCAATCGCCACAATCCTACAAGTAGCAGCAACAAGCACTGAAGACGGTGTGTCTTTAGCCGGATCTCGAAGCCCGGACGGTTACCCACCGCTGGAGGCCGCGACGGCTCGGGGAGGCCACTCGGTGGCGTGCCCGGTGCCACGTTCTTCTCCTTTGACGTGATAGTTCGTCCACTCTGCCCGATGGCAGCAAGCCGCGATTAGGAACGCCCACACAATTATGGCAGATTGGAAAAGTGGTCGGCCCCCAGCAAACCGCGAGCCGAGGAGCACCACGAACTGTCGTTTGTGATCCCCCATCAGCCTGTCTTCAACAACCCCTCGATGGTGTATTTGAGGAAGAGACCGGAGAAGGGCTCTTCGTATTCTACGATCTTCGACCGTGAACTGGTAGGAATGCTGGTCGAGCCCGAGGTAGAGTTCGGTATTCTCCTCTCCCATGCGCCGGACGGCCACAGCGTCGCTGTAGGCATCCACCGAGATGAGCTTAGTCAGGTCGGTGGCTGTAGCGTAATCTGCCCCAGCAAAGGCGAGACGCTTGTTGCTCAGAATGAGCGTGCCCTGGTCGATGTCTTCCATTCTCTCGTAGAGGTCGGCCGAAAAGCTGCTCTCCTGGATGGCCACCCCTGAGGACATGCCGATGCCGGGGTCCTTTCTGGCTTCTTCCGGTATCGAGTGCGCTTCAATGAGGGTGATGCCGGGAAGGGAGTAGATCACCTTCTCCCACCCGCGCAAGAGCAAGGGAAACTCTCCTTCCAGCGTAGGTGGAGATATGCGGGCCTCGCGGAGGCCAGCCAGGAATTCGGCCAAATCGCGTTCCCGCTGCTCTTGCTCACTCAGACCCCCGTGAGCAACGCCGGTCGGGTCAGCAGCCCAGAAGTTCTCCTGAGCAGAGCTCGGCCACCCACAAGGATTGGGCCTCTTGGCCTGGGGGCGTCCGAGTCGGGCCGGGCTCTCACCGCTCCCAAGGAACGCGGAACCACACTGGGCGCAGACGTTGCCCTGGGCCAGGCTACCGCAACTAGGACAGATCATCGCTTCTCCCCTTGTTCCGCCTCACCCGTTTGACTGATCGACCCCATCGCTATTGCAGATGGTGGGCGCTACTGCATCTTCGAACAGCCCGATCGTGTTCGCCCTTGCTCCGTCAAGCCCGGGAGTCCCGCTGCGTCCACCTCAGGCCAGGTTATGTCGGCAGATTGCCGCTGAAGATCGAGTAGCCGCTCATTTCCCCTGGGTTCATACCCTGTCCGCTCATCTCGCCTGCGTGGCTCTACGCTGTCTGGACGGCTGGCGCGAGCAGGGGATCCAGGCGGTCGAAGGCCCAAATGAGGTAGTCCGAGCATCGCGCGCGGATATCGCTCTTCCTGAACGCGTCCATTCCTTCCGGGCTGCTCAGGTCGTAGCCGGTCAGCTCGCGGCAGCGAAGGACACCGAACTCGGCATCGAAGTCTCGGATGTTCTGCTTGAGCGCGTCCATTGCTGACGGTGGTTCTTGGACGCCCCGCTTCATCACGGTGTAATCGCGGATGCCAAGGATCAAAGCCATGCAGTTCAAAACCCCGCATATCTCACCCATGCCCGCCACCCCGCCGCCCATATACCGGGCTTCGGTGATACGCGAGGGGTCTTCCCCCATCCTTTGCAGGGCGAAGCAGAGTAATGCCTGGTAACAGTTGATGCGGGTCGGGCTCGGGTCCTGGAAGCGGGCAAGAGCATCGGCTTTGGCCTGTTCAGTGGAGAGAGAGGGCATGATTACTCCTTTCCGCACGTGATGGACTTGCCGTCAACAGCCCTCCTCCGGCTGGGCCATGCGCTGCGATGTCTTTGCCCAGGAAGGGCCAGGGCCCGAACGAGGTGGTCCCTCTGGGACGAGCATAGCAGGGTGCGGCGGATGCCTCTACCCAAACCGAGTGGGCGCTCGTGAATTTGAACCAAGGACCATCACGAGGCACACGTCGTGATGCCCCAATGTCCCCTTCGACCATCTGGGGTCCGTCACCAGCAAAGCTGGTCAAAGGTGGCCGGGACCGAGTCTGACTTGCTTTGTCCAGCGCGGGATGGAACATGGTGACGGTCCTTACCCGTTACCAAGATTAGCCGGAGGCCGCCATGCCCCACGCAACTGCCCTCGCCTTCCCCGAGGAGAACCTCATCGGCTGGGAACGCGCCCTCTACGCCTTCCTGGTCGAGAAGGAACGGCGGTCCGGCTCCCTCCGAACCGTCGAAGGCTACTCCCGCATGCTCCAACACTTCTTCCGAGGTAGGCAAGGCTCCGGACAAAGTGACCGCCCAGGAAGTCTTTGTGTGGGCCCACGGCAAAGGTGTCTCCGGCAAGGACCCCTCCCCCGTCACCATCGGCGCCCGCATGGCCTGCCTGTCCTCGTTCTTCCGCTTCCTCATCAGGATGGACCTCGTCCAGAGGAACCCCTGCGATCGGCTGGAACGACCGCGGACCTCCACCCCTCCCGCCCGAGGCCTTTCGGCCGAGGAAGTGCGTCGGCTCCTGGCCGTCATCCCCGATACCCCTCCGGGCCTCCGGGACCGCGCCATCATCCTCACTCTGGTCCTCACCGGTCGCCGCAGAGCAGAGGTATTCCGCATGACCGCTGGTGACCTGTCCTTCGAGAACGAGGTCTGTTTCTATCCGTATAGTGAGAATGTAGAGGCCGGTTGCCTTCAGGTGGCCTGACCTCCGTACTGCGTATTAATGCGAGAGGATGTGCGGGATCGGTTGCCCTCCGGGTGATCTGACCCGTATGCTTATCGACCGCTGTGTCCTTCCCCGGATCTGTCGGTCACCCGGGGCTTCCGGTTGAGGCGCTGTCCTCGACCGATGCTCGTGACCTGATGAGAGCCTGGCCTTAACAAGCGTCCCTTCACTGTACTGTCCGGCTACTGGTTCGAGTCCAGCGCGGCTTTTGCAACCAGATAGGGAGGGAGCCGGCATGACTATGAAGGCAATCGTCGGTGGGGTGGATACCCATCAGGACCTGCACACCGCGGCTGTTGTGACGACCGATGGCGAGGTGCTCGCCACCAAGGCTTTTTCCACCACCCGGGCCGGCTACCGCGCCATGCTCACTTGGTTTCGTTCCTACGGCGAGCTTTTGCGGGTAGGTGTGGAGCAGACCGGCTCCTACGGGGCGGGCATTACCCGTCACCTGGCGTTGGCCGGCATTCCCGTGCTTGAGGTCACCCGGCCCGACCCGGCCAGGCGTCGCGGGCAGGGCAAGGACGACGATCTCGATGCCATCGCCGCTGCCCAGGCTGCCTTGAGTGGCCAGCGGGTGTGCGTTGCTAAGGATCGCTCGGGTGCGGTGGAAGCGCTGCGAGTCCTGCGTACGACTCGAAAGACGGCCGTTAACTGCCGACGTGAGGCCCTGCAGCAGCTACGCAACACCGTCATCGCTGCCCCGGAAGAGGTCCGAGACCAGCTCCGCTGCCTAACGCGCATGCAGCTCATCCGTACCTGCGCCACCTTGCGGCCGGACACGATCAGCTTTCGAGACCCCGCGGTTGCCACCAAGATCGCGCTCAAGTCGCTTGCCCGTCGCATCCTTGACCTAGCTGATGAGATCGCAGAACTTGACCATTTGATCGAATCCTTGGTGGCCGAGCTTGCCCCTCCTCTCCTTGCCATAAAGGCCGTCGGCGTAGACACCGCCGGGCAGTTTCTCGTGACCGCGGGCGATAACCCCGAGCGCCTGCGCTCTGAGGCCGGTTTTGCCATGCTCTGTGGAGCAGCACCTCTTCCGGCCTCTACTGGCAAGACGAAACGACACCGACTCAACCGAGGCGGCAACCGTCAGGCCAACTCGGCACTTCATATGATCGTTCTTGTTCGCATGCGGCGCGATGAACGCACGAAGGAGTACGTTAATCGCCGGCTGGCAGAAGGCCTCTCCAAGCGAGAGATAATCCGCTGTCTTAAACGCTACGTCGCCCGCGAGATATATCATGCTCTGCTCGCTAGCACCTCTTGACAAACATGAGAGCATCCGTGGCTATATAACGCTGAGTCAGACCTACACGCGGCTCGAAACGCTCTACGGCTTTACACGGGCAGTGAACTGGTCGCTCAAGAAGACTTCCGCTCTCGAGACGATCCTTGACGAGACTCGTGAACTCATCCGTGCGGAGATCGCGGAGGCGACCATTCTCCCTGCGTCCTTGGAAGACCAGCCTATTCGCACCACACTTGGGCCGGGGGAAACACTGGAAACGAAGAGCATTATCGCGACGACCGCATTGGTAGACGCCTGCGCAGAAGTTGTCCGCACCGGCAGAGGCCTTCTCGTACCCCGGCCCATCCGCGAGGATGCCCTTCGCGCAGAGATGGAACGACGAGGGCTGAAGGACGCGGTGGTAGCCCCCCTGCGCGGTGAGACCGGGATTATCGGCACGATCATGGTAGCTAACAGGATGGGCGATGTAGGCACGTTCGAGGCGGAGGACCTACGGATGCTGGAGACAGTGACCAACCACGCCAGCGTTACCCTGGAGAATCGCCGTCTGGTGGTCCAACTGAGAGAAGAAGCGGCCGAAAAAGAACATCTGGCGCTGCACGACAACCTCACCGGGCTCCCCAACCGGACTCTGTTCAACCAAAGGGTGGAACAGGCCATCGCGAGCGTCCGCGAGACCAACGGCTCCGTGGGAGTCATGTTGTTGGATCTCGACGACTTCAAGGAGATCAACGACACCCTTGGGCACCATCATGGCGACCTCCTGCTCAAGGAGATCGGGGGCCGGTTGGCCGGAGTCCTGCGCCCCAGTGACACGGTGGCCCGACTGGGCGGGGACGAATTCGCGGTGCTCATCCCCTTCTTGGAAAACCCGAAGGCGATCACAAGTGTCGCAAGACGCATCAGCCACGCTTTCGAGCGCAACTTCGAGTTGAGCGAACTCACTCTTGAGGTGCACTCCAGTATCGGCATCGCCCTGTTCCCCCAGCACGGCCAGGAGGCCAAGACTCTTCTGCAGCGCGCCGACGTGGCCATGTACAAGTCGAAAGAACAGCGCCACGGCTTCGTGATTTACGACGCCGACAAGGATCTGTGCAACCCGCGGCGGCTGGCCCTCATGCCCGAGTTGCGTAAGGCCATCCAAAAGAGCGAGCTCGAGGTCTACTACCAGCCGCAGGCTCGCATTCAGGACCGCAGATTGGTAGGGGTCGAGGCCCTCCTGCGCTGGCACCATGCCGAGCACGGCTTCGTCCCTCCCGACGAGTTCGTGCCGATGGCTGAGCACACTGGGCTGATCCGGCCTTTGACCCTCTTTGTGCTCCGGAAAGCTATGGAGCAGTGTCTCATCTGGCACAATGCTGGGATCGATCTCACGCTCGCCGTGAACCTGAGCGTGCGCAACCTGCTCGACCTGTCCTTCCCATTGGATGTCGCCCGCTTGTTGAAGGAGACCGGATTCGATCCCCAGCGCCTAATCCTCGAGATCACCGAGAGCTGTATCATGGCGGACCCCGGGCGCATGCTGACAGAGTTGAAACGGCTGGCCGCTCTTGGAGTGACGCTCTCTATCGATGACTTCGGCACCGGCTACTCGTCGCTTTCTTACTTGAGCCGGCTACCGGTAAAAGAGGTCAAGATCGACCGTTCGTTCGTCATGCATATGGACGAGGATGAGAACAACTCGGTCATCGTCCAGTCCATCACCAACCTGGGCCGGAACCTCAATCTCCAGGTTGTCGCCGAAGGTATCGAGGACGCGGCCACCTGGGAACGGTTAGCCGAGATGGGATGCGACATCGCCCAGGGCTACTTCCTGGGACGGCCACAGCCTCCAGCCCAACTTGAGCGCTGGTTCAGAGAGAACGGAGTCCTGTTCGATCTGGACGTCAAGCCAGCGGCCGACGAGCCAGCCGCGGCCCTTTCGGGCCGAATGGCGAGTGTGACGCCTCTTCACGGCGCCCGGCGTGCAGGATAGTCACCGGGCGAAGGCCGCTACCAGATCGCTCGCCGTCGCCAGCCAGCCGTAGTTCAGCTCCACATTCCAGAACGTGGAGTCCTGGTTGTATGACGGACCGGAGTTGTTCACCGCGTCCGTGACGAGAATCGGCCAGTACCCGAGGAAGAAGCCGTCGTAGAGAGTGGTGGCAACGCACACGTTCGTCGCCACTCCGGTGTAAAGACAGTACTTGATGTTATGGGTCTTTAGTACGATATCGAGGTTCGTCCCTTGAAACCCGCTATACCGCTGCTTGCGCACGAAGAGGTCTCCCGGCTGAGGCTCGAGCCCTGCACAGACCTTTTCGTCCCAAGTGCCGTGGGTGACGAACTTGCCCCAGTACTCCGGCTTGCTCCGCATCATGACCATCCCCAGCTCTTTGTGCCAGTTCGGCGATTCGGGACCCCCGCTGTTCGAAAGATCCGGATCGTAACTCATTTGCAGGAACACGACTCGGACGCCGGCCGCGCGCGCGGCGTCCAGCAATCTCTTATTCGCGTCGATAACGCTCACAGCGCCCGAGATGTCCCATCCGAAGGAATCGAACATGCCGCCTTTGCTCACGAAGGCATTCTGCATGTCCACGACCACCACCGCGGTCCGGTGCAGGTCGATCTCGATCGGTTCGGGCTTGGCGTTCACATTGACTAGCTTCGGAGGCCTGACGAAATCCACGTTTGTTCCTTTCGCGCACGAGCTCATCTACCCCCACATGTGCATACCGCAGTGAGCCACGATGGTCTGCCCAGTGATGGCGCTCGACTCATCGGAGGCAAGGAATACGGCGGTGTTGCCGAGCTCGTATTCCTCGGTCGGACGGCCTAGGGAGTATTGCTTCATCTCCGTCTTAAGAGCCTCGTCGAAGGAGATCCCCTTGGCGTCGGCGCGCCCCTGGATCACGCGGATGAGCCTCTCGCCCTTGACCGCCGCGGCGCTGATGCAATTGACGCGGATGCCGTGAGGACCACACTCCCGAGCCAAGGTCTCGTTGAGACCGAAGACTCCCATCTTGGCGCAGCAGTAGCCGGCGCGCATGGGATATCCGGAACGACCGTCACCCGAGCGACCGCCCTCCGCGCCGATATTGATGATGATGCCCCCCTTGGCGGCGGGGACCATGTACTTGAGGACCTCGCGCGACGCCAGCATGGCCCCGGTGAGGTCCACCGCTATGATCTCGTTCCAGTCCTCCAGCTTGAGTTCCCACACATAGCACGTGGGCCCACCGATGCCGCTGTTATTGACCAAGATGTCGATGCCGCCCCACGTGTCCACGGCTTTCTTGACGGCGTCCACGACGTCCTGCTCTTTGGTGATATCCATCTGTATGGCCTGAGCCTTGGCGCCAAGACCTTCCAGTTCCGTCACCGTCGCGTCGAGGTTGGCTTTGTTGCGGGCGGCGATCACCACATTCGCGCCCTCCGCCGCCATGGCTTTGGCGATAGCCTTGCCAATGCCACTGCCGCCACCCGTGATGAACGCTACCTTGTCCTTCAGTCGTTGTGCCATGTCCTCCCCCGTCCTAGCGTGGCCTGATGGATCACTACCTATGTACTACCGGTCTCGCGATGCTACAGGTGGTCGATCACGTCTTGCGTGGTGGTGACAAGAGCGATCGCCGGGATCATCGATTTGAAGACGATATCGTGCAGTTCCTGATTGCCGTCGGTAGAGGCATCCTCAGGCACTATCAGGTTGTAGAACCGGTCGGCGCAGGCGAATACCGCGGTGCCGACTGCCATGCCGGTGGCCACCCCAGATATGACCAACGTCTCGATCCCCTGGTCTTTCAGGTACTTTTCCAGGTCGTTGCCCTCGAAGATGCCGAACGGCCAGTTGTAAAAGAGCGGTTCGCCGGCCTGTGGGGCCAACTCGTCGATGACTTCCACGTCGGGCGTGCCGGGAATGTTCACCTTGTTCTTCGCGATGGACGGCCAAAAACGGCCGTATACCGGGATCTTCGGGTCGGGCGGCGTGATGGCGTTCACGTAGACGACCTGAAGGCCCTTGTCCCGAAATGCTTTGAGCAGGGCCTGCTGCCGCGCGATGATGCCGGACTCGCGGGTAGCGCGGGAGTGCCCCAAAGCGTCGAGCGGGCTCCCCTCTTTGACGATCGCCCGCTGCATGTGGACGAAGAGCAATGCAGGCTTACCTTCCAACTTCCAGTCACTCATGGATTCCTCCCTGGATACAAGACCAGATCGCTTGGTGTGGAACAGGATCAGACGACGACGACTTCTTGTGGATACTTGTGGATCAATTCTGCCCCGTTGGGATCGCCGACGATATAGTTATCGCAGCACATGGTCCACACGAGGTCCTTCTTGGCCGAATACGGGTGCACCGCGATGTTCATGCCGGCCTTCAGCTTCCAGGGCTCGTCGAATCGGATGTTCGGACGCTCCACCAGTCCGTAGCCCTGGCCGTGAGCGAAGGAGCGCAACGGCGGCGCGTAGCCACGGTCTACGATGTAATTCTTGAACAAGTGGTAAAGGTCTTTGCATTCGGCTCCCGGCACCATCGCCTTGGCCAGCATGTGCTGAGCCTCGACCGCGGTGGCAAAAGCATCGAGCACGATCTGAGTAGGCTCGGCGCCGACCACAAAGATCCGCAAGATCTCCGTGTAAAGCCCGCCGGGGCCGTTGATCTCGATGAGCACGGATACCTGGTCGCCCTCTTTGATGGTGCGGCCCTGGAGGTGGTAGACGTCGAACGGCACGAATGTGCCCAACGGGCCCGAATTCACGAGGCACAGACCTCGAGAGCTGCCGTTCTTGGACATGAAGTAGTGGACTTCCGAGTACACGTCGAGGTCCCGCATACCCGGCTTGATAGTCTTTTTCAAGTGAGCTACGCACGCGTCCTGGATGGCGGCAGTGCCTTTGATCAGCTCGATCTCTTCCGGGCTCTTAGGCACTTTGATCTCGTCCACCCACTCCGTGGCGTCCACGAAGGTCGCATCGGGAAGGTTCTCCCGCAGGTGATCGGCGAAGGTCATGGGGATGAAGGCCGGCTCCACCCAACCGATGGTCGCCTTGGGCTTCTCCTTGAGCACTCCCAACGCCAACTTCGCGTCGTAGGTGTTGGTGTAGCGCATGGTCGGGAAGTACACGTCCCCCAGGTTGTTCTTGATGCCCCGGGCGAACCATGGCGGAGGGAACACTTGCGGGTTAGGCGGCTCCACCCCGCAGTTGATGACAGTCATGTCTTCGTCGAGAGGGAAGATCACGGTCATCGGAAACTGGTGGCGCGCGGTCCAATCGGTGAACCACCGCACGGTACCGCCCAGGAACTCCTCGGACGTTGGATGACGAGGTAGTCGATCTTCTTCTCGCGCATCATCTCGCGGACTGCTTTCCATCTGCGCTCGACTTCAGCGTCCGAGATGGTCTTGACCAGTCTCTGTTTGGGATCTTCCATCCGACTCGCTCCGTTTCATTATTCGGAACATGTGTCTCTGCACGTGGATACGACCGTACCATCGAGACACGTGGTGAGTCAAACCGCGAAACGCACGCCTCCAAGCAGCGAGCAGGCCGCCTCCAGCACGCCACCGGCGATTGCGAGAGCCTTGTCTGAGATCAGAAAGCAGTGCTCCCTGGTAGCCCGCGGATCCACGTCTCCGAGCTTGAATCCCGCGCTCACGAGGGATCCCCGACCGCAGCAGACCTCTGAGCACACCGTGCAGCCGACTGGCGACGGGAGCGTCCTCGACAAATCCGACGATGTCCCCTTCTTCGACCGTGTCCCCGATCTCCCGCACGCCACGGAAGACTCCCGCGATAGGGGCACGCATCACTCTCTCGGCGCCAAAGCCGCCCACTTCCCCAGGCACCCCCGTATTCGGCAAGGCCTCGCCTTCCCAGATGACCCGGCCCAGCGTGTGCCCCCGCATGGTCTCCACCACCGCATGAACATCCCGGCCGGCGGCAAACCCGGGGCCCAGAGCGACGACAGCCGGCGCGTCCGTGATGGACGTCCCCAGATTGCGTTTGGCCACGATCGCGTCCACCAGAAGGGGCGGCCTCAAAGCCAGGCGTATTCTCGCTTCGGGGTCCACGATCACCGGCACCTTGCCTTGGGACAGAAACGCCTGGAGTTCCTCGTCTGACCGCGCCAGGACGGCTTCCAGGCCCTCCACTCGAGCCGATCCCGAGAACACGGCGTCGGCGAACGCCACAGTCCTACGCACCACGGTCGGAGCCTCAATCTTGGTCATGACCACCGCGAATCCCGCGTGCAGCAACCGGATAGCCACTCCGGTGGCGAGGTCACCCGCGCCTTTGATCAGGGCGAGGGGTCTGTCAGGCATCCATTGGCTCCGCCGCTCCGGCATGCCTTTTGAGGCCGGCCAGTTTCCCGTAGCTCAGGGCGATGATCTCGTCGAGCACACCCACCGATAGTTCGGCCGGTGTCTGGGCGCCTGTGTCCAGCCCGATTGGAGAGTAGACCCGTGAAAGCAAGGTCGGATCCACGCCTTCTTCTGTCAGCTGCGCAAAGATCGTTTCCACCTTGCGCCGACTACCCATCATCCCGATGTAGGCCGCCGGCGTCGCAAGGACCGACCTCAGAGCGTCTTTGTCGTGGACGTGCGTGTGCGTCACGATGACCACATACGTGCTCTCGCTGATGGAAAAGACTCCGCCGCCTTCCCGGGATGTTCGCAAATGAGCCAGTCCGCGGCGGGGAAGCGCTCCCGCGTGACCACCTCGGCGCGGCTGTCGATGACAGCGACGCGGAAGTCGAGCAACTTGGCCATGGCAGCCAGCTTCTGCCCGACGTGCCCGCCCCCGATGATGAGCAGCGTCTTGTCGGGGGCATTGACTTCCAGGAACACTTTCGCCGCCCCTCCGCAGATCATGCCTGTCGCATGCTCGCCGATGGGCTTCAAATCGTACTGCTTGGTCTCGGATGCGCCGCTTTTCAGGCAGGCCTGAGCATCGGCCACGACCTGCCTCTCGAGAGCTCCTCCCCCGATCGTGTCGATCGTGGTGCCGTCACTCAAGACGAGCATCTTCGTGCCGGTCTTGCGTGGGCTCGAGCCGACGGACTCAATGACAGTGGCGACGACGAACGGCGTGCCTTCCTGTACGAGCTCCGCCATTCTCGCGTAGAGCTCTGCTGCCCTCATGTGTTCTCTCCTGACCCAAGTCCGGACGTCTCTTCCATCCCCAGCAACGACTCATAATCCTCGCGTGAATCGACGTTGAGGTCAATCGGCTCATCGTCCATCCGCACATAACCCACGTCTTTCGCCCGCCGTTCGAGGATGAACCGGCCGCCGAGATCTCCCGCTTCATCGAGGATCTCGGGGATCAGATCGGCACTCATGAGCACCGGGTGCGCCGGCCGGCCTTTCACCAAAGGTCGGACTATCGGCTTCCCCTCCCGGACGAAAGCACCGATGAGGTCGTCTACCACAGCGGAGGATACCAGCGGTTGATCGCCGAGGATGAAGAGCACCGCGCCTCGGCCGTCCCTCGCGGCTTTCACCCCGGCCTTCAACGAGGTGCTCATACCTTGAGCGTAGTCCACATTCCTCACTAGGCGAATAGGGAGTCCGTCCAGCGCAGCGGACACCTGATCAGCCTCGCTCCCCACCACGACGATCGTCTCGCCGGCCTTGGAGCCCAGCGCCGCTTCGACGGCCCACCGAACCAACGGTCTCCCTCGAAAGGGAAGAAGGAGCTTCTGCCGGCCCATACGCTCCGCACGCCCGGCCGCGAGCACGATGGCCGACACGAAGGGCGCGTCCTTGCCACCCTCATGGCTCGTAGCCCCGACGGCCGCGCCAGACTGCTCCGGTTTCCCCGCAACGCAGCGGAAGCTGCCCTCACGACAGCTCGCCACCACAACGGAGTCCGGACCCCGCGCAGCGCGCAAGAGCTCTTCGGCCACGGCAGAACCTGCGGCCTCGAGAGTCGGGCCCTCGGCCTTGTTGAGCACGGTGACGATCCGTATAGCCGGCCAACGCCGCCGAATCTCGCGGACCTGCTCGAGGAGACAGTCCCTGAACATGGCCATGGTCAGCGGCGTGCCGATAGCCACCTCGAGTTGCCGAGACAGTATCTCCGCTCGGTGCACGAACTCCAAGGACAGCGGTTTGCCCACCACATCCAGGCCCGCCACCTGGACGATGACGGTACTGGCCGGGGGCACTGCCGGCTCGTGGGCGGCGAACGCCTTGAGAGACTTGTGCTGGCTGCCGTCCGCCTCCACTAGAACATAGTCCGCCTTCCCGCCGGCAAAGATCCGGCCGGGCCAGTCCGCGGGGACGCCGACCACCTTTCCGTCGGGCGCGAGGCCCGACGCGACGGCGACGCTCCTGACTCTGGGGCCACTTGCTTTGCCGACCTCGTGCCCGTCGGCGTCCGTTGGCTCAAAGCGCACGGTCAACTCGGCTTGAAGTGCATTCAGCTCCGATCGCATCACCAGCGGGCCCAGACAGCTCAGCTGTTCCAGGAACATGGCTGTGGTGGTAGTCGCGACCACGCGGCTCCCGGCGCCGGCCAGCTCGCGCGCCAGCAGTTGCAGCAGCGAGGTCTTCCCCCCGCTGCCGACGATAGCCACTAGCTCCCGCGACCTAAGGCACAGCGCCGCGGTCGCGACCCCGGGACCACGCGGTCGGGTCACGCTAGAGCTTCTTTCATGCGCAGGCCTTGGTTCCCATCCTTTTAGCGCAGACCGGTAGCCTCCTCGACCGTCACGGGCGACTGCGCCGGCTCATCCTCCACCAAGGGATCAGGAACCGGCCAACCGGACATGTTGCGCACTTTCTCCAGACACGCCCTGATGCCGACGGAACGCATCATCTGGCCGGTGCCGGCCCGGTCACCGTCCCGCAGGATGTTCTTCATGCGGAGCTGAAGAGGGTCCATGCCCAGTTTCTCGGCGATGATGTCCATCATGATCTCGACGGCGAACGTCGGCTGGGACATCCCGAAGCCACGGAACGCCCCGCTCTGTGCCTTGTTCGTGTAGACGATCCAGGTCTCCGCAAGCTGGTTGGGGATCCGGTACGGGCCCGAACCGACCATCGTGCACTTCCCTGTCGTGAGGATGGCCGTTGACGCATACGCGCCGGCATTCGCCACATGTTTCCGGTGGACTGCCAGGAGCGTCCCGTCCGACCTGACGCCCATCTTGAACGTGGAGTAGATGGGGATCTTGGTGGAAGTGTAGAGGAAGTCCTCGGTTGTGGTGAGCGTCCATCTCACCGGCCGGCCTATCTTCATGGCGAGCACGGCGACGTTGGGCTCGATGGTGATGTTGTTCTTCTGACCGAACCCGCCGCCTATGGGCGCTGAGATGACACGCACCCGGTTCAAGGGCAGCTTCAGGGCCTTGGCTATGGCGGGCTGGTGCCAGAACGGCATCTGCGTATTGCCTATGATCGTCACCCGGTCGGGACCCTCGGGCTTGGCGATACAGGCATGGGGCTCGATCGGCAAACAACGCTGCGGTGAGGTGCCGATGGTATGCTCGACGATGAGGTCGGCCTCAGCGAAGGCCTTCTCCACGTCTCCGTGCGCCAGGCGCATGATGTCGTGACCGTGTGGCAGCAGCTGGTTGCCCCGGCACCATTTGCCCTGGCCCTCTTCGTGAATGACGGGAGCGCCTGGCAGCAACGCCTCCCGAGGATCGAAGACCGCGGGAAGCCGCTCGTATCTCACCTTGATCAGTTCTACCGCCTGAAGCGCGATCTCCTCTGTGTCTGCGGCCACCAGCGCCACGATCTCACCCCGGTACCGGACCGTGCCCTCAGCGAACACCGGCTGGTCCGGGATGATGAGCCCATTGATGTTGTCAGGGGCGTCTTTGGCTGTGGCGATCCCTCTGACACCCGGCAATCGCTCGGCCTGGCTGGTGTCGAGCTCCACGATGCGGGCATGGTCTTCCGTCGAAAGAAGGGCCTTTGCACACAGCAATCCCGGCATGTACACGTCGCCCGTGTATTCGATCTGGCCGGTGACCTGTTCGCGCGCGTCGACCCGCGGTCGTCTCGTTCCTATTTCTGCGTGACTCATGGCCGTCCCCTCCCCTACCGGCCCGACGCCGCTTCGCGCATTTCCTTAGCCGCGGCGAGGACCGCCTGCACGGGTTTCGCGTACCCTGTGCACCTGCACATGTTCCCGGACATCCCCATCTTCACCTCTTCGTAGGTGGGGTCGGGATTCTCGTCCAGAAGTGCTTTCGCCGAAAGGATCATCCCGGGCGTGCAGTAGCCGCATTGGCTCGCGGCCATCTCGTAGAAGTGCTTCTGAAGAGGGTGCAACGTGGTGGTCCCCAGGCTCTCGATCGTTTCCACCGTCTTGCCGTTCACCGTAACGGCCAGAGTCAGGCAGGAATTGATCGCCTTGCCGTTGATGAGCACCGTACACGCACCACATTCACCTTGCTCGCAGGCCTTCTTGGGGCTCGTCACGTGGAGCCGGTCGCGGAGCAGATCCAAGAGGGTGAGATTGGGCTCCACGTCCAACTGCTTTTCTTCGCCGTTCAGGACGAAGCGTATGCCGATCGTCATCACTCCACCCCCACTTCCAGCCGCGCATCGGGAACCCGCTCGGCCTCGGCCTTCTCTTGAAGTGCCTTGAGGACTTTCTCCGGCGAGGCGGGCATGTCGAACAGCCGGACTCCCACGGCGTCGTAAATAGCATTGAAGACAGCTGGCGCAGCCGTGTTCGCGACGATCTCTCCGGCAGCCTTCGCCCCAAACGGGCCCTCGGGCTCCGGTACCTCCACGTAGGAACCGTGTATCTCCGGCATGTCCATGGACGTGGCGATCGCGTAGCTCTCGAGGTCGATGGGCATGAAGTCCGGGTTGTAGTTCGTAGGCGGACCCTCGGCGCTGGTAAGCCCTGGGTGGGAGTCTTCGCGAAGCGCCCAGCCTATGGCTTGCATGGCGCCGCCCTCCACCTGCCCCTCGACGAAGGACGGGTTGATGGCCTTACCGCAATCGACGGCGGCATAGACTTTGCTCACTTCCACAACGCCGGTCTCGCGTATCCACTTCCACCTCGGCCACCGTGGCGTGGTAGTAGAACGAGGCGATCGGCTCGCCCTGCATGTTCTCGTCGGGCGCCGAGCTCTTCGGAAAATAGTAGGCGGAGCCGATGGCCAGCTTCTTCAGTCCGAAATGCGCGAAACGCGCCGCGTCAGGGATGGGCATGGCTCTTTCGGGGTCGTACTTGTCTCGGACCATACCGTCCTCGAGGATCAAGTTGTCCGGCACCACGCCCAGATGAGCGGACGCCGCCTGGAACAGGACTTCCCTCACCTGAGCGGCCGCCTTGATCACGGCGTTGCCGCCCGTGAACGTTAGGCGGGAGCTCACAGTCCCAAAGTCGTAGGGAGTCACTCCGGTGTCGGCCGTATAGACCGTCACCTGCTCGTACGGGATGGCGAGAGCCTCCGCCGTCATCTGGGTGAGCACCGTGGTCGAGCCCTGGCCGATGTCGCACGCTCCGGTCTGCACGACTACCGTCCCGTCCTCGCGCATCTGCATGTTCACCGCGCACGGGTTGGGGAACCCGGGGACAGTCGAAGAATAGATGCAACCCGCGACCCCTTTTCCTTTCTTCTTCTTGGCCGCGCGCGCCGCCGAGACATCCTGGCCACTCGCTGCCGCAAACGCGTCTTCCACCGCCCGGGCCGCGAGCACCGCGGCAACCTCACAGCGGTACCACGCACTGGCGCGGCGCGCACGAGGACTCGGACAGGCATCGCCGCCGGCCAGGAAGCGAAACTTCTCGATCGTGTCCAACGTAGCCGGCTGACCCTTCAGTGCCTCCTCGAAACTCTTCGACCTCATCACCGTGGGGCCGAGCGCTCCGAGGGCCACGACTACCTTCTCAAAGGTCTTTCCGTCCGCGGACAGCGCCACCGACGCAGCCGCAGAGGCGGTCGAGATCGTCATGGCCTTGCGCTTGCCCAGCTTATGAAAGCCTGATCCGCTCTTCGCCGGTAGAAGCGGGACCAACGCCTCGATAATGAGCTCGTCCTTCGCCAAGGAGTTCTGCTGCGGCGCAACCAGGAATTCGTCCAACGACACAATCCGCTCTCCCTGTGGCCCCCGGACTTTGACCTTGCCCTCGAAAGCGGCGAGGCCAAGGATGAGGTCTCCGGCAGGTGTGGCAGAGCCCAGGTTGCCGCCGATGGTCGCCAGATTGCGCACCTGAGGACCGGCGCAGTTCTGGGCGGCCACAGCCAAGGCCGTAGCCTTGTCACGTACCAGTTTCGAGGACGCCAGCTCCGCCTGCGTGGTGAGCGCGCCTATCCGGAGATACTCCCCGTCTTCCCGGATGTATCGCAACTCATCCAAGCCGCCGATGTAGATGACGTACTCGGGGCTGATGTCCCTCTTGTTCATCCAAACCATCACGTCGGTCCCGCCCGCCATGACCATGGCCTTGGAGCCATAGCGCGCGAGCTGATCCAGGGCCTCGGCGACGCTCGTGGGCGCAAGATACTCGAAATCTCTCATAGGGCTCTACCTCCGGAAGAATGTTGACTGGCCGGCGCAAGCTCCGTGTTGTTCTCAGACGACCGCGAGTCGCCCCCGCCAAGCGTGGACACTCTATCTATTAATGATACGCCGGCGAGGCCTCACTGGCTTGATCTGATCTAGCCCGTGTTCATTAAATGAACACATGAGTTCTAATATTGGGCAAGCTATCATCGCGCCATGTCACTGTCAACAGAGGCCGGCGGGCGACGGGTCGTGCCGCCGGCGCGAATCCGCAACGCTTGGACAAGACGCTCGCTACCGATGCCGTCTACGCGTCGGGCAGCACCGCGATACACGCGATCTCGACCACCTGATTCTTGATCCCGAGGCCTGCCACGCCGATCAGATCGTGAGTGGGGGGATTATCGTCGCTGGCCATGCTGGGACAGTTCTCGCGAAAGAAAGAGTCCCATACGTCAAAGCAGAAATTGGGATGATTCACGACTCCGTCCGGAAACTCAGGGCCGACCACGTACCACGTGAGCTTGATGATGTTCTCCAGTGACGAGCCCATCTCTTCAAGCCGGGATTTGATCTTCTCGAGTGCCAGTCTGGTCTGGGCTGCTGCTCCCTCCACCACTCTGCCCCCGCGGCTGAAGTCTTCATCTGGGACAAGTCCCTCGGTGCCCGCCACAAAGACAAAGCCGCGAGGATCGGTGACCACGGTCCCTTTCCCCCAGATCATGAGGGTGTCCCCGTGGAAGAGCTTGTAGGTCTTTTTCTCCATGACGGCCCCTTTCCGACGATTGCTCCGACCCAGCCGTTCAGCTGCGAGCGGATTTCCAACGACCTACGACCTCTGGAGCACGCTGGCCGATCCCTCTCCCGCCGGCTCCGGTGGCACCCGTGCTCACGCTATCCAGCCGGATCCGCACCCGAGTCTTGCCGAATCTGCCGAGGAACCGGCACCGGAGACTGAGCCAAGTGCTCCACCCATTCTTCGTATTCTCGACGACGCGAGTCTTCCACCGTAAGGCTTCCCGTGTAGACCGCCTCGATTCCCAGCCAGAGGTACAACACCGTGAGCAGTACGTCGCGCTTCGAATACTTGTCGTCCCAAGAAAGGCGCCCAACCGTTGCTTCGAGTATCCCCATGAAGGCGTGAGCGACAAGTTCGTCGGACGGAAACGGCGCAGGCCGGTCCGACCGATGGAGCGCGAGTAGATCGGGAAGCACCGTGTGGACCAGCCGCTCGTAGCTCTTACGCAATACCTCTACGCTGTCCACATCCTCTTGCATGGCTTCCGCTCGCGCGAGACGCAGAAGATCCGGACTTATCTCTCGGAGCCCGAGGTAGCCGAAAGCGCGTAGCGCGGCGTGCTTAGCCGTGTCTGCCTCAGTGACCGTGCGCGGTTCCGTCAAAGCTATCGCCCACTCCGAAAACACGTCGAGACATTCCAGGAAGAGCTTGAGCTTCGTTGGAAACTGGCTATAGAAGAGCTGCGGCGTGATGCCGAGTTTGCGAATGATGTCGGCGACGCGCGTCCTCTTGTAGCCATTTGCGGCAAAGGCACGCGCGGCGGTCTCCAGTATCGATCGGCGAAGAGCCTCCGACTGTTTGCTCAGATCGACCTCTTCCGGTCTTACTGAGCTGACCGCGGTCTCCACTCTGGACTTGATGGCGTCGAGCGGCAAGCCGTCCAGTTGCAATCGGCGGATCTCGCGTAGCAGGTCCAGGTGCGAATCGGTGTATAGAGTCCTGTTTGTCGCGGTCCTGGTCGGGCCGGGCAGCAAGCCCTCGCGCAGATAGTAGTGGATCGTGCTGCGCGGCACTCCCGCGGCTCTCTCAAGCTCCGACATGGCCATGAGACGCACAGGGGCCCTGTCCGATCGGTCTCCGGCGCCGTCCATTATTGTGATGCCGTCACCTGTTTATGAAGACGATCCCAAGATCGCCATCGACCCGGAGCTTGTCGCCGGTCTTGATCTTCCTGGTCGCCTGCTGGCATCCGGTAACGGCAGGGATGCCATATTCTCTCGCCACGATGACGGCATGAGACAAGGCGCCACCACCGTCTGTGACGATGCCCTTGATGATCTCGAAGGCCGGAGTCCACTGCGAACTGGTGCCGGGAGCCACCAGGATCTCTCCCGGCTGCAGCTCACCCAACTCGTTCTCGGTCATGATGACCCGAGCCACGCCCTCCACCATGCCGGGAGCCGAGCCGCCGCCGTACAGGTCGGCTTTAAGATCTTCCCGGACGTTGGGGAGGGCGAAAGCAGCGATCATGACGGGGTCTTTCTTCGTCATCAGGCCCATAACGGCAGGATCGCCGACGAGCATCTCCGGCGCGACGGTGAGGTACCCTTCCCACTCGGCCTTGCGGGCGGCGACACGTTCCTGAAGCTTGACGCGGCCCATCGGTATCAGAGCGCGGTAGATGTCTTCGAAGATCAGGAAGTAGACATCTTCCGGATCGTCGATGACGTTGGCCTCGGCGAACCGGCGCCCGATCTCCCTGGTTATCCAGCGGCCGAGCGCGGCAGCGTACAGGTCGCAGTAGTAGTTGTGGTCCTCGCTCCAGTAGCCGGCCACCTGGGCGGCTTTCATCAAGGCCTCGAACCAGTCCCTCTGATCGACGGAAACTTGAGCGAGAAGGCCCTTCTCGGCCTCAACCCGCTCCCTCTGGGCCAACTCACGCTTGGCGCTGATGCTCGAGCTCCCCTTGGTGGCCACCGCCATCTTGATGGCGGGCAGACCTAAGCTGGGCTTCTCCAACCACGTGGGAGTGGACCAATCGAGCATGCGGTCGCACCGCCAGCCGAAGACTTTGAGGAAATCCGCATATTCACCCAGCCACAGCTTGCCGGCTTCGCTCGACCCCAGCTCCCGCAGCAGAACTTCGCCGTCTTCGACGCCGGAGAAGACGCTCTCCAACCCTAACCCGAGTGCCCGCGCCCCCAGCTTCCAGATCTCCCTGTTGAAGTTCATGGTCATGCTGTCGAAGCCGCCCATCGCCTTCGAAAACAGGGCGTTGGTGTGGTCGATGCCGAGCAGATCGCGGCACATGTTCTCGAACAGACCGAAGAGATAGAACACAGGGACGAAGAAGTCCATGTGCACGTCCCATTGCTTCGTGTTGACCGGCCGGTAGTCGTCCACGAGCTCAAGGAGATCTATGTTGCTCAATCGCTTGATGGACTCGTAGGTATCCAGGCCGTATTTCTTCTTGAGGTCTTCATACGTTTCGAGAAGGTCCATCTTGGCCACGTTCCAGAGCCCGGCCGTATCCTCGATGTAGGGCCGGATCTTGTCCCTGAAGGCGACCGCCCGCTCCTTTGCCTCTTCGTCCGTGGTCAGCATCACACTGGGATAGGGATATCCGTCCTTCAACCTGATGTCCCAGCCCTTGCTGGTGGGGACGGAAAGCTTCTCGTAAGCGCGCTGAATAGAGCGATAGCCGGGCCACAGCCAGGAGTGGATCACATAAAGAGGCTTCCAGGGAGGGGTCCCGTGGGTCACGTCGCAGAACCACGCGCCGTAATTCTTGACATCGTCGTCGTCCAACTCAAACTGGGTCACACCGTATACAGCTGCCATCGTCTCCCCTTGGGTTCTGGTCACTGAGTCAGATGCGGCTCGCTCGCCAATTCTGTCGCTAGAGTCCACGCAGCATGAAGTCGATGATCCGGTCGGTCGGATTCTTCTTCTCGGCCACGTGCTTAGCCGGCCGAGTCTGCAGGAACATGACGCTCTCGGGCAGGTCGCCGGCAGCATCCACCGCCCACTCGATGTCCTGAGCCCCCCCGAAATGCTCCTCGATGCGAACGCCCCCCTTGGCGATTTCCTGGACCTCGGCGTCCGTTAGAGTCGGGGCGTCCTTCTTGTCCTCGGGAACCTCCTGGAAGGTAGGCCTGCCCGTAGCGGGGTCGAGCGTGAACCAGGTCTTCTTCTGGCAGATACTCCGCTTGACGATCTCACACGAAGCCTTGTCCACCAGGAACGAGTCGGGAGTCACTTCGCCGGCGACGACCGACTCCCCCAGCCCCCAGTTGGCCTCGATGAAGATCTTCGATGTATCCCCGTCGGACGGATTGGTCGTGAACATGACTCCTGCCGCCTTGGCGTCGACCATCTGCAGCACCGCGACACCGATGGGGTCGTAGCTGAGTGGCAGCCCGGCACGGGCCCGAGCGATGAGAGAGCGAGTGTTGAATGTGCTGGCCCAGACCTTCCTGACGAAACCGACGACGTCTGCGGCACCTTTGACCAGAAGGTAGGACTCATATTGGCCCGGATGGCTTGCCGGTCCCGCAGAACGGGTGGCCACCGGTACTGGATCCACACCCGTCGCCTCGCAGAGCGCAGCGTAATGTTCCCGTATAGCCGCCTCGATGTCGGCCGGCATGTCCGTCTCTTCCACCATCCGGCGTATGACTACAGAGGCTTCCTCGTATTTGCTCATGTCGGAGGTGCTGTTCGGATCGGCGGCGAAAGAACTCGACCACTCGTCGATCCTGGCCCTGACACCGGTTTCGGTCATAAAACGGGTGTACGCCTGCAGAGCCACCGCGAACCCAGGAGGGACCCGAAAACCAGCTTGCGTCAACTCGCCGAGATTGGCGCACTTCTTGCCCGCTCTCTCACTGTCGGCCTGGCCGAGTTCATCGAAGCGATAAATGAGACGTTCCACTCGTCCTCCTCGAGACGTCGTTCCTCCGCCTAGACCATCATCAAACACGTGGCTCAGGCGCTCGACGAAGCGCGCGGTCGGGGTCGGCCGCCTTGCTGCACGACACGACCCCGGACCTGCAGGTCATCTATCCGTAGACTCCTTATACGTAGTGTGTCTCCGGCTGTCTCTCTCGCCCGTTCGCCGGCCGAGAACTACATTCTGTAGGCGTCTGGATCGTTGCCCGTCCTCGGGCGCAGACCGATCGCCTCGCGGAATTCGGCAGGCGTCATGACTTCACGGCCGAGCATCCTGGCCGTCTGGATGGCCCAGGTCACTTCTTCCGCGTTGTTCTTGCAGGGATCGTCCTTGTGGGGATACTGGAACACCGTGTCTTCCATGCCCACCCGGATGTGAAGTCCTAGGAGCATGGCCAGCACGACCATGTAGCGAGAGGGACGTCCGCCGGCTTCGATGGTGATGAACGGGTTCGGGTCGATCTCGCGGATGCGCTCGACGGCGTTCACAAGCGCCTGGCACATGGCGACTTCGTTCGGCACGTACTCGAAGTGCCACCTGGGCCCTTTTACCGGCAGGCCGAAGAGAAGGTTCCAGAGATTCGGGCTCGGCATGAGGCCTGAATCTATCAGGATCCGTTTCGCAAGGCCGATCTCACTGTTGACGTGAGCGACGACCTCCGCTTTGACGCCGTTCTCGTTGTATATGGGGATGATCGTCCTCAGCCAGAGTTCCGAGGTCCGCGCATGCGTGTAGGTCAGCTCGCACAGGCCGGTGACGATCGGCTTCATCTGCTGCTCGAGATCGCCGCGCAGGCAGTTGATGTGCGTGCATAGTTTGTCCCACCCGTACTTCTCGATCAGGGGACGTACCACGTAGAGATACGAATCGCCCGGGAGCATCTTCTCGCCGGCACGTGTCTGCAGCGAGTACAGGTCGTGGTCGAAGTGGACTACAGAAGGCCCCTCTTTGAGAGCCAGCACCTCGTCGGCGGAATCGTAGATATTGTCGAGATTCGCGCCGGGATGATACGGGTTCTGGGCCGGGGTGATGCGGGCGCCCCCACCCGAGATGGCCACCTGGATCGAAACCTTCGGTGGGATCTTCCATTTGGGATCCACTGCCTGCATCGGCCAGTAGGCGATCTCTTCGGGCGTGTAGTCGTACATCCCGACCTTCGGGTATTTTGACCAATCGTACTCTCGTGCCATCTGCTCCTCCTTCATGAATCCTGGTTGATATACCGCGTTGATCAGTCTGTAGCTATTGCCAGCGTCCCTTCATGGGATCCCAGTGCCGGTACAGGCCACTGGCGTGAGGCTTGGAAGCGCGGCTGTACGGGCTAAACCGCCCCTGCGGCCGGCGCACGCTCAAGTCTTCTTCCAGGATGCGGACGAACGCACCCGCGGGGTCATCAGTGTCAAACTCATAGATGTTCAACGAATTCGCGTCGCCCTCTGCGGGGCTGGGATCGAGGCTGCGGTACCGCTGGCACTGCGTCATGCCCGGAGTCTCCAGCAGGTCGTGAGCATGGCTGAACAGCCACCAGTCGTCGTGCTCCAAGCGCCTTGCGGGATCCGAGCCGGTGAAGACCAACAGAATGACTTCCGGCATCCCATCGGGCAGTCTCGTCTCCGGCCGAACGGGCGACGAAACGGATTTGCGACAAGCCACGAAGTCCCAGACCGTAAGCTCATAGTCCTCGAAGTAGTCGGGCAGTTGGCCGTCCGACCGCTTCTTCCGCTGGTCCGCCTTCAACCTTTGCGCGACGCCCCAAGGGTCGTCCCCGTCGAGCCGATAGAGGGTAACGTACCTGGCCGGCTTGTCGCTCGGCGCCATGAACCGAGCACCTATCTCGCCAAAATCAGCCTGAACGTCGAGATAGCGGTAGATGTCCACCACACCAGGAGTCTGTTTCAGTTCCTTGACGTGCTTCTGGTCATACCAACGATTGAATTCCCTGATGCGAGCGGGATCAGTGCAGCCGATCACTTCTATCGCGATACTTCTCGCCGGGAATAGCTCACTCATCAGCGCCTCCTAACCTAGTCGAAGCCGAGCCGGAAAGGCCCCGAGCGTCTTCCCATGGTGACTGGGGCCCGTGGTGCCAGACCGAGAAGCAGCCGATACGGCCGCCTGGGTCGGGTCCCCCATGGGACCTTCTCGATCAAGCTTTACTCATGCTAGTTTACGCGCTAATCCTTGTCAACTAAATACGTCGCAGCATCGCACCCTTCGGATCACCTACACCATCCGCCCCACCTCGAAGCCGGCCGCGATGGCATCGATCATAAGTCCAGGTTCCTTGCAGTCCCCGATCATGTGAAGCTCCGGGACCTTGCCGAGTAGCATGTCGTAAAGTCCCGCGTTCGGCTTCAACGGGAGGGCCACCATCACTGAGTCGGCCTCGAGCGTACGCGGTCTCCCCTCCGCATCCGTGATGACCAGGCCTTTCTCGTTTACTTCGTGGTATGTCACCCCGGTCAGGATCGTCGCGCCCTTAAGAAGTAGCCAAGGATGGAGCAACTCCCAGTGAAGGATCGGAAGACCGGTCCCCAACTCGTCCGACGGCTCGGTGATGGTCACCGCTCGACCACGCTTGATGAGAAACTCAGCGGCTTCACACCCCTGGATCCCGCCCCCGATGATCACGGCATTCTTTCCTACGGGCATCCAAAGCTTAGTCAGGCGCTCGACGGCCTTGGCGCCGGTCAGCCGCAACGCCAGCTTGGCCCGCTTCTGCAGATCCGCGCTACTGACGACGTTCTTGCCGCCTATGCCGGGGATATCGAGGGTGGGAGGAAGTCCCCCGGCCGCAATTACCACTGCGTCCGGCCTGGTGCTGTCGTATGTCGCGAGAGAGAATTCCTCGCCCAGCCTCACCTTCACTCCGAGCTTCGATATCTGGCCCTTCTGGTAGTCGACCAGGCCGGGCAGATCGAAGACCTCCGTGCCCTTCACCAGGGCTGCCATGTTCATCAGACCACCGAGGTAGGCCTCTTTCTCGTAAAGGGTCACCGTGTGCCCTCGGAGGGCCATGACCCGGGCTGCCTCCATGCCGGCTGGACCGCCTCCTACCACCGCGACCCGCTTGGGACTCTCCGCCGGGGCGAACCTCTCGCCGTCCGCTCCTCGGCCAAGCGACGCATTGACCTGACAACGGACCCCATCTGTCAAAGACATCACTGCGAGGGATTCACAGGTGATGCAGGACGTGCAGGGGCGTACATCGTCCTCCCGCCCGGCGTGGACCTTGTTCGGGTAGTCCGGGTCCGCGATCAGCCGCCGGCCGATGGCAACGGCGTCCACCTTGCCTTCCGAGATGAACTTTTCCCCGAGGGGAGCGTCCAGCTTGCCGACCGCTATCACGGGAACGGACACCACTTTCTTGACCGCCGCGGCCACGTGGACGTTCATCCCCTGCTTGAAATCGATGGAAGCCAGCTCCTTGATCAGATGCCGGGGAGGCTCGGGGTAGAACAATTGCTCGGCGATAGCTATGCGACCGTATTCCGCGTAGCCGTCCGCCGCGACGTTGAAGTAGTCACATCCGGCAGCTTCCAGCCACGTGGCAAACTGCTGACACTCTTCCGAGGTGGTTCCCTCGGCGACCCCGTACTCGGCTCCATTCAGCTTGATGCCCAGGAGATAGTCCTCGCCGACACGCTCCCGACAGGCTCGAACGACTTCCAAGGCAAACCGGCACCGGCTTTCCATCGACCCCGCGCCGTACTCGTCATCTCGCCTATTCCACACACGCGACAGAAAGGAATTGATGAGGTAGTAGTGGTCACCATGGAGCTCGACGCCGTCGAGCCCGGCTCTTCTTGGCCCGCTCCGCCGCGTCCGCGTACTGGACGACGATCCCCTTGATATCTGAAATCGTCAGCGCTCTAAGCGGCCACGAATCGAAGCCGTGAAAGAGCATCTTCTTCGTGTCCCTGTCCAGATCTGAGGGCGCGAGGGCGACGAAACCCTCGTTACCCGGCCTTGGCGGGAACTGGGCATTCGCCCCGCAGTGGACAAGCTGCAGGATGATAGGGCAATCATGCTTGTGCGCGGCCGCGGCCAACGCCGTAAGCCCGGGAAGCATCGCATCGCTCGCGGCGGAGATCGATCCGGGCACCGTTCCCTGCGGATCCGCGATGCCGGTCATGTCGGTTATGATCCCGCCGACCCCGCCCCGCGCCAGAGCCTCGTAGTAGTCGAGATGATCCTGAGAGACACACCCGTCTTTGCCTGCCCATTTCATGTCCTGGGGCGTCTTGAGCATGCGGTTCTTGAATCTCACACCCTTTATCTGCCAAGGCTCAAAGACCCGCTTGTACTTGGCCATCCCAGCGCCTCCCTTAGTCTGAAGTCCTCCCACCCGCGTGCTCGCAAAGCGAGATCAACCCGTGCACCTCAAGACACGGCCGATCCTTGTAGTGCCAATAAGTACGTTCTCGGGAAACTCGGCCTGGTCGCACGTGTGCGCTCTGGAATTCAGAGCAGCGTGACACCCTGGTCCATCATATACATGGCCCCGGTGCACGAGCGGCTCTTCTCGCTCGCGAGGAAAAGTATCACCTCGGCCACTTCCTCCGGGTCCAGGTAGTACTTGAACAGCGCGCCCTCGAGGATCATCGATCGGGCCTGCTCGCAGTTCTCCGGGCAGATCTCGCGCTCGATGAGATGGATCATCGGCGTGTCGACCAGCCCCGGATTCACGCTGTTGACGCGTATGCCGGCCGGCGCAAGTTCCACGGCCGCCGCCTTCACCAGACCCGTGAGGGCATTCTTGCTCGTTTGGTAGGCGATCATGTGAGGAAGCGCCTTGACCGCCAGAGCACTCGATGTGACGACGATGCTGCCGCCTCCACGCCTGCGCAGGTGAGGAACGGCGTACTTGATCGTGAGAAAGACGCCGGTCACATTGACATTCAGTACCTCTGTGAAGGTATCGACGGGATACTCGTCGATGGCTGCCGCCACCCCGAAGGTGCCAGCATTCGCGATCACGACGTCGAGCCGCCATATCGGTCCGCGGCCGCCGCCATGGCGGCCTCCACCTGCTCGGGCTCCGTGACGTCGGCGATAAAGGCGCTGACTCTGTCGCCTGCACCGGCCACTATCGTGTCCAGAGCGGCTGAGTTTCGGCCCACCGCGAGAACGCTCGCGCCCTCCTCTGCGAACAGCCTGGTCGCCGCCGATCCGATACCTGAAGCGGCGCCGGTTATCACAACCACCTTGTCCTTGAAACGCATCAGTGCACCACCTCGTTTCTCGTCGCCTCTTCCATGGAGTGGATCACCCAGGATCTAAGACATGGTCACTTCGCGGAAGGCCGCCAGCACAGCCTGGCCGAACTCCACGGTATCGATATTGGCGTCGATCTCTCTGATCTCCACCTCGGGCTTCAGCTCCTTCTTGAGCACGTCGACGAACGCTCTGATGCTTTCAGGCTCGAAGTACTCGCTGTCTTCAGTCTCGACATTGAGCCACCCCTTCATGGGGATGAGGAACTTGGTGGGACCCGTGGCCTTGTTGAGCTTCTCTGCGTAGACCGAGGCGATGTCTGTCAGCTCTTCCTTGGTCAGCCACAAGAGGATGCGCAGAGAGTCCATGAAGTAGTACTTGCGGATCTTCATCTCCTCTGCGAGGGCCGCCGAGGCGTCCCGCGTGCGGGAGATGACGTTGACGAGAGAGGGAGCGACGACCTGCGGTATTCCTTTTTCGGCGGCCACCTCCAGGCGGCGCGGCCAGGAGATGCGCGACCCGTCGAATCTCTCATTGGTGATGCTCGAGGGCACGAGATCGATGACCGCCGAGAAGTAGTCCTCCTCGATGAGCTTCTCCATGACCACTTCCGGAAGTCCCGTCCCGTGGAATCGCACGATCTCGTACCGGTCCGTCAATTCTTTTGCGAGATACTGAGCGGGAGTCTCTACCCAGCCGTTGGTGGACATGGCTATCATTGGCTTGAGCACGGCGGGCAGCTTGACCAGTGCCTGGCCCTCGACCATCCCGCAAATGGCTCCTGCAGCTCGCGCCAACTCCCCCATCAGCAGGCGATTGAGCGCAGCCACTTCGACAAGACTGTGCATCACCGTTACACCGGAGGGACCGAAGAACTGGTTCGCTTGGGGCATGGAGGCAGCCGTGGTCAGCAGCAGCTTCGGAATCCTATACGGCATCTCCCTGTAGATGCGGGAAGCCATCACCGCACTGCTCATCCCACCGATGGAGATCAGCCCCTCCACCTCACCGGCCTGGCACAAGGCGGTCAGCTTGATCACCGCCCCTCGGATCATGGCGCCGGTCGCCATATCCCTGTCGCGCGAGGTCCGCAGGCTGTCCAGGTCGGCGTCCGCAGCCTGGGCCACTTCCGCGGCCGATATGTCCGCCTCCATCTTCGGAAGCCCGCCGCAACCGACGTCGATTATCAACGGCCGGTGCCCCAATTCGAGAATGCGATCCCGCAGGTACGCCGCTTCCACACTCTTGGTGTCCAAAGTCACGATGATCACGATACTTTTCAATACACCGCTCTCCTTCTTTCGACCGATGACGTTCGCCTTGCGGTCTACCGCCGCTGCCCGGCGAGCGTCTGGGGGAAGCCCATATGTTCCGCCACCGCAGACTTCCCCCCTGGGAAACGTCGACACTGAAGGCCGGGATCTACTTCATGATGAAGACTATGCCGAGGTCGCCGTCTACCTTTACCCTGTCGCCGGTCTTGATCTTCCTGGTCGCGTCCTGGCATCCGGTCACCGCCGGGATCCCGTACTCCCTCGCCACGATGACGGCATGTGACAGCGCCCCGCCCCCGTCGGTGATCAGCCCCTTGATGATCTCAAAGGCCGGCGTCCACTGGGCACTCGTCCCCGGGGCCACCAAGATCTCTCCCGCTTGCAGCTCTCCCAGCTCGTTCTCGGTCATTATCACTCTGGCCACACCCTTGGCGATGCCGGGAACCGACGCCGAACCGTAGAGGTCGGCCTTGAATTCCTCTCTGACATTGGGGACCGATGCCGCAGCGCTGATGACCGGGTCCCTTCTCGCGATCTGCGCCATGATGGCCGGATTTCCCAGGAGCATCTCCGGATTGACGCTCAGGTATCCCTCCCATTCCGTCTTTCGCGCATCTACATAGCTTTGCAGCCTCGCCCTGCCCATGGGGATCAATGCCTTGTATATCTCGCCAGGCACGAGGAAATAGATGTCTTCCGGATCGTCGATCGCCCCCTCCCTGGCAAAACGGCCGCCGATCTCGCGCGTTATCCACCGCCCCATTGCGCCGGTATACAAGTCGCAGTAGTAATTGTGATCCTCGCTGAAGTAGCCGGCCATCTGCGCGCTTCTCATCAAGGCCGCGAACCAATCCCTCTGGTCGACGGGCACTTTGGCGAGCAACTCTTTTTCCGCCGCTTCGCGATCCTTCTTCGCCTGCTCGTGCTTCTCGTCGAGACTGGAGGTCGCCCCAGAGGCTATCGCCATCTTGACAAGCGGTACGCCGAGGCTCGGCTTCTCCAACCAGGTTGGGGTGGCCCACTCGAGCATCCGCTCGCAGCGCCATCCATAGATCTCCAGGAACTTGCCGTACTCATCCAGCCAGGTCTTCCCGGCCTCAGTCTGCGGCAGCTTGGCCATCAACGCTTCAGCGTCATCCGAGTCCAGGAAGAACTGAGCCAAGCCCAGATCGATGGCGCGTTTCCCCATGGCCCAGACGTCCCTGTTGAAGTGGAAGGCAGAGCTATCGAAACCGGCCATCACCTTCGAGAACAGCGGGCTGGCGTGATCGAGCCCGAGCAGATCTCGCGCCATGTTCTCGAACAGCCCGAAGAGGTAGTAGATGGGGATAAAGAACCGCATGTGCACGTCCCACTGCTTCTTGTGCACCTGCATGTAGTCATCCCATAGGTCGAACAGCTCGATGTTGGATAGACCCGAGATGGCCCCGTATGAGCCCAGGCCGTATTTTGCCCGGAGATCCTCATAGCTCTTCTTTAGGTCTTGCTTGTCCTCGTCCCAGAGGACGTTGAAATCCTCGATATAGGGCCGGATCCTCTCTCTAAAGAGCGGGGCCCTTTGCTTGGCTTCCTCGTCCGTGGTCAGCATCACACTCGGATAGCAGTAGCCGTCCTTGATCCTGACGTCCCAGCCCTTGCTGGCCGGCACGCTGAGGCGCTCGTACCAACGCTGTATGGAGGTGTACCAGTGGGCCCAACCGTACATCATGTATAGCGGCTTCCAAGGAGGGGTGCCGTGGGTCACATCGCAGAACCAGACCTTGTCGTCGGTCAGGTCGTTGTCGGTGAACTCGAATTGCGTTGCTCCATACACTGCCGTCATCGTGTCTCCCTGGGATAGTCGCTACTTCGAGCTCCGTGTGCGAGCCACCCGGACCAACTCGTCGTTCAGCATCAAAGCTCCGGGGACATCTGACGCCGCCATCGGTTCCCTTTGGAGGAAGCGGGCGATCTGCACCATCCTCTGAATGAGCTCACCGTTGCTCGTGGCCGGTCTACCTCGCTCGATCATGCGCGTGTCCTCGAAGCCGGTCCGGGCGTTCCCGCCCATCGCCAATCCGATGGTCGTCATAGGCGTGTGATGCTTACCAACAGCGATGACCTGCCAGGCGGTGCCGGGCGGGAGTTCGCGCACCAGACTGGCGAGAACGCCCGCATCTGCAGGCATGCCTCCTAATTTCCCGAAGACGAACGAGACCACTAGGGGCTCGACCAGCAGGCCCTCGCTCAGAAGTTGCAGCGCGAAATGCACGTGGCCCAGGTCGAAAAGCTCGAGCTCGGGCTTGATGCCCAACTCGAGCATGCGTGCCGCTTGCTGTCGCACCAGCTTGGGAGGGTTGCGCATTTCGTCGTCCCCAAAGGTCATCGAGCATATGTCGAAGCTCATTATGGGTGTCTTCAACTCGACGAGGCGCATCCGCTCTTCAAAGGGCACCACGGTCGAGACGCCGGTGGATAGATTGATGATCACCTCGGGGCATTTCTCCCGTATCGCCTCCACGGTCCGGCGCGCGATGTCCAAGTCGGCGGTGGCGCGGCCCTGGTCATCCCGGAGGTGAACGTGTACGACCCCGGCCCCTGCTTGATACGACTCACGGGCGCTCTCGGCGATCTCCTCCGGGGTCATCGGCAGGTTCGGGATCTCATCCTTCGTGCCGAAACCACCGGTTAGCGCTGCCGTTATGATGGCGCTGTTCACACTCACTCTTCCTTTGCCAGGGGTGGGCTGATGCAGGATGTCACGGTATCGCGTAAGCCCACGGGTCGTTGCCCGTCCGCGGCCTGAGCCCGACTCTTTCGCGCAATTCCGCTGGCGTCATGACTTCCCGGCCAAGCATTCTGGCCGTCTCGATAGCCCATTTAAGCTCTTCGGCGTTGTTCTTGCAGGGGTCGTCTTTGTGCGGATACTGGAAGACTGTGTCCTCCATGCCCACCCGAATGTTGAGCCCCAAGAGCAGAGCCAACGTCACGATGTAACGCGAGGGGCGCCCGCCGGCACAGACCGTGATGAACGGGTCGGGATCGACCTCACGTATCCTCTCGACCGCGTTGACGAGAGCCTGGCACATGGCTACCTCATTCGGGATGTACTCGAAGTGCCACCTGGGCCCCTTCACCGGCAGGCCGTAGAGCATGTTCCAAAGGTTGGGGTTCGGCATGAGACCCGACCTTATCATGAGCCGTTCGGCGAGCCCTATCTCGCTGTTCACGTGAACGGCGATCTCAGTGCGCATGCCGTTCTCTCGGTACATGGGAATGATTGTCCGGTTCCACTCCATCGACGCCCGCGCGTGCGAGTAGGTCAGTTCGGCGATGCCCGTGACCGCCGGCTTCAGCTGCTGCTCCAGCGTGCCACGGAGCAGATTGACGTGCGTGCAGAGCTTCTCCCAGCCGTGTTTCTCCACCAGTGGCGCTATCACGTAGAGATAGGAGTCGCCCCACTCCATCTTCTGACCGTCACGCGTCTGCAGCGAGTAGCCGTCGTTGTCGAAGTGGACCGCCGATGGCCCGACCTCGAGGGCCAAGACTTCGTCCGCCGATTCCATGATGTTGTCGAGATTGGCGCCGGGATGATACGGGTTCTGCTCCGGAGTTATGCGGGCACCACCACCCGAAATGGAGCACTGGATCGACACCTTGGGCGGGATCTTCCATTTGGGATCGACCGCCTGCATCGGCCAGTACGCTATCTCTTCCGGTGTGTAATCGTACATCCCCAATTTGGGGAACTTCGACCAGTCATACGTGGGCATTGCCATCCCTGCCTTTCATCCCGCGTCCGTTTGAAACGACCCTGTGGAGAACCTCACGCGTTCCCCGCTGCCACGCCCGCTCCTTCTGCGCGACGGCAGCTTGCCCATAATGGCATCCCCGGAGGGTTCAGTCCATAGAATCTGTCGATGGTTAACATAGATATCAAAGTGTGCTGCCTTCGCGCGCGGCCCACTCCGCCTTGCCCTTGGCGACGGTCGGGGTGCCGTGCTTCGAGCCTGGCTCGAGATTTTGGGACTTGAGACCTGATGACGGCACCGCGGGCTCCTTACGAGCCGGGCTTTCGACCGGCGCCAAGGGCGTTCAGAGGCGACGCGGGGCTTTTGTTCCGCTACTGTAGTACCTTTAGACCACTCGTTTGATTCGATTAACCGGCACTTCTGGAGGATCTGCACACGATGCCCACGCGCACGATGAGTATTACCGACCTCGAGGACGAAAGCGGTTTCCCACGAAGCAGCATCTACTATTACGTCCGTCGGGGCATTCTCTTTCCGGCGCAGACTTCGGGGCGCAGTTGGGCTGTCTATACCGACCGGCATCTTCAACGGCTTGAAGAGATCCGGCAGCTCAAAGCGGAAGGTCGAACGGTCAGTCAGATCCGGCGCCTGCTTGTCGAAGACGTCCCCCCCACGGAAGAAGTGGACCTCATCGCGCTGAAAGCTCAGGAGACCCGGAACTTCATCGTCGAGACCGCCATCCGTCACTTCATCAGCAAGGGATACAGGAACACGCGCATAGCCGACATCACCAACGAGGTCGGAATGCTGCCTCCGATCTTCTATCGGTTCTTCCTCACCAAACGGCAGCTCTTTCTCGAAGCCGTGGACATGTTCACCGACTGGATGCTCGAGTTCCTAGAGCCTCAGATCGCCAACGAGGAAGACATCGTGGTTCGCCACATGACGCGGGTAAGAGCCTTCTTGCGGCTCCGTTCGCTCGGTCCGGATCCCCTTACCTTCATACGAGCAGAGGCCTTGAGTGAGGACGATGGATCGGAGAAGATCATGGAAGGGACCTACCGAAAGCTCGTCCAGGTCATAATCAACGACCTGAAGAAGTTGCCGGGAGCCGTCGACGATCCTACTCGCCCCTGCTTGGAAATGGTGGCGTACGGGCTCCAGGGGGTACTCGAGGGGTCAGCCATGAGACTCTCCTGGGGCACTGGCTGCACGGACCGAGATTATTACTACACGAACCTCCGCATGTTCCTCGCCGCCCAAGCCCTTTACACAGGCAAGAGCAAACCTGCCAGCGACTACGAGGAACTGATAGATGACCTTGTCGGAGGGGCACCGCCCAGTCCCCCCCGACTTGCGGAATGGCTCAGAGAGAAGAGCAACGAGACCAGTCGGCGACGTGCACGACGGCAAACAGCCGGCGACCCGGCAAAGCGGTGATCTTGACGTGAGCGGAGGAAGAGGCTGCCCCGGCCGCGCTCCTGACCAAAGGCGCTGCCGGTCGACCAGACCGCTTCTGGCCATCTATTTTACTCGTCCCTAAACTCTATGGATTTTGTCAAAGAGGAATGCCATTATGGGCTGGCCGGCGTAGAGCTAGAAAAGGGGGAAGGGGCGACGGACAGGATCTGATCGTTGGCGGGTCGATTTCAAGCAGTGCATCTGGGAGGATGCCTGTGCGCGAGGTGTTCCCTAACCGAAGTGTCGGATAGCCGTGCCTACCGAGGTCAATGCTTTTCGGATGGGGAATTGGATCCGGCGGGATGACAAAGATTTCACCACTATTTGCCGTAGATGAAAGCAGATCGGGGGAATGCTCATGGAGTCAGAGAGTCAAAAACAGACGGATCAAGGCACGACCGAGGGCAAAGAAGCGGGCGCCTCTCTGAGTCGTCGCGATTTTCTTCGCCTTGCCGGAGTCGCCGGGGCAACGGTCGGTCTTGGCGCCGGCCTGGGTGGTCTGGTGGCCGCCTGCGGAGGCAGCACCACAACAACCACCACCGCAGCCGGCCCAACTACTACGGCAGCCCAATCCACGACTACCTCGGCCGCCAGTTCTACTACGGTAACTAGTGCGGCGGCAACTGGACGCGAAGTGAAGGTCGGTTTGGTAATACCGCTGACCGGCATCTACGCCCTATTCGGAGTCGCTGACAAGTGGGGGCTGGGGCTCATCTCGAAGTACATCGGCGACAACATGGTTTTGGGCGACGGTCAAAGCCACAAGGTGACCTGGGAATCCGTAGATACCCAGTCTGATGTCAACCGGGCATCCCAGGTAACGTCCGACTTGATCTTGAACAGCAAGGTCGACCTGCTCGCAGTCGGCGGCGGCCCAGACACGGTCGACCCGTCGGCGGACATGGCCGAGACACTGGGAACGCCGTTCATCTCCTGCAACAACCTGTGGGAGGCGTTCATCTTCGGCCGCAAGGCGACGCCGGCCACCGTGTTCAACTGGACCTTCGGCAGTCTGCTCGGTGTCGACCAGTGCGTTCAAGCCTCTCTCCAGGTGGCCAACAAGATCCCTACGAATAAAGTCGCGGGGCTCTATGAAGCCAACGACGTCGACGGTCAGGCCTGGCTCACGGCGGGTGAGGGGTATCCCGATGTCTTCAAAAAGGCAGGATACAAGGTCGTCTTCCCCGGTCCCTACAACCCGGGGACTGAAGACTACACATCCCTGATCTCAGCCTATAAGTCCGCGGGCTGCGAGGTTCACATGGGAGGCAACCCGGGCATCGACTTCCCGAACTTCTGGAAACAGGCGCTCCAGCAAAGCTACAATCCAAAGGTCGCCATAGAGATCGTGGCGATCTCGACCTACGAGGACATGAAAGCTCTCGGCCCCATCGTGCTCGGGCTCACCCTCGGGTACACGTGGCACAAGGATTGGCCGTTCACCGACCCGATCTCGGGGATGACCAACGCGCAACTGGCAGACGATTACGAAGCGACGCAGAACACAATGTGGAGCAACATGATTACCGGTTACGCTCGCTTTGGTTGGGCCGTGGACGTCCTGAAGAGAACCCAGAATGTCGACGACAAGAACAGCTTCGTCACGGCCATCAAGGGCTCGAAGCTCGAGCTCATCACGGGTCCGATCGACTTCACCGCTCCGGTCGACATAACGGGCCTCCATGTCACTGCGAATGTGTACAAGCAGGTCTTGTGCCTGGGCCAGGTCGTCAAGAGCACAGGCGGGAAATGGCTGTACGACGCGCCTCTGGTCGCGGCAATAGACGCGCCTTCTAGCGTCACCACGATCGCCCCGGTTCCCATCACGTATTCTTAGCTTAGGCTGAGCGACGGTAGTCCGGTGACGACTGGGCTCCACGGGACTGTGTAGAACGATAGCCGTGAGCGCGAAAGGTTCTTCGCGCTCACGGCTACTACTTGGTAGGCCGAATCCGCGCGGAATCTCCGGCAAGCTCGCAGGATCCCCGCGGGAGCGAGTCTGGAGCCCTCGACTGAGCGTGGCTCATGACCTACGACGCAGAGTCCTATCATGAGCCCAGTCGAGAACTCATGATGCGGCTGAGTCGCCGCACACTCTTCGTGAACGCTCGCGAGTGCGAGCGGAGCGAGAAGCACGGGGTGAGATTCGAAGACGCACCTTTCCGGAAAGGATGAGAATGATGCCACCCAAGCAAGCCTTTGCGAAGAACATCGAAGTGCTCG
This sequence comes from uncultured Thermoleophilia bacterium, assembly GCA_963749535.1. Taxonomy (GTDB): domain Bacteria; phylum Actinomycetota; class Thermoleophilia; order RBG-16-64-13; family RBG-16-64-13; genus Chersky-299. Next base: position 8,204 of record CAVVNF010000031.1, on the reverse strand, counting down.
CCTACCACGATCTCAAAGGCAAGCCCGGGTTCCAAATGGCGATGCAGGAGGTCGGCGGCCGCTATTACCTCTACATGTCTCACTTCAGACACCCTGGTTGGGCCATACTGGACGTCACCGATCCCACGAGACCCGAGTACTTGAAGTTCGTGCCCGGTCCCGACAAGGCCGGGCAGGTCACCCTCAAACTCCAGGTGGCAGGTGGACTTATGGTCACGGCTCTTCAGCAGGCGTTCCCGTTCTTGCACGGTACCTCCTGGGAAGACCCGTACGAAGAAGGCGTATACATCTGGGACGTGAAGGATCCGACCGACCCCAAATTCCTCTCCCACTGGCAGACAGGAGGCGGACTGGGAGTGCACCGGTTCTTCTTACGACGGGGGCCGGTATGTGCACATGGCGGCTTCATGCCGCGGGTTCACCGGGTTTATGTACCGCATCCTGGACGTGTCCGACCCCACGAGGCCTTTCGAGGCCGGAAGGTGGTGGTCGCCGGGGCAGTACCTCCCGGGCTTCGTTCAGCCCAAAGAGCCGCCAACGGGCGATGTGCTACTCAACATGCTGGACGGCCCGAACATGCACGGTCCGGCCTACCCCAAAGGGGACCTCGCCTACCTCAGTTACGGCGCAGCGGGCCTGGTCGTGCTGGACATCTCCGACATAACCCTGCCGAAGCTTATCGGGCAGCTAAAGCATCACCCGCCTCTGGCCGGCAAGCTTTCCGGGGCCCGCTGCCACACCGTCATCCCGCTCTCGGAGCGGCCCTACGCCGTCATGACCAGCGAGGGTGAGCGGTACCCCGTCTTCACGCCGGAGTTCATCGGCGGGGTAGCTCAGCCGCTCAACTTCATAGGGATGGTCGATATCTCCGACCCCACCGACCCGACGCTCGTCTCCATCTTCCCCTATCCAGAGATACCGGCAGAGTGGCCCTACAAGAACTTCACCGAGATCCCCGGCGTCGGGGCCGGTCCCTTCGGCCCGCACAACCTGCACGAGCCCCACTACCACCCAGCTCTCGAAGACCGCAACGACCGGATCTATTGCTGTTACTTCCACGCCGGCCTCAGGGTCTACGACATCAGCGACCCCTTCGTGCCTAGGGAGATCGCCTACTACATACCGCCCGATCCGGACAAATGGGCGTTCAACAACGCCGCGGGCGACCTCTTCCCCGGCCCGAACATCGCCACTACGGAAGATGTCATCGTGGACAACCGCGGTTACATCTACGTGGATACATTGCACCAAGGGCTCTACATCCTGCGCTGCACAGTGTAGGTGGTCGACAAGCACTCACCTCGGAGGTAAGGCGTGACGAAGAAGAAGACAATCCACGACTTCATCGACATGAAGACCCGCGGTGAGAAGATCGCGTTCCTCACCGCTTACGATTATCCGACCGCGCAGTTCGCTCAGGCCGCCGGTCTCGACATGCTGTTGGTCGGCGACAGCTTGGGCATGTGCGTCTACGGGTATCCCGGCACGGTGCCGGTTACCATGGAGCAGTGCATCGGTCACGCTGAAGCCGTGCGGCGAGGCGCGCCCGACACCTTCGTAGTGGGAGACATGCCTTTCATGTCCTACCAGACCTCATGTGAAGCGGCTGTGGAAAATGCCGGGCGTTTCCTCAAAGAGGCGGGCGCGGACGCCATTAAGCTCGAGGGCGGGGTCCGAGTGGCGCCGCGCATCAAAGCCATCGTGGACGCCGGCATCGTGGTAATGGGCCACATAGGCCTGACCCCTCAAAGCAGCGGGCAGCTGGGAGGCCATAAAGCGCAGGGTCGCACGTTGGAATCCGCGCGGATGGTGGTGAGGGATGCTCTCGCAGTCCAAGAGGCGGGCGCTCACATGATCCTGCTTGAAGCCATCCCCCCGGAAGTCGGCGGGTACATCGCCCGAACACTATCCATTCCGGTACTGGCCATCGGAGCCGGAGTCGAGTGCGACGGACAGTTGCTCATCGTCGCCGACGTCATCGGCCAGTTCCAGACCTTCACGCCCAAGTTCGTCAAGAAGTACTGCGATGTAGCTGGGATGGTGACCGGAGCGATGCGTGACTACGTGGCCGAGGTGAAGGCACAAGCCTTCCCGGCCGAGGAGCACTGCTATCACATGCTCGAGGGCGAGGAAGAGAGATTCCACGCCGAGTTTGCATGACGCGCGAAAGGAGGCGACATCGCACAACGAACCGGCGGGACTAGCCGATAAACGCCGAACGATCTGGAAGGCGGAAGAACATATGACCACCACGATAAAGGTCGACTACGACGCCTGCACCGGATGCAGGATGTGTTTCAAGGTCTGTTACGTTGATGTGTGGCGCTACGACGACGAGCAAGACAAACCGATCGTGGCGTACCCGGAAGATTGCGTCCATTGCAATATGTGTGAGCTCGAATGCGCCGCTGGGGCTATCGAAGTCGTGTATGACTACGACTCGCCTTGGCCGCCGATCATCGAACGGGGCTTCCCCTACACTCCGGGAAAGGCCGTGATATGAAACTCGAGGCGATCGGCAAGGTTGATTCCGCGGATATTCTGATAATCGGTGGCGGCATCGCCGGGCTCGTCGCCGCGAACGCCGCCAAGGACGAGGCGCCCGACGTAGACATCATCGTCGTCGAGAAAGCCCACGTCCCCTATGGCGGACAGGCGAACAAGGGGGCCGGTAACATCAACTACTTGGCTCCTGGTGACGACCACGAGAAATGGATCGAACACCACGTCAAGAAGATCGGCATTTATCTCGAAGATCAGGATCTGCTGCGCGCCTACACCGAAGAGAACGTGCCGAACTTGGATCGGTTCGACTCGTGGGGAGGCGGGATCTGCCGGTCCGCGGACGGCCAGATCATCTCCCTCAAGTGGCTGCCGTACCTGCCGTCCAGCATGGCCGCAGCCGACATCGACATGATGAATCCACTGTACCGGCGGGCGAAGAGGCTCGGCGTGAGATTCATCAACAAGGTGGCGATGATCGACCTCCTCAAAGATGGAGACAAGGTCGTTGGCGGGATCGGCTTCAACGTAGTCGACGGGACCTGCCATGTGATCCAGGCGAAGGCGACGTTGATCACCACCGGCGGACAGAATTGGCGGGTGCAACCGAAGTATGCCGACCTTCGCGGCGACGGCTCCGCTATGGCTTACAGAGCCGGAGCAGAGATGAGGAACGCCGAGTTCGGCTCGTTCCACGTGATGCAGTTCGCCCGCAGCCAGGAGATCGTCTACGGGGCCGAAGAAGCCATGTATAACGCCAAAGGCGAGAACATCACCTCGTGGCTCGAGGACAAAGAGCCTTCCGACGTCGATCCCTGGGCGTTCGTGCTCTGGTACAAAGAGATGTTGGCGGGCCACGGCCCGATCGTCTCGAAGACGGACGAGAGCTACGTCTTCACGGTCACCATCCCCCGGCACCTCACAGAAGAAGTGTGGAAGCGGCCGGTCACGACCCGGTATTGGGGCAGATTTATCGACAAGCAGCAGGCCGCAGGCATCCGCTACGGCGGCACGCAGGAGATCTTCCCGGGGTTCGTCGGCGAGCATGGCCCCATCCGCGTGGACCACGACATGGCCGCGACCATCCCCGGACTGTTCGGCGCTGGGGCATCCTCCTCCTCGGGCTCGGCGTGGGCAGGTGCCGTCCCGACGCCGCCCGGACGCTTGAGGGGCGGCGGCTTCGGTGTGGTTTTCTTCACCGCTATGCGGGGCGGCCCGGCGGCCGCGCGTTACGCCAACAAGGTGTCCGAAGCCACCCACGCCGACGCCGAACAGGCCGAATCGCTGAAGCGAGGGTTCATGGCGCCGCTCGAGCGGGAACGTGGCGTCCACCCGCTGGAGCTGGTCAAGCAGATTCAGAACGCCATAGTCCCGTTGGGCTACTGCATGTACAAGAACAAGGAGCGCCTTGAGGAAGCTCTGGGCATGATCCTCGACGTGAAGGCCCAGATCCCCGCGTTGAGAGCAACGGACTATCACCATCTCGCGGCGTGCAACGAAGTCAGATCCATGACCCATGATGCGGAGTTGTTCTTCCGGGCGTCTCTCGAAAGGAAAGAGACCCGCGGCTGGCACATCCGCGAAGACTACCCCGAGCGCAATGACGCCGAGTTTCTTAAGTGGATCATCTTGAAAGACCACAACGGGGAGATGGTCCTGTCGAGCGAGAAGGTGCCGATCGAGCGATACCCCTACAAGCCCTAGGATTCGTGCACGGTATCTTTCAGCGAGTGCGCTTGTGGCCCAGTCCGCGGCCGCTTGGCCGCGGACTGGGCGCTCCCCCAGCGACAACAGTGTTTCCCCAGATCGAGAGGACAAGATGGTCATAGCGAAAGAACGCGTCGTCTACGACTACGTGACGCCTGGCCACCTGAGTCCCCCGCCGGTGGTCCTCGACCCGTCCAGCCTTGGGGCAGCGCTGGACCGCCAGGGTTACCTCGACTGGGGCAACGTGCTCGCCGAGCTGCCTACTCCCACGCGAGAGCCGTGAAGAAGGGCCGAGCGTCTGGTGCTGACCATGCATAGAGGGCGCATAGGGGCCGCGATAATCGGGCCGGGAAACGTGGGCACGGATCTCATGTACAAGATCCTCCGGTCGAGCGCTGGGCTCGACCTTCTCATGATGGCTGGGAACGGACGCTCTCAAGGGATCGAGAGGGCCGAGAAGAACGGCATCAGAAGCACGACGGGCGGCATTACACCGATCCTGGAGGAAGACGAGATCAAGATCGTCTTCGATGCCACGGGAGCGAGATCGCACCTCGAACATGCCCCGCTTCTGGAAGCAGCCGGAAAGATGGCAATCGACCTCACGCCGGCCGGCCTCGGACAGCATGTCGTCCCGGCTGTCAATCTCGCAGGCCTCGGCGAGGGTCCCAACATCAGCATGGTCACGGGTCCCGGACAAGCAACGGTCCCCATCGTGTACGCAGTGTCCCGAGTCGCCGGGGCAAGGTATGCGGAGATCGTCTCGTGCGTCGCGAGCGAGGCCGCCGGTCCTGGAGCCAGACAAGACATCGACGAGGCCACTCGAACCACGGCCGATGCGATACGCAGCATCGGCGGCGCCCAACGGGGCAAAGCCATCATCCTCATGAATCCGGCGGAGCCGCCGCTGGTGATGACGGGCACCATCTACGTCGAGGTCGAGATGCCGGAGAAAGAGGCGATCGAGGCTTCCGTCGCGACGATGGTGCAGGCCATGCAGACCTATGTCCCGGGCTACAGACTACGGATGCCGCCGATGATCGACGGGCACAAGGTGACGGTCATCATCGAGGTTGAGGGCGCCGGCGACTATCTGCCCAGCTATTCAGGCAATCTCGACATCATGACGTCGGCGGCCGTGCAGGTCGGGGACGAACTTGCCCGCCGCATACTTATGCAGGGGAGCTAGGATGGCCGGCGACCGCATTCACATCATCGACACCACCCTTCGGGACGGCAGCCATGCCGTGAGCCACAGCTACAGCCCCGAACAGGTTCGCGGGATCGCCGGTGCGCTCGAAAGAGCCCACGTAGAGTACGTCGAGGTGTCGCATGGGGACGGTCTCGCGGGGTCGTCGTTCAACTACGGTTTCTCCTCGTATCCGGAAGAGGAGCTGTTGGCCGCGGCCGCTTCCCAATTGCATCAGGCAAAGCTCGCTGTACTGCTCTTGCCCGGCATAGGCACTCAGGAAGACTTGTCGATGGCTGCGGGCTACGGGGCCAAAGTCGCCAGAATCGCCACCCACGTGACCGGGGCGGAGTTGGGGGCCCAGCATATCGGCTTGGCGAAGAGGCTCAACATGTTCACGTGCGGTCTGCTGATGATGTCCCACTTGGTCTCTCCGCAGAAAGTCGCCGAGCAAGCGGGCTTGTTCGAGTCGTATGGCGCAGACGTCGTGTACCTGATGGACTCCGCCGGTGCGATGCTGCCAAACGACGTCACTGCGAGAGTCCGCGCGGCGCGGCAGGCGCTATCCATCCCGATCGGCTTCCACGCGCACAACAACCTCGGCCTGGCGATCGGCAACACTCTTGCGGCGATCCAAGCTGGAGCGACATATGTCGACGGATGCTGCCGCGGCTTGGGCGCGGGTGCCGGGAACGCGCAGACAGAGGTACTCGTGGCCGTGTTGGCTAAGTCGAACTACGAAACCGGCATCGATTTCCACAAGATCATGGATGCTGCCCAGAACATCGTCGGGCCGGTCATGCAACGGCCCCAGGTAATCGACAACACGTCGTTGATGCTGGGATATGCGGGAGTCTACTCGAGCTTCCTGCTCCACAGCGTTCGCGCAGCCGACAGATTCGGTCTGGACCCGTTGGACATAATCGTGGAGCTCGGGCGCCGAGGGATGATCGGCGGTCAGGAGGACATGATCGTCGACGTGGCCTACCAGATGGCAAAAGCAAGGGATCTACGCCCAGATCTTGGCTGAGGCCCAAAGCGAACAGCGCCGAACTCATGGCCGCCGAGCGGGCGCCCGGCGCGGCTCCAACCGCCTCGGTTAGCTGTGATCGACCCTCATCCTCTCAAGAACGTCCTCCAGACTCCCCGCAAAGGGACCAGAACGTCTCCATCTTGATCGACGTGAGAGCGACGGCGAACTTGAGGGAATCGGCCACGCCGAAGTCCATGCGCCGTAGTAGATACGATCCAAAGGTGGTGTCGCCGCGCCCGGTCCTCCCCGCCACGCCCCGGTTCGAAAAGCGTTCGAAATAGGTCTTTCCAGCGTGACGGACGAGTGCTCCATCGGCCCGAGTCACCATGGTCTCGGAACCGCCCCATTTCTCGAACTGGATGGCCGCCTGCTCCAGATCGGACGTACCCGTAAGCAGCTCCGCTTCGACCACGTCGAGCTTGATCTTCTCGGCCATCGTTGCAACCTGCTGTTTATGAGGATAGTCCCCATAGGTGACATCGCCCGTCTCGGGGTCGGCGGTCCGGATCAGCGCTTGCATGTCGATAGAGAAGTCAAAGCCGCGCCGCCGGAGGCTCACCATGAAGTCGAGAGGGAACTCGATGCGATTGACCCCGACGAGGTGGAGCAGCCGGGCTGTGATAGGCGGCAGGTCGGAGAGCGAGAACGAACCGGCGGTCTTCTCTAGCACGTGCCGGCGATCGTCGACGTCGTCACTCATGTAGAAGATGTGACTGCGCGTGGTCACGGGGGCTGGGGAGACGAAGGTAGTGATCCCTGCCCTACGCAACGGCTCCAGGAGGCGCATCGGAGGGCTCGATCCTCGTTACGACGGCCACTCTCTTGCCGGACCACCGGGTAGCCAGGGCGCTGTGGAAGATCGGGCCCCCGAGGATCGGCTCGGTGGTGCCGTCAGAACGGTGCAGTTGGTTGAGACCAGCGTTGCCGACGAATACCAGGTCGTAGCACTCAGCCAAATCTATTCACCCGCTTCATGAGAAGGCCTCTCGCCACCCGTTAGCCACGATTTCTGAGCTCTGCGCACCGAGCGAGGATCGACAGGGCGTGAAATGGCTCTTCTACCTGCATGAAGGTGGGCACGCCTCTGGGCTCGAGGAACTCTCTACACTCATCCAAGCAGCTCTTGTCGCCCGTGAACGAAACAAGAACCGGTTTCCTCGGGTGACGTTCGGCTATATCCACCACGAAATCAAAATCTTTCGGCATGCCCATCTCTCGGGTGAGCATGAATATCGGGATGACAGCATCGACGTTCGGATCTTCGAGTACCGCCTCCATGCCAGCAGCGTAGGCCGCCTCGACCCCTATGGAGAGCGCCGCCGCCCAGATGTCAACCGGATTGCGGATGCGGATGAACGGTGGGGTGATCTCCTGGATCCTCCTCAGGCTACGTTCCTCGAGTTGTGGGACCTCAAGACCAAGGCGACTGCATAGATCGGACAGGCCCACGAGCATCGCCCCCGAAGGAGCGAGAAAAGCCACCCGGTTTCCCTCAGGAAGTGGCGAGGCAGCCAGGACCTTGCCGGCCATGACCAACTGAGTGTAATCGGAGATGCGGACGACGCCGGCCTGGCGCAGCATCCCGGCGACCAGGCGGTCCTCAGCGGCCATCGCCGCCGTGTGAGCCGCGGCGGCTTTCTTGCCGGCTTCGGTGGCGCCTCCTTTTGAGCATCACGACGGGCTTCTTCGCGGTAACTCGGCGCGCGATCTCCAAAAAGCGCTGAGGTCGTTTGATACTTTCCACGTACATGACGATGGCGCTGGTCTCCGGGT
>CAVVNF010000030.1:0-16938 GCA_963749535.1 uncultured Thermoleophilia bacterium | reverse complement strand
GCATTGATACTGCATAGCCGCAGAATGGGGCAGACTGACGCCCAGCTGCGCGTACACGTACATGACCAGCCCGGAACAGTCAAAGCCGCTGGGACTGGCTCCGCCCCACACGTAGGGAACCCCCATATACTTCAGGGCTACCTGCACCGCCTTCGCTCCACTGCCGGAGTACGGGGAGGAGTCGAGCTCTCGAGTACCCCCAGAAGAAGCGGCCTGAGCCTCGAGCGCCGCTTGTTGAGCCGCTGCCACGGCCTGTTGGGCCTCAAGCGCCGCCTGCGCAGCCGCGGCGCGAGCCTCCGCCGCCAACTTGGCCTGCTGGGCCTGCCAGGCCTTTTCCATCTGGGCGATCTGCTGTTGATCGCCTTTCAGAGCCTGCTGGTTGGCGGCCAGTTCCTTTTCCACCGCCTGCTTGTCGGCTTGGACCTGAGCGGCACTCTTCTGCTCTTCGCTTATCTGTCCGGCCGGCGCGGCCTGGCGAAGCTCCACCTGCGACCCGTAGTCGGACACCTGCTCGACTGACACCTGGTCCCCTTTACTCACATCCTCCAGCATTAGCACGCGATCCACGAAGTCGGAGAGCGAAGTAGCCTTCAAGAGAACGTGCAGCATCTCGACGTCGTTTTGCAGCGCCCCCATATCGCCTTGCTTGTATATCTGAACCAAGCGGTTGCTCAGTGTCGTCTGGCCCGTTTGGAGATCGTTTTCGGCTCGGCTCAGATTGGCTTGGGTGGCCGCCACCTCGGCTTGGGTACGCGAAGCTCGATGGTGGCGGCGTTGTAGTTCTCCACCAGTTGCTCCACTTGGTCGTTCTGCTGCTGGATCTCTTGCTGCAGGGTCTGGGCCTGCAGTTGAGCCTGGGCTATGGCCGCCTTGGTAATGGTTTGCGGCTCTGCTCCGGCGACATGCGAACCAGCCAGAGTGGCAAAGCAAAAGACGAGAGAAATAGCGAGAAGACGAACCCAGAAACCACGACGTGGCTGGAACAGATTCCCGCGGACGGCACCGCGATCGCGTCTATCCCCTGACGGTTCCATAGTTGTTTGAGCTCCCCTTTTCCGGGGTCTCGCCGGTTGAGCGGAGAAGTGTCTAGGCGAGACTCCCTTAGCCACTACTTCGGCTCCTGGCGCCGAAAACGTCAGCCCGAGGCGCCGAGGTCGCGGGCTACACGGCATTTACCTAGACACTCAGCGGGAACGGGGGCGAGAACGGGAAGGGGGAAAGAGCCTCGCCTCACGAGGGACACCGAGAAGCGGAACCAAAAATGCCAGAAGGCGAGCGGGTAGCCCCGCCACCCATGCTCAGGCAACCCGAGACTCGAGCCAGGCTAAAGTTCCTCGAGCAAGTCCTTGGTCGCATTAGCAAGCAGCGAGTCGTCCACAACCTTGATGATCGCATCTCCGCCGAGCGCAAGCGACTACGACGCGTCGCGGGAGTTGGTTCGCGCCTGTGGCGGGAGTGTCTTGCAAAGATGGCCGGGGTAGTCCGCTTCACTTCCCTCTGGACTTCTTCTTGGGGGGCTTGCTCTTTCCCGGTGCTCGGGTTAACGACCGGCGCCTTGGGCTTTATCTTCTTGGCCATCATGTCTCCCTGTCGGACTTCTTCGATGGGCGAATCATCACATCATACGCGCCGTACGCCCGATCTGCAGCCGCCACCGGGAGGCCACTGTCACCCTCCGTCTCTGTTCTTCAGCCGGGACCGAGCACCTGTAGCTGGCAGCTGAGAGAGAAGGTCCTTGATGCGTAGTGTCACCGAAGCCTTCAGATGGCGTATGCACCTTGGGGGAGCCTCGCTCTCGCCCCCTGCACGCTGACAATGGGGCCTCTCTAGCGCGGAACGCCGCTCCCTTGATATTTACTCAGGGGTCTGTGCCAAATAGGCTTGATAGCGGCCAGCCTTCTCATCAAGCGCCTCCAGGAAGGCACGCACCTTTTCCAGTTTCTCGGCTACCTGCGTGCGCAGTTCCTCAGTGACCCCGATACCCTCCATCGCGATCTCCCGCCTGCGTTCGCTGGGGGTCTCGCCGTGGAATTCCTCGCATAGACGCTGTAAACGATCCTCGGCTCGAAGGATCGACTGGATGTCCGTCAGGTTGAAGCCCATCAGCGATTGGAGTTCACGTATGCGCAGAAGGCGGGCGACATCGCTCGCCGAATAGCAGCGTACGCCTCCGGGGCCGGCTGAGGAGGTTGCACCATCCCCAGCTCCTCGTAGTAGCGCAGGGTGCGGGTGCTCACGCCGACGAGCGCAGCCGCCTCGCCGATGCGTAGGTCTTTCGCTGGAGCCGCGAGCGGAACGAGGCCAGACTCAGCCTGCATCTTGCTCCTCCTTTGCCAGCGGGACGGAGACGCGCGGCGCGGCAGGGATATCGTCCCCTGGCCGGCGGCCGGATCGTCCACAAGCAAGGCTGCCCTCGTCCGGCTTCAGTCCGGCGCCTGGAGGGTTCACCATCTTCCTCGTGCATGTATTTGGTCCCCCGCATCCAGGAAGCACCGGCGGCGATCAGGCACAGTACCAGCCCGAGCCCGAAGATGACCCGCAGCCCCTGGTGGAAGGCGGGAGAGATGAGCTGCGGGAAGAACGTCGTACCGGTGATGCGAGCGGCGGTCGCGGCCGGAAGAGCGGCAAGGACCCCGTGGGGGATCATGGTGCCGAGCGGGTTGTAGCCAAGGAGAGCGGCGAACAAACTGCTCACCGCCGGAAGGTGGGAGATCTGGCTGGCGCTCTGCGCCGGCACCCCTTGGGCGGTGAGGCCGCTGAAGAGCGCCCCCGGCAGTTTTCCCGAGATCCCCACGATCATGAGCGTGAAGAAGACGCCCATGGAAAGGACCATGCCGGTGTTGATGAAGGTGGCCCGGATGCCCGAGCCCGCCCCGCGCTCGCGGGCAGGAAGGCTGTTCATGATGCCCACGGTGTTCGGGGCCATGAAGAGGCCGGAGGCCAGCCCGTTCAGGAAAAGCACCAGCCCGAAAGCCAGAAAATTGAAGTTCACCGGCAGAGCGATGAGGAGCCCAAAGGCCAGGAGCGGCCCCAATCATGCCCCCGGTGGCAAAGGGGCGGGCCCCGTAGCGATCGGTGAGCCGGCCGGAGATCGGCCCGGCCACCAGGATGCCGGCGGTAAGCGGCAGCATGTAGATGCCGGCCCACAGCGGAGTGCGCTCGAAGTTGTAGCCGTGCAAGGGCAGCCAGATGCCCTGCAGCCAGATGATGAGCATGAACTGCAGCCCGCCGCGGCTGAGGGAAGCCAGGAAGCCGGCCAGGTTTCCGCTGGCAAACGCGCGGATGCGAAACAGACGAAGATCCATAAGAGGCTGGCTCACCCGGGTTTCCACCCAGAAGAAGATGGCGAGCACAGCCACCCCCCCGCCGAGAAGCCCCACGACCAGGGGACGGCTCCAGGCCATGGAGTGGGTGCCGTACGGCATGAGCGAATACGTGATCCCCATGAGAATCATGATGAGCCCGGCGGCAAAGGTGAAATTCCCCCACCAGTCAATACGGGCCGGGCTGCGCATGCCCGTCTCTTTCAACTTGAAATAGGCCCACAAGGTGCCGGCTGCCCCGAAGGGCACATTCACCCAGAACACTAGGTGCCAGTTGATGCTCGCCAGCACGCCACCGAGCACCAGTCCCAAAAAGGAGCCGACCAGCCCTGAGATCATGTTGAGACCCATGGCCAAGCCCCGCTCGCCCGGGGGGAAGGCGTCGGTCAGAATCGCCGCCGAATTGGCCATGAGGAAAGCACCCCCGGTGCCTTGGACCATCCGGGCCACGATGAGCTCGATGGCGCCAAGCCGGCCGAGGTTGGGAAGGAGAGCCAGGAATATGGTAGCGACCGTGAAGACGACAAAGCCCAGGTTGTACATGCGGACCCGGCCGAAGATGTCGCCCAAGACGGCCTACGGTGACGACGAGAACCGCCGTCACCAGCCATATAGCCCATGAGGGACCACAGCAACAAATCGACGTTGGCCGGCTGCAGAGGATCGACATGGATGCCGCGAAAGATGGCGGGGAGCGCGATCATCAAGATGGAGCCGTCGAGAAACGCCATGAACATCCCCAGCGAGGTGTTGGTGAGCGCCGTCCACTTGTAGCGCGGGCTCACTAGGTCCGGACGGACTGGCTGTTGCGCTTCGCTCACCGGACGTTGGTCAGACATCGATGACGTGCTCCAGTTCAATAGGTTGACGTTGACGTAAAGCAGACTAACACAGGCGGTCTCCCGCAAGCCAGGGATGTTGAGTACAGGTCAAACACAACATGTTGATCGTGATGGGACTCGACGAGCCGCCGGCTGCGAAAGTGCGGCGCAGGCAGCGGCACATATGCACGCAAAAGACAATGCCCTCGGCAAGACTCGAACTTGCGACACGAGGTTTAGCAAGCCGCCGCCCCCCTGTCCAGGGAGTATCGTGGTGTGCTATGGAGTGCACGACAGCAGGCTAAAAGGGGCCCCCTCCCGTCTATAGCGTATCGCCGGGTTTTTTTGGGTAGGGGTGGCGGTAGGGGCAAGTAGGGGGTGCAGCGAGTCAGTCCCAAGACGATAGGGGGGGAGGGGGAGGGTCTCGCCCGTCTACATGCGCCCGCACGCCCGAGGAGAGCGAATGTCGGCCAGCGGGTCACGAGCCGGCCGGTCGGCTGTTCGTTGCGTATCATAGTGTCCCATTTTACAGGCAAAACCAGGTCTCATCACCCGGTTTGTCAACTCTGCTACGGTGGGGGTAAGTTCAGGGGTCAAGGAGCGGGGGAGCAAGAGCGACGCCGAAGGCGGGCCATCTCAGCCTGTCCCGTGCGCCCTGGTACCTGACCGTGGCCGAAAGCCAGCTGAAATACAGACACAATGGGAAGATGGCGGTCCTCGTTCTCCATGAGAGACAGTTTCTACCTCCCGCTACTCGCGCGACGCACCCCTTTACACCGGCGGGAGAGGTCGCTACCATGCGGAAACTCGCGCCGCCACCGGACGCCGGCCCGCGGACCCCTACCCCGCAAGGAGACAGACATGGACTACGGCGAGCTTCTTGAGTTCCTCAAGACCCGGCGAACTATCCGAGCGATCCAGCCGGACCCCATCCCGGAGGAGTCGCTGGAGAAGATCCTGGAAGCCGCCCGGTGGGCTCCCACCGGCTTTAACATGCAACCCCTTGAGCTCCTGGTGGTGAAGGACCTGGGATTGCGCCGAGCCATCAAGACCCTGGTTGACGACTACAAGGCCGACGACTTCTATCCCATGGAGGCGACCAGAGAAGCCTGGCAGGGCAGTCCGTGGACCATGGAAGCACACGGCAGGCTTGATATCCCCTTGGCTCCGGTCTTCATCGCCTTCCTAGGAGACACCCGTCGGCGGATCGGCCTACCCATGGCCGCCCGCTACTCGCGCCAGAAGGGTGACTCCATATTCGAGTCCTCCCTCTCCAACGGCTTCATGTATGCGTGGCTCGCCGCTCATTCTCTGGGTCTGGCCGCCTGCCCGGTGTCGGCCCTCAAGTACCCCAAGCTTCAAGGGCTGGTGAAGCACGTGCTGAACCTGCCTGACTACATCGAGCTCTACGACATGTTGCTCGTGGGCGAGAGCGCCATGGAGGGCGGACCCAGTACGAAACTGGTCCGGCATCTAGAGGAGATGGTCCACCACGACCGGGCCAGGGACGACGAGTTCATGCCGGAGGCGGAGCTGAGAAAAGAGATCATGATGCTACGTGCCGGCAACGTGGCCCGTCACGGCGAGGCGGCAAAAGTCGACGGCTAGGGCTGCCCCGGAAGTCGTGTTCCTGAAATTGACCTTCCCGGACAGAAAGAGTGGGACATGGCAGACAAGGTGTTCGTGGTCATAACCAGCCAAGACAGGGAGGTCGTGCTCGAGCCGGGCCTCCTCTACCCGTTCAATGCGGCCACCAAGGGCTGGATGGAGGAAGTCAAGATCATCTTCTTCGGTCCCTCCGAGAAGGTGGCGGCCGCCGACCCGGAGGTGCAGGACCGCATAAAGGAGGCGATAGCGGCGGGGATCCAGGTCATGGCCTGTAAGAAGTGTTCCGACGGATTTGGCCTTACCGAAACCCTGGAGGCACTGGGAGTAGAGGTCGTCTATGTCGGCGGCTTGATATCCGAGCTCCTCAAGGACGGGTGGGCGAGCCTCACCTTCTGAGCCGTCCGGGAGATGGCGTACACAGGTCCGATCATGGCCGCCTCCCAATCAGCCGGGCGACCATCCTTCCCCGCTGCTGGGCAGCCGCCACGGAGTCACCCACCTGCGCCGCAAAGAGATACCTGGAGACGGACACCGCTCCACTAGGAGCCCCGGCCCTGATCCGGAAGAGAGCCCGGTCTTGATGCCCTTCTAGGCGCGATCTTCGCTCTGATTTGGGCCCTGGTTGGCTGCGACGTACAACTCCAGCGAGAGCAACATCTCGAAAACGAAGACGGTCACCAGCGAGGCCAGAAAGAAAGCTATCGCCCCGTGAGCCGCCGTGGCGACTGCCCACCCTGCGACCACACTCCCCAGAACCGAGACCACGTGGATCGCTCCGAACGCTCGTACGGAAGTGTTGCGCTCTGGCAGAGGACAGGTGAGTCCCCTGCAGGTAATGGCCACTACGACAGCCATAGAGACGAGAGCCCCGCCGGCGAACGCCAGTACGCCGATCATCCCCGGCATACCAAAACGGTGGACCTGTAGCCCACCCGATGACCAGATGATCAAGGGAAACCCGTACATCTCGGCCTTTGATGCGACCGCACGCCCGAGCGCTTGTTGGAACCCACCTTTGAGACGCACCGTAGAGAGGGAAGTCGAGACTTGGGCGGATAAGAATCCCCTCCTTTCCTCTTGTACGTTCACTGCCACAACGGTCTTCTCAAGTTCACCCGCTCTGCCTGCTCATGGATGGTAAGACCAAGTATCGTTGAAACCACTGGTGCTGTTGTTCCCCCCGAACAAGATCACCTGGTTGTTGGCCGAGTCGTAGACCATCATGCACGTGCGGGCGGCCGGTAGCGTCCCCGAGGGGCTAAGTTTGGTCCAGGTATTGACGGCGGGGTCGTAGGCCCAGGTGTCGTTGAGGGCCCCGCTGGTGCCGTATTCTCCCCCGAACATGATCACCTGGTGAATGGATGGGTCGTAGACCAGCCAGGTGCCGAATCTAGCAGGCGGGAGCGTCCCCGAGGGGCTGAGTTTGGTCCAGGTGTTGGCGGCGGGGTCGTAGGCCCAGGTGTCGTTGAGTTCGCCACTGGCACCGAATCCTCCGAAGAGAATCACCCGATGGGTAGACGGGTCGTAGACCATCGCCTGGGAGTCGCGCGCGGAGGGGACGGCCCCGGTGGGGCTGAGGTTGGTCCAGGTGTTGGTAGAGGGGTCGTAGGCCCAAGTATCGTTGAAATCCGCGCTGTTTCCCAATCCTCCGAACATGATGAGCTTGCCGGTGTCCGAGTCGTAAACCATCTTGTGCCAGGCGCGAGCGGAGGGGACGGCCCCGGTGGGGCTGAGGTTGGTCCAGGTGTTGGTAGAGGGGTCGTAGGCCCAGGTGTCATTGGAAGCGCCACTGTTTGTCACTCCTCCGAACATGAACGCCCGATGGGTGGATGTGTCGTAGGCCATCGAGTCACCGACGCGGACGGACGGCAGCGTCCCGGAGGGGTTGAGGTTGGTCCAGGTGTTGGCAGGGGGGTCGTAGGCCCAAGTGTCATTCAAAGGGACGTTCGTGCCATTGGTTTCGTCCAACCCCCCAAACATGATCACTCGGTTCGAAGATGAGTCGTAGACCATGGAGTGGCCTGCGCGGATGGACGGCAGCGCCCCCGAAGGGTTGAGGTTGGTCCAGGTGTTGGTTGCCCCTTGGCTGCTCGAGACCGCGGTGGTGGTCACCTGGTTGGTGGTCGTCGTACTTTGACTGGTCGCCAGGGGTGCTGAGGAGGTCGTGGCAGTTGAGGGCACGGTCAGACTCGCCGTGCTCGGATTCTGAGCAACCCCCTTTCCACACCCGAGAGCAGCCAGAGCCACCAGCGCAAGAACCACAGCGAGATACTTCATGCTGCCTCCCTTTTTATGGAAGGAATCTCTAGGGAGACATCTGCGGTCACACCACGCCCACGGCGTAAGCGTAACCGCCGGGGAAAGCAGAACAGGGTGATTAGATACGGAGCTGCTGCTGCTCGGTCTTCACTAAGCACACCTCCTTTTCGGGCCAAGCCCGAAAGGTGGATACGCGGGGGCAGGCCTTATGCCAAGCCTCCGACTCCTGGGGCCTTCCCCTAGAAACCACTGGCAAGGATGATCCCCTCCCCAGTAGCTTCAATATAGGTAGTTTTGACACAGAATCAAATGCTTTGAGGCTGGACGGGAACGACCTTGACCTTTACCGCGCTAAGAAGCACCCAGTGGCAGTGTTGGCAGCCATCGGCCGGGCTCGTACTCACCGCACAACTCCCTCGTTGACTTCCCTACCAGACGGTCTAAAACTGTAATCGTGGGTATCACCCAGAACGGGGAGATGAAGAGATGTACATCATGCAGATCAGCACGCACGCCCCCGAGCATTGCCCGGTCTTCAACAAGGAGACCAAGAAGACGACCCTAGCTCTCATGCCCCAGATGGATTCGCTGCTCGCCAAGCACGGCATCAAGAATCTAGGGATGTGGACCGACCACGCCGGGCACACGCTCTACAACATCTTTGAGACTCCCAGCCTGGACGCTTACTGGGCCTTCTTTTCGGAACCGGCGATGGCCACCTGGCTCTCCTTCTTGAGGGTAGAAAACAAGGTGGTTCTTGGCCCGGAAGAGCAGAAAGCCATACTTGCGCGCGACTGAACGGCCTCGGCTCGGTGACGAAGGCCCCTCCACGATGGCTACAAGTGCAGCAAGATCGGGAGTCGACTCGGCGGGGTCATAGCGGTGCCACTGGAGGTCTCGGCGCATCCAGTAGAGCTGTCACACGCCTCGTGAGCGGAAGAATCGGAAGCCGGCAACGCCCATGCGGGTCCAGTCGCCTACACCGTCCCACGGAGGTCGCACTTCCCAGACAGAGACGGTATGGCCGTCGATCTCGCACTCGAAGCGCAGCTGGTCTGCGTACTCGGGACGGGTTTTGCGGCGGCACAGCTCGCCCACGGTGCGATCGATACGCTTCAGCTCAAGCTCGTTGAACGACATCGCGGCTCCGATGAGGGTGTAGCTAACATGCTGCGCATCAGCAGACGCCGAGCGCCTCCAAGATCAGTCTACCTCGCGGTGTTCTGCTGGATACGCCTGTAAGGTGAGTGCGCGACTGGCCGCTAGATGCAGACGGAGCAATTGCGAACGTTTCGGTCCGGCAAGCGCTCGGCCGCCGCTCTCGCCGAGGCGTAGTCGTCGAAGGGGCCGTGCCACCGCCCGTTCCATCGCCATGGATGTTCGGGTGCGAGCCTTGACCATTTTGGCAGTGCCCGCATTCGGCTCGATGCACGACGGCGTTCTTCTCAGCAACCCGGTTCTCATAGACCCAGAACATGCTCGCCCTCCTCCGCATCTTGCTCAACGTCTTCCGCTTGAGCGGCGCTGAAGCGCGTGCCTGAGTGTAGCGCTGGCGAGCGTCCGCTCGAGGCGCTTGTTGGACGCCGTCGCGGAGACCCCGGCCCTAGTAGGCGATGGCCGGAAGACCGCCCACGTACTCAGCGCTTCCGACCTGCTGGAGCATGAAGTCCGCGACATCCGCGCGCGATATCGTAAAGCCCCCGCGAGGGAGACCCTCCGCCACCACGCGATAGCGACCCGTCCAAGGTCCGTCGGTGAGGATCAGGGGACGAACGAGGGTCCAGTCAAGGTCGTGCCGGCGTATCTCTTCGAGCGCGGCAGCGTGGTCGCGCAGTAGGTTGCGAATCCTTAGGCGAGCGAAAGGCATCAGCACGGCCCAACGAAGATCGGGTGCCGCCTCGTGTAGCACACCGAAGTTCGACAGGAAGACGAGCCTGCGCACGCCGTGGGCATCCATGGCAGAGGCGACGCTTGCTGCGGCTCTTAGAACAGCGTCGTGGGCCCGCGGCCGCCCGTGCCCAAGGCGCAGACCACCGCATCGTGCCCCTTCACGGCTTGGCGCACGGCTTCGGGGTCGGTCGCGTCACCTGCGATCACGTCGAGAGCATCGTGCGTGAGGGTGACCTTTGTGGGGTCTCTGACCGCCGCCGTCACGTGGTGACCTTCTGCCAAGGCGCGCTCCATCAGCGCGTGGCCCACACCCCCGGTGGCCCCGAAGAGAAGAATCCGTGCCATGGCATCACCCCTTGTCATCCGGCGAGACCGACTGGAGACCGAACCCGAGCCTAGCACGAACTCCATCCTGCAGTGCGTCCAACAAGCACTATCCAGTCTGGAGAACTCCACCGAAACAGCCCATGAGTGTCTGCATAACACTGATGGCGTCGGCCGCCGAAACGGGCCAAGGGACACCGGTGGAGCAGTACCCTGTTCCACGCCGGCAGCACCTTTCCTCGAATCGCGGCATCCCGCGCTAATTGGTTGTCCACCGAGTCTTAACGAGTGCTACTGAGTGTCATGGAGTAGTCTGAGCTTTAGGAAGCCGCCGACGAATGATTCGACTGCGGGACAATCTCTTTGTAGGGACCGAGAGCGATTGCCGTCGCGGGGACAAGAGCTGGGCTGTAGTGCACGCCTGCAAGCACCCATGTCATGTGAGTGCTGTGGGGTATTCCGGCAATCTCCCTCAGAGTCACCCGAGCTACCTGGTACTTGAATTGGGCGACGACCTATTTCTCAACATGATCGATCCGCCCGTGCCACTCTTCAGACTTGAACTCTTTGCGGCGTTCTTGTCATTCGCAAGGAGGAAGACCTCGGAGAGCAAGAAGTTGCTGATTCACTGCAATCGGGGTGAATCACGGGCACCCTCGCTAGCGCTGGTATTCCTCGCAAAGGTGAGCGGGACTATCCCCGACGACTCCTACAGATCGGCCCGAGCTAGCTTGAGAAGCTCTTTCCGGTTACTATCCCGGACGTGGCATCCAGACCCATTTGGAGACTAACTGGGCGATCTTGAGCGAAACGTAGTAGCCTGTGCCGATTCACAAGCCGACCTTTTCGGGCAGTTGCACCCCGCCGGTACACCGGTTTTGAAGTGCGTATCACACCTTCCGAAGCGTGACCGATTGTAACCAGACATGCCCATATGCAGGCTGTTTACTCGTCTGCCCTGCCTGGGCTTCCGGAGCGTCCCCAAGCGTGCCCATAAGTTCGTTTGAAGATTGTTTGAAGCGCTGACCGCTCGACGCAATTGGGGCTCATGAGTTCTTCCGCTTGACGTGTTGGCCCCCTCCCTGGACGGAACTCGTCCGCCCATTCTCGGGGTTTCAACTATAGGCGATCAACTCCACCTCCAACCCATCTAACATCAAAGAGGATGCCTTATTCCTACGGGTCTCGGCCCCCAAACTATTGACCAAGTCCTGCGAGCCCGTCCTCACCGATGCTCGTATACGTTCACCGCCTTCACAGACTCGATGGATACGGTTTAGCTGCCGTCGTCAGACTTGACTTTGAGCTGGCTGCCGTTCTTTTCCAGAACAGTGCCCAAGCCGTGATCGGAATGGTGGACCTTCGATCCGGCAGAATATGGGTCGATCTGTTTAGCCGGAGGGAGCCGAAGCTGGATGGGGGCTGAGGTTCGGGCCGGCTTTGCTCGCCGCTGCGCGGTTTGGCTCCTGCGTTTCGAAGGCTGGGGGGTGAATCCTACCGGCCAGAAGGTCCTCTCTATCTGCGGGGGTCCGCTCCGGAGATGAACCCTTCAACGTAGGTGGAGGGCCCACATGGATTGTCTCCACGGCTATCAGCCCAGCTCAAGGGTAGCTCGTGTCGGATGTCCGCCTTGCTCCACAGCAGCACATGCGTTTAGGAGGCCGCCGTCCTCATGTCCAGGGCGTATCGTCGTGTGCTATGGAGTGCACACTCGCAGGCTAAAAGGGCCCGTTCTGTCCATAGCGTTACACCGAGTGCTTTCTGGGTAGGGGTGGCGGTAGGGGTAGGTAGGGGTAGGTAGGGGTGGAGCAAGTTGGGCCCAAGACAAAAGGGGAGGGGGACAGTCTCACCCCTTGATGCTCGCCCCCGCGGGCGCGATGGTCAAGACTGCGCACGACCGCACCCCGATGCAAAAGAGCCTCCCCGTGGGCAAGCGATATGAATTGACCGCAGGCGACGTTCCTGAACGCCGTGCCACCTGAACCGCCCCGGGTTCAGTGGAGACTCAGTAGTGTGAGTCCCTCATCCTCGGTGAGGGAGTGCTCCCGATAGTACATCTCCTCGAACTCCGCCGGGGGGACATATCCGATCGGTCCGAAGAGCCGGCGGTTGTTGAACCAGTCGACCCATTCTAAGGTGGCGAACTCGACGTCTTCGATGGTCTTCCAAGGGCCGCGCTTCTTGATCACTTCGGTCTTGTAGAGGCCGTTGATGGTCTCGGCCAGAGCATTGTCATAGGCATCCCCCCGGGACCCTACCGAGGTGACGGCGCCAGCCCCAGAGAGGCGCTCGGTGTAGCGGATGGAGAGGTACTGCACGCCGCGATCACTGTGATGGACAAGTCCTTCCAGGTTCTCCGCCTCTCGTCGCCAGAGGGCCATCTCCAGAGCATCGAGAGCGAGATCGGTGCGAAGCGAGGCCGATACCTGCCAGCCGAGGATCATGCGGGAGTAGGCGTCGACGACGAACGCCGCGTAGACGAATCCCGACCAGGTGCGCACATAGGTGAGATCCGCCACCCACAAGCGGTTGGGCGCACTCGCTGCGAAGTTCCGATCCACGAGGTCAAAGGGCCGGGGAGCAAAGAGGTCGGGGAAGGTGGTCTTCGGGCTCTTGCCTCTCACTTCCCCTTTGAGGCCGAGGGCCCGCATGAGCCGTTCCACCGTGCAGCGGGCCACCGTGAAGCTCTCCCGCGTGAGCTCTCGCCACACCTTGCGGGGGCCGTAGACGGACTGGTTCTCCTCATAGACACGCACGATCTCGGGTTTCAGCTCCTGGTCGCGCAGGGTTCGGGCCGAGGGCGGGCGGGAGACGGCGGCGTAGTAGGTGGAGGGGGCGATGGGCAGGACGACGCACATCGGCTCGACCCCGAACTTCTCCTTGTGCTCGCTCGATGAAGGCGGTCATCTCTTGTGTTGGCGGTCGAACTCCGCCCCGAAAAAAGCCGCGGCGGCTTTTAGGATCTCGTTGGCCCGCCTGAGCTCTTTGTTCTCTTTCTCAAGTTCGCGCAGCCGTTCGTGCTCGGCCGTGGTCAGGCCGGGTCGCAGGCCGTGGTCGGTCTCCGACTGGCGGGCCCAGCGCCGGAGCGTCTCGTGGCCGACGCCCAGCTTCTCGGAGATGGACATGATGGCTGCCCACTGGGACTCGTACTCGTCCTGGTGCTCCATGAGCATGCGGACGGCTCGCTCTTTCACTTCACTTGGATACCGCTTGCCTGTTGTGTTCATGACTCCATCCTCTCAAAGTCTGGAGTCTCCAGGAAACCCGGGGCGGTTCAGGCCGCACTTCCTGCAGGTCCGCTCCGAAACGGTGGCCATAGTTCCCCCTCGACCTGTCGATGAGTCCCGCCTCCACCATGCTCCAGCATAGGCTTTCGGTGTTTGGAAGGAAAGGTGAGACTCCTAGTGCTGCAGGGCAACGACCATGGAGCGGCGAGGCAAGAGTGCGCAGACTAATCTCGCTGAGTTCTTCGCCGGGGAGATTGAACGTCTCATCCGAGACTACTAGGTTCGTCCTGTCGCAGCGTGTGGCGAAGCTTACTTTAACGCCATCGTGCCGGAACTCTTGTTCGGCAGCCTAGACAGCGATCAGTTTCCCCAGCTCTTTTATTTCGCCTTAGCCGACTTGATGGTGACGTGGGCTCATGCCGTACCTCTTCTCTCGTGGATAGGTACCAAACTTGGAAGCTCCTGCGACCAGTGTGAGTTTCTTGAGGAGGCGCGGAAGTCGGGACGACCCTTGAAACCAAACAGGCACCGGTAAGACGGATAGGACGTTAAGCTAAGACAAATGAGAATAAGGGACAGGAGCAGATGGGAGGAGGAGGTTCGCCATTTCAGGTCGATTGGTCAGCCGGAAGTGACGAGAGCTGCAAAGGAATTGGCGGACCGGGCGGAGCAGCTAGTGGATGAAGGCCGCGTCTTCCAAACTGCTATGCGACAGGCGTGGCAGGAGCGTGTGGTGGGCTATGCGAGTATGCCAGTAAGGGAAGCCATGCCTCTCCTCCACAGTCAGTACAAAGCACTCAGTATCCTTGCGGACTGCTGGGGGTACGGACCGAGCGTCATGGAATGGTTCCGGGACAAGGTCCGGGAAAACTGTTTCGAATGCGCAGTGCGCTATCAGAAGGTCAACTTTTTTGAGGGGATGCCGTTTCGCCCCTATTTGAAAAGAGAAGAGGAATCCGACGGCTCAAACTAGCCGGTGGCTCGGACGCCCCAACTCCACTCGTGTGCTTGTGCGATAGCTGGACAATGAGCGACCGATTCCCGCGGAACTTGCCGTCGAGCGCGCTCGTGAACATCTGTCTAAGCACCACCACGATGGCAAGATCGTGATGCCGGTCCCTCCCTCGCCCGGTTTGGGATGGCTGCGGTCCGGGAAAACGCTCGGAAAGGCACGGGCGCCTACGGTTTCTCGCTTGGCGCTCAGCGCCTGCCCCAGACGGCCGTTCTTGACGAGCTCCTTGAGCGACGGTTAGCATTGGTCGTGGCCACATGGCCTCCGGGATAAACGGGTAGATAGAGTTCGGCAGCGCCTCAGCGGGGCTGCCCTAAACATAACGGCAAAGACGTACACCGAGAGATTCGCGACCAGCCGTCATGGGTTGGGGCGTAAGAGAAAGAGGAGCCATGACGGCGAGAAGAAGCTGCGCTCGGAAGGTCGCTTGCGAGCGGGAAGAAGTGCGAAGAGATCCGGGCGGGTCATCGGCTGCCTCTTTGCGCTGCTACTGCTTTTCGCGTCCCTACTCACGGGCTGTGCGGGCCAGAGCTCAAGCCCGACTACGTCGAATCTAGAGCACGCCGTCCACCGCCGTGGCCACCTCGGTGGTGACCAGCACCACGCTTGCTCCGTCCACCACCCAGCCCGCTGTCTCTTCCACAACGACTGCGCTTTCGACTACGACAACTACCACGCTCCCCAGTGCCACCACAACCACTACCGTCCCCGACACCACAACTACTCTTCCCAGCACCACAAGCACTACCCTGGCTAGTGGATCTTCGGGCACGACGAGCACCACCCAGACGACTGCCCCGGCCCAACCCCAGGTGGAGCTCGGCTCCCAGGGCCCAGCGGTCGAGGCGCTGCAGCAGAAGCTTCAAGCTCTCACCTATCAGCCGGGCAGAACCGACGGGGTCTTTGACTGGGAGACCAGGCAGGCGGTCATCGCCTTTCAGAAGGTGGCAGGGCTTCCCCGGGATGGGGTGGTGGGGCCCCAGACCTGGTCGGCGCTGCTCACGGCTACTACCCCGACGCCGCGCCTTGCGGCCTCAGGAACCCGGGTGGAAGTGGACCTTACCCGGCAGGTGCTCTTCTATATCGAAAACAACCAGGTGGTAAAGACCCTCGCCTGCTCTACCGGTAAGCCGGGCTGGCTGACCCCGCCCGGGCACTACCATGTCTACCTCAAGATCCCGGCTTGGCACCGGAGTTCGTTGGGCGTCCTTTACAAGCCCTGCTACATCGTGGGCGGGATTGCCATTCACGGCGAAGGCTCGGTACCTGCCTACCCGGGGAGTCACGGCTGCATCCGGGTGACCGTGGCCGAGATGGACATCCTCTATCCCCAGCTGCCCATAGGGCTCACGGTCGACGTCTACTACTAGAACCGCTCTTCCCTCTTTCACTGCGCCGGGCGCGAACCTCAGGTTTGAGCAAGCGAGAGTAGCGAGCGCCTGGAGACCCATCACTATGAGCACGACGTGCCCCGGGGCTACCACGGTTGTCCACGGCGCAACCGCCCGCTAGACTTTTGAGCACCACTATCGGCGGAGGTTAACCATGGATTTCTCGTGACTCGTCAAGTCGCGGTATTCGGTTCGGTCTTACCAACCTCGCCCCGTCGAGCAGGACAAGCTGGATCGCATTCTTGAGGCCGTCCGCCAGGCACCCTCCGGGTCCAATCGACAGCCATGGAAGTTCGTCGTTGTCCGAGACGCAGAGATCCGTCGCCGGCTAGTGCCCGCCTGCTTCAACCAGCAGTTCATCGCTCAGGCGCCGGTCGTGATCGCCGGCGTTGGGCTGATGCCGGAACGCATGATGCGCTGCGACGTCCCGGGCGACCCAGTGGATCTGGCCATTGCGATGGAACACCTGGCGCTGGCGGCTGTGGCCGAGGGGCTCGGCACCTGCTGGATCGGCGCGTTCTATCAGGGCCAGGTCCGCAAGGTGCTGGGAATCCCCGAGCTGGCCAAGGTGGTCGCGGTGATGACTTTGGGTTACCCGGCGGACAGTCCGCGTCCAAAAAGCCGCAAGTCGGTCGGCGATATCGTCTGCTACGACCGGTGGCAGTGACTCTCGCACATCGAAACAGTCGCGACGTAGCCGGGAGAGGAACCTGCCCTGGTCGCGGATTCGAGAAGCCACCAAGAGAGACCGCGCGGTTGGAGCTAGCAGCTGCTCTCTGCATTAAGATGCACGGATTAGAGAGCTACACCGGCTATAAGGCCCGAGCCACCGACTCCAGTTTCTCGGCCTCGTTTGCCTTGGAGCGCGCGCTCAACCGACCTCTTCCAGACTCACCCCGTGCTCCCCCGGCAGCTGACAGAGCTTTGGCGAGCCAAGGCGGGACGGGCCCTGAGCGAGGAGGATGCCTCCGGCATAATCGACGGCTACGTGGTGGGATGGCGAGAGTCGTGACTTCTGGCGCTACTGTGGGACCGAAACACCTTAGGCGGTATTCATCTCCCTGAGACCGTCAAACGGGCTTG
>CAVVNF010000029.1:0-31149 GCA_963749535.1 uncultured Thermoleophilia bacterium | reverse complement strand
GGCAGCAGTCCAAGTCGCGTGTGAAAACCTGACGCGGCACTCATGGAGCCGGACTTCTAGAACATGATCGCCGTGGGAGACGTTCAAGGGTGTAGTGGAAGTGCTTGCTAGGGTCAGGAAGCCGAGGAGGCGCGCGGTAGACTACTCTGGCTGCTGTCGGTCGGCCCGCGGTTCCAGCGTAACTTGAGGTTGCTGAGCGGCAAGATGGTGGTCCCAGACAGGGACCACTCCCGCCATGGGCCCCATCGCGATCAACATCAGATGCTCCATGCCAGAAGCCGCGTAGGTCCGTGTGCCGGCGATGCTCGCTACCCCTCTGGCTTCGGAGAAGGTGCTAACTGCTCGGCCACCAGTCGCCTGGCCAGGGCCATGATCGTAAGCACCGGCGGCATGCCGCACGGTTCGGGGATGACGCTCGAGTCGCATACGTAGAGTCCGGCTATCGGGCCTGTAAGTTGGTGTCGATCTGGTCACCGATGCGCACGGTACCGCCCGGGTGAGCGCCCCGGGGTGGAGTGGTAACGATCGACGCCGGTTCACAACCTGCTCTGCGTAGGATCCGGCCGGAGATCTCAGCCCCGCGCGCGAGCAGCCTGTGGTCCTCCTCGCCTAACGGCTTGGACACGGTGCCATCGGGCTTGACATAGCCCGCGAACCCGTCCCGGATCTTGGCCATGATGCCGAGGGTATGGGGGAAATGCCGGAAGCTGGCTACCGCTTTGGGACCGCCCATCAAGAGTCCGAAAAGGTAGAGCGGCCACGGATCGATGCAGTCCATCATGATGATGCCCTCGTCCTGCAGGTCGGTCGTGCCGCAGCCCATGGGGACGTCCCGGCCGGAACCCGGACCGGAGTGGACGCCGTAGGTGAGGATGAGCGGATCGATGATGACGCCTTGGCCGGCATCCGGAAACCCAGAAGCCTGCATGATGGGCGCGGTGCCCAGGCCACCCGCCGCCAACACCACCCTTTCCGTCTCGACCTCGAATGGCCCCGACGGTCCGACGCCCCGCACGCCGGTGACGCGACCATCTGTCGAGAGCACCTCCTTGACCCGCATCCGCGTCTCAAGCCGAGCGCCGTGGTCACGCGCCTCCTCGACGTAGGCGCGTGCAGTCCATTTCGCGCCTCCGGCACTGCCTGCAAAGAGTTTCCGGCATCTGGAGCCACACCTGTCCCAGTCTATGAAATGGGGCATCGGGCGCCAGTCGAAGCCCTCCTCGTGCGCCGCTTCCATTATTCGTCTGGCCCCTTCTCCGATGAGTCGGTCGGGGATAGGAGCCAGCTTGAGTTCACGAGTGATCTCCTCGACGTAGGACGCCAGGTCGATACCGTAACGATCCTTGAGCCAGGCCGGCGGGGGAAACGCCGTGCCGAGGAAAGCGATCGAGCTGCCGCCCACGGTGAGCAAGCGGACCATCTGGGTCCCTTCCACCGAGGCGAGGGTGAAGAAACGATCTGCCATGCGAAAGAGAGTGACGTAGCTACCCATGGGCTTGTGGTAGGCGCCCTGTTCCAAGATGAGCACCTCTTGGCCACGGTGTGCCAGTTCGCGTGCGACTGTCGCCCCGCCCGGACCACTGCCCACGACTACGGTTCTGGCGCTCAGCTGTTTGGTGTAGGTGGCCATCAGCCTCCCCTTCCGTCGACCAATGTTTCGGTGGTTTTGCGGAGGCCCGGCCGTCCAACGAGGCCCCTGTTTGAGTCCGTCAGCTGAGCAAGAAAGAGCAAACGGCCGTCCGTCGTCAAGGACTCCTCATCGCGCGCTTCGCAGACAGTCGGGTTTGGCCGGACCATCTCGCTCGCCGGCCTCCGTTTCCTAACGGAACGTCTTCACGTAAATTATCGAATAATCAATGAGTTGTCGTGTCCCGCGGCAACTTTCTTGGACACGTGGGGCCGTGTTTTCACACCGCCGCCTGAGCAGCTTTGCAGCCGGCTGTGCTTTGGGACTGTTCCAGTACCCCGAGCAAGCGGGCCCGAGAAGCCGCGGCGAGTGGGGCACCCGGGTCACCCTTATCCCGATGGTGTTCGTTCCCGAGCGTGAAGCCGAGTCTGCTGTCGCCGTTGTGATAGCCTTTGCTCACGGAGTTCGGCATTCTGCGGCCTCGCAATATGATGTTCGCGCTGGACTGACTGAGAGGTGAGTACGTGAGGCTCATCCAGACGGCCCCCCGGTCGTTGGACTTTCGCCCGATGTTAGCATTCCTGGGGAGCCATCAGAGTTCGTCGCGATCGATATCACCGTCAGGATCGAACCACGTAAGACGCCTGCCTGCTTGACTTGGCTGTTCGGTGGGCTCGGGGGACACGGGGTATCCAGCGCTCCAAGAGAGTAGGATAGTCTATAACCGGCTCCCGTTCAGGATTCCGCGGGAGCACTGTTCTGAAGGCGGATGTTTGACTCTTTCCGCTGACCTGGACGGCACTGTGCTGTGGCAGAGAGAGCTACCGGGTCAGTTGGAAGCAGTCCCTGCCCTTCCTGGACGAACTTTCCTAAGAAAGCCAACTGCCCAAAAGGAACGCCGAGAAAGAAGGCTGCTTTTTCAGTCGCCCGAAGAACTGCGCGGACCGCGTTGTTGCCCGTCAGAACGATCGCCATGAGGTCATAGCGATGCTCGCCCCCGAGCGAAGTCCTCCTGTTTTGCAGGATTCTTGCCTTCGCTCACAATGGAGCTGTCTTCTGCCGATAAGCCTCTAACGAAGGATAAGTACTGGCGAGACTCATGGGCGACGCCTAACTCAGGCTTCACCCGAGTCCGCTCGCGGAGCTTCCTGAGCCTGCGGGCTACTGACTGGCTGGGTCTTCCCGGTCACCTTTCGGGGTGGCCTTTAGGGGGTAGTGATGGGACTGGGCATCTCGAAACAGAGAGAAACGGCGGAGACGGAGGGCCCCTATCTCGATACCGCCGCGTGCGGCCAGATCGAAGAGGAGCTGGCCCAGAGCGAGGAGCGCTTTCGCATATTGGTCGAGAACTCCTCGGACCTCGTGGCCGTGGTCGACAGCGCCGGGGTCTTCCAGTTTCAAGGGCTGTCCTCAGAACCTATCCTGGGCTACGGCCTCGAGGAACTCGTCGGGCGAAGCGCCTTCGCCCTTGTTCATCCGGACGATGTCGAGCTCAGTCGAGGCGTCTTTGCGCAACTAGCCCAGGGACGGCGCGAGCCCTCTCAATCGACCGAGCTGCGATTCCGACATAGCGACGGCTCTTGGCGCGTGCTCGAGGTGAAGGCGCGGGAGTTGCCAGGTCGGGCGGGAAGCGTCTCCTTCGTACTCAACGCTCGGGACATCACCGAGCGCAAGCAGGCGGAGCGAGCCTTACGGGAGAGCGAGGAGAAGTTCCGGTCGTCATTCATGACCGGCCTGGATGCTTTCTATATCGCCACCGTCGAAGAAGGCCGGATGGTCGAGATCAACGAGGTCTTCGAGGATGTCTTTGGCTATTCACGGGAGGAAGTGATCGGCAAGACCTCGCTGGAGCTTGATCTCTACTCTGATCCTGCTGATCGGGCAAGAATCGGCTCGGCGCTCGAGACAAACGGCTTCGTCAGGGACCTCGAACTAAAGGCGCGAAGAAAAGGCGGGGAGCTATTCACCCTATCCATTTCCGTCAGCCCACTGGTCCTGGACGGCAAGCCGCACACCCTCGGTGTGATCCGGGACATCTCGGAGCGCCTCCGCGCAGACGAGGCCCTCCGCGAGCGCGAAGAACAACTGCGCCAGAGCCAGAAGATGGAGGCCATCGGCCAATTGGCCGGGGGGATCGCGCATGACTTCAACAACCTCTTGGCCGCCATTCTCGGCTGTAGCGAGATGATACTTACCGGTGGGGCCACTTACCTCGATGAGGTGCGCCCCGACGTGGAGGAGATAAGACACGCCGCCGAGCGAGCCGCCGCCCTGACTCGGCAGATCCTCGCCTTCTCCCGTCGCCAGGCCCTGCGGCCCACAGTGGTGTCGCTGAACGAGGTCCTGGACGAGATGGAGCCGCTTCTTTGCCGCACCCTGGGTGACGACGTACACCTCGTCAGCCTGCGGGTTCCCGACCTGGGTTATGTGGAAGCCGATGTCCATCAGTTCGAGCAAGTGGTCATGAACCTGGCTGTTAACGCCCGGGACGCCATGCCTTGCGGAGGGCGCCTGATGGTAGAGACCGGTAACGTCGAACTGGACGAGGAGTACTGCCGAGCCCATCCTGAGGTTACCCCCGGCAGCTACGTCATGCTCTCGGTCTCCGACAATGGCGTAGGCATGGATGAAGCCATTCGAGAGCGCATTTTCGAGCCGTTCTTCACCACCAAAGCGCCGGGGAAGGGTACCGGCCTGGGCCTGGCAACGGTTTACGGCATAGTGAGACAAAGCCACGGCACTATGAATGCGGAAGATGAGCCTGGCCAAGGCACCTGCTTCAAGATCTATCTGCCCCGGGTGATGCGGGCGGCCAGCCCAGACGAGACCGTCGTTGCACCCCGGGTCTCGCGGCGTGGAAGCGAGGCAGTCATGGTGGTTGAGGACGAAGCGGCGCTGCGCTGCCTGGTCGAGAGGATTCTGAGTGGGGCGGGCTACACGACGCTCACTTTTGGCTCGGCCGACGAGGTGCTCGAGGCTCTGGAGCGAGGGGAGCATTCAATCGATCTGCTCCTTACTGATGTCATGCTGCCCGGGGCTCTCCAGGGCAACGATCTGGCCCGGACCGTTTTGGCTACGTGGCCTGACTTGCCGATCATGTTCATGTCCGGCTACACGCGCGATGTCCTCGCCCATGCTGAGCGCGCGGATGAGGAAGTCAACCTTCTCGAAAAACCGTTCACCCCCGGAGCTTTACCACCTTGGTGCGCACAGTGCTGGAGCGGGCCCGGGCTGTGGGGTAGCGTCAAGAGGTTCGGAGGTCCTCGACGCGTCCCGCATCAGCTTGCCTGTGCACTGTTCGCGTCTCGGCCATTGTCTTCAAGATGACGATGGCTGTCTTAGTGTGCGTTCCCGGCAGGTAACTAATAGAGGTCGTGTTCGGCGCCGGACCGCCTGTTTGGTCCGCATCTGCTTCGGAGAGGTTGACGCTGAAGTAGAATGAAGACAAGGAGGTGCGCAGGGAGGAGGAATGCCGTGGCCAAGGTTCTGTGGGCGGGCAAACTGTTCCCGTCAATGATGCTGCTTACCAACTTCAACAGCGTTCTCGCCTTTGCTCAGGGCCGCGCCCGCAACACCAGCGAGATGAAGAAGCGCGTGAAGGATGGGTACGAGGCGGCCTTCAGCGACCACGTGCACGGCTACGACGAGTACGGCGGAGCCATCATGGCGAAGGCCGCGGAGGCTGAGCTTGAGGGCGTCCAGACCGCCGGCAAGGAGGTGCTCGATGTCGGTTGTGGGACCGGCATTCTAACCTTCCTCGCCCTTGCGCAGGGAGCGCGAAAAGTTGTCGGGGGAAACGTTTCGAAGTTCATGCTGAGTGAGGCGCGGGCCAAAGCAGCGGCTCAGAAGCTGGGCCTTGATGGAGTCGAGTTCACCGAAATGGATGCCGAGTCGTTGCCCCTGCCAGATGGGAGCTTCGACCTCGTCCTCAGCTCTCTCACTCTAGGAATGGTACCGGATCAGCAAAAGGCGATCACCGAGATGGGACGCGTCACGGGTCCCGGAGGACGCGTGGTCGTGGGTGACGCGGCGAGTATCTGTGGGAAGCCCAGGACGCGGCCTTCCGCGCGGCGCCACGGCAGTTCATGATGGCCTATCGCCCCCAGGAATTCTGGCCGCTCACGAAACGGAGAAGCCGAACGCCTCTTCCGCCACGCGGGCCTGCAAGACGTAGTGGTGCGAGAGCTGCGTTGGAAGAACCGTTTTGCAAGTGGCGCGGCTGCTTGGGACTTTTACGCAGCCATCAGCGGGTGCTGGTGGTATGAGCGGCTGCCGTTGGACGAACGGATCAAAGACGCCGGTCGCCTCCGCGACACCTTCGAGCGTCGGGGAGTGCGGGAACTTACGGAACACATCGTGGTGGCCTCCGGCTGGAAACGGTAAGCGAAGGCGCTCTCGACAAGTCCCGCAAGGCAGCGTACGCTAGACAACTCGTCGGCCCGCCGACGCGGCGCGTGCGTCTGTCCGTTGTCCCAGGACCTTCGGGCAAACCCGGCACCATTTGGTCCCTGGTGTTCGTTCCGGGTTGACAACTCCGCAGAGCGCAAAGTAAACGCGGACATTTGCCTACCTTTCATCTGAGCCTGCCCCCCTCGATACCCCAGCCCAGCTCACATACCCGATCACCTGAATAACCCAGTTCCAAATTCCACTGGGTCAGCCGCCGCAGAGCGCAAAGCTAACGCGGACATTTGCGCGCCTTTCATCTGAGCGTGCTCCTCTTTGACACCCAGCTCGTAGCCCATATCCCCGACCACCTGAATAATCTGGTCACTCACTTTGAGCCGTCCCCCGAGGCAAGTCTGGGAAAGAGCAGCAAATAAACATTTCTTACGAGGGCTAAAGTTAATGACCGCTGCTGCCGATTACTGTCACAGAAGAACGGCGAAAAGCGCCATGACGCCCCGCCCGCAGATTACGAGGAGAGAACACGGGTGATGGCAGTGAGAACGGCAGCAGTTGCTGTTAAGTCGGCGGGTAAATCCTGGAATTGTCGGGCAGGCACTGAAGTCCTCTGTCTGTGGTCCGAAGCTTCGTCCGAGATGAGGTGGAAGAAGTGCTTGAGGAAGGCTGTGGAACTACCGGCGATCCAGCGGTAGTTGGCTCATAATCTGCTGCCCCATGCTCGCCATGTAGAGAAGGGGCTGGAGGATATCAATGAACGTCCAGGAGCTGTTCCGTGAGGCTGTCCGGGAAAGGCCGGAGATTCTCGAGGAGTTGCTGAATGATGTTCTTGGCGCGTCTTTCTACGACGACGTGTTTGTCCTTAACGAACCAGCCCTCACGGAATGGGCAGACAAGTGGCACCTCAGCTCCCCGCCTCTCGTTGAGGCCGCTCGCGAGACGCTCATTTTCTGGCAACGGTCGCCCGAAAGCTATCCCCGGTGCTTTGACGGCCTCGAACCACTGAGCGCGAGCAAGGAGCAATCAGTTATCGCACCGGCCCCTGCCCGGCGCAGGTACTGGGGTGAGCGTAAACAGGCCGGCCAGGTTGCGCGCCTAGCCGCAGACATCGAGCACCTGACCCAATCGACCGCGGCTAGTCAGGTGACAGCCTGGGATCTCAAAGACAACTACACCGCCCAGCACTCCGCCCGAGTGGCGGAAATAGCTCGCTCGGTGGCTGAACGCATGTCCCTTCCACCGGAGGAAGTGGACGAAGTGCGCATGGCGGGACTTCTGCACGACATCGGCAAGATAGGCATTCCTGACGGTATCCTCTTAGCTCCGCGCAAACTTGGTGTGGCGGAGTGGGTGGCGATGAAGACTCACCCGCAGCTCGGACACGAGATGCTCAGCAGTGCCAGCGGTTCCCCGCTATGTGAGGTCATTGCCCGGGTGGCCCTTCAACATCACGAGCGGCTCGACGGCAGTGGCTATCCCGCCGGCCTCAAGGGCGATCAGATCGTTCCGAAGGCGCGGATCGTGGCTGTAGCGGAGGTAATAGCGGCCATGTCCTCGGACATGCCCTTTCGACCTGCTTTGGGCCAGGGTGCGATAGTGGCCGAGCTGCAGGTGGGGAGGGGCACCCTCTACGACCCGGTGGTGGTGGACACATGTCTCGACTTGATACATGAACGAGAGCCACTCGCGTCGTTAGCGTGACGCTAGCAGCGGCGGCGACGGCGCGTCCGGTGTAAGGCTGTCCGTGGGCATAGAGCCTCGTGTCGGCGCACACAGGCGTCGAGATTGGTTCCGAGCCGAGGGTTCGAGTCTCCCCCCTCCCTATTTACAGGGGGTTTTGATGCTCCCGCATCCGAGAAGACCGGCGCTATCGCGCATGTGAATACCCCACAGCAACGGCGCGGAGGGCACGGGACCCGCTCCCCCTCGAGCGGTCGAGGAGGGCGCTGGAAAGTCCCACCCGCTGGCCCGCGGCCCGCCAGGCGCCGCCGGCAGCCGAGTTGACCGGGCCACCCTTCGCCACCAAGTCCGGGCCGCGGTCTAAGCTTCTCCCTCTTTTTGTCGATACAGCGAATGGACGAGGCAAGCCGACCGGGACAAGGTGATGCTACTCCAGGGATCGATCCAGAGGTTCAACGTGACTGGCGTCCTGCAGTTCCTGGCGCAGAACGGCGCCACCGGCGTTCTCAAGGTTCGCGATTTCCAGGAGCAAGGGCTCATCTATCTTGTTCGCGGCTGGGTTGAAGGGATCTCCCTGCCGACCACCGAGGAGAAGCTGGGGACGCGCCTGATCAAGGCCGGTTGTTTGAGCCAGGAGCAACTGGCCGAGGTCCTCATAGAGGACGCGGCGCTCACCCGCGAACAGAAGAGGCTAAAGCCGTTGGGACAGCGCCTTATCGATATGGGTTTCGTGAGTGAAGCCACGGCGCGAGGTTATCCGCCGCCAGACTCTCGACCACGTGTTTGAGCTTGCCCACTGGCAGAACGGCGAGTTCATCTACGACGAGACCGAAAAGATGCCGCACTTCCAGGTCGCCATCCGGGGTAACGTGCAGGAACTGCTCCTCGAGGCCCAGCGGCGAATCGATGAGGGCGAGCGTGCGCGCAAGGTCCCGAACGGCATGAACAATGACGTGTGCTTTGCGTGCCGCATCAGCGAGGAGTGCTCAGCCGCGATCAAGGCGAAGTATCTCAAGAACGACGCGTGCCTTTGGTGCAAGATGAGGGCCGTGGCAGACGACGGCTACGCTGGGCAAAGCGACGCCTTCCAATTCGACGGCTCTAAGGACGAGAACGTCAAGGCGACGCTCGACGCGTCGCTCGACTGGCATTAGTCTTCTCTGTGAACGGAGAGTGGAAGCGGCCGAGCCCCGCCGTTCTGTCGCCTACCACGGCAGTGTCAACGTGACTGCGGAGGTCACGTGGGTGCTAGTCGGGAGAGGCCCGGCTGTACCTCGGCCCGAGGAAGGAGTGCTGCCGTGTCAGGCAGACCCGGGAGGTGCCGACTGGAGCTGCGCCTGGGGATAACGGGCCCGCGTGCTCACCGGCGCGCTCTGGCTTGCCCGGGGCAGCTTCTCGTGGCTTGACCCACCCAAAAGCTGGAAGAACGACAATCGCCAGGGAAGCGAAAGGACTGCCGGGGTGACTTCATCGCCTCCATGCCGGTTGTGAGCGGGTAGCTGAAGGAGAAAACGCCGCAAGCGCTCCGTCGGCAAAGGGAGTGAGCGCAAGCGGAAGAGGCGCAGGCAAGAAGCGGAGGCCCAGCGGCGCGAGGAGGAGCGCCGTAGGAAGGACCGCAGGGAGCAGCTCGAACGGCGGTGTTCTCACTAGAGACATTCGAGCGTGCGTGGGCGAGGTCGCACCAGCAACTGGGGGAGACGAGCAAACAGCTTCACTGGGCGCTCGGCTGCGCTTGTGAAGATCGGTCCCCTGCCATCGCTTGTGTGGCAATTGGCGGCTGAAAACCATAAACAGGTGCTGCCAGAGGCCAGCTGGCAACACGATCTTGCCATAGTAATGCCTCTGAAAGGCCGGGTAAAGAAGACGAGGACCCCCGAAAGGACCCTCAGTTCTGGCCTTGGTGAACTATCTGGTCTACCTGGCTAGGACTTTAGCTGCATCTCCCGGTCGCTGCACATGAGCTTGCACTGTCCAGGACCGCAACTTGGATGCTCCTCATCGCCGCACGCCTTGACTACTTGGAGTTCGACCCCACAGTCGGGGTATACCGTACACCGTTCTCACTTTCATCTCCGTACACGATGTCACGGGTTCTCCTTCCGCCCTAGATGTCTCCGGTATCGACTACCCTACTCGTCCCGCCGGAAACGAGGAACCCAACCTCAAGTCCCGAAAGCGAGGACTGGGTGATGCCCAGGCCTTGTGCCAGCAAGAACGCGTTAGAGTTGGCTAGGGTATCCTTTCTGCGTAAAGACCCAAGAAGATAGTACCTGAGTGGACCCGCAGGCCCGCTTTGTTTGTCCCGTGACACCACCTCGGCGGTAAAGAAGATTCAGAAGCGGTTCACAGCCCTGCAAACACAGTGCGCGCGTGCCTCTCTTGATCTTCGCTCCTCCATTAGAGGCAAGACGGGGTTTGTCCCGTCCTGGCACCGGCCGGAATGCCCGAGTGCACGAGCCTTTCATGAGCTATCTAGTCGGCTGGCCGGGCGGAGGCGCTAGGCTCAGGGCTTCCTCCGACTGCTCTTCTGCAAGAGCGGGTTCTCAATCATCGTCCGTCGCCTCGGAACCCTCGTCCGTCATCTCCGGGGCCTCGGCCTCCTCATCTTCTGTCTCCGCGGTCTCGACCTCATCGTCCAAGGTGTCTTCCGTGTCGGCGATGATTCCGTCTCTTTGCATTTTATCGTGCGCGTTCTAAGACGATTTGACATGAGTCTAGCTCGACACGCGTTCGGTCGTGTGACCATTGGCTTACAGCCCCATTACGCGAGGGTAAAAGTGCGAAGGTAGTGGGTAACCCGGACATTCAAGCATCATCCTTCCCGGACCGATAGGGACACCATAGCCAGTGGCCAGGAGGCGCCTCATTGCCCCGCAAGTGGACGGCCATTCTTGCCCCGAACCACAGTCGCCCCTGTGTCCGGGGCCGAGAAATGGTTTTCTCGGGCTTGCGCTGGTATCCACACTGTGAACGTGGACCCTATTCCCAGCTCGCTCTCGACCGTCACGCGCCCGCCATGCCGCTCCGCCACGTGGCGCACGATGCTGAGGCCAAGCCCGGTCCCGCCGGTGTCGCGCGAGCGCGCCTTGTCCACCCGGTAGAAGCGCTCGAATATCCTGGCCTGATCAGCCACGGGGATGCCTACCCCGTCGTCTTTCACGGAAAGCACCGCCCATGCATCGCCGGACGTATCCTTCTCCGTGCTCACCGACAGATGGATATGACCTTCGGGGTCTGTGTATCGAAAGGCATTGTCAAGGAGATTCCTGACCAACGTGCGTAGCGTCACCTCATCGCCCAACACGTGAACGCTCCGTGATGTCCGGATCGTCAATCTCTGGCGTTTTGCGTCGGCCAGGGGCCTCAGCTCGGCCGCGGTCTGCTTCGCCAGGTTGGCTACGTCAAGCTGAGCGAGGTGCGCATCCTCTGGAGCGATCTCGTCCTCGAGGCGCGAGAGCGTAAGAAGATCGCTTGTGAGCTCGGACAGGCGGTCGATCTCGGACAAAAGCCGCGCGGCAAAGCGCTCGGCTTCCCGGGGATCCTCGCGGATGGCGTGCTGCATGGTTTCCGCCAAGAGCAGCAGTCCAGCTAACGGAGTCTTCAGTTCGTGGGAAACGTTGGTCGCGAAATCGCGCCGCATGCGCTCTGTTTCAAGCCGGGCCGTTTCGTCCCGGATGATGAAGAGGGTCTGAACGCGCTGGTCCTCAGAAAGCTGCAAGGGAATGACCTCAGCGGATAAGTAGCGGCGACCGGCGAGCTCCACCACCTCTGTGATGGGCCCGGCAGCTTTGGCGGCCTTCTGGGCAAGCGCCCGAGCG
The DNA here is from genome assembly GCA_963749535.1 of uncultured Thermoleophilia bacterium. Classification (GTDB taxonomy): domain Bacteria; phylum Actinomycetota; class Thermoleophilia; order RBG-16-64-13; family RBG-16-64-13; genus Chersky-299. Next base: position 19,620 of record CAVVNF010000029.1, on the reverse strand, counting down.
GGGAAGTTACGGGCGGCGAAAACCATCGGCGATCCGCCATATTCTCGAGGTCCGCACTCCAAGATCTGCCCGGCGGCAGGATTGCCACGGATGAACCGTCCATCCTCGTCCACGAGGACCACACCGTCGCTCATGGCATTGAGCAGCTGATTCGACCGTTCCTCTTCAGCGGCCAGCCGTCTCACCCGGGACTGAAGCTCTGATGCCATCTCATTCAGCGCGACAGCCAACTCGCCCAACTCGTCGTTAGTCTTCACACCCGTTCGTGAGGCAAGGTCACCCGAGGCCACTTGAACTGCCATCCGCCGGAGTCGCCCCAGGGGCCGCGTTATCCCGCGCGTGAAAAAGTAGCCCGCACCCAGCATCGGCAGAAGAAGAATCGCCCAGACGATAAGGGGGACCCGCCAGGAAGGGTCACGTGGCATCAAGCCCGAGGTGAGCGCGACGATACCGGCGAAGATAAGGCTGGCCGCGGCAAACGCGACCGGCAGTCTCCAACGGATCCGCATCAGTTTCGGATCGGAATCGTGTGGGCCCCGACTTCGATGCTCACTTTCGCCGAGCCAGCGAAGTTGGGAGAAGGCTCGCCCCCCGAGGCACGATCCTGTAGCCGATTCCCCGCACCGTCTCCAACGACACACTCGCCCGCACCTCTTCAAGCTTGGCGCGCAGGCGGCGCACGTGGACGTCCAGCGAACGCGAAGCCGGCAGGTAGCGGTGTCGCCAGACGCGCTCCACGATCTCTTCGCGTGGAAACAAATGGCCGGGCTGCGACAGCAGTAGCTCGAGCAGGTCATGCTCCTTGGGATTGAGCGGGGTCTCGCCGATCGGAGTGCGAATTACATGCGCATCCCGGTCGAGCACGAGGTCGCCGGTGGAAACCAACGGGCCGGCTGTCTCCGCTCCAAGTCCTGGGCCCGGCGCAGCACTCCGGCGCAAGCAAGCCTGGATTCGGGCGAGGAGCAGATCGAGATCGAAGGGCTTGGTGATATAGTCGGCGGCCCCGATCTCGAAGCCTTCGAGCACGCTATCTCGCTCGGTGCGGGCGGTGAGCATGATGATCGGAAGCGCCGGTTTTCTACGCACGATCTCCCGGGTGGCCGTCATGCCGTCCAGCCCGGGAAGCATCAAGTCCATGAGTACAAGGTCCACGCTCTCGGAGAGAGCCGTTTCCAGCCCGGCCCGACCGTTGCGCTCCTGGAGAGTCTCGTAGCCGGCCCGGCGCAGGTTGTAAGTGAGCAGGTCAGAAATGGTCGAATCATCTTCGATCAGTAGGATATGTTTTTTGGGCGTGTCCAGAATCAACACCTCTCGCTTAACGCACAATTAGCGTCTTCGTCACCGAATGTTAACAACGGGTCCTGGCCAAACCTGTAGCGTTCTGGTCGTGACAGCAGCCTTCATCCTCAATCACATCACACCGTTGCTCGGCCTCAAAAACAGGAGAGCAGACAATGGACTCATTACCAGAGTTGGTCGAGCACTAGACAGGACCCACCGGCGCCAGGGCGCCTCCATCACGTTAGCTCGATCGATATCGAGGCCAGATCGGACATGGTTGCCGCTCGAGGAAGAACCGAGATCGCGGTCCTCGAGACGCTCTGGGCCGAAGCGCGGCCCCTGACGCTCGGCCAGATCGTTCGGATCATGGGGTTGCCCATGCTCGAAATCGAGGCGGCGATATGTAGCCTGCGGAACGCCCGACTGCTGAGGGTGCTGAATACGCTCATCGAGAGCTACGTGCCCTCCGGATCTGCGGCAAATGACTGGTCACGCTCACTGGGAGACCACGGTCGATCCCCAGAACAATGACCGCACTATGCAGGGCGATTACTACCGCCCACGCCCCGATCCACGGCCAGCACCACAGGTGATGCGGCGAGCGGGATAGGTTGACTATCACTAGGTTCCAACCGATCACCAGAAATGCCCCCACATGTACGCCGAGTCTCTCGCGACGCGAGAGATGTCCGGGGGGATGAATCGGGAAGCCGTTCGTCTCCGCGGGTGCGTGCTCGGCTGTTGCGATCTCCCCCAGAATCTGGGCGGTCAGTCAGGGATACGGACTCGTTCTTCTTCTTGCATGCGACCCCATGAGGCTCTCTTTCGGCCGCGGCCTCTGCATTTCTATATGAGAGTAGGGTCGCCCGACGCCCGCTGTGTTACACGAACGTTAAATGGGCGGAAAAAGAAGGTAAAACTAGCACCCGGAAGCCAACAACCTATCTCCAGAATGCGTGGCATTTAACATAGAATTCACCCGAGGTTAACAGTGCGTTAACAACTGGCCGCGAGGCCGCTGCTAGGCTCCGGAGTGCAGCACGAAGAAGGGGTAACGAAGCCGGTCTGCCGGCGACACGAAAGAGAGGAAGACAAGCATGGTTCTCCGGGGCAAAGGCAAACGCTTCATCATTCCAGTAGCGATCGTGCTACTCGTGGTAGCCGTGGTAGGCGTGGTCGCCGCAGCTTGCGGTGGCAGCACCACGACCACCACGGCCGCAGCGCCCGCCACCACGACTACCGCGGCACAGGCCACTACGACAACCGCGTCAGCGGAAAGCACTACCACGACGGCGTCAGCTCCCTCCACGTCACCCGCTCTCTCCGCCAGCCTGAACGGCGCCGGCGCCACCTTCCCGCAGCCGGTCTACGTGGCGTGGATCGGTGCGTTCCAGTCGACTCAGCCTGGGGTCAAGATCAACTACCAGGGCGTCGGCTCCGGGGCCGGCATCACCCAGTTCACGGCGCAGACGCTCGACTTCGGCGCCTCTGACGCGTTCATGAACGACAGCGGAAATCACGGCGGCTGAAGCCGCCCGGCCTGGGGCCAAAGTGATCCAGATCCCCACCGTGTTCGGCTCGATCACCCTGGCCTACAACCTGCCAGACCTGAAGACGCCGCTGAAACTGGATTCCGACACGCTGGCCAACATCCTCTTGGGCAAGATCACGAAGTGGAACGACCCCGCGATCGCCGCTCTCAACGCGGGCGCGGCCCTGCCCAACATGGCCATCCAGACCGTGCACCGCTCGGATTCTTCGGGTACCACGAACGCCTTTACCAGCTACCTCGCCTCCGTTAACGCCGCTTGGAAAGCCGGCCCGGGCGTGGGCAAGACCGTCAAGTGGCCGAACGGCGTGGGTGGCTCGGGCAATGCCGGTGTGGCCGCGCTCATCACACAGACCAAGGGCGCCATCGGCTACGTTGAGCTTGCCTACGCGCTGTCGAACAAGATGACCGTGGCTCAGATGAAGAACTCCTCCGGCAATTTCATCACGCCGAGCCTGGACTCCACAACCGCGGCTGCTGATCTCTCCACCTTCCCGGCCGACTTCAACCTCCTCCCCGTGGTCAGCAACAGCGCCAACCCGCAGGCGTATCCCATCGTCACCAGCACGTACATCCTGGCCTACGACAAGATGCCCGATCCCGCGAAGGCCGCCGCTCTTAGGGCCTTCCTGACCTGGGCCCTCGGCCCCGACGGCACCGCCATCGCCAAGGGACTGGGCTACGCTCCCCTGACGCCGGCTTTGACAACAGCCGCCCTGACCGCGGTTAACGCGATTGGCGCCTCCTAGCTCCTTGTCCCCCTCCAGGACAGTGTCCAGCGGAACCTGGAAGCGAAAGGGAGTCGGCCGCAGGGCCGACTCCCTGTTCGCTATTCTGGCCGGGGTCAGCGGGACTTTGATCCTCCTCGCGCTGGCCTACATGGTCTACTCCACTACCCGTTCCGCCCTGCCCGCTTTCCGGTCCCAGGGCTTCTCGTTCGTCATAGGAAACGACTGGGATCCCAATAACGGCATCTACCAGATCTTGCCCTTCATCTACGGCACGCTCGTCACCTCGATCATCGCTTTGATAGTGGCGGTGCCGATGAGCGTGGGAGTCGCTTTGTTTCTCACCGAGTACTCCCCCAAGCGGCTGCAGAACTCCCATTGAATATGCGGTCGACTTGCTGGCGGCGGTTCCCAGCGTGGTTTACGGCCTGTGGGGAGTGTTCGTGGTTCTGCCGTACTTTTTGCGGCCGATTCAAGACTTCCTCTCAAGGTACTTGGGCTTCATCCCGATCTTCAAGGGACCATCGAGCGGGGTCTCCTATTTCGCCGCGGGCATCATCCTCTCCATCATGATCACGCCCATCATCACCTCGATAACCCGAGAGGTGTTCAAGACCGTCCCGATTGCTGACCGCCATGCCGCCTATGCCCTCGGGGCGACGCGTTGGGAGATGGTGAGGGAGGCTGTCCTTCCGCGGAGCCGCGGCGGCATCGTCGGGGCGACCATGCTCGGGCTCGGGCGCGCGCTGGGAGAAACCATCGTGGTCGCGCTGTTGATCGGATCGAGTACAACGATCAATGCTTCGATCTTCCAACCCGGTGGTTCGATAGCCGGACTCATCGCCAACGAGTGGAATGAGGCGACTGGAATGCAGGTCCATGCCCTCATTGCGGCCGGCGTAGTGCTGTTTGCGATGACGATCATCATCAACATGGCCGCCCGCGGCATCGTGTGGCGGTTCAATCGGGCATGAACGGAGAATCGGTGGAGACAGAGCTGGCCGGGCTCGCTGACTGCCGCGGACCTCTGGGGTGGGTCGCGCGGGGCTCCTGGCGAGACGTTGGTCGGTGCGCGTCCGACCGGGCGGCGAATGTGGCGCAACCGCAGGGCCACGTTCTTGATCGTGCTCGCCGTCCTTCTCACGCTTATACCCGTGGTGTTGATCTTGGTCCTGATCGCCACCAAGGGCCTGTCGGCCATGAGTTGGGGCTTCCTGACCAAGTCCCTACCCTTCAGCGACACGGCGACCGGGGGCGGCTTTCTGAATGGTTTGATAGGCACCGCCATCATGGTCGGGCTAGCCATGGTCGTTTCGGTGCCCCTGGGGATTCTCGGGGCCATCTATCTCGTTGAGTATGGGAAGAAGAACTGGCTGGCGAAGCTGATCCGCTTCTTCGCCGACGTGATGACCGGGGTGCCGTCCATTTTCGTGGGCGTGTTCGTCTATACGGCCCTCGTCATCAAGTTCGGCTACGGGGCGGTGATGGGCGCGGCCGCTCTTGCCCTCATCATGATGCCGATCATCATCAGGTCGAGCGAGGAGATGCTGAAGCTAGTCCCGCTCGAGTTGAAAGACGGTAGCTACGCTCTGGGGGCGGCAAAATGGCAGACTATCACTAAGGTCATCCTGCCTTCTGCTGCGCCGGGTATCACCACCGGCGTGATGCTGGCAGTCGCCCGGGCCGCGGGGGAGACCGCACCCTTGATCCTCACCGCCTTGGGGTCGCTCCAGCTGGTAACGAAGTTGACCGGGTCGCCGATCTCCTCACTGACTCTTCTCATATACAGCGGGGCTCAGCAGCCCTACCCAGCGGCCATTGCCCGGGCGTGGGCCGGCGCTTTCGAACTTCTCGTCATAGTATTGGTCTTCACTATCGTGGCTCGCACGTTCGCCTCAAGGAGCAGACTCACTCGATGAATTCCAACGGTTCATTCAGCGACGCGCCTGTCTTCACGGTCAAGGACCTGGATGTTCACTATGGCGGCAATATCGCCCTGAAGGGCGTCACCATGGACATACGTCCGCGAAGGATCACGGCCATCATCGGCCCCTCCGGGTGCGGCAAGAGCACGCTGATCCGATGCTTCAACCGTATGAACGAACTCATCCCAGGGGCAAGAGTCTCCGGCGAGGTCATATACCACGGAGAGAACATCTACTCTCAAGGCGTAGACCCGGTCATGGTGCGACGGAGGATCGGCATGGTCTTCCAGCGGCCCAATCCTTTCCCCAAATCCATCTACGAGAACGTGGCGTTCGGAGCCAAGATAAACGGCTACAAAGGGGACATGGACGAGCTGGTGGAGCGATCTTTGCGGCGGGCAGCTCTCTGGGACGAGGTGGGCAATCAGCTGAAGAAGAGTGCTCTCGACCTCTCCGGCGGCCAGCAGCAGAGGTTGTGCATCGCTCGAGCGATAGCGGTGGAGCCGGACGTCATCCTCATGGACGAACCGGCGTCTGCGCTCGATCCCATAGCTACCGTTCGCATAGAAGACCTTATGCAAGAACTAAAGAAGGATTATTCGATCATCATTGTCACTCACAACATGCAGCAGGCTGCCCGCGTCTCGGACGAGACTGCGTTCCTCTACACTGAAGTGGACGAAAAGACATCCGCACGCTGGGGCATTCTCGTGGAATTCGGCGATACCAGCCAGATATTCACGAGGCCTTCAGACAAACGCACCGAAGATTACGTATCGGGTCGCTTCGGATAAGCGAGCCGGAAGGGATAGGACCTCATGCGGGAGACGTTTCACAAGGAGCTGGAAAGCCTGGACCAGGACGTGGTCCGAATGGGAGCGCTGGTCGAACAGAGCACCCTGATGGTCACCTCCGCTCTGCTAGAGGGCGACAAAGAGCTGGCGGACAAGGTCAAGGCGGGGGACCAGGAGATCGACGCGCTCTTCATGGACATCGAGACGCGCTCGCTCACCTTGTTGGCCCAGCAGGCTCCGGTAGCCGGAGACCTCCGACTGATAGTGGCGATACTGAGGGTCGCCGGTGACCTGGAGCGGGCCGGGGATCTCACCTTCAACATCGCCAAGATGGTCGAGGTCGATGACTTCAGCCATCGCGGTGTGAAGAACGTTAAGAGCATGGTCTCGCAACTTGGCCACGCCGCCGCGACACTCATGGGGCGGGCCATCGATGCCTGGGCGTCAAAGGACGAAGCCCTGTGTGCGGAGATAGCCATTGACGACGATGAGATCGATGACCTCCACGCCTCGCTGCTCGAGAAGCTTGTGGAGATGAAAGGGGACAATGCGCTGGCGCTCGCAATCCGACTCGCGCTGGTGGGCCGCTACTTCGAGCGTATCGGTGATCATGCCGTAAGCATGGGGGAGCGCGCCCAGTACTTCCTCACGGGTGATGAACAGCATCTGAGCTAGGCTTTTCGGGTCGCAGGGCCGCTTGCTCCGCGCCGGGGCTTTTCGGCGGGGCGGCCTGCCAGCCGCCCCGCCACACCGTTACAGGCTCACTCCGCTAGCCTTTGCCTGGGCTCGGAAGCTGGCCTGAATGGCGTAGAGCCGGCTCACATAGGATGAGAAGCCGGAAACGCTGCTGCCATAGTAGACCGCCGCGAAACGGTGCCAATCCGGGTTCGGCGAGTCAAGGATCGAGACGTAGAACCCGTTGACCCCCGACTTGAGGTACCGGCCGAAAGCCGTCATGCCGGCCTCCGGCGTGGGGAACGAGTACCAGTCTTTGCCTGCCACAGAGATGCGGGCGTCAGAGAGCTGACCCCACGGAGTGTCGGTGCTGCTGTAGCGCATGCAGCCGAAATTGTTGTGGCGGGCCAGGCTTCCCCCCAGCGCGGGGTCGCCCAGCGAAGTCTCCGCGGCCATGATCACGAGCTGTGAGAGCGGCGGAATGCCGTACCAGTCGGCGTTTTGAAGCACCATCTCGCCCGTGATCGCGCTGTTATGGGGCTGGAAGAGCTTCTGGTCCATAAATTGTGCCAGAGCCTGGCGTTGCGGGTCCACCGGGTCCGCTTGCGCCGAAACGTCGGCCACCGTGGTCGCGGTTGAACCGGAATCCGAGACGGCTTGGTCGCCGGTGCCGGAGCCGGTGCCACGGCGAGCGTCGGGTCGAGCACACCTGCGGCGCGGAACACCACCATGCAGAACTGCGCCCGGGTCATCGGATCGAGCGGATTCAAGCGCCCGTTGTCGCCGCTGATCAGCCCCTTCTGGATCGCCAGGGCCACGTAGGAACGCGCGGAAGGTGAAACCGCGACCGCGTCGAGGAACGGGCCCAGTGTCGCCGCGATCTGCGGCGCGGTGAGTGCCAGGGCCTGGTCGCCCAGCCCCAGGCTTTTGTCGACCAGAATGGCCGCCTGCTCTCGCGTCACGGAGTCGTATGGGCGGAAAGTCCCATCGGGGTAGCCGGCGAGCCAGCCTTTGGCAAGCGCAGTCTCCACGTAAGGCTGGTACGTCGGGTCCACATCGGTGAAGTGCGAGCTCGATGCGGAGAGCGGCTCGTCCCGCCAGCCGACCAGGATCTTGACCGCTTGGCCGCGGCCAAGCACGCCGTTCGGGTCGAAAGTGCCGTTGTCTAGGCCGGTGATGATGGAGTTGTCCGCCAGATACTGGATGGCGTTGTGGGCGGGGTTTGCCTCGCTTACATCGGCGAAGCTTGAAGTTTGAGCTTGGGCCGGGACCGCGAAGGCGCCGGCGATGAACAGGGTCGCGATGGTCAGTAGCGTTAGTCTCTTCTTCATACCTCTGCCTATGTCCGTTTACAGGTCCGGAGGGGAGGCAGGAAGTCGACGTGTCCAAGAGCGCGTGAGGACTCCGACCCAGGCGAAATGCAAAGCCTGAGAGCGGCAGTGATCAGGGTTGGATTGTTAACCTAAGAAAGTCTTGCGACGCGCTTTGGGCCTGGTCAAAACTATCCAGCTCGCCCTCTGCCAGAGTCTAAGACTGGGAAGACAATGGCGATTGCTTACACAACGGCCACGTATAGTATCAACTTAGCAGCGCTTTTGCAAAAGCGAGCCGCCGCGAGCGGATCCTGGCGGTTCAAGCAACCAGGGTCAGACAGCCGATACAGTGTCCTGCTGCGGCGCCCGCGATGGCCGTTTGGGAGTTGTCCTCGGCGCCTTCTGAGGGGGCGCTTCTTCAAGGAACTCGGTCTCGTAAGGGGTCAGCGTGCCCAGCCGGAAATGCTCTAGATACTCGATCAGCTTGTCGGGGAACATCGGCATCCCCACAAAGTAGCCCTGGGCGTTGTCGCAACCTACCTGCTCGAGAAGGCCGAGTTGGTCGCCGTGCTCGACTCCCTCCCCGGTGACCGAGAGCCTCAGGGTATGGGCCAGCGCGGTCAAGGAGCGCACTATCTCAAACTCGGTGTTGCCCGGCAGGACGCGCGAGACGAAACTGCGGTCGATCTTGATCTCCTGCACCGGGAAGGTGCTCAAGTGCCGCAATGAAGACCATCCCGAGCCGAAATCGTCCAGGCACAGCTTCAGTCCGATATCGCGTAACTGCTCCATCACCCGCTTGGATTTCAACGGGTCTCGAATGAGCGCGGTCTCCGTGATCTCGAGGATGAGGTCGTCGGGGCTGATCTGCCACTCGCGCATCTTTCCACGCAGCACTTCCACGAAGTCGGTCTCGGTGAGCTGCCGGGGAGAGATGTTGACGCTTATCGGCGCGCTCGGCGCGGCATCGCCCAGCGAGCGCCAGCGCCTCAGCTGGCTGCACACCTCATCGAGGACGAGCATCCCGAGTGGCACGATGAGGCCGCTGTTCTCTGCGATTGCGATGAAGTCTTCCGGCATGACGGTGCCACGATCGGGATGTCGCCAGCGGATGAGGGCTTCCAGCGAGGATATATCCCCGGTCTTGAGGTTGATGATCGGCTGATACGCCAGCGCGAAATCCCCTCCCTTGATGGCGGCCCGTAGATCGGTCTCGGCCTGGAGCGTCTTCAGCACGGCTTTGTGCATGTCGTCGTCGAAGATCCGATAGCAGGCGCGGCCGGCCTCCTTGGCCTGGTACATAGCGGTATCCGCCGCCCGCAGCAGGTCGCCGGGCCCATCGAAAGTCTCGTTCCACAGCACCACCCCGAGGCTTGCGGAGCTCGTGATGTCCTGACGGCGGAAACGAACGGGTGATTGAAGCTCGCTCTGGATCCGGTCGATGACCGGGATTACGTCCCGCGCCCCATCGATGTCACTGATCAGGATCATGAACTCGTCTCCACCCATGCGGGCGACGGTATCCACTTCGCGCACGCACTGGAGCAGCTTCTCCGCCACCTTCTGCAGAAGGAAATCGCCGGCTGCATGGCCGATGCTGTCGTTTATCAGCTTGAAGCGGTCGAGGTCGAGAATCGCCACGGCAAAGAGGTTGCCTTTCTTGCGGCGAGCGCGACGCACGGCGTCTTCGAGTTTTGCCATGAAGAGGACCCGATTGGGCAGCCCGGTGAGAGCGTCTCCCAGGGCCTGCTTGCGGAGGTTCTCCTCCATGATCTTGCGCTCAGTGATGTCGTGCAGCACCAGCATCCGGCCGAGACATTGGCCGCGGTCGTTGACCCGGGAGACTCTCACTTCGTAGTCGCGGCGGTCCGGACCTTCGGCGGCCGTGACCTCCAGGGGGATCGTGCCGATTCGGGGCCGTCCAGCTATGTGTCGCCACGCCGGCCACGTGTCGGCCAGCGGCTTAGCCAGGATCTCGCGGGAAGACCGTCCGATGATACGACGCGCCGCCTCGTTGAGGTCCAGCACCCGGTCTCCCTCGTCCATCACCAGGAGGCCGTCACTCATGTTCTCGACGAGCGCATTCCTCGCCACCGGTACGAGGGTGAACAGACGGAAGCGGAAAAGTCCCCAGGCCACCACCACTCCGGCGAGGCCGAAGATGGCCGGCGTGTAATCCTGGGCGGGGAGCGCTCCTGGGATGAGCAGATAGACGGCGTTCCATGTTAGAGGGAGGCAGAGTCCGCCGAGCAAGACCAACGGTTGACCGCGGTACAGCGGCGGAGACGATTTGAATGCGCGAATCAAGAGGTAAACGGCGAACGTCAGCATGAGGTAGCTGTACGCCGTGTGCACCCAGAACCACGGACCGAGCACTCGCCCGACGACAGGGAAAGGACCCCGTTCGTCCAGCCAGACGACCGTTCGCATGAGGTGGTGGTACTTGTTGGTCCATACCAGAACCACCGTCGTCATGGGGACGAGGCTGAGGGCGGCGATACGGCGCCAGTTGAGCCGATGGCCCCGCCCCGTAGCGTAGAACGTCATGACGAGCCACGCTACCGGGATGGCTGCGATGGACAGATACTCGATGTCCGCCCAGAAGATCTTGGCCTCGAGCCCGACAGCCAGCATCTCGAGAGCACCAGCGACAGACCAGAGAAGGGCGAACATCGTGACCACGAAGAAAGCCACCGCGCCCGGGAACGACCGGCGGCGCCAGGCATGGCACCCCATCACCGCTGCTATCACCGCGGCGGCAAAAAGAAACAGCGAATATGGTGTGTAGTTGAAGTGCACGTGTCTCCTCCCAGCATTTGTCGGCACAAATGCCGGCAGACTGAAGGAGCGCGTGCCTCAACTCCCTGGTGTCAATGCGAGAAAAGCGGCAAGAAGATCGAGACGAGCGTCAACACGATGACCAGGATCACCGTGAGATAGGAGATCGCGTTGAGGAGGAGGCCGTTCGTGTGCTCGCCCATGAGGCTCTTGTCGTTGATCAAACGCAGCATCATGAGAAGCACAAAAGGCAGCAAGACCCCGTTGCACACCTGAGAGAAGTACATCACCTTGAGCAAGGGGATGCCGGGGATGAGGATGGGGAGTGCGCCCACAGCGATGATGGTCCCGTACAGCAGGTAGAACTGCTTGGCTTCGCCGTACCGGTGGCTCACGCCCGCCGGCCAGCCCATGCCCTCGCACACGTGATACGCGGTCGAAAGGGGCAGGATGCCCGAGGAGAACAGCCCCGCGGCCAGCAGCCCCAAGGCGAACAAGGTCTCGGCGTGTTTCCCTGCGAGCGGCGCCAGGGCTTGGGCCGCCTCAGTCGCGGATTGTACCTTGATGCCCGCCTTAAAGAGCGTGGAAGCGCACGTGATGATGATGAAGGCGGCGACCGCGACGGCCATGAAGGAGCCGGCGATGACGTCTATGCGCGAATAGGTGAGCTCCTCCTTCTTCACCGACTTCTCGACCGTCGAAGCCTGGATGTAGAACTGCATCCAAGGCGCGATGGTCGTGCCCACCAAGCCGATCGCCAGCACCATGAAGCCGGTCGAAGGTTCGATGTGGGGTACCACCGAGGCCTTCGCGACCTGTCCCCACGCGGGTTTGGACAAGAAGGCCGAGATGATGTACGTGACGTAGAAGAGGCACGCCACCAGGAAGACCCGCTCCACGAGCTTATAGTTTCCCCTCATGATGAGCACGGTGATGGCGATGGCTCCGATGGGGACCATCACGTACCTGGTGAGTCCGAGAAGCTCCGCCCCCGCCGCCACCCCGGCGAATTCGGACATGGTGTTGAACATGTTGGTGACCAGCAGCGCGATCAAGATGTAGAAGGTCATCTTGATGCCGAAGTTCTCGCGGATGAGGTCGGCGAGCCCTTTGCCGGTGACGATGGCCATCCGCACGCACATCTCCTGGATGACGATCAAGGCGATGAGTATGGGGATCATCATCCACAGCAGTCCAAGACCGTAGTGGGAGCCGGCCAGCGAATAGGTGGTGATGCCGCCCGGGTCGTTGTCCACGTTGGACGTGATGATCCCCGGTCCGATCACGGCGAGGAGCAGGAGGATGCGGTTGCGCGCGATGACGCGACCGAAGACGGTGCGAACCCTTAGGAACCTCTCTCGATTGGCGGAAGGCTTCCGCGCCGGCCGGATGCGACCGCGGCGCCGGCCTTGGTCAGGCTGCGGCGCCCCACCCGTCCCAGCGACAGGCGAGCCTGGAACGCCCCCGGTGTCTGGTGGCTTCGTGGGGGTCGGATCCATCGGGATCACTCTCGCATGTGCGCCTAACGTTCACGGGGAAGATGCTCCCTCCAATCGGGCGGCAGCAGGGCGTCGAGGGCGTCGTCCACGGTCACTATACCGACCAGTTCGTTCTGTTCAAGCACCGGAAGGGCGAGAAGGTCGTATTTCGCCACCAAGCGCGCCGCATCTTCCGCGTCGTCGTCGGTCTGCACGCTCACCGGGTGCGTGTGGATGATGGTCGAAAGCAGCGTGTCCGGGGCGGCGACCAGGATGTCCCGCATGTTGGTGACCCCGCTCAGCCCGCCGTGCTCGTCCACCGCGAAGACCGTGAAGGTGTTCTCCGCCGGCAGCTCGGCTGTGCTGACGCGCAATTCCTCAAGCGCTTGCGCGGCGGTGAGTCCCACCGGGACCGCCACGAACTCGGAGGTCATGATTCCGCCGGCCGAGTCGCGTTCGTGCTCCATAAGCTCCTTGACGTCCTCGGCCTCGTCCTCCTCCATCTGCTCGAGGATGTCGGCAGTCTCTTCCGGTGTGAGCTCCTGCAGCATATCGGCCGCGTCATCCGGTTCCATGGCGGCGACGACGTCCGGCACCCGGTCGTCCTCGATGGCCTCCAGCAGCTCGGCCTGCTCCTTCGGCTCGAACTCCTCGATGATGTCGGCGACCGTGTCGTCGTCCAAGGAATCGAAGACCATCGAGCGCTCGGACTGGCTCATCTCGCTCAGGATCTGGGCGAGGTCGGCGGTGTGGAGTTTCGCCAGTCTCTCCATCTGGACGTTGAGCTGCAGGCTGGTGGCCGTATAGTCGAGGGGGACGACAGACTCCCAGCGGAACGATTGTGTCACGCAGTCCCACGAAGGGAAGCAGCCTGGCAAAACGCAGGAAACCGAGACGCCTGAGGATCGGCTGCCCCGCCGATGGCCACGCCCGTGACCCTGGCGGTGCGTCCGATAGTCCCCATGGCCACGTCGTTCACCCGCACCACCTTGCGGCCCTCTACGTCCACCATCTGCTTGTCCAGCACGTTCTTCCAAAGCAGCAGTTCGCGCTCGTGGAGCGGAGGATCGTCCAGCGGGAGGGATCCTTTAAGGATCAGGTTGGGGCCTTCCATCCCCAGTACGTCGGTCCAATTCACGAACAGGAGCTTTCGCCTGCCGCCCTCGCCCCGCGGGGTGCGCACCCGGATCTTCGTGATGATAGGGAAGGTGGGCCCCATGTATGCGGCTACGTCGTGCAGCACCCCCACCTTCCGGTCCGCTCCGTCGAAGACCGAGTGGCCGAGGATGTCGCTGAGGAAGAACATATGCGGAATGGGAGCTGCTGGCGCCACTGGCTCTCCTCGACGTCCCGGAGCAGTCCGACTGGTACGAGAGCGAGTGTACCGCACGCCCCTGTGCCGGCGATACGGCCCTCGACCAACTCCCCAACAGAAGGCCTAAACGGGCCGTCCGGCGTAGCCTGAGGGCGTCACTCTCTAGTCCCCGGGACCGGGGCGCCTACCTGGCCCAGCGAGGGATCAAACCACCGTGACGTTTCTATTTCCGCCAGCATATGTGAGTCGCTTCCAACGGTACCAGCGCCGCTGGGTGCCCGCCGACTATTCGGGGCGTGTAGTCCTCCACGGGCCTCGTCGCCGGTAGCGAAGTCTCATAGGTGTATAAGTCGGGCTTCGGCCCGCTCTCGCCAATCGATGGGGACGCCAGACTCAAGCGGTGCACCTCGGGCACGCCTGAGCGCCCGCTCTGGAGAGTCTGTCCGGCCGTCGCTAGGCTGGTATCGCCGCCTTCGCGCGGCTCGGCGTAGAGTTCCACGCGTACTGCGCTGGGCGGCAGAGCCCCCAGCCTCACCTGGGCGCGGAAGGAATAGTCGCCGCCCCCCGGCGCGGTCTCGTGTGTAGCCTGGTAATCCACAAAGCCCACGTTCTGCCACTGTTCGTCGAGGGCTTTTTCCCACCCGACGATGTCCTTTGCCTCCGCCGCGCCGTTGGCGCTGCGTCGCACGTAGGCGGCTGACGCCGGCAGGTAGAAACCGTCCACGTAGTCGTTGACCATGCGACTGGTGGAAAACATGGGCGCCAGCCGGGCCATGCTCTCGCGTATTCGGGCCACCCAGCGGCGGGGGATACCTTCCCCGTCCCGGTCGTAGAACTCGGGAATCACCTGGTTCTCCAGAAGATCGTAGAGTTGCTCGGCCTCGGCCGCGTCCCAGGCCGGGTCGTGCTCCTTGCCGTCGCCGATCGCCCAGCCGACCTCCGGTGCGTACGCCTCCGCCCACCAGCCGTCAAGCTCAGAGAGGTTGAGCCCGCCGTTGGCCAGCACTTTCATCCCGCTGGTGCCACTGGCCTCCCACGGGCGCCGGGGCGTGTTCAACCACACGTCCACGCCGTGGACCAGGTGTTCGGCGATAGCCATGTCGTAGTCCACGAGGAATATCACGTGCGGCCGGACGTTGCAGCGACCTATGAAGTCCGTCCACTCCCGGATCATCGCTTTGCCCTGCGCGTCCGCCGGATGCGCTTTGCCGGCCATGACCAGTTGCACCTTCCCGCCGTCCGCGCACAGGATGCTTTCGGCTCTGGCCATATCGTGGAGCAGAAGGTTGCAGCGTTTGTATTCGGTGAAACGCCGGGCGAAGCCGAGGGTCAGGATATCCGGGTCGCAGAGGCAGGAGACGTCGTGGCCCAAGGTGTCGAGGCTACCCGCAACCGGGCCCTGGCGGGTGACATGCTCCCGCGCCATCATGACCAGCTTGTGCCGGCTGGTGTTGCGGAACTGCCACAACTCGCGGTCGTCCAGCCGGCGGATCTTGTCCCCCAGCCCACCGATTCCATCCAGCCAGCGGTCCGGTCCGCAGGCTTTGGTCCAGAGATCGTCGGCGTCGGGCGAATCCCAGGAAGGCACGTGCACCCCGTTCGTAACGTGGCCTACGGGGATCTCCTTCTCCGGCCAGCGCGGATACAGCGGCTGGAACAGCCGGCGGCTCACCTCGCCGTGCAGCCGGCTCACTCCATTAACTGCCCCGCTCGCGTGGATGGCAAGGTACGCCATGTTGAAGGGCTCCTCCGAGGTCGCGTCAGCTCTCTCCGCGCTGCGGCCGAGTGCGAGCAAGTCCGGCATCCCGAGGCCGAGCTTGGCCGCGTAACCACCCAGGTACTCGCTCACGAGACTGGGCGGGAAGCGGTCGAAGCCGGCCTCCACGGGCGTATGGGTGGTAAAGAGGTTTCCGGCTCTCGTAGCGGTGAGCGCCACCTCGAAGGGCACTCCGTTGTCGTCCATGAAGTCCCGGGCGCGTTCCAGGACGGCCAAGGCGGCGTGGCCTTCGTTGAGGTGGCAGATCTGCGGTGCGATCCCCAGCGCCCGGAGCACCCGCCAGCCGGCGATACCCAACACCATCTCCTGCTGGAGGCGCATCTCCGGGCTGCCGCCGTAGAGCTCGCTGGCGATGCCACGGTCCGCCGGGCTGTTGGTGGGGTCGTTGGTGTCGAGCAGGTAGAGCTTCACCCGCCCGGCCTGCACCTCCCACACGCGCAGCCGAACCGTGCGCCGAGGCAGCTCGAGGGTGACGCTCAGCCATTCACCGTCGCTGTCGCGCACCGGCATCATCGGCAGCTGGCCGGGGTCGTTGAAAGGGAAGAATTCGATCTGCCCACCTTGAGCATCGAGCGCTTGACGGAAGAAGCCCTGCTGGTACAGAAGGCCGACGCCGACTACCGGAAGGCCGAGGTCGCTGGAGGCCTTGAGGAAGTCGCCGGCCAGGATGCCCAAGCCGCCGCTGTAGAGGGGGAGGGCCTCGCTCAGCCCGAACTCCATGCTGAAATACGCGACTGGACCGAGGGCAGACGCACCCTCAGCCGAGCTGGGGTACGATTCTTGGAACCAGGTTCGGGCCTCAAGGGTCTCGCGCCGGGAGGCCAGGTGGTGATGCAAGAGTTTACGAAAATCAGGATCGCGGGCGAACTCCTCGAGCCTGGTCTGCGAGATGGTCTGGAGAAGGAGCCACGGGTTGTGGGTGACGTCCCAGAGCCCGGGATCGAGCTTCTCCCACAGCTCGTCGCCGTAATGACTCCACGACCAGCGCATGTCGAGGGCGAGCTCCACCAGCCCCTTGAGGGCGGCTGGAACGGTCGGAACGGCGTAGCGGGGCTGCGGACTCACGTGACCACCTCCAGGTCGACCTCACACCTTCACGCGTCGAGCTCGCGGACCTCTATCTGCGCCGAGAGCCGCTTGACGTCGCCGGGATCAAAGAGCTGGGTGCCCGGCTTCTCCGCGGTCCCACTGCCGCACGCCACCCCGAGGCGAAGCGCCTCCGCGGGCGAGGCGTGTCGGGCGAACGCCGAGGTGAGGCCCGCCACCATGGAGTCCCCCGCTCCCACCGTACACCGCACCTTGATCCGAGGCGCCGGCGCGTAGTAGACGTTATCAGGTCCGGCCAGGAGCGCCCCCGTCTTCTCCCAAGGAGACGCAGACGAAGCGGACGCCACGCGCCTGAACCGCACGCGCCTCATGCGCGACCTTGGCCAGCGTCGGCATGGGCTTGCCGACCAACTCCGCGAACTCTGCCCGATTGGGCTTGATCAAGAAGGGCTTGTGCTCGACGGCGTGAGCCAGGATCAGACCCTTGGCGTCCACTACGGCCTCCGCGGCCCGCGAGCGCAGCCGGTCGACCAGTTCACCATAGATCGTATCCGGCACGCCGCTCCCCACCGAGCCGGTGAGCACTCCCAAGCAACCTTCGGAGCCTGCCAGGAATTGGCTTATTATCTCCTGGAGGGCTGAGGGGCTCACGTTTGGCCCCATGCCGTCGATCTCGTACTGGGTGCTTTGGTCTTTCTCGACGAGTGTGCAATTGATTCGGGTCTCGCCCGGTATGGCGACGAAACGGGGCTCATCCAGTTCGCGCGCCGCGAGACGCTGCAATATCGCACCCACTTCGCCGGCGATGATCAGGCATGTCAAAGCCGGCGTCCCCAGCAAGCGGAGCGCCCGGCCCACGTTGACGCCCGTCCCGCCTGGGTAGAAACGGGCATGGCTCGATGCCACCTTTTCGCCGGGCACGAGGTGCTCCACCTCATAGCTGACATCAAGAGTAGGATTCAGTGCCAGCACGGCCGCGCCACGTGGCCACGCCATCCTCACTGCGGTGCCCTCCTCGCGTCGTTTTTCGTCCCGGACGGGTAAAGTTGTAGTTGCCGATGGATAGTCATCCGAAACATAGGGAGTCCTCCGCGACACAGGCCGCGAGACACACCGCCGCGCACTCCGCGGGACACCCAACGGGGGCTGTAGCGGGTCCGCTCCTGGAGTTGGCCAGGCTATATGGGGTGGAGACCGTCTACCGCGATTCCCGGGGGCGGTGGAAGGCATCGCCGGTTGAGGCCGTTATTCGCGTGTTGCGGGCCCTGGGGGCTCCGCTTGAGGATCCGGCGAGAGGCCGCCGGTCAGGGAACAGGCGCGACGCCTCGCCCAGTGAAACCGCGATCGAGCGGGCGATCCTCCGCCGGGGGCGGGAGGTCTGGGGGCGTGTCCTCGAGCCGGTGATCGTGGCGTGGGATGGGGCTTGGCCTACGACGAGCCTGCGTGTGCAGGAGGATGGGGCCAGGGGCGACGCTTTTGCTGGCTCCCGAGGCGGCCACGGCGGCCACCTGATGGTGGAGCTCGTTCTGGAGGATGGGGAACACCGGCGCGCGGAGATCGACGCGTCAACACTCCCGGTGCGGCAACGTGTAAGCATCGATGGAAGACGCTACGTCGAATACAGCCTTCCCCTGAAACTCTTGAGCGGTTCGCGAAGCCGCCTGCCGCTGGATGGCACGAGTTGCGAGTGGAGACAGGCTCCGGAACTGCCGAATCGACGCTGATCTCGGCCCCCGGGGGGCTTGGTCGCCTGAGGCGATGCCGGTGTTCCCGGACGCGGAGCAGACTCACCGAGCGTCGCTGGGGAGTCTTCGCCCCGCTCTACGCCCTGCGAAGCGACAGGGATTGGGGCGTGGGCGATTTGGGCGACCTCGCCATGCTTCAGCGATGGACGTACGACCGGGGCGGCGACGTAGTCGCCACGCTGCCTCTTCTGGCCACCTACCTGGACCGGCCTTTCGAGCCGGCGCCCTACCGTCCAGTGAGCCGTCTCTTTTGGAACGAGCTCTTTCTGGACGTGGAAAGTCTGGTGTCGTCGGGATCTTGCGCTGCGGCTCGCGAGCTTGTGAGTTCTGCTCCCTTCCGGCAAGAATTGACCGAGTTGAGGGCGATGACCACTGTTGACTACCGGCGGGCGATGGCGTTGAAGCGAAGCGTCCTTGAGGCGCTCGCACTCCACTTCTTTGTCGACCCAGGTTCGGCGGTGCAGACGGCATTTGAGGCGTTCGTCCACGACCGGCCTGAGGTGGAGGCTTATGCGCGATTCCGGGCCGCCGCCGAGAAGCTGGCCACGGACTGGCGGGAGTGGCCTGTCGCGCAGCGGCAACGCACGCCCGAGCCCGGCGACTTCGACGAGCCGGCTCGTCTGTACCACCTGTTCTGTCAGTGGAGGATGGAAGAACAGCTGGGAGCCCTGTCCGGCAAGGTCGGTTGCGAGGGGCATGGCGCAGGAGGCCGGGGGATCGCGGCCCCCAGCGGCCACTCGGACGGACCCGGGGCCACAGGTTTGTTCCTCGACATGCCTCTAGGGGTACATCCCGGCGGCTACGACACATGGCGCTGGCCTTCACTTTTCGTGGACGGTGTCTCGGGAGGCGCACCGCCCGATGACTTCTTCACTCTGGGCCAGGACTGGAACTTCCGGCCGCTCCACCCCGAGCGGATACGCGACGACGGCCATCGGTACTTCGCGGCGAGCGTTCGTCAGCAGATGCGCCACGCCCGCTACCTGAGGCTGGACCATGTCATGTCCCTGCACCGTCTGTTCTGGGTGCCCGACGGCTCTCGGCCCGAGGACGGCGCGTATGTGAGGTACCCGGCCGAAGAGCTCTATGCAGTCCTCTGCCTGGAGTCACAGCGTCACCGGACCGTGCTCGTGGGCGAGGATCTAGGCACGGTACCACCCGAAGTCCGTCCCGCCATGCGCAGGCACGGTCTCTTGCGAACCTGGGTGCTGCAGT
>CAVVNF010000028.1:0-78560 GCA_963749535.1 uncultured Thermoleophilia bacterium | reverse complement strand
GCCGGACACCAGGAAGGTGTGCTATGGCTTCACGGCTACGGCAACGTCTTCGAGAGGGTGCTGGCCCCCAATGAACAGATCGATATCGAGCCCGGAGGCTGGGTCTATCGAGATGAGAGCGTGCGCATGGATGTCCAGGTGTTCGGCCTGAAGACCGGCCTCTTGGGCGGTAGCGGGAAGATGATCTGGAACCGCTTCACAGGGCCTGGTCGGGTGGGTATCCAGTCGATGTACCTGCATCTGCCCACGAGCGACTAGGCGCCCGATCTTTTGGTCCAGTTGGGCACCGATGCTCGCCGGTTTCTCGCACGGTAAGCACCAGGGAGAAGGCGGTCCCCGCTCGGTGGTCTCGCGCGGCGTAACACTCGCGCGCATGGTGCTCGGTCCCTCATTCCGCAGGCTCCGGCGCGAGGCGCAATGGCGCGAGCGGGGGATCGATTTCCGCGTGGCCCGTTTGCCCGAACCATTCGGCTTCGTCATCGCTGAGCATCAGACGCCGCTGGTCCGGCCGTTGTCGGGTCTCGTCGAGACGCTCCAGCGCAACAAGATAGTGAACCTGCAACTGGCCGTCAGCCGCCTGGACGGCATTGTGCTGCGGCCGGGCATGAGGCTGTCGTTCTGGCGCGAGGTAGGCAAGCCGTCCCGTCGCCGAGGCTTCGTGGACGGGATGGTGCTCGAGCACGGCCGCATCACCGCCGGGCTCGGCGGCGGGTTGTGCCAGATGACCAACCTGCTCTACTGGATGACGCTGCACACGCCGCTCTCGATCGTGGAGCGTTGGCGGCACAGCTACGATGTCTTTCCCGATGCGCAGCGCACTCAGCCCTTCGGCAGCGGCGCAACCTGCGCGTGGCCGGCGCTGGATCTGCAGATCGAGAACAACACGCTGGAACCGCACCGACTATCGGTTGCGCTCACAGGTTCGCACCTCGTGGGAAGCTGGACTGCGCCGATGCCGAGGCTCGTGGAGTATCGGATCGAAGAGCGCGCCCACCGGATGACCCATGAAGGCCCCGGCGTCTACGTCCGGCAGAACGAGTTATGGCGAATCGGGTACGACCCGCTCACCTCCGCCACCAGCGAGGAACTTGTGGCGGCCAACCGAGCCCTGATGATGTATCAGCCGTTCTTGCCCCCCGCCCCGTGAGCGCGTCGGGCACTGGGGTTGTAACCTGGAGGCACCATTCCTCGAAAGGAGCACGATGAGCCGGCTGCCTCAGCGGATGCAGGACGTCCTGTATCACGACATGATCCTCCCGGACGAAGCCCTGAAGATCCGCAAAGAGATGCGGGCTTTTGCCGCGGCTGAAGTGGCGCCCCTCGCCGCGCGGATAGCGAATCAGGAGGAAACCAAGGAGAACTTCCCGTCCGGCCTTTTTCACAAACTCGCCGACAAGGGCTTCTTCCGCATCCGGTTCCCGGAACAGGTCGGGGGCCTGGGCCTCGAATACCTCGTATGCGCTGATCCAGGATCTTAACGGCGACTTGGCCACGCGCCGCGGTACGATGATCTCTACCGCGAAGCGGTTCCTTGCGCTAGCGCCGGAGTCGCAGCGCACGTACATGGTCGGCAGGCGACTGGGGTTGTTCGCAGGACTGGACGACATGGAGGTCTCGTCGTTTCGGGCGCGCGCCGAGGCCGAGTGTAGCCGACTCGGCCTGACGGAAGAGAATGTCGACACGCTGATCGACGCCCTGGTCCAGCGTTTCGTCTAGTAAGAACATTGAAACAAGGGGAGGCATAGGCGATGAAGGTCACGATCATAGGCGCCGCCGGTTCGGTCGGCTCGCCAACGTCCTTTCATATCGCCGACTCGGGGCTGGCGGACGAGATCGTGATGATAGACATCCGCCGGAATGTGCTGCAGCACCACGCCATGGACCTCGGCACAGCGGTCTCGGGGCTCGATGTGAGAGTCAAGGCGGGGGAGTTCGAGGACTTGGCTGGCTCGGACGTGGTCATCAACGCCGCCGGAGTGCATCAGGACTTCATCACCGATCGTATGGAGATGTTCTACAAGAACCTGCCGGTGGTGCGCGACATAGCCCGTCAAGTCAAACGGTACTCTCCTGGTGCCTTCGTGATCACGGTCACCAACCCGGTGGATCACATGAACTACGCCACGTGGCGCGCGGGGGACTTCGACCGTCACCAAGTGGTCGGTTACTCGATCAACGACTCACTCCGGTTCCGCGAGTTGGTGGCCCGGTCCAAGGGGGTCAAGGTCAGCCAGGTGGAGGCCACGGTCATCGGGGAGCACGGCCGCACCCAGGTGCTCGTGTTCAGCTCGGTGCGCATCGACGGTCGGCCGGTCTCGTTCAGCGGGGAGGAGAAAGAGGACATCTACGCACGTGCTGCCGTTATCTTGAAAAGCTATCAGGAACTGCTGGCCGGCCGGACCGCCGGGTGGAGCTGCGCCATCGGTCTGACGGCCCTGACTCGCGCCGTGCTTCAAGACACTGGAGAGATCTTTCCCTGCTCGACGGTGTTGGACGGTGAGTACGGACAAAGCGGGTTGAGCATGGCGGTCCCTGTCGTACTCGGCAGGAAAGGCGTGCAAGGAATCGTGGAATGGGAGCTGGCACCGGACGAACAGGCGGGAGTGGAGCGCACCGCCAAGGCGCTGAAGCCCGACGCCCAGGTCGTGGATGAGAGTCTGTAATGGGGACGGCCGCGGGAGGCATGCGAGGGCGTAAGAGGCGTCCGCCGGAGAAGTGGCGTCGGGTCCCGCATCGCAAAGGACACCTATACGCCATTGTCATACTTCGCTCCAACCATGAAAAGTTCTCGCGAAGTGTCGTCCTTGCGCGGGCCCCAGACTACTATGTAGCCAGTCAGCCCGAGACACGGGTCGCGGTGATCGACGCGTGGGATCGAAAGTCGGCGCGTGGTAGGCGCACGCTTGGTCCCTGACGATGCGGGGAGTTATCGCAAAGCGCAAACTCAAAGAAAGTCAATTTCGACGAAGGAGTGTCCGATGCCAAGACCAGAAGAGGTGGAAGTAGTCGCCGCAATGAAGGCCGCGAAGACGGCCGACGAGATCCTCGAGTCCCTGGACGAAGCAGAGGCCCGGATACGGCAAGCCGCCGGATGATCCGACTCTCGACTTCTACAAGGAACACAAACCGGAGATGCTCTCCACTTTCGCTCACAACCAACTCACTCAGCTGCTCGACCGCGGGATCCTCGATCCCAAGACGAGGTACCTCATCCTCGTCGCCTGCTACATGATGGAGAACCACTGGGATGGCGTGCTGCCGCAGGCCTGCAACGCGAAGGCAGCCGGTGCCACCGACGAGGAGCTGATGGAAGTGGCTTTCTGCGCCTGTTACGCCGTAGGCAAGGCCAAGATGCAAGAGAGTGGTGCCTGCCTGGCCAAGATCTTCGCGAGCCCCACTTTCCAAAGCATCGAGAAACTGCAGAAGTAGGATAGCCTCATGCAAGCTAGCTTTCCCAGGTTGTCGGAGCCGGGCTGGATAGGCAATGTCAGGCTCAAGAACCGGGTGCTCAAAGCACCCCAGCATACGGGACTGGCCAATCCGGACGGGTCCGTCACGGACCGGCTGCTCCGATACTACCGGGAGGTAGCTTCGGGCGGCGTCGGCATGGTGATAGTCGAGTATGCATGGGTCGACAACGATGCCAGCAGGGCCTCACCCTGCCAACTTGGCATAGCTCGCATGGATCATATCCCTGGGCTTTCTCTGCTCGCAGATACCATCCGTGCCAGCGGGGCGAAGCCGGCCATCCAGATATCACATGCGGGCCGGCAGCGGTTCACGCTCGAAAAGCCGAAAGCAGCCTCGTCGGTTCCCGTGGGAGGAACTTTACGCGGCTGGCTGCCCGGCGCCGGATGCCTTGACTTTCGAAGAGATACTCGAGATCGTCAAGGCATTCGGCCAGGCTGCGAAGCGGGCCCAGAACGCAGATTTCGACATGATCGAGATTCACGCCTGCCACGGCTATCTCATCTCGAACTTCCTCTCCCCGCGGACCAACAAGCGGACGGACTGGTACGGCGGTTCGCTGGAAAACCGCATGCGTTTCTTGCTAGAGCTGATCGCGGAGATCAAATGCCAGGTTGGGCCGGAGTATCCCGTTTGCGTGAGGCTGAGTGGCACCGATTACGAGCCGGATGGCACGACGATCGAAGAGACCATAGAGCTCTCCCGGCGTCTCGAGACCATGGGGGTCGCCGCCATCCACGTGTCGGGAGGCAACCATCACCAGACGATCCATGAAGTGAGTCCGATGGGAATGCCTTTGGCGCGGAACGTGTGGGCCGCGGAGGCCGTGAAGAAGCACGTCAAGATACCGGTCATCGCTTCGGGGTCGATCAATCTTCCCGATCTGGCGGAAAAGATCCTGGCGGA
Source organism: uncultured Thermoleophilia bacterium (assembly GCA_963749535.1). Taxonomy (GTDB): domain Bacteria; phylum Actinomycetota; class Thermoleophilia; order RBG-16-64-13; family RBG-16-64-13; genus Chersky-299. The sequence continues at coordinate 74,186 of CAVVNF010000028.1, read as the reverse complement.
CGGGAAAGGGGACTTCATCGGATTGGGGAGACCTCTATGGGCGGACCCGGAGTGGCCCCGGAAGGCCATAGAAGGAAGACCGGAGGACATCAGGCCTTGCATCCGTTGCAACGACGGTTGCTTGGCCCGAGGCGACCATCTGGCCAAGACCGTCTCCTGCTCGGTGAATGTCGCCGTCTGCCGCGAGGACCTGTTCAAGATCGTTCCGGCAGAAGAGCCGAAGAACGTCGCAGTGATCGGCGGCGGACCGGCCGGGATGGAAGCGGCGAGGGTTTGTGCGCTGAAAGGTCATCAGGTCACGCTATATGAAAAGCGGGAACTGGGGGGTGCTCTGCTCGAGGCCTCGATCCCGGAATTCAAGGCTCCTGACCTGAGGCCGCTCATCGCCTATTTCACCACGCAGCTCGACAAGCTCGGGATCAACGTGGTCAAGGAAGAGGCGACCCCCGGCGCCATCAGGGACGCAGGCTTCGATGCGGTGATCGTCGCTGCCGGCGCAACCCCCCTGGCTCTGGAAGACGTTCCCGGGATCACCGCCGAGAACGTGACCGGCGCATCTCAGGTTCTCCGCGGCGAAGCTCGGCTGGGACAGACCGTGGCCGTCATCGGTGGCGGGATCGTGGGAACGGAAGTAGGGCTCTTCTTGGCCGAGCAAGGTAAAGAAGTCGTCTTTGTCGAGATGCTGGACACGTTCATGAACAACATAACCTTCGACGAGAAGTTGGTTTACGAAGGGCGGTTCGACGGTCTCAAGATTTCAGTCCACACCGGCAAGCGCCTGGAAGCCGTGACGGACGATGGTGTTACAGTGGTCGACAGATCTGGAAGAAAGACGAAGATCCTGGCTGATTCAGTCGTGCTCGCCGCTGGTTTTAGACGTAACAGGGAGCTCATCGATGACTTGATGACAGATCCCAAGCTCAGAGTCCTCGAAGCGGGCGACTGTGTCAGGCCGCGTAAGATCTTCGACGCTATCCATGACGGACATCTTGCCGCCAAGTTAGTGGATTAGACGCCGAGAGTCGCGGAGGGCTTCACTCAAAGCGAGCGCGGGGGGCGCTGATGGCACATCCTGAGTACGAGCACCTGTTTTCGCCGTTCAACATCGGCAAGGTGCAATTGCGGAACAGGATCGTCAAGACGGCTGCGCAGACCTACTTCTTCGATTCCGGCGAGCAACGCTGCGGCAGCATCGCCAAAGCTTTCTACGGAGCGGTGGCAAAAGGCGGGGCGGGCCTGATAATCGTCGAGACGCCGGCCATGGAGTGGCCCCTGGCCGAGGAGGGCGACCGGCGCTTTCGTGTGGACGACGACAAGTACATCGAAGACATGCGGGGGCTGACGGCTGAGATTCACAAGCACGGATGCCCGGTCTTCGTGCAGTTCTACCATCGCGGGCCCTGGGGCGGCCCTTATCACACGATCGCGAGGAGGGTGGCAGCCTCATCGGTGACCTTCTCGTCCGTGTTCGACGTGCACGAGGACGAGCCGCCCGAGGCACTCACCATCGCCGACATCGAGGAGTTGATCGACAGATACGCGGCCTGCGCCGTTCGCGTGCGCGAGGCCGGGTTCGACGGCCTCGAGCTCCATACGGGCGCCGACCACCTCTTCGACGGCTTCCTGTCCCGCTTTTGGAACCGGCGGGACGACATCTACGGGCCCCAGAGCATGGAGAACCGTACGCGCTTTCCACTCGCCGTGATCCGCGAGATCAAGAAACGAGCCGGCCAGGATTTCCCCTTACAGGTGTTCATGAACGGGATCGAGTTCGGGGTCGGCGAGAGGGGCCTGAGCCTCGACGAGAACAAACAGTTGGCCCGGATATGGGAAGAGGCAGGTGCAGACTCGCTGCATGTACGCTCTCACTGGGTGGGCATGCATCAGGGCTCGTATCTGAGCGACACTTTGTTCTATCCGGAGCCCCACATCCCGCTGAGCGAGTTTCCCCTCGAGATGGACTGGAGTCACCATGGATTCCGGTGCAACCTGCCGCTGGCCGCGGCCATCAAGCAAGTGGTATCGATCCCGGTGATGACGGTGTGCGGGTTCGACGCCGACTCGGGCGAGAAGGCTTTGCGAGAGGGCAAGGCCGACCTGATAGGCATCAACCGGCGCATCTTCGCGGACCCGGAGTACCCGAACAAGGTCCGCACTGGTCGGTTTGACGACATCCAGCCCTGCACGCATTGCGGCAATTGCAGCAAGGACTACAACGTGCCGAGGAAGTGCCGGATCAATGCCTGCTTCGGCACCGACCAGTACGAGGTGACGCCCGCAACGATCAAGAAGCGGGTGCTCGTGGTGGGCGGCGGGCCCGCCGGCATGCAGGCGGCGAGAGTGGCTGCGCTCCGGGGGCATCGGGTGAGTTTGTGGGAGAAAGGCCCATATCTCGGTGGGGCGGTGCCACTTGCGGCCATGGTCAAAGGGACCGAACTTGAAGAGCTGCCCGAGTTTCTTCGCTTCTTTAGAAAGCAGGTGAAGAAGCTTGGGATCGACGTCAAGCTGGGCAAGGAATTCGGCGTTTCCGACGTCGCCGCGGCCAAGCCGGATGTGGTCATCATCGCGGCCGGGGGCAATCCCACGCTGCCGGAGGTCGCCGGCATCGATGGCCGGCGGGTCATCAAGAGCAGCGACCTCTACGGAACATTAAGGTTCTACCTGAGGGTTATGGGGCCGAAGCTTCTCCGTGATTTGACCAGATTCTGGATGCCCGTGGGAAAGAAGGCGGTGATCGTCGGCGGTGCCATCCAGGGATGCCAGTTGGGCGAGTTCCTGACCAAGCGAGGCCGTCAGGTGACCATCGTAGACACCGAGGGAGAGCTTGGCAAAGCCATGTACCCGGAGCGGAAGACCCGGCTCTTCTATTGGTTCGAGAAGAAAGGCGTCACGCTGATAGAGGGCGCGAAGCTCGTGGAGATCACGGAACAAGGTTTGAGGCTCGTGACCAAGGGGGGAGAGGCGCGGTTCCTCGAGGCCGACAACGTCATTTGTGTGCTGCCTTTCTCGGAAAACACGGCGCTGCTGGAGAGTCTCAGGGGACAGGTGCCGGAGGTGTACGCGATCGGGGACTGCGAGGATCCGGGTCTCATCCCCGATGCCACGGCCGCGGGCTGGCGGGTCGCCAATGAGATATGAGGTTGCACTCGCTCAGCAGAGCAAGGTACGTTGACATTTCCCGGAGGTCCGTCGCCGGTCGAACGCCGCGGTCGCCCGGCCTGTTACCGAAACGCCCGCCGGCGGATCGGCGGGGCGGTCGTTTGCTCTCCGTTTGTTCTCCGTTGTTTGAAACCGAGCTGGATTCTTGACAAGGGGTAATCACGTGGCATCCGACAAACAAGAACCGGGGCTTCAGCAGGACAAATCGCGCTCGGGGGAGGGTGTCCCACAGGCCACCGAAAAGACGGTGATCAAGGCCCTCGGGCTTAGCGGCGGCATTTTCGGGGCCGCTCCCTGCGCGGTGGACGTGAAAGACGGAAGGATCATCAGGATCAGGCCGCTGCACTACGATTCGAAGTATGACTCCGGGGCATTCAACTCCTGGAAGATCACGAAGAACGGCAAGACCCTGGGGCCGCTGATGAAAGCGGTGCCGTCACCTTTCAGCCTGGCCTACAAGAAGAGGGTCTATTCGCCCAACCGCGTGAAGTACCCGATGAAGCGCGTGGACTGGGACCCGCAGGGCGAGCGCAACACCGCAGAACCGAGGCACCAGCAAGTTCGTCAGGATCTCCTGGGACGAGGCCGCCGAGCTCATCGCGGGCGAGGTCAGGAGGATCCACGAAACGTACGGGCCGCTGGGAGTCCTCGTGCAGGGCGACGGGCACGGGGAGTGCAAGATGGTCCATGCCCCCCACGGCTGCTCGACCCTCCTTCTCGACAAGATGGGAGGGTTCACGCAGCAAGTCCGGAACCCCGACAGCTGGGAAGGCTGGTACTGGGGAAGCAAGCACGTGTGGGGGTCGGGCCTCATCGGCATGATGGCTCCCGCCGAGAACATCGTGAAAGACATCTGCGAAAACAGCGACATGGTGGTGGTCTGGGGTGGCGACCCGGAGACGACGCCTTGGGGCTTTCGGGGACAGCTCGCCAGCCGTCTCTGCTATTTCTGGTCGGAGATCGGGATCAAGCAGGTCTATATCTGCCCCGACCTCAACTACGCCGCCTCCATCCATGCCGACAAATGGATCCCTATCCTCCCCAACACCGACGCCGCCCTTCAGCTGGCCATCATGTACGTGTGGATCAAGGAAGGGACTTACGACAAGGAGTATGTCGAGACGCACACGGTCGGTTTCGACAAGGTGAAAGCCTACGTCATGGGAGAGGAAGACGACGTTCCCAAGACTCCGGAGTGGGCTTCTGGCAAGTGTGGCGTTCCGGAATGGACGATCAAGGCGCTGGCGAGAGACTGGGCCAAGAAGACCGTCACCATCGGTCACTACTTCGGCGGCGGTATGGCCCGCGGACCGCTCTCCCACGAGCCGGCTCGGCTGGAAGTCATCCTGCTGGGGATGCAGGGGCTGGGCAAGCCGGGAGTGCACCAAGCTCAGATCGCGTACCAAGGGATGCCGAGGAACATCATGGCGCGCGGCACCGGCCACTTGGGGATGTTCCAGGGACTTGCCAACTCAGTTGCCGGAGAACGGTTGCTGAAACCCCACAGGACGACCCCCACGGCCTGGGGAAAGCAGCTCCTTCCCAAGACGCTGATAGAAGAGGGGATCAACAATCCGCCGGTCCATTTTTGGGGCAACGGAGGTCATGAGGTACCCACGTCGGACCAATACGTCAAATACACCTACCCGATCCCCAAGGAGGACGGTGGCACAGAGATCCACATGATCTGGACCGATACCCCGTGCCGGACCACCTGCTGGAACTGCGGCAACGATATCGTCGATACCATGAGGAACCCGAAGATCGAATGCATCGTGGCCCAGCACCCGTGGCTGGAAAACGATTGTCTGTTCTCCGATATCATCCTGCCCGACAAACACCACTCTGGAAGTTGACGACATCTCTCCGTGCATCAGGGACGGGGACAGCTTCCAGAGCTTGCTGCTCATGAAGCAGGCCATTCCTCCGATCGGCGAGTCCAAGAGCGATTACGAGGCGGTCCTCGAGGTCGCGAAGAAACTCGGCAGATTTGATGACGTGACAGAGGGCTTGACGAACGCGGAGCTGATCCGGGCCGTGTTCGACAGCATGGGATTCGATCAGCACGTGAGCTGGGAGGAGTTCGAGGAGAAGGGTTACTGGGTGATCCCCGTGGATCCGGATTGGGAGAATAGGCCCGCGGGTCTGTTCGAGTTCTACGCTGATCCCGTAGCGAATCCGCTGCCTACGCCGACAGGCAAGCTCGAGTTCTATTCCGAGAGCCTGGCCAGGGCTTTCCCCGGCGACACCGAGAGACCACCCGTGCCCCGGTGGATCGAGAAGAGCATCACTCACGACGAGAGGATCTCCAGCCGGAGAGCGGCGGTCTATCCCCTGCTCGTGATGTCCAACCACGGCAGATGGCGGGTTCACGCGCAATGTGACGACATCACCTGGACCAGAGAGGCCCCTACCTGCAAGGTCAAAGGGTTCGACGGCTACTATGTACGAGCCTTGCTGGATGAACCCGGCGGACGCGGAAGCACGCGGCATCAAGCACGGTGACATCGTCAAGGTCTTCAACGAGAGAGGCGGCGTTCTCTGCGGCGCGCTGGTCTTCCAGAGGATCATGCCGGGCGTGATCTCCATCGACCATGGGGCCAGGGCGGACTTCATCATCCCTTGCAAGCTCGACCGCGGAGGTGCCATCAACACCATCACTCCCGCGGGGCTTACCTCCAAGCACGCGGCCGGACAGGCCACCAGCGGCTTCTTGGCTGAGGTGCAGAAGGTGACCGGGGCCGACATGGAGGAGTGGCGTGAGAAGTACCCGGCGGCCTTCGCCCGGGAGTACGATCCGGCCTCCGGGCTGCGCTTCAACGCTTGGGTCGACCCACTCGCTTAGAGCCTGAGAGATATGGCGACTGGGCCGGGTGCCTCGACTCGGCCCAGTCTTCCAACAGTGTCCGCGCCCCCAGTGGGATAGAACCCGCCAGGGCGCGGACGCGAGCCTCGCGAACGTGATCTCGGTCTTCTAGCCTGGCTTCCTCGTCAAGCCCTACGTAGCCTTGACGAGGAAGATATCTCCGAGATAGAGGTCGTTGTTGGTCTTGACCGCGAATTCCTGGCTCTGGTAGCCCGGAGCTGAGACACTCACCTCATAAGACCGGTCCGCGGGTAGACCCTCGAACTCAAAATCGCCAAAGCTGTCGGTTACTACAGTCTCTGGCCCCGACTGGTCGGTTCCGGTTCCCTTCAGACTCACCGTGACCCCCACCGCGCATTCGTCGGTGTCGCCCAGTACGACGGAACCGGCCACGAATCGCTTGGGTAGCCCGATGTAGCGCACCCGTTCCCCTAATCCGTATTCGGGATGTAGCGCCTCGGTCTCATATGAGCCCAACAGCCTGGAGATCTCGCTCTCGGGATCCTCCGTGTCCCCGAAGACCAGGGCACCGGTAGGGCAGGCCTCGACGCATCGCGGCTCTTTCCAACCTTGATCTAGCAGATGAGCGCACAGCGTGCATTTTTGAGCGACCCGGCTCTCCTCGTTCCAGGAGATCACCCGGTAAGGACAGCTCGTGACCAGTTCCTTCTGTCCTAGAGCCTTCCCGGGGTCGATCAGGACGATCCCGTCGTCTCTCTGGTACACGGCACCCTCGGATGATGCCTCCACGCACGTTGGGTATTCACAGTGCATGCAGGGAACGGCTGTGTAGGCAACCTTGATCTTCGGATACGTGCCTCTTTCCTTTTCTATGATCCTCATCCAAAAATGTCCGGTCATCGGCTGAGAGACAGAATAGGGAAGATGATCGTTTCCGCAGTGCTCGTCCTTGCACGCCAAGAAGCAGTTGTAACATCCGTTGCACTTGGCAATATCCACTGCCATACCATATCGAGTCATAGTGGCCAAACCTTGGTCGACAGCATCATCGGCTGCATTATATTTCCCACTTGGCTATCTCTATCAGACACGAGTTTGGTGCCATACCAGGAACATTCTTTGAAACCATACGCGAAGGAGTCAACAGGTTCACGCATCCACCCCTATCCGTGCTACCAGCCTTGCCGGGCTCCACCGGATCGTACCTGGACGACCCCTCATACGAATGAACCACGCCGGGTCGTACTCGCTCTGTGATCTGGGCGATGCCCAACACGGAGCCGCGATCGTTATACAGCCTGATGATGTCTCCGTGCCGGATGCCCCTTGGTTCCGCATCCGAGGGATGGAGTCGAACCACCTGCCACGCATATCCGTCCTTGATCACCCGCTGACCGGGGATCTCCGACATCCAGGGCACGTGATTGTCGTGCTGAGTGTGGAACGAGAACCTGGGGTGGGGCGAGATAAGCTGAAGCGGGTACTTCCCTGCCAGTTCTGAGGTATGCCCTTCCCAGCTCGGGATATAGCGCGGCAACGGAGGTCGCTCGTCATCGTCGGGCATATGCTCGAGCAGGCTCTGGGAGACGAACTCGATCTTCCCGCTGTAGGTCCCCAAGTCCCGGCTCTTGTCGGTATCCCTCTTGGGATTGGAGGTGTCGGGCGTGTCGCAGGGCCTTCCTTCGGCGAACCAGCGCAACGCGGGTGTCGACTGGTAATCTTCCAGCTGCGGAACGACGAAGTATCCCTTCTTCTTGAACTCCTCGTACGAGATGTAGTCGGGCAGATCGGACCAGTTGAACATCTTCTCGATCCACTGCTCGAAGGTATTGCCTTCGGTGAACTCTTCCTCCACTCCCAGTCTCTGGGCCAGTTCGCAGAAGATGTCGTAGTCGGGTTTGGATTCGCCCACCGGTTCGATGCACTTCTGCTGGTAGACGATGACCCTGTGGTTGCAGCTGCCGGAAGCGTGCAGTGAATATCCGCCGGAGCTGGCCCATTCGCTGATGTCGTCCCGTTCGAGATTGGTGCATGCCGGGAGGATGATGTCGGCCAGTCTGGTCTCCGTGCACCACCAGCAGTCTTGGTTGACCACGAACTCGAGCTTGGGACTCTGGTACATGCGCACCCATCGATTGGTATCCGTCATGGTGGCCAAGAACGCACCACCGTAACGGTAGAACATCTTCACCTCGGAACAGCCGGGGAGGGGATACGTATGCGGGATGAACTGCTGATCGAGCGAGTTGCCGCAGAAACCATCACCGATCCACTCGAGCGGAGGGCTGAGGATGGCTTCCGGAGCCGTCAGTCGATACACACGCTGCTTCACGGAGTTCACGGCCGGCTTCTCGGCTATCAGGTTGAACCCGCCGGATGCGTAGCCCGGGAACTCCAGGGTGGCGTTGTAGGGAGGTCCATTGGCGGTCCCCCAGATGCTCACGCCCGGTTTTCCCAGTCCTTGCATGGCTTGGAGCAATACCAGCAGTCTGGCGGACTCTGTAGCGTATGCTTGTCTGCAGTAGCCGCCCTCTCCACCCTTGGTGCCGCCGGCGAGGGCCGTCCTTTTTGACGCCCATTCCCTGGCCAACGCCGTTATCGTCCGAGGGGGAACACCGGTTATCTCGCCGGCCCAAGCCGCCGTCTTCGGGATACCGTCGTCTTCGCCCATGATCTGTTTCTTGAACTCTTCAAAGCCCACTGTGCGGGTGGAGACGTACTCTTTGTCGTACGTGCCTTCCGTCAGCCACACGTGAGGCGATCGCCATGGCCATGGCCGCGGTGGTGCCGGGTCGGTAGGCGATCCATTTGTCGCCCACGGCCGCCCCCGTATAGTTGTAGAAGGGGTCGATGATGATCTGTTTCTTGCCCTGTTTCTTGAGCCAGAGACGCCACTGGGCGGACTCGTTGCCGCCGTAGATGCCGTGGGTCGAATCGGGGTCGTTGCCCCAGTGGATGACCAACTCGGTGTGCTTCAGAGCATCCTCGAGCATGTCGTAGTGCTCAGGGTTGCCCAGTCGCCAGTAGAAACCCCAGGCGTGAGTGGCTCCCCAATGCCAGCCTTCCCAGCTGTCTGGGTTGTCGAAGATATCCGTGAATCCGATCAGATTGAAGAATCGTGACCATGCGCCCGTGCGATAGCCCAGGTTCCCCCAGTTGTGGTGAGAACCTGCCCTGGACATGATGGCCTCGGGCCCGTAGTCGGCACGGATCCGCTTCATTTCACCGGAGACGATCTCCAGCGCCTCGTCCCACGGGATTCTCACGTATCCAGATTTGCCCCTGTTTTGGGGGTTCCTCTCGCCGTTGGGATCGAAATCCACCCGTTTCATGGGGTACAGGATCCTGTCTTCCGAATAGACCCTGGCCCTTTCGGTCAAAGCGAAGGGGGCGACGCAGGCCTTTCTGAGAGGGGTGAACTCCTCGCCGTTGGCCTCGAGTTTCCAAGAAGCGGCGTCCGTGTCGTCAAAGACAAGGGGCCGCACCCGGGTGATGCGTCCATCCTGCACGTGGACCCGGATCGGACCGCCGTTCGTGCAGTTGACAAAGGTCTGTTCTGCGCCGCTAGGCACTTGGCGCGCCAATCATCAGGGCAACATCCGTCGTGGCAAACCCGTGAAGGAACGTGTAGACGTCCCTCAGCAGCTTCTGGATCAGCACGTCATCGTCGGCGGTGCCCAGACCGCCGAAGATGCCCACCGCGTGATTGGCCACACTCAAGCCCATCTCGTCGATAAAGGCTTTGAGCAACATCCCCATCTTTGGATCATAGTCGTATTTGGTCTCCCAGGACCAGGCGGATTTCCACAGGAGCGCCCTGGCTGCCTCGATCTGCACCTTCATCTGGGCCAGCTTGATAGCGACATGCTGGTGCTCGATTATCTTCTTCCCGCCCTGGAACCGGTTCCTTGAATAGTTCAGGGCCTCTTCATAGCACGCCCGCACGGTTCCCAGGTTCACGGCGGCGCCCAGAAGCCCGAAAGGCGGAGCCGCCCCGGCGCCCGTTTTTGTCCAGTCCTTCTGCGGTCCTCCTCCGCCTTCACCCTCTGAGCCCCAGGCGTCGCCCTCTTCGCCGATCAGATTTCGGGCCGGGATGCGGGCATCCTCGAACACCAACTCGGCGTTGGGAAGCAGCCTTCTCCCGAGCTTGTTGTGGAATCTGCCTATGGAGAAACCTGGGGCGTCGTGGGGCATGAGGAATAGGCTCAGACTTGTGGATATCGGTCCCTTTTTGTCCGTTCTTGCGTAGAGGAAATAGAGCTTGGCCACTCCTCCGCTCGAGATGAAGTGCTTGCTCCCGTTGATCACGTACTCGTCGCCGCGCTTTTCGGCGAAGGTGCGTATGGAGGCCCCGGGCTCATCATAGAGGTAGTGAGAATCGGTGCCAGCGTCCGGCTCCGTGCGGGCCAGTCCCAGCAGGAACAGGTCGTCCGCCAGGAACTTCGGCAGCCACTCGTCCCGTTGTTCGTCGCTCAACTCGGCTATCAGCCTGGGGGATTCGGTATAGCATCCCCTGATGATGCTGGCGAAGCCCTGGTCGGCCGCCCCGAGTTCCTCCAGTATGAGCGCCAGCGTGAGATAGTCCGCTCCCTCGCCCCCGAACTTCTCCGGGATCGCCGCGGTCCTCAGGCCCAACTTGGAGGCCTTCTTGATCAGATCCCACGGGATGCAGTCTTTCGGGTCCTTCTGCGCGTCGAGTGCCATCGCGACGGTCTTCACTTCTTCTTGCGCAAACTCGCGAACCATGTCGCGCGTCATTTCCTGTTCGTCAGTCAATCTGAAGTCCATAGGTGTCCCTTCCCGCTCACGTGCATTCGTATGCTGCTCATATCGATCTTCGGAACCGCCGGCGCTCCCACGCTGCGCGCGGTGCCCGTACTCCGAGTTCGTTACATGATAATCCGACAGCGAGGCGAACCCGGCCATTCGACGCAACTTTTCATGGCTGGCGCAAAGTATTACGACGACGTATAGATGAAGAGGAGACACCGGTGAGCAAGCCACCGCCGCGGCCGGTGCTCGAGCTCTAAGCCTGGAGGCTTCCTCCACGGTTGGAAACGCCGGCCCGGACGTGCACCATAAGGGCTCGCGCCGCCGCCGGCAGCGGGCGGTCTCGTGGATAGATGAGGTGGAGATCCCGGGTCAACGGCTCCTGGAAAGGAATGGCCACGAGCCCCTCGAGCGTCTCGGGGGCCACCAGCATCTTAGGCATCGGCGCTACGCCCAGACCTTTCCTGACGAAGGCTTTGATCAACTCGGGATAGTTCGCTCGGTAGGACAATCTGGGCTCGAAGCCCGCCCGGCGCAGGGCATCGGCAACTATGTTCCCCGCGTTCATGGTGGCTCGGGGAAGCAGTATGGACTCCTTCGCAAGCATGCTGAAGGCGATAGCGGAATGGCTCGCAAGCGCGTGGTCGCGAGGCACCACCAGGAATATCTCCTCCGCCACCAAGAATTGACTGGCAGTCCGCGTCGACCGCCACGGCGTCATTACGGCGCAATCCAACTCTCCGGAGATGACGCCTTCTTCCAGCTGCGCGTCGTCTTTCTCGATGAGCTCCACGCTCACGCTGGGATTGGCTGCGAGGAACGAGACCAGAATCGGAGTAAGCAAGAGGGCGAACACGTTTCCGACGGCGCCGAATCGCACGGTACTCGGACCGGCTCTCGCCTGCTCGCGGATGAGGCTGACGGCCTCGTCGGTGCGGGTGACGATCGCCTGAGCCAGCGGCAGCAGGAGTTGCCCACTGGCCGTGCACTCTACGTGTCTTCCATACCGCTCGAACAGCGGCGTGCCCAGTTCCGCTTCGAGGCGGGCGATCTGTCGGCTGAGCGTGGGCTGGGTGGAGTGCATGGACCGCGCGGCCCGGCTGAAGCTGCGGGCCTCCGCAACGGCCAAGAAGGATTTGAGGAGATCCAGTTCCATCTATACGTCATCGTAATACTTCGCAGCAGCCATGAAAAGTTACGTAGAAGAGGTGGCCACACCGCTCTGTCGGATTATGATGTAGCGGCCGGCCCCAACGTGCGGCACGGTCGGAGGTCGCCTTGTGAAGGAAGGGAAGCCCAGTGAATATCGCGGTATGCGTGAAGCAGGTGGTTGACACAGAGGCCGAGAAGAGACTCGACCCCGTCTCTTGGCGTCTGGATCGTAGCGTAGATTGCATCCTCAACCCGTACGACGAGTACGCGGTGGAGGAAGCGTTGCGTATTAGGGAGGCTCACGGCGGCGAGGTCACCGTGCTGTGCATGGGGCCCGAGACGGCGACCGATGCTGTGCTCAAAGCCCTGGCCATGGGCGCCGATCGCGCGTTGATGGTCAGCGACGCCGCTTTGGCCGGCTCGGACTTGCAGAGTACGGCGTATGTCCTGGCCGAAGCGCTCAAGACCCTCGATCATGACCTTGTCCTTTTCGGAATGCGGTCCACCGACGGTGAGACCGGCTGCGTGCCCGCGGCCGTCGCCGACCGCCTTGACCTGCCTTTGCTCTCCTCTTTGTCGAAAGTGGAAGTGCGCGACTCCACGCTTGTGGTCCATCGCGAGACAGAAGAGGGCTACGTCGTGTACGAATGCCCCGCTCCTGCCGTTCTCTCTGTCGTGAAGGGCATCAACGAGCCTCGTTACCCTTCGATGAAGGGCATCATGAGCGCGAAGAAGAAGCCTCTGGAAGTGAGAGACGCCGCCGCCGCGGGACTGGATCCGGCGCAGGTCGGACTGTCCGGTGCCAAGACTCGCGTTCTCTCGGGCCGTTCGCCCGAGCCGCGAAAGGCGGGGGTGAAGGTCGAGGATGACGGCGGGGGCGCCCAGCGGATCGCCGATTTCTTGGCGAGTGAAAAGCTCATCTAGCGGTGCTTGAGCGGAGACAAGACGGGTTTCGTGGCCGACTGGAGACCGACGTGGTATGGGAGATAGATCCGTGAGCAATGAGAGTGGCATCCTAGTTGTAGCCGAGCCCAGGCAAGGGAAGCTTGCCAATGTCACGTTGGAAAGCATTACTCGGGCTCACGCCCTTGCCGGGACCATAGGCGGACCCGTGAGCGTCGCGATCATGGCCGCGGAGGCAGGGCCATTCGTGGACGCGGCCGCCCGCTACGGCGCTGAGCGAGTCTATCTGATCGAGAGCCCCGAGCTCGCGGTGTTCCGACCTGGCCCCTTCACCGACGGGGCGATGGCGGCTATTACGGCCGCTGCTCCGGCGTTGGTCCTTTTTGCCGGCTCCTCGGAGGGCCGGGACATGGCTTCTGCGTGTGCCACTCGGTTGGGCGTAGGTCTCTTGGCGGATATCACGGGCCTGGAAGCGGCGGATGGCCGGGTGATCGCCACCCACCCGTGCTTCGGTGGCGGCGTGATCGTTGAGAAGGAGGCCGTCTCCAAGCCGGTGCTCGCGACTGTGCGGTCGAACATGTTCGCCCGCGAGGAGGCGGCGGCGAGTCCTGACCTCATACCCCTATCGGTCGACTTCGGGCCCTGGGGTCTTCTTGCGAACATCATAGAAGTCGTCTGCGAGAACGCCGGTATCGTCAGTCTCGAGGAGGCTGCGATCATCGTATCCGGCGGCCGTGGCCTTGGCGGTGCCGAGGCCTTCGGCATCATCCAGGCGCTTGCCGACGAGCTCGGAGCGGCGGTCGGGGCCAGCCGGGCGGCCGTGGACTCCGGATGGAAGCCTCATCAGTCCCAGGTGGGGCAGACCGGGAAGACCGTCTCGCCCAGGCTGTACATCGCCTGTGGCATCTCCGGGTCCATCCAGCACCGGGCGGGCATGCAGACCTCCGACTACATCGTGGCCATCAACAAAGACCCAGACGCCCCCATCTTCTCCTTCGCGGATTTCGGCTTGGTAGGAGACCTGCACACGGTGGTGCCCGCACTCACAGAGGAGATCCGTCGGCGCAAGGCATCGTCCTAGGACGGCAAAGTGGAAACGCGACAGCTCCTATGGAACGTGCCCCATTGGGCAGAGATCGTCATGTACGCGGGGGCTGCCGTCGCGGTCCTGTCGGTCATAGGGTACCTGGCTCGCCGTGTCTGGATTTACAGAAAGGCGCAGCCGGCGCCGGCCAAACGTACCGACCACATAGCGAGCCGCGCGCGGGACTTCGTTGTGAACGGTCTCCTGCAGAAGGCCATCCTCGAGGACCGTTACGCGGGGATCATGCACCTATCGATCTTCTGGGGCTTCACGGTCCTGTTCATCGGTACCATCATCCTTATCTTCGCCATCGACTTTGGCCTGCACTTCTTCACGGGCCGTTTCTATCTCGGGTTCAGCTTCATGATGGAGATCGGAGGGCTGGCGCTTCTGATCGGTGTCATCCTGGCCGCAGTGCGACGCTACATACAGAGACCGGCTAAGCTCGAGCGCACCTGGTACGACCATTATCCTTTGATCCTGCTGTTCGTGATCGGGGTAACAGGTTTCCTCCTCGAAGGTGCCCGCATCTACGTGTCCGGTTTTCCCCACTACGAGAGAGTCGCGAGCTTCGTGGGCTATGGAGTGGGCAAAGGCCTCGCGAACATAGCCAGCGTGGGCGGCGCCACCACGTTTTACCGGTACCTTTGGGTCTTTCACATGCTGCTCGCCCTCGGCTTTATCGGAGCGCTCGGCTTCACCAAGTTCCTGCACGTCTTCACTGCTCCTACCAATGTCTTCCTGCGCGACCGGCGCCCGAAAGGCTCGATGACCTTCGTCCCCGACATCGAGGAAGTGGAGAGCTTAGGCGTGGGGACGATCGCCGCTTACTCATGGCCGGATCTCGAGGACCTGGACGCCTGCACCCACTGCGGTCGGTGCCAAGAGGTCTGTCCGGCCACGGCTTCCGGCAAGCCTCTGAATCCCAAAATGATCGTCCTCAAGAGCCGGCAGGTACTGCAGCAGAAGACTGCCGAAGCCACCCGCCAACTTGTCCCGGGATCTCGTGCCCCGCGCGAGACTCCCGACGTGCTGGACCTTATCGAAGACGACGAGATCTGGAGTTGCACCACATGCAGAAGTTGCGTGGAACACTGTCCGGTGGCCATCAACCAACTCGACAAAGTGCTCGAGATCCGGCGTCACCTCACCAACGAAGGTCGGCTGAGCGGCAGTGCGGCCAAAGCCCTCGAGTCCATGGGCATGCGCGGGAACCCGTGGCAGTTGAAGCAGAAGGATCGCATGGCGTGGACCGAAGGCTTCGATGTGGCGGTACCGGTGTTTGCGGAGATTCAGGGCGACGCCAAGCCATCTGAGGCCCCGAAGCCATCCGGCAACGCCGGGCTATCGGGCACGGCCGAACTGCCCGACGGTGCGCAACCACTTCTCGACGCCGACCTACCCGGCAGCGCCGAGCCCCGACCCGTCGACTATCTCTTCTTCGTCGGCTGCGCGGGGAGCTACGATCCGCGCTCGCAGAATGTGACCAGAGCGATCGTGCGCCTACTTAATCGGGCCGGGGTATCTTACGCCGTCCTCGGAGAGGAAGAAACCTGTAACTGCGAGGCCGGCCGCCGGATGGGGGAGGAGATGCTCTTCCAGGTGGGGGCGGCGTCCTTGAAGGAGACCATCGACAAATACCGCTTCCGCGCGATCCTCACGCAGTGTCCCCATTGTTACAACACCTTCCGTAACGACTATCCCCAGATGGGCGCCGACTGGAAGGTGGTTCATCACACTGAACTGCTGCTTGAGCTGGTGTCGAGTGGTCGCCTGCCGCTCACCCCGACCGCCGGTCTGACGGTGGCGTATCACGACTCCTGCTACCTGGGGCGCTACAACGACATCTATCAGCAGCCCCGCGACCTGCTCGCCGAGACCGGCGCGGCTTTGAGGGAGCCCGAGCGCCACGGCCGCGACGGCTTCTGTTGCGGCGGAGGAGGGGGCCGCATGTGGAGTGAGATAAAGATCGGAGAGCCTATCGAATTCTTGCGTATCCGGGAGATGGCAGCGACCGGCGCACAGGTGGTGGGCACTGCCTGCCCGTTCTGCAAGATCATGCTCGACGACGGGGTGAAACACGAAGGACTTGACGAGCAGCTACGAGTTCGCGATATCGCGGAAATACTCGACGAGGCCTTGGAAGGTGCTTCGGCCGCCGATCAGCGGCAGGCCGCGCCTTCGGGGACGCAGTGAGTACGTCAACCCCACTCTAGCCTAGGAGGATCGACAATGGAGCCGTTCAACTTCTCCCTGCCCACCGGAGTCGTGTTTGGCCCCGGTTCCGTCTCGAGACTGCCGCAGGCAGTGGCAGGGCTGGGTAGCCGAGCGCTATTGGTGACATACCCGGACGTCATGAGGGCGACCGGCATTCTCGGCATAGTCACGGATCTGCTCGACGAAGCGGGTGTCGCGGTGGTGGTCGACGAGGGCGTGGAGCCCAATCCCCGCTCGGAATATGTCGACAGACTGGCCAAGGTCGCGCGTGACGAAGGCTGCTCGTTCGTGGTGGGCCTGGGAGGGGGCAGCGCGATGGACGCGGCCAAGGCGATCGCCTTCGCCGCGGCCAACGGCACGTCCGTCCTTGACTATCTACCGGGTGGCAGTAACCCTTGGGCGGTCGGGGTTCGGGACGCTCTCCCGATCGTGACCATCACCACGACCGCGGGCACCGGGTCGGAAGTCACCCGTATCGCCGTAATCACGGACACACAGAGGCATTACAAACCGGGCGTGGTTCACCCCAGCCTGTACCCGAAAGTGTCCATCGTCGATCCCAACCTTATGCTCGGAGTGCCTGCGGAGGTCACCGCCACGACCGGGGTCGATGTACTGTTTCACGCGCTTGAGGCGTACTTGTCCAGGGGGGCCAACCTATTCAGCGACTTGTTCGGCCAGGAAGCCATCCGACTGACGGTCACGAACCTCGAAACCGCCTTCCACGACGGCTCGGACCTCGAAGCCAGGACGAAAATGGCGTGGGCCAGCACCCTTGCCGGGGTGGCCTTCGACAACGCGAACGTCGTCGCGATACATGCGATAGGTCAGTGCATCGGGGGGCACACCGATTCTGTTCATGGCAAGACCATGGCGGCGCTAGGACCCGCATACCTGGGTTACACGTATCAGAGTGATCCGGCTCGTTACGCCAGGATCGCTCGATTGCTCGGGAGGTCGGGGGAAGGTATCAACGAGACCGAGTTGGCCAAGCAGTCGTCAGACGCGCTCAAGGAATTCCTGGCGAAAGTCGGTCTCGATATCACGGCATCCAGCCTCGGCGTCACGGAAGACATGATCGATACCATCGCTAAAGAAGCCTTCCTTACAATGGGGCCGTGCATGGGCTCGTCATTGGCGGACCTTGATGAGGCGGATGCAGCCGAGATCCTCCGCCGATCTATGTAGGGATCGGTCAGCGGGCGCAGTGCTTGGCGCCGCGCCGAAGACTCCGTCTTCGCGGGTGAGCGGGGGATCGACGGGGGGACCCTAGGGTAAACGCCTCAGGGTCGGCCCGTCGGTCATGACGGGCCCGCTTGGGGCAGTTCCGCCGCCTTGGGCGGGGCGTAGCCGAGGAAGGCCGAAAGAGAGGCGGCGGCAGCTCGCACCGCCTCGGCGCATTTGCGACGTTCTTCGGGGCCAAAGCGGCCGGTTGGAACCAGAACACCGATCGTGGCCATGACCGCTCCCACCTGGTTGAAGACCGGTGCCGCCACGGCGCACGTGCCGATGTTTCGCTCCTCGATGTCGAAGGCGACTCCTTCGCGGGCCACGCGCTCCAGCTCCGAACGAAGGGCCTTCGCGTCCGTGATCGTATTGGGAGTCAACTGAGGGTGTGATCGGCCGATTATCAGCTCTCGTTCCGGCTCGGACTTGAAGGCGGCGAACACTTTTCCGTGCGCGTTCGCGGTATCCCCGATTATCCGGCCCAACGCCACCTCTCTATGAAAGAAACGGGAGCTATCGACCCGATCCACGCTCACGGCGACCCCGTCGATCTCGACCGCCAGGGTGACCGGCTCCTCGGTCTCGCGGGCGAGTGCTTCCAAATACGGTCGGGCAGCCTGTAGGACGGCCGCGTACCCCCACGTCAGGTACGTGGACACCAGCATGGCGGGTCCGAGATGGTATCGACTCGTGACGGGGTCACGGACAACGTAGTCAGCTGCCTCCAGGGTCCTCAACATGCGCCAGACCGTCATCCTGGGAAATCCGGTTTGCTCGGTCATCTCGTCCAGAGTGAATTCTTGGTGCTCCGAATCGAAGAGCCCGAGAAGAACCAGCCCTTTGGAAAGGGACCGCACGATCGAAGGGTCGTCGGACCGTTCCTCCGTCGGCTTGCTCTTTCTAGCGGCTGCCAATGTGATCCTCTCTGCACCAGGGAGCAATAAGGCTCGATGGGCCGCTCTTAGGCGGGGCCTTGTGTCGGTTGTTTGTCAGAGTCTAGCATCGCTCTGCATTTGAACGGATGACCATCTCAAGTCACGGCCGGTGTCTCCAACCGCCAATGGGGAAGTGAAGATCGCCGAAGTCCCACTCGCCGCGGAACAAACCACGTCTTTTGAGTGAGCTGAGGCTCTTGCGAGAGGGCCGCGAAGGGGCACTCAATCGTACCGTATTTCACATTTCGGTAAGGAAGAGGCACGTTTCTGTAATGGTAATTACATATTCTCATTGACCCGTTTCCCAATGAGTGCTATAAGACCATGTAACCGACCCTTGTGGTCGGAGCCGCAACGCGGCTTTGCCGGAGCCGCATGAAGGCGGCGCCCGACAGAGCCTCTCCGCGGGAATTCCGCGGGCGCGAAGTCATTCTCGAAGCTGAAACGGAGGGGACATGTCGGAGAAGGAACAGCAAACTCGGGAGAGCCAGGAAGGACCCGGTCCTTTGGAACGCAAGGCGGTCAGCCGCCGTGAGTTCCTGAAGATCGCCGGGATCGCCGGAGCCACCATCGGCGTGGGGGCCGGCCTAGGCGGCCTGGTGGCAGCCTGCGGCGGCAGTACCACGACGACCACCGCGGCCACCACCGCGACCACGGCCGGCGGGGCGACCACCACCACCGCGGCCGCGCAGAGCACCACCACGGTCAGCTCCGCGCCGACCACCGGACGGGAACTCAAGTTCGGCTTCATGACCCCGAAGACCGGCAACGACGCCGCCTTCGCGACCGCCGATGCCTGGGCCGCCTCCCGTTGGCAGGAATACGCCAAAGCCGGCTCGCTGGTCGATGCCAAGGGTGTAGCCCACCCCATGAGCATCGTCATTAAAGACACCCAGTCCGACGTCAACTTCGGCGGCACCGTGGCTGCCGGCCTTATCAACAACGATAAGGTCGACATCCTCATGGCCGCCTCCACCACCGACACCACCATCCCGGCCGCCCTGCAGGCCGAAGCCTTGGGCTGCCCGTGCGTGCTCACCGACTCTCCTTCGGATTCCCTCATCCACGGTGTGGGCGGCACCGACACCCAGCAGTTCAAGTGGTGGTACATGGCCTTCTGGGACAACAAAGGCCTGGTCGACTGCAGCGTGGCCATGTTGACCGACCCGGCTCTGCCCACCAACAAGATGGTCGGTTGCCTGTGGCCGAACGACGTAGAGGGCAACGACCGCCGCAACTTCTACCCACCGCCCATGAAGGCCGCCGGTCTCACCGTGGTCGACGGCGGGAACTTCTCGGTGGGACTGGAAGACTGGACCACCATCATCGCCCTGTTTAAGAAGCAAGGCTGCGAGGAGCTCACCGGCCTCATGATCCCGCCGGACTGGGCCAACTTCTGGAAGCAGTGCTACCAGCAGAGCTGGGTGCCCAAGGTGGCCGACATCGGTATCCAGACCCTCTTCCCGACCACCCAGGAAGCCCTGGGCACCACCGGCTACGGCCTGGCCGGTACCAGCTGGTGGCATCCCCTCAACCCGTTCAAGTCCTCCCTCACCGGCGAGACCTGCGCCGACCTGTGCCTGAGCTACGAGAAGACGACCGGCCAGCAGTGGACGCAGCCCATGGAGCACTACATGCTCTTCGAATGGGCCGTCGATGCCCTCAAGCGCACCACGAACGTGGACGACAAAGAAGAGATCATCACGAACGTGGGCGCCACCAAGATGGACACCATCGTCGGACCGCTCGACTTCACCTCGCCGGTGACGACCGGGGCCACCGACGTCGGCAAGCGTTCCTTCCCGAACATCGTGTTCACCCCGCTCTGGATGGGCCAGTGGGTGAAAGGCACGGTGCAGAATCCGTGGAGCATAAAAGTCTGGCCCTATGACCTGCTCATCGTGGAACCCACCGACGCCGGCGGCTTCCTCCAGGCTCAAGCCAAGCCGATCATCCTGCCGGGAACGACCTTCAAGTAAACGTGGGCTGTGTGACTGGTTTTGAGTAGCTGAACGTAAGGAAAGCGATAGGATCTGCATCTCGAGTTTGACGGCTTCGTCGAGATACGCAGCGACTCGTCGGGGTGCGGATCCTATTCGGTCTTATTGCCTGTCGCCCCGGATAGGTAAGCGGTTCGTTGCGAGGACCCATCGCGCGCCGCAGCCGGCACTCGCCCCCGTGTCGGCTGCGGCCGCTTGGTATTCTGAGAGAGGCAAAAACCTTCGACGGCGGCACCGACTGATAGGACGACGCCGCGAAGATCACCGCGGGCAGGGCAGCAATACTGATACACATAGGAGACGCCACAGATGTCTAGAGTAACGGGCAAAGAAGCAATGATGCAGATTCTACGCAGTGAAGGCGTGGAATATGTGTTCGGTATTCCGGGGGCGACCGAGGTGCAGTTCGTCGATGCGATGGAAGACCACCCGGAGATAAAGTACATACTCTGTCTGCACGAGGTCGCGGCTGTGGGTATGGCCGAAGGGTACGCGCGTACTTCGGGAAAAGTCGGAGTTCTGAATCTGCACACCGGCACGGGTCTGGCCGCCGGTCTTCCGATGCTGTCCAATGCCTACTGGGGCGGCGTCCCATTGGTGGTCACCGTCGGGCAGCAGGACACTCGCCTGTTGGCTGAAGAGGCCGCCATGTCCGATAACCTCGTCAAGATCGGCAGTCCGTTCACCAAGTGGGGGACTGAGATCATCCGCCCGGAAGACATCCCCACCATCATGCGCCGCGCGTTCAAGATTGCGACGCATCCGCCCACAGGTCCGGTCCTAGTTTCTCTGCCTGGGGATGTTCTGACCAATACGTTCGACTTCGAGTATCCGCCCAGTTGTCACTCCTACACGAGGCTCCATCCGGACGACCGCTCCATCAAAGCCGCGGTGGAACTGCTTTCTGGAGCTAAGAGCCCGGCGATGATCGTTGAAGACGGCGTGACGAAGTGCGAGGCGCTGGACGAAGTCGTCCGGTTTGCCGAACAGATCGGCGCCCGCGTGTATCAGCCGTGGATGAGCGACGTCAATTTCCCCGTCCACCATCCGCAATACATCGGCGACATGGATCCCAACAGTCTGGCCACCCGCGACGTTATTGAAGCGGCAGACGTCTTGGTGGTCATCGGATCCATGTTCTTCCAGCAGGCGATTTACCTGCCGAAGCCGCTCGTGCCGCCTACCACGAAGGTCATTCAGATAGACAACAATCCGTGGCAGATAGCGAAAAACCTGCCGATAGCGTGCGGCGTCGAGGGCGATATCAAGGTGGCTTTGAACGATCTGACGGAGGCCCTCACCGACGTGCTGACGCCCAGCGCACGTTCAAGCATCGCCGCGAGAGTGAAAACCATCTCCCAGGAAAAGCAAGCGATGGTCGACGCTTTCGAGAAGAAATCGCTCGCGGAATGGGACAACACTCCGATCTCCGGCACGAGGTTGATGGCTGAAATACGGGATGCCATACAGCCGGGCACGAGGATCGTGGATGACTGCTGGTCGTACTCTGCCATATTGAGACGGACTGTCCCGTTCAAAGAGCTTCGCAGCTATCAGCGCGCGCGGGGCGGGGGCAGTATCGGCGGCGGGTTGCCGACCGCCCTTGGCGCCAAGCTGGCTTCGCCGGACAGGCCCGTAGTCTGTATCGCCGGCGACGGCAGCGCGATGTGGTCTATCCAGAGTCTGTGGAATGCTTCTCATTACAGCATCCCCGTTACCTTTATCATCATCTCCAACTCCTGCTACCGCCAGGTAAGGATAATGAAGACGAAGCTGATGGGGGACGAGGTCAAAGGCCGGAACCTAGGCACGGTGCTGTGCCCGCCGGAGATCGATTTCTGCAAAATCGCCGAAGGCTTGGGCATCGCCGCCCAGAAGGTGACCGACCCGGCTGACCTACGGAACGTGCTGAAGAATGCCCTCGGTTCAGGTGCTCCGAATCTGATCGATGTGGTCGTCGATCCTTCATTCTGATCGTTTGCCACCTCACCGGCCGGACTCGGGCCAAGAAACAAAAGTGAAGACGTTTGTAGGGGAGAGGCAGTGAAAATAGCAATCATCGGTGCGGGCAATATCGGCAGCCTCCTGGGTGCGCTCCTTGCCAACACCAGCCAGGACGTCACACTGGTGGAACTGCGAAAAGACATCGTCGGCGCCGTTCAAGCAGGTGGCGTTGAATCGACATGTCAGACGGCAGAACCCTTCAGGCCGCGGTAAAGATCACCGACAACATCCAAACCGTGGGTGTGGCGGACCTCGTCGTTCTAGCGGTCAAGTCGAACGCTACCCGGGCCGCCATAGCAGGCGCCAAAGGCATCATCGGGAGGGACACTTGGGTGCTTTCCGTCCAAAACGGTGCCGGGAATGTCGAAGACATCGTGGACGTGCTGGGCGACAACTCCCACGTGATAGGCGGGGTCTTCTATTGCGTGGTCACTCCGTTGGAGCTCAACCGTCTGAGTTGGGTCGTAGGCACGGGAGGGCTCAAGATAGGGCCGGCGAACGGCACGATGTCCGCCAGGGTGGACGAGATAGCGGATGTCTTCAGGGCGGTGGGTCTGGACTTGATCGTCTCGACCAATGTCCAGGCGCTCATCTGGCGCAAAGTGCTGGAAAACGTCCCCTTGGCACTGGGGACCGCCCTGAGGCTTACCAACGACGAGTATGCTGTGTACCCCCATGCCAAAGAGATAATCGTTAAGATGGCTGAGGAATGCGTTGCGGTCACCCAGGCCGCGGGAATCGCGTTGGACCAAGCGGGGGATCCGATCCAAGGTCTGCTGGAGACCATTCAGAAGTTCCACGATTCAGGCAAGAAGCCGAAGTGCTCGATGCTCCAAGATCTGGAACGGGGCAGAAAGACCGAGATCGACGCCATCAATGGCAGTATCGTGCGAGAAGGAAAGAGGCTGGGCATACCGACTCCCGTCAACGATGTGATGGTAACCCTGGTCAAGATACAAGAGGAAAAGAACTGTTCTTGACTCCAGTCATCGGCAGCAAGGCATGGAGAGCCATATGTCAAACGGGTATTGCGGCAAGATTCTCTGGGTGGACCTATCTACGGGCGCGCTGGATGAAGAAGTCCTGGACGAGGCACTATGCCGGCAGTATTTTGGCGGGTACGGCCTAGGGGTCAAGATACTCTACGATCGTCTGAAGGCCGGCATCGACCCGCTGGGACCCGAGAACATCCTCGGTTTCCTTTCCGGTACGTTCACGGGAACCAGTGCGCTTGGGGGCTCGCGGTTTGGGGTGGTGGGGAAATCCCCCCTCACCGGTGGTTGGGGCGATTCCAACGCCGGGGGGAACTTCGGCCCGATCCTGCGGTATGCGGGCTATGACGCCGTGTTCTTCACCGGGGCGTCTGCGAAGCCGGTGTACCTCACGATCATCGATGGGGTGGCTGAGATCCGGGACGCTGCACATGTGTGGGGCATGGACTCTCACGATACAGAGGACACCCTGAAGGCCGAATTCGGCAAGGATGCCGAGATCGCGTGCATAGGCCCTTCGGGCGAGAAGCTTTCGCTCATTTCCGGGATCATGACCGACAAGGGCAGGGCGGCTGCGCGCTCCGGGCTTGGCGCCGTGATGGGCTCTAAGAAGCTCAAGGCGATCGTGGCAAAAGGCAGCGCGCCGGTCCCAGTGTTCGATGCCGAGAAGGCAGCCGAACTGCGGAAGACCTACGCGAGAAAGCTCGGGGGGTTGATCGATGAGTTCCGGAATTTCGGCACTGTTGCCGTCATCGTGCCGTTCGCCAAGATTGGGGATACACCCGTAAAGAACTGGTCCGGGGTCACAGAGATCGACTTCCCTGGGGTCGAGAAGATCGGCGTGGACGAGGTGATGCAGAGGGTGCAGCGGAAATACGGTTGTCACCGCTGCGTCGTCGCCTGCGGCGGACTGATGAAGGAAAGCACCGGCGAGTACGAGTACCCGTACGGAGTTCACAAGCCCGAGTACGAGACCGTCAGCATGTTCGGGACGAACTGCCTCAACGACAACATCGAGTCGATCATCAAGGCCAACGATGTGTGCAACCGCTACGGGCTGGACACGATCTCCGCGGGCGCTGTCATGGCGTTTGCGATCGAATGCTATGAGAACGGGGTCATCACCAAGGAGGACACCGGCGGCATCGAAATGACGTGGGGCAACCACCAGTCCATCATCGCCATGCTCTGCAACATGGGCGAGCGGGAGGGCTTCGGCGACATCCTCGCTGACGGGGTCAAGGTCGCCGCTGAGAAGATCGGCCGAGGCGCCGACGAATATGCGGTTCACATCCACGGTCAGGAACCCCCTGCTCATAACCCCAAGTTCGAGTACGGCTTTGCTTCCTGCTACAGGATGGACGCTACTCCGGCCCGGCACATGCGTTGGCACGGCGGATTCGTGCCGCCGGGCGTTCCGGTGCCTGCCTACGAGCCGGGCGCATGGAGCGGCAGAGGCGAAGCCCAGAGGATCAACTACATCTTCAACCACGCCCTGGAGAGTCTCGGGGTTTGTGTGTTCGTCATCGCCACGTATCCCCACGTCGATGTCTTGATCGAGTTCTTGAACGCGCTCACCGGCTGGGATGCGACCCTTGAGGAAGTGCTGACGACCGGCGAGCGGGTCGCCAATATGCGCCAGGCGTTCAACCTGCGCGAAGGGCTCAACCCGCTCGAGTACACGGTCTCCGGTAGGCTGGTGGGGAAACCGCCTTTGAAGGCCGGTCCTCTTGCCGGGGTGACCATCGATCAGGATGCCGTGAACCGAGAGTTTCTCGAGGCCATGAACTGGGGCCTCGAGACGACCAAACCAAGCAAAAGGAAGCTCTTGGAACTGGGTCTGGACGACGTGGCGGAGGAACTCTGGCCATCGAAGCAGGACCGATAGGGCATGGTGAAGTACACGGTAGAGTTGTTCGGGATGTCCAACCAGTTCGCCGGCCGGCGGAACGTCGAGTTTGAGTCAGACGGCGACCTCAGCCTTCGGGAGGTAGTCGCCGCGCTCAGGCGAGAGATGCCCGCACTAGAGGGAAGCATCATCAGACCGGGTGAAGACAAGCTGACCGGCCACTACACGTTCAACGTGAACGGCCGGTTCTGTATGGACGATTACGATGTCAAGGTCACGGGCGATGACCACATCTTGCTGTTGACCTTTGCCCTCGGCGGATGAAGGGGAGCCGTCTATGAAGAGAGTCAGCCTCCCACAGCTCGCCTGGTACGAGACCGGGCTTCTCGATCTCGTCTTTCCTGAGAGTTGGGAGGTCGAACTTTGTCACATGGCTGGTCACGACCGGCCGGCTCTGGATGCCGCGCGTATCAAAGAGGCGATCCTTCGCCCCATCGGTACTTCGCCCATCAGCGTCGGTGCCCGAGGAAAGAAAGAAATAGCCATCATCTTTGACGACATGTCGCGCCCCACTCGGGTCGCACCGATGATTCCGTACGTGCTCCAGGAGTTGGATAGAGCAGGTGTTCAGGACGACCAGATCCGCTTCGTCTGCGCCTTGGGCTGCCACGGGGCTCTCACCCGCCGAGACTTCGTGAAGAAGCTGGGGGAAGAGATAGTTTCGCGTTTCCCCGTCTTTAATCACAACATCGTCGGCAATTGCAGTCTGGTCGGGACAACCAGCTTCGGTACGGAACTGTACATCAATGCCGAGGTCGTCAACTGCGACTACACGATAGCCATCGGTGCGATCGTGCCGCACGGCTTCGCCGGTTTTGGTGGAGGAGCCAAGATCATTCTGCCAGGGCTTGCGTCCTTCGAGACTATCCGAGCCATGCACCGCATGAAGCTGCAGGATAGTGGCAGCAAAAGCGTGGATTTTGGGGGCATGGGCTGCATTCAGGGCAACCCAATGCGGCAGAATATCGAGGAAGCGGCTCACATGGTCGGCCTCGATTTCAAGATAGATGCCATCGTCAACACCTGGGGGGAGACCGTCTCCCTCTATGCAGGGGCTCCTGAGGCTGCTTTCAACGAGGGGCTGAAGGAAGCCCAGTGGCACTATCTCACCCCTCGTGCCAGGGATTGCGATGTTGTAGTCACCAATACGTTCGCAAAAGCGAACGAGGGAGAAGGCGGAGTCATCACCGGATTTCCGTCCGTCAAGGGCACCGGTGGGGACGTGGTCTTGGTCTGCAACGCCCCAGAAGGTCACGTGGCTCACTACCTCTTCGGAAACTGGGGCAGCGTCAGCTCTGACGAATTCAGACTGATTGCTCAACTGCCGCCGCACGTGGAGCGGCTCATCGTATTCAACGAGTACAAGGACCTCACCGCCGCAGGATTCTTCGCTCCAAGCAAAAAGGTGATCATGCTCGACAGATGGGACGACGTGCTGCGGGTCTTGGGCGAGAGACGCGGCGATGGCGCCAAGGTGGCCATCTATTCGAGCGCGGAGATTCAATATTGCGATGAGGGTGGAAGCGGGTAGACAGAGCGCATCGGTTCCCGGGGAACCGGGGGCGACACTGATCCATACGAGCTGTCCTGCGACGCTCTCGATCAGGAGGCTCTCTTTGAAGCGCGCCTTTGTCCTCGCGTTGGTGACCTGTGCGATCATGTCGGCGGCTCTTGTCGCGGAAGGCTGCGGGCGCCAGGGCCCGGTCTCGACATCCACGAGCGCCCCGACACCCGCCTCTTCACTTCAACGGCGTGACGATCACCTGACCGTACCGTCTTCTCGCAGTCGCTAACCGGTCAGACTCGGCGACGGCCGCGTGATGGACAAAAAAGAAACGCCGGCCCGAAGGCCGGCGTTTCGTGGCATCGCTTGTGGGCGACTCTTACCAGCGGTTTCCGCTGTCGTAGCCGCCGCCGCTCCCGCCACCGTAGCCGCCACCGGAACGAGGTGCTCTGGGCACTTGTTCCTTGGCGACGTCGACTTTGAGAGCGCGACCGTCCAGCTGAGTGCCGTCAAGAGCGCCTTTGGCTGTTTGAGCCTCTTCGGCCGATCCCATTTCCACGAAACCGAAGCCCTTGGGGCGTCCGGAATCACGATCGGTGATGAGGTTGACCGAGTTCACCGCGCCGTGCGGTTCGAAAGCCGTCCTCAAGCTCGCTTCGGACGTCTCATAACTGAGATTGCCCACGTACAGTTTTGCTGAATTCACTAGATCCTCCATGAACGGAGTTATATTGCGACATGCGAGAGGGCAAGACTGAAGACTGGGCGGGGAGGTTGAGAGGCTCGGCGCTGCGCCTGGAGAGGATTCCTAACGGATGCTTGACAGCAGTATACCAGATTGCAGGCGAAATGCTGATCGGCCTGTGTCAGCGTTCGTCTGGCAGTCGTCAAGAGCCGGCCGCACGCTTGATCGCCGTGGCGAGAGTCTGGGAGCGTTGAGCCTCGAGGTATCCGTCCCAGGGGTCCCCCTTCAGCCGCCCCAGCCGGTCCTCGAATGTTGGCGATGGTGAAGGTATCGGACCGTATGCGACCGCTCAGTTCGCTCCAGCGCAACGGCACCGCGATGGTGGCATGCTCATGGGCGCGAGTAGAGTAGGGAGCGATTGCGGTCGCTCCCCTTGTGTTCCGCACGTAGTCGACGTAAATCTTGCCTTCCCGTTTTTGCTTGGCCATGTTCGTGGTGAACCTGTCCGGAGCATGGCCGACCAAGGCCTCGGCCACCGACTTGCAGAAACCGTGGACCACCTCCCAGTCACCGGCGGGGACGATGGGCACGACCACGTGCAGCCCCTTGCCTCCCGTGGTCTTTACGAAGCTCTCAAGGCCGAGCGCCCTGAGAACTTCCTTCATTAGGCGGGCGCCTCGCACCAAGGCCGGCCACTCCACCGCCGGGTCCGGGTCCAGGTCGAAGACCAGCGTATCGGGATGCTCGATATCCGGCCATGAAGATCCCCAGACATGGATTTCCAGGACCCCCATCTGAGCCAGACCGATCAGGCTCCCGACCTCGGTGACGGTGAGATAAGTCTCCGGGCCACCCGACTCCTCGATGGTCACTCGCTCGAACGGTCCCGGAAAACCCGGCCCAGGGTGTTTGTGGAAAAAGCAGGGCGCGCTCTGACGGCGCCCTTGGCGTACGGCGCCCGAGCGGCTGTCCGTGGCTGGGCTGCCCTTGATACCGTCTGGACAGCGCACCAACGAGATCGGGCGGTTGAGCACGTACGGCAACATCCGATCGCCTATCTCCAGGTAATACTCCACCAACTCGCGCTTGGTGATCTGGTCGAGCGGCCAGAAGACCCGGTCTAGGTGGGTAAGCGCGACTCCGTAGACCCGGTCTTCGGCCGGGAGTACGTCTCCCTCTGCTGCCGCTTCGCGCCTCGGCTCAGCGGCCGACCCTTGCCGAGGCTCCGACCCTGTCTCATCCACCGCTCGTCGCTTCGGGCCTGCCCCCGGCTTCAGCGACAGGCTGTGCTTCGTCGTAGTGCTCAGCGGAGCTTCCTTCTCTCGGACGACCTCAGCAGGGGGCTTGTCTTCGCGAAGGCCCTTGAAGCTCGGGTGGCGTATGTCGCCTCCCTGAGTCCACTCTGAGAAGGCCACCTCGGCAACCAGTTCCGGCTTTACCCAGTGTGAACGCTTGGGCGCGCCCCCCAGATGTTCGCCGAACGGAGGGGTCTCGATCTCCATAGTTCGCAGTCGATCTTCCAATTGCCCCAGGAGCCTCTCGTTGAACCCCGTGCCGACCTTGCCCACGTACCGCAGCTTCCCCTCGTCGTACGTTCCCAAAAGGAGGGCGCCAAAGCCTGTCCGGCTCCCGGCTGGATCCGTGAAGCCACCGATGACGAACTCCTGTTCCCGGGAGCACTTGGCCTTGAGCCACTCCCCACTGCGAGCCCCAGGCCGATAGGGACTGCCGGCACGCTTGCTGACCATCCCTTCCAGACCGAGTTGACAGGCCTCCGCGAGGAAAGTGTCGCCATCTCCCGAGATGTGGTCCGAGTACAGCACCCGGCCAAGGTCCGCCGCCCGTGTTCAGCAGCCTCCTGAGTAGCGCTTTGCGCTCTTCGATTGGCGAGTCGAGCAGGTCCCACCCGTTCAGATGCAACAGGTCGAACACGTAGTAGAGAAGTTGGGCGGCCCCGTCAGCGCGGGCGGTGCTCAAGGCGTTCTGGAGCTCCTGGAAGCTGGTTCTTCCGTCCGGGAGCTGCACCACGACCTCACCGTCCAGCATCGCGGCTTCCACCGGCAACTTAGCCAATTGATCCGCCAGGACGTGGTATTTCCCGGTCCAATCCTTGCCGC
Source organism: uncultured Thermoleophilia bacterium (assembly GCA_963749535.1). Classification (GTDB taxonomy): domain Bacteria; phylum Actinomycetota; class Thermoleophilia; order RBG-16-64-13; family RBG-16-64-13; genus Chersky-299. The sequence goes on along the minus strand of CAVVNF010000028.1, from coordinate 44,701 downwards.
TGCGAGAGTGCATCTCCACGGAGCCGTTCTCGATCCTCGCAAGCGCGCGGTATCCGTCGAACTTGACCTCGTGCAACCACTCGCCGCCCTCCGGGGCCCGCTTGACCAAGGTCGCTAGTTCTGGCGGGACGAAACGGGGCATGGTCGAGGCTTGGCGGGCGCTGGTCAGTTGGGATGGGTCGAGGAGGAAGTCCTCTCCCGGCCGTGCATCGGTCTGTCGGCCTGCCGGTTGGTCGCCGTGCCAGACGCTCGTGCCCGCGACCGCGGTGATCTCCTCGAGGATGCGCCCGCTCGCGACGGAACCGGGTTGCTCTCGCAGGACGGCTTCGCCTCCGCCATCCACGGAATACTCGTCCCGATGCTTGATGAGCAGCCAGACTTCCTTGTCCTTTTCATCCGCGCGAGGCTTCATGCGCGCGAGTACCCAGCCGCCCTTCAGCTTCTCTCCGTGCAGCGTGAACTTCAGATCGCCCTTGGCCAACCCCTCCGTGGGGGTCGCCCTCGGGCTCCCAGGTGCCTCGGTCCCACAACTCGACAGTCCCGGCCCCGTATTCGCCTTTTGGGATGATCCCCTCGAAACCGCCGTATTCGAGAGGGTGGTCCTTAACCCGGGCGGCCAGGCGCCGGTCGTGAGGATCGAGGGACGGTCCCTTCGGGACGGCCCATGAAAGGAGTACCCCGTCGAGCTCCAACCTGAAGTCGTAATGGAGCCTGCTTGCAGCGTGCTTCTGTACGACATACAGGAGTCCCCCCTTCTTGGCGGCCGACCCTGGAGCGCTCTTTGAAGGCGAAGGCTCCTGCCCGCCGGTCGATTGCCGCCCCCGGGCGGCTCGGGCGTCTTCTCGAAGTGTCTCTTCTTGCGATAGGTCTCGAGCGCCACGGCTGACTTCTTAACCCGTCTTCTTGGTCCCGCCCCGAGGGCTACGTTTCCGGGGAGCTGCCTCAGCCTCTTCGTCAATGGTCGCGGTGGCGGCACCGGACTTCTTCTGCTCCATACTTCGCTTGAGAAGAGACATGATGTCGATGACGTTGCTGTCTGCCGCCCGGCGCTTTGGCGGCTCGGAGACTTCCGTCATCTTTCCGCTCCTGACCTTTTCGTCGATGAGCTTGAGGAGGTCATCGCGGTAGGTGTCGTGGTACTGTCCGGGTTCCCACTCCGTGGCCATGGCCTCGATCAACTGCTGGGCCATCTTCAATTCCTGCGCGCTCACCCCAAGCTTGTCGAGGTCCTCGCCGGGAAGGTCGAATTCGGACGCGTCCCGCAACTGATAGGGCCACCGGAACGTGTACGCGAGGAGCGCCGGGCCGTCTGCCATGACACCACAGAGATGCTGCCGTTCCCGGACGACGATCTTCGCCACCCCGATCTTGCCCGTACGCTTGAGCGTCTCTCGGAGCAGAGCGTAGGCCTTTCGACCCGCCTTCCCCGGCTCGGTGTAATAAGGGGTGTCGTAGTAGGCAATGTCGATCTCTTCAGCATCCACAAAGTGCATGATGTCGATAGTCTGAGTCGCCTCGACGTTCGCAGCTTCGAGATCGGACTCACCTATCACCACGTACTGCCCTTTTTCGTACTCGTAACCCTTGACCACTTCTTCGTAAGGGACCTCGTGATCCTCGTCGTCCATCCGGACGTTGTGAACCCGGCTCAAGTCCGACTTGTGCAACATGTGGAACGCCATGTTCTCGGACTGGTCTTTCGCGGGGTAGAGCGAAACGGGGATCGTCACCAGACCGAAACTGATCGCTCCTTTCCAGAGTGCGCGCGCCATGACATCCTCCGCGGTTGGTACGCTGATCCAGGTTCTATACCCACTCCAAGCGATTCGTAGGGCAAGAAGCGCGTTGATGCAGCCGATGTCCGAGGAGCGCGCCGGCGGTGGGTTCTCAAGCGATCAACAATCGTATGGCGGCCGCCAGCCCGAAGGCGACGACGACGATCCTCAGCACCCACGCCGGCAGTCGCCGGGATAGCCGCGCGCCGGTGTAGCCGCCCACCCCGCTTGTGACCGCGAGCAGGCCCGCGGCACTCCAGGCGACGTGAGCAGCAAAGACGAAGACAAGGAGGGCGATGAGGTTGACGGCCATGGCCAGTATGGTGCGCAGGCCGTTGATGCGGTGAAGTGCGTCATGCAGAACGGTGCCGAGTACGGCGAGAAGGATGATGCCCAGCCCAGCCCCGAAGTAGCCGCCGTAGACCGCGGCCACTAGGGTTCCGGCAACCGCGGTCCAAGGGGTGTGGGCCTTTGGGTCGCCCTCGGTCTCGCCCCGAACCCGGCGCAGCGTCCGGGCTATGAGCGGCTGGCTCGCAAAAAGCGCGCAGGCGGCGAGGATCAGATAGGGCACGACCGACCGAAAAGCGCTCGCAGGAGTAGTGAGCAGAAGGACTGACCCGATGAGGCCTCCCGCGCAGGCGGCCGGGACGAGGGCGCGCACGCGCTTGCCTTGAGTGCTCAACTCACGGCGAAAACCTGCAATGCCACCGAGCGTGCTCGGCCAGAGGCCGACCGTGGAGGTTACGTTGGCGGTGATGGCCGGATAGCCTACGGCGAGAAGAGCCGGGAACGACAGCAACGTACCCCCGCCGGCCACGCCGTTCGACAGCCCGGCTGCAAGGCCGGCGACCACAAGCAAGATGGCGTGGGGACCAGTCACCGCGGCTTCTCCGGCCTGACGGCCCTCGCCCGACCCGCACATAGATGTTTTAGAACGACCACCTCGTCCATGGATCCCTCCGACCTTCGCTCTGCCACCGACTCGCCCGTGACGAGGCACGCATGCCGATCGCCCGAGACTGATGAAAGGTATCAAAGAGCGGCGGCGGACACATCCTCGCGGGCATCGGATCGGGCGTGGAGACGCGGCGGCCGGCGCTCATAGGACTGCCGGCGATGTTAGTGCGACAATAGATCGCATGAAGCGCACTGTATTGGCGGGTCCTCGGTCCAGTCATCACAACGGTCCTACTCGGCTTGGCCTTAGCCTCGTTGCTGGCCGGGTGCTCGCTTTCCGGATCGTCCCCTTCTTCGGCCGGCTCCTGATACCACGGCGCGGGTCGCCGGTGCCGGGAAGTCATCCGTGTCCATCACGAAACCAGTGCATCCCCCGACTACCGCCGCGGCTCCAGCGACCACGCTGCGCCCGCGGCAGACGACGACCTCCACCACCATGCCCGTCGGCCCGGGCGAGGCCGCCTCGGTCGCCCGGAAGCTCGGACCAAGCGTAGTCGGCGTCACGGCCGTCCTTTCCCGGTCGCAAACTGAGGAGGTGGACGCCATAGGCACCGGGGTCGTCTACAGCGCAACCGGGTTGATCATCACGAACAACCATGTGGTCACCGGTGAGACCGACAAGCCCGCGAAACGCTTCCGCGTGACTCTGCCCTCCGGCTCGACCGTGTCCGCCGTGCTCGTGGGGCGAGACCCGACGACAGACATCGCCGTGCTTCGCGTGCGGACCACCGGGCTCCATCCGGCGCTGTTCCGAACGGACCTTTCGGGCCTTGTTCCGGGTGATTTCGTCCTGGCCATGGGCAACCGCGGAGTGCTCGCGCACCCGGTAACGACTGGTCACGTCACTGCCTTTCTCCGCGACGTGGTGTATGACCTCCTGCCCGGGGTCCACGAGGTGATAGAGAGCTCGGTCGTGCTCGTCCACGGCAACTCAGGAGGACCACTTGTCGACGCGGAAGGCCGGGTGGTCGGCATCAACATGGCAGAGGTCGCCGGGGACAAGGCGGGTGTCACCCTGCCCGCTGATCTTGTTATCAGCGTGGTCAAGCGCATCGCGAAGACGGCGAGCCACTGATGCGAACGTTCCGCAGCGCCACCGGCCCGCGTTCCGGCCTGCGTCTTGGCCAGACCGCTCAGAACCGGCCCCAAGGCGACGAGAAGGCCCGGTTTGCCTCCCCGACGGTGGTCGCCGTTCTGACTGTCCTCCTGCTGATAGCCCTCGGGTTCACCGGGGTCGCTTGCTCCGGCACGGCTGGCTCTGGGAATGCAAAAACCGACAAGATTTCCCCTACAACCAGCGAAAGAACGTCGGACTCGCCGTCCCCTGCGGGTGTGACCACGCCGGCGTCGTCTCCGGCAATTCTGTTCCCCGTCAAGGTCAAGGGGAAATGGGGCTACATCGACCGGACCGGAAAGATGGTCATCGCACCGCGGTTCGACCTTGCGGATCCTTTTTCCGAAGGTCTTGGTGACGTTGAACTTGGCGGCAAGTGGGGATACGTCGACGGTGAGGGGAACGTGGCTATCCCCTTGGAGTTCGATTTCGCAAGCCCCTTCTCCGAAGACCTCGGCCTGATTGAGATCGGTGGTAAGTCGGGCTTTGTCGATCCGCAAGGCAAGATGGTCATCACCCCGCAGTTTGCCGTGGCAGGATCCTTCTCCGGGGGACTGGCAGCGGTGCAGCGCAACATCGGAGACAAGATGGGCTACATCGATGCGAAGGGGACGATGGTCATCCCCGCGCAGTTCGACCTGGCGCATGCCTTCTCGGACGGCCTCGCGGCGATACGGGAAGATGGCAAGACCGGCTATGTAAATACCCAGGGCATCATCGTCATCCCCGCTCAGTTCGAGCCCAGCGACGATTTTGCCTATCACCTCGCCGGCACGTTTTCAGAGTCCCGGGTGGGGGTGATGGTGGAGGGCAAGTGGGGATTCTTGGACGAGACCGGACAGATGGTCATCCCCGCTCGGTTCGACGAAGTGCTGCCTTTCTCGGAGGGCCTGGCGGCCGTCAGGGTGGGCGACCTATGGGGATACATCGACACCTCGGGGAAGATGGTCATCGCGCCTCAGTTCTTTCATGCGTTCTCCTTCTCGGGCGGGTTGGCGAGTATCGGTGCCGACTACATCGACCTGGCGGGGAAGGTCGCCATCTCCACTCGCTATCCCTGGGTCTCTGACTTCAGCCAAGGTCTGGCCGAGGTAACGACAGGCGTGGGGCCCTACGACCCGAGCGCGGAGGTAGGCTACATCGACATGGCCGGCAAGGTCGTCTGGCCGCTACAGAAGTAAGGCGGTGCATAGTCTGGCGGGCGCGCGGGAAGAAGAAGGTCGCCCGATAGGCTACAAAGGAGAGCGGCCGATGGAGAGCAGGCGGCTTGGCGTCGCCGGACCCGAAGTGTCGGTGGTCGGTCTGGGATGTAACAATTTTGGGTCGAGGCTTGACGAGCGCGGAACCAGCCTCGTGGTCCACGCGGCCCTCGACGCCGGCATCACGCACTTCGATACGGCCGAGACGTATGGAGGAGGCCAGTCCGAGACCTTTCTCGGCAAGGCCCTGGGCGATAGGCGTGGTGACGTCATCATAGCCACGAAGTTCGCGCCGCGTCCGATCGACGAGCCGTACCGCGCCGGTGTGCTCCGCCGGCGCATCCTCGAGGGCTGCCAGGCCAGTCTTCGGCGCCTGGGGACGGACCACATAGATGTTTATTACCAACACCGTCCCGATCCCGAGGCCCCCGTCGAAGAAGCGCTGGAGGCGCTGAACGAACTGGTCGCCGCGGGCAAGGTCGGCTACATAGCCTGCTCGAATTTTGGCGCGGAGCAGATCGACGAGGCGTCGCGGGTCTCTGCCGAACACGGGATGATCCCGTTCGTGGCCAGCCAGATCCACTGGAATCTTCTTGCTCGCGAGGTCGAGAGGGATATCGTGCCGGCGATCCGTCGTCATGGGATGGGCATCGTGCCGTACTTTCCCCTCGAATCGGGCATTCTCACCGGCAAGTACAGCCAAGGAGAGCCATTTCCCGCCGGATCCCGGCTGGCCTTGACGCCGCGTTTCGCTGCCCGCGCGACGGCGGAGACCTTTTCGTACCTCACCGCGCTGAGAGAGTTCGCGGAGAACCGGGGACATACGCTACTGGAACTCGCGATGGGATGGTTGGCTGCTCAGAGCGGAGTGGCGTCTGTCATTGCGGGAGCGACGACGCCTCTGCAGGTGGCGGCGAATGTCAGCGCCGGAGAGGCCTGGCGCCTTTCCCCGGAGGACCTGGGCGACCTTCCGCGCCTGTGAGCTGGGAGGCTAGGCCAAGCCTTGGAGCACGCTTGCGCGCCGCCATGCCGGGCTCCGTGGGCCAGTCGTTTCCCCATCAGCGAAGGCCACCACGGCCGAGGCCGCCCGTTCGTGCGATTCCCTACGACAGGCATTGGGTATCGACTCACCATGAGAATCACAAATGCCATCGCGAGGATGGATCGCTTCACTGGAGAGGTTCTTCCACCATCTACTCCCACGCCGGCGACCAGTCGCGGACTGTCTAGGGCGGAACACGCGTGAAGATCAGCCCTCTTGCCGGAACACCAGCCGACCCGTCGAGTCTCGTCGACGTGTCGCGACTGGTCGCCTCGTACTACACGAAGACGCCAGATCCGAGCGACCCCGCGCAGAGAGTGGTGTTCGGCACCTCCGGGCATCGCGGCTCGGCGTTCGAAGGATCCTTCAACGAGTGGCACATCCTGGCGATCACTCAAGCGATCTGCCTGTACCGTAGGCAGCGGAGGATCGACGGGCCGCTGTTCGTGGGCATCGACACACACGCCCTCTCGGCGCCCGCATTCGCCAGCGCGTTGGAAGTCTTGGCGGCGAACGGGGTGGAGGTGATGACCTCGGACGGTGAGGAGTACACGCCGACGCCCGTCGTGTCCCACGCGATCCTCACGTACAACCAGCGGCGAAAGTCGGGACTTGCCGACGGGATAGTCATAACCCCCTCGCACAATCCGCCTTCCGAGGGTGGCTTCAAGTACGACCCGCCACACGGCGGGCCGGCCGAACCCGACGTCACCGGGTGGATAGAGCAGAGGGCGAACCGATTCCTCGAGGGACAGTCTCAAAGGTGTCAAGCGTATTCCGATCGAGAAGGCCCTAGAGGCCCCGACCACGCACCGGCACGACTATCTCAAAGCCTACGTCGGCGATCTGGGCCAGGTGGTCGACATGGGCGCCATCCGCGATGCGCGGGTGAGGATCGGGGTGGATCCCTTGGGAGGAGCGTCCGTCCATTACTGGGCGCCGATCGCGGAGCAGTACGGGCTGGACCTCACGGTGGTCAACGAGGCTGTCGATCCGACCTTCCGGTTCATGACCGTCGATTGGGACGGCCAGATCCGCATGGACCCGTCTTCGCCCTACGCGATGCAGAGCTTGATCGACCTCAAGGATCGTTTCAGCATCGCCCTGGCCTGTGACGCCGACGCAGACCGGCACGGGATCGTGACCCACAGCGCAGGGCTGCTCCCGCCCAACCATTACCTTGCCGTGGCTGCCTATTATCTCTTCCAGAACCGCTCGAAATGGAGTCGTTCGGCTGCGGTCGGCAAGACGGTCGTGAGCAGCCGGATGATCGACCTGGTCACGGCGAAGCTTGGCCGTCGGCTCTTCGAGACGCCCGTGGGGTTCAAGTGGTTCGTGACCGGCCTGCTCGATGGCTCCCTGGGCTTTGCCGGAGAGGAGAGCGCCGGCGCTACCTTCGCCCGGATGGACGGCAGCGTCTGGACCACGGACAAAGACGGCATCGTCCCCGCCTTACTGGCTGCCGAGATGATCGCCCGCACAGGCCGCGATCCCGCGGAGATCTATCAGGAGCTGACATCGGAGTTCGGCGAGCCGGCGTACGACCGCGTGGAGGCGCCGGCGAGCCCGGAACAGAAGGAGATGCTCGGGCGGCTTTCGCCGCAGCAGGTGGTGAGCAAGCAGCTCGCGGGTGAGCCGATCCGGGCCGTCCTGACTCACGCGCCGGGTAACGGCGCCTCGATCGGTGGGATCAAGGTGGTAGCTGACAGCGGCTGGTTTGCGGCGCGCCCATCGGGGACCGAGGACATCTACAAGATCTACGCCGAAAGCTTCCGAGGGGTCGACCATTTGCACCTGATCCTGGAGGAAGCCCAGACGGTGGTGAACGACGCGTTGGCGGCGGCACGATAGTCCATTCGTCCTGCGTCGTCGCCGGCACGGTGTAAGGTGGCATTGGCAAACAAGAAGCGAGGCACGAGACATGCGAGCGGAAACTGTGACCGATGCCCCTGCCATCTCTGCCCGTGACGTGGAGCGGCGGTCGTCGGCGGTGACGTTGTCGGACATGGAAGTCTTCATCTTCCCTGAGCTGATGTACAGCCTGGTGCTGGCCAACATCATGTCGCCGCGGCTCTGGCATTGGCTCGACGATCCCTGGTTCGACGGCATCGACCGGATGAAGCCCTACCGGCGCATCACTCCGGCTCAAGCAGTACATCATGGACCACTACGCCTTCAACCTGGACCTGGACACCTGGGGCCTCACCACCAAGGAACGCGAGATCGCCCGCTTCGCGGCTTACGTCGAGCCCGGAGGCGCTCGCCCAGTCCAACGCGCTTTTCGGTTACGAAGGCGACAAGTACTACTTCGACATCGACATCCGCACGCACTTCGGGCTCGACAAGTACGAGGGCAACATCATCCCGTACTGGAAGACCGAGACCGTGGAGGCCATGGACGCCTTCCGCTTCAAGCCCGGCTACGCGACCGGAGCCGGGGAGTGCGTCTCGCTGGCGGCGCTGTACGCGGCGGCGCTGTTCGTCGTGGCCGGCATCCCGCTGAAAGACATCTTCCTCATGGCCACGCCACTTCACTCGCAGAACTTCGTGGACGTGGGGCGAGGGCATCCTCACCAACAACCGGCGGCTGGTCACCAAGACCATGTGGTTCAACGGCACCGCTCTCTCCGCCCAGGCCCGGCGCGCTCTGGAGAACGAGCGGGTTACGGTGGTGGCCCACGAAAGCGGCTGGATCCACATGCTCTACCCGCAGGCCACCATCGACCCGGCTGCCTACCGCCACTTCTCATCCAAGCTGCGCAATTTCCTGCGCACGCCGCTGTCGCCGCAGATCCTGGGGAATTTCGTGCGTCATTCCAGTCGAGCTGCAGAGGTGCCTCCAGGTTCGCTGGCACAACTTCGGGGTTGACCGTTACATAGGCGCGGAAAAGCTGCTGGCCTATGAGTTGGGCTGCCCGTACCGCTTCAACGACGACACCCGCGAGAAGCTCATGGCCGAGGTCTCCGGAGAGGACTTCGAACCGCATCCGCTGCCGAACCGGCTGGTCCTCGACGATCTGGAGGAATATGTGCGCAGGGAACACGTCGATATCCGCACGCCCGATGGTTTCGCCCGTCTCAAGGAGCAGTTCGCCTCCACCTGCGCCGTTTGCTGCCGATGCCATTGAAGGGTTGCACCGTTTCGCACTGGCGGAGCCTCGTCTGCCAGACGCGGCGACTAAGACCTTCAGCCGCCAACAGCCGCCTCTGGGGCTGCACCCGGGCATGTCCCGCGAGCAGATCATTGGCCGCCTCGAAGCCATCCGCGCGGACAACGAGCTGGCCGATCTGGCCTTCTACGCCTATCGCGATCTGAACCGCGTGGACCCGGCCCTTTCGTCAAAGCCGCTATGGAGCGCTGTCCGGTCTCCATAGCCGGCACCCGCGACCTAGACGACGGCGCACTGGTTCAGCGCGTGGAGTCCCTTGTGGATGAATCGATCTACGACGAGCCCGGCCGTCTGGCCCAGCCCGACGAGGTCTGGAACTTCGGCCGGGGCGACGGCGCCGAGAAAGCACTGCTCCTTGGCAACGTTCTGCGGGCCCGACATCCCGATGCCCACCTCACGATAGAGGTGACTTCAGGCTCCGCCACCTTGTTTGCGAGCGACGACGTGTACCGCTTCGTGAGCCACAAGGGGTTGCGCACACAGACGTGGCACCTGGACCTGTGACCGCCTGAGCGTTGGTTTTGCTTCACGTGATCGTGCTCGAGGTGATCGGCGGGTCGCTGGTGTGAGCGCGGACGGAACCGCGGCCGGTGTCAATGCCGCACGGGAGGAGCGTCGCACCTCGTCGGTTTTCCACGAGCCGTCACCCCGCAAAGTCTGTTTGGTCCCGGTTGCCTGTTGTCTGGGTGGGGCAGTCGGTGTATGTTCGCTCCAACAATCGCATGGCTCGGTTCACATTGTGAACTGGGTGTGGTTTCGATCTGACTGTTCCCGGGGTCTCCGCTTCGAGTAGACACGCTCGGAGTCGAGGCCGGTCCACTGTGATGAGACGTCAAGGAGGTTGTGCTGTGGAAAACCCAATGGGTAGGTTCATCGATCCTACTTCCGACCATGAGATGCAGCGCCGCTGGGATGCCGTGCGCGCCATGATGAGTGAGAAGAAGATCGACTACCTCGTCATGCAGAACGACGAGGAGTTCATGGGCGGGTCACTTCGCTGGTTCACCGACTGGACCGCTCGCCATCAGTTCCCGATGACCGTCATCTTCCCCCTGCACGAGGACATGACGGTGATCAACTGCGGCAACGAGCCGCCGCTTCCCCAAGGATTCCCGCCTAGATGGGGCGCCCGGGGCATCAAGAACAACCTGGGAGACGTGTACTTCCCCACCTTCGGCTTCTCGAAGTACTACGATGGCAAGCTGGCCGTGGACGTCCTCAAGGAAAAGCCCAAAGCCACCATCGGTTGGGTGGAGCCGAGCTTCATCCCCATGACATTCGCCGAATACCTCAAGGAGAACTTGCCGGACGCCACCTTCGTGGATGCGACCGAGTGGGTGGATCTACTCCGTGCCGCCAAGAGCGAGGAAGAGATCGCCCAGACGAAGGTCACGGCCTCCATCCACGACGCCTGCGTGGAACATCTCAAAGCCACCATCAAACCTGGCATGCACGATTACGATGTCTATGCCGAGACGCACTACTTCATGAGCAAGCACGGCAGCGGCCGCGGTCTAGTCCTGGTGAACTCCGGTCCCATGGGCACGTTCGCTCCGTTCGACGTCTACCATCTCCAGGGCCGCGTTATCCAGGAGGGAGACCAGCTCTCCGTCCTTAACGAGACCAACGGTCCCGGGGGGCTCTATGCTGAACTCTTTCGGGTGTTCTGCGTGGGCTGCGAGCCCGACCAAGAGTTGAAAGAGGGTTGGGCGAACGCGGTCGAGTGCCAGCACCTGATTGCCAGGAACATGGTGCCGGGTGCGAGCTGCAAGGATCTCTACACCATGGCCAAAGACTTCATGGTGGAGAGAGGCTATGTCCCGCCCACCCGTTCCTTCTCGCACGGCCAGGGCTATTCCCTCGTGGAGCGGCCCAGCCTTCGCCTTGACGAACCGTGGGAGCTCTTCGCGGGCATGAACATCGCGGTCCATCCCGTGCTCGTGAAGCCGGGCCGGTTGTGGATCATGTGCTGCGACAACTACATCGTCGGCGACACTAACGGGGCCGAGAAGATCCACCACTCGCCACAGGAGATCATCCTGCTCTAGGGACCTATGGACCCGGAAGCTCGCGGGGCCACGACAGGAGGGTTTGCATGAAGTTCGCGGAGGTCGGAAGGCGCCGTCCGCGCGTGGACGGTAGACAACAGGTTACGGGCGAGGTTCGGTACACCGCCGACCTCCACTTCCCCGGCATGCTGTATGCCAAGGGCCTGCTGAGTACGGAGGACCATGCCCGCATCCTCGAGCTCGACACGAGCGCAGCCGAGCGACTGCCCGGGGTGCGGGCAGTCGCCACGGCCAAGGATTGTCCGGACAACATCACCGGGCTCATAGTCCAGGACCAGCCGGTCTTCGCCGATGAGAAGGTCCGCTCGCGAGGCGAGCCGATCGCGGTGGTTGCCGCGGACACGGAGGAGATCGCGCTGCAGGCGCTCGAGCTCATCAAGGTGAGGTATGAGCGACTACCGGCTGTTTTCGATGCGAGAACAGCTATGTCACCGGACGCACCGGTGATCCACGAGGAGGGCGAGGGGAAGTACTGCAAGGGGAACGTTGTGCTTGCCCACGGACATGAGTGTATGCGCCTCGTGCACGGTGACGTAGACGCGGCCTTCGGTCGGTCCGACTTGGTGGTGGAGCATCTCCTTCAGCACGGCGCCGCAGCGCAACGTGCCCTTGGAAGGACACGTCTGCTTAGCGAAGCCCGAAGGCCTCGACCGGATCACCGTCTATTCCAGCACTCAGATGCCGTTCTGGCACCAGCCGGCGTTGGCCAAGGCCCTGGGACTGCCGCTCAACAAGGTCCGCCTGATCGCGCCGCCTCTTGGCGGCGGCTTCGGCCAGAAGGACAACATAACCATCGAGCCGAACATCGCCGTCTTGGCGCTCAAGGCCGGCCGACCGGTCCGGTGGGCCCTCAACACCACCGAAGACTTCCGCTACGCGTCTACCAAGCTGCCGGTGTACTCCACCTACAAGATGGGCGTCAAGGCCGACGGGACACTTCTTGCCATCCAACGGAAACACATCACCAATAGTGGCGCCTACGCTTCTCACGGCATCATCATCAGCAACAAGACCACGCTCATCGGGTCGGGCCCTTATCGCGTACCCAACCAACTTGCGGAGACGTGGGTGGTGTACACCAACAAGGTGCAGAGCGGCCCGTTCCGCGGTTTCGGCATGTCGCAGCCCACCTTCTGCGTGGAGCTGATGATGGACATCATCGCCGAGCGGCTGGGCATGGATCCTCTCGAGTTCCGCTTGAGAAACGTCCTGCGCGACGGAGACCGGACCGGGACCGGGCAAAGGGTTCGTGCGGTGGGCATCGGGGCCTGTCTGGAGAAGGTGCGCGACATGGCGGGTTGGAAAGTCATCCCCGAGAAGTAGCGCTGTTTCCGCGCCACTGTGCGATGCACCGCTGATAGAACGTGTGCGGCGCCCACGATATTGGCTCATCGCGGCCGACGCGGTCGGGGATTTGGCGAGTGGCCGCCTTGTTCGAGAGAGTGTTTCGTAGAGGAAAGCTAGGTCCGTCTAGGGTCAAGCCCCCTCTCCATCCTGCCCCATGCCGGTCGTCGCAACCTCGTCTTGGGACGCCGCCATGTTCTGGGCGAATAGTTCCAAGATTGCGTGCGAGTATCCCTCAGTGATGTATTCCTCCAGCCCCATGAGATGAGCGATATCCTCGGACCAGGCAAAGATGATCATCTGCCAAGCAACCTGCATCGGATCGATGTCGGTGCGAACCGTGCCCTGGCTCTGACCTTCCATGACCATTGCCGCGATCTCCTTGATGACCGCTAGCTGTTGCTCACCGAAGCGTGCTGCAAGGTCGGTGTCTCGTGGGGCGAGAACGAACTCGAAGACCGGGATAACGAAGCCGAGCTCTGCCGCCATGAAGGACGAGTGGGCTTGTCCTATCTCTCTGAGGCGCTCGGCAACATTGGGATTCTTCGAGATACTAAGCCATTGGGCTACTCGCTCGGCAACGGGCTCCATCGCCGCCATAAGCATCTCTTGCCTGTTGCCGAAGTGAGCATACAAGGAAGGAGCCGTCATACCGACCGCGTCGGCGATTCTGGCGACTGTGGTGCCGTGGATCCCGTGCGTGCCCAGTAGCTGGTAAGCAGCCCTAGCAATCTGATCCCGTCGTTGTGCCTGTGACCGGCGGATCCGCTTCTTCGAAGAGCGGTGATCGGCCGGCGCCTCGATCTCAGCCGCTTCTTGTGACGGCATCTCAGCGTCCAACGCGTCTCCCAACAAAACCCATTGCTCGGCAGCGACCAAGCCATGATACAGCGGCCAATGGTAGTGTCGATACCAGATGTCGACAAGCTCCGCAGTTGTCGGCGTCGTCCCTCGCGCTGCTCATTGACAGCCAAACTCATTCTAACTACTATCATCATAAACTAACTAATATTCGTTCGTTTAATTCTTGCTGAGTCAAGCTCGACAGGAAGGGAACCGGGGGTCATGAGTTGGTTCCACCATTTTCCCGGAGGTAGTACACGAGTGAGCGCACAGGCGGCTGGTCCGGCCAGAGACGTGAGAAAGGAGAGCCGAAATCTGAGCAACCCGCACATTCCAGACAAGCTGTCGCGATGAGAAGAAACACAAGCCTGAGGGCAACAGCGTAGGTAGGGGGAGAACGATGCCAAAGAAGGACGAAGCAGCCATGCGAGACCTGAATAACGGCCCTGATCCACAGCCAGGCAAACCGATCACCCGACGTGACTTCTTGAAAGTGGCCGGCATCGCGGGCGCGACAGTTGGCCTCGGCGCGGGACTGGGCGGGGTTCTGGGCGCGTGCGGAGGCGCAACCACGACTACCACGGCTTCCGCCGGAGCAACCACCACTGCCGGCGCCACGACCACGGTGAGCGGGGCGTCCAGCACTACAGTCTCGTCCCAAGCGACGACGGGACGCGAGATCAAGCTAGGCTTGGTGCTGCCCATGACCGGCGCGTTGGCCGTCTTCGGCATCGCCGACAACTGGTCCAAAGGCTTGGCCGCAAAGGCGATAGGAGACGGTGTCCTCTGCGGCGACAACCAGAAGCATAAGATCACCATCATCTCCGCGGACAGCCAATCCGACGCGAACCGGGCCTCGCAGGTAGCCGGCGACCTGATCACCAACAGCAACGTCGATATCTTGATGGCTTCGGGGACGCCGGACACGGCGAATCCGGCGGCCGACCAGGCCGAGACCCTCGGAACCCCGTTCATCGCGAACTACTCGCCGTGGAATGCCTTCGTATACGGGCGCGGGTCAGACCTCACCAAGTCGTTCAAATGGACCTTCGGTCAACTGCTAGGCACCGAGCAGATGATGCTGTGCCTGTGTGCCTCCTTCTCCCAGATTCCTAACAACAAGAAGGTGGCGTTTCTGGCGAACAACAACGCCGACGGCAACGCCTGGTTGGACGAGAAGACCGGCGCGCCGGTCATCCTCAAACGCGAGGGATACGCGTCCATCGTCCCCGGACAGTTCCCTCCGGGCGCCGAAGACTTCACGGAGCAGATCTCGCTCTTCAAGAAAGAGGGCTGCGACGTTCTGACCGGAGCCATCCAGCAGCCTGACTTCACCAACTTCTGGAAGCAAGCGTTGCAGCAGGGGTTCCATCCCAAGGTGCCCAGCATGGGTCTGGCCCTCGACTTCCCGCAGATCTTTGACAGTCTTCAAGCGTCGGGGATCAACCTGCTCACGGAACAGTCCTGGCATCCCAGCTTCCCGTTCACGGACACGCTCACCGGTATGACGTGTCAGCAGCTGGCCGATCAGTACGAGGCGGACAACAACGCGCAGTGGACCGGCGCCATCGGGCAGCTCGCCAAGATCTCTTGGGCTGTGGACATCCTGCAGCGCACCAAGGATCTGGACAATAAAGAGACCTACCTGGACGCCATCAAGACCACCAAGATGACGACCATTATTGGTCCGATCGATTTCACGAGCCCGATTGACAAAGACCCAACTCAGGCGGACAGCTACCACCCGACTGCGAACGTGTACAAGCAGGTGTACACGGGTGGGCAAAGGATCAAAGGAACCAAATACATCACCGACGCCACGGTCACGAGCAATCCTTGCGCGCCTATGGTCGCCACCGTGCCGGTTGTGCCGTACGTGTACTCGTAGCTAAGATTGCGGGCAATGGGGCGCTCGCCCAACGGAGGACCATCTCTGTCACTGGGTGCGCGCCCAAAACCCGCGATAAGAAAGGACATCGCTCAGTCAGGACCTTACAAGGTGTTGAAGACAAGAAGATGCGAGATAGATGCGAGATGTCACCAGCTTGAAGGAGAATCTCTGTGTCCGAGAATCCGGAAATCATAAGAAAGACGCTGAAGTTTGGCGACGAGGAGATCTCCGTCGCCTATCGCCAAGCGAAGAGGCCGGCGCCCATCGGTGAGACGGCCGCCGCGTCTGCGGCTGCGGCCGCAGCTGGTCGGGCGCTGCCGGTTTACGTTGTCGACGGCCTTGGCGATCATCCCCCCGTCAACCAGCGTACGTACGAGATCGCGCCGGGGATAACCTGTGAGCAGGACGTAGCGGTCCCGATGCGGAACGGGGTTATCACCTACGCCGACATCTTCCGGCCCACCGGTCAGACGAACGTACCAGCGATCATCTCGTACAGCTTCTACGGCAAGCGCCCAAACGCGGATACCCCTGAGATCGAGTGGCAGACCAAGCATGTGCCCTATGGTTCTCACTCGGTGCACGCGAAGTTCGAAGGCCCGGATCCGGAGTACTGGTGCCACAAGGGCTATGCCATCGTCAACTACGATCCGCGCGGTGTCGGCTTTTCTGAGGGCGATATCGACATGTGGAGCTCTCGGGAGGGCCGCGACGGGTACGACCTCGTCGAATGGCTCGCTGAGCGGGAATGGTGCAGCGGCAAAGTCGGCATGTTGGGCAACTCTGCGCTTGCCATGGCTCAGTGGCGCATCGCCTCGGAGCGCCCGCCGCATCTCGTCTGCATGGCCCCGTGGGAAGGCACGGCAGACATCTACCGCGAAGCGTTCCTTTGGGGTGGGTTCAACGAGAACGGATTCTGGCCGTTCCTGATACAGATGTTGACCGGCAGCGGTCTCGTCGAAGACTTCGCCACGATGGCCGAAGAATACCCGTTGATGAACGCCTACTGGGAAGACAAGATCCCTCAGTTCGAGAAGATCGAGATCCCAGCGTACGTGACCGTTGGGTGGAACCACTTCCACCTTCGCGGCGCGACGATGGGGTACAGGCATATCAGCTCCAAGCAGAAATGGCTGCGCGGGCACAGGGAGTTCGAGTGGCCCGATCAGTATTCGCGCCTGGGCATTGAAGAAGCGACCCTGTTCTTCGATCGATTCCTGAAGGGTATCCGCAACGGATTCGATAGCATCCCGAAAGTGCGTATAGACGTGATGGATGCCTACGATTTTGACGATCAGCTTCTCCGCCCCGAGGAAGATTTCCCGCTGCCGCGGACCGAATACAGGAAGCTCTACCTGGATGCCGCCAAACGCTCTCTGTCGTACACCCTGAGCACACGGGAGTCGAAGCTCCATTACGACGGCAACAAGGGGAAGGCTACGTTCGAGATCAGTTTCGACGAGGAGACCGAGCTGACGGGCTTCATGAAGCTGCGCCTGTGGGTGGAGGCCGACGGCAACGACGACATGGACCTCTTCGTCGCGATCAAGAAGCTCGATCCGACCGGGAAATGGCTGCCCACGCTGGTCATGGGCGCGCCGCACCCCGGCTGTCCCGGCAAGCTTCGAGTCTCCCTGCGTGAAGTCGACGAGACGCATCGGCATCACAGGGAATTCCAGCCGTGGCATCCGTTCAAGAACATCCAAAAGCTCAAGCCCGGTGAGATCGTGCCGGTGGAGATTGAGATCTACGGCTCGAGCCGGATCTGGCATGCCGGCGAGCAGCTGCAGGTAGAGGTGATGGGACATTACGAGCGCATCGACTGGTTCGAGCCGTTCGCCTGGAACACCAACAACAAGGGCAACCATGTGATCCATACGGGCGGCAAGTACGACTCGTATCTGCTCGTGCCGTACATACCGCCCAAATACGTTGCAGGCAAGAGAGTGTATCGGTAGGTCTCTGGGACCATTCATGGCGAAGGGCCGCTCGGTAGGGGCCCTTCGCCATCTAGCTCCGAGGTGGTGCCAGCGCCTTCGTGGAGCTTGATCCCTGCCCCTTTCTCGCGCCGACGGGCCCCGGCATCCTGCCGGGGCCCGGCTCATAGCGCTCGCGCGCTGGCCTCGCGGGAAGGCCCGAAGTGTGATCGGCGGCGCCGGTCAAGATATCCTCCCGCGGCTCTGCGGGAAGGAACGGGGCGGAGCGGTTATCTTTCACCCAGCAAGAGAGGCGATCATGAGTCAGAACGAGGAGTTCGAGGAGTTGAACTGCGAAACGGCCTTCACGATGGATGCCTCCAGCATCAAGTTCGGTCCTGGCGTCACGCGCGAGGTCGGCTTCGACCTGCGTGAGCTCGGGTCAAGACGAGCGATGGTCGTGGTGGACCCCAACTTGAGAAACAGCGAGACGCTTTCGATAGCGCTCGATTCGCTGCATGACGAGGGCATCGACACCGCGGTGTTCGACCAGGTTCGTGTGGAACCGACCGATCTCTCGTTCGCGGAGGCCATCGACTACGCCGTTGCGGGGCGCTTCGACGGCTACGTGGCAGTAGGCGGTGGGTCGACCATGGACACGTGCAAGGTCGCCAACCTGTATGCGTCGCACCCGGCCGATTTTCTCGAGTACGTGAACGCCCCCATCGGCAAGGGGACGCCGGTCCCCGGTCCGTTGGCCCCAATGATCGCCATTCCCACCACGGCCGGCACAGGCAGCGAGACCACCGGGGTGGCCATCTTCGACCTGGTGAGCATGCACGTGAAGACCGGCATAGCGCACCGGTCCCTGCGGCCGCGGCTGGGCCTCATCGACCCCGACAACACGCGCACCCTGCCAAGAATGGTCGTCGCATGCTCGGGTCTTGACATCTTCTGTCATGCCTTGGAATCGATGACCGCCCTTCCGTACAACAAGCGCCCGGCTCCGGAGAATCCGCGGATGCGACCCGCGTACCAGGGGGCCAACCCGCTGAGCAGCATCTGGGCGGAGAAAGCGGTCGAGATCGGTTCGAAGTACATCCGGCGAGCGATGGACGACACGTCCGACGATGAAGCTCGCGGCCAGATGATCCTTGCCGCGACGATGGCGGGCATCGGATTCGGCTCGGCTGGGGTGACGCTCCCGCACGGCATGTCCTACCCGATCTCCGGCTTGGTTCGCGACTTCGTACCGGAGGGGTACTCGAAAGACCATCCCATCATCCCGCACGGCATGGCGGTCACCCTCACCGCTCCGGCCGCCTTTCGGTTCATGGGCCCGGCCAATCCCGACATGTGTTTGCGGGCAGCGCGGTTACTGGGCGTCGACACGAGCGGGGCCGGTCCGAGCGATGCCGGCGAGCTGCTGGCGCAGAAGGTCGCGGAACTGCTACGGCAGGTAGAGATGCCGAACGGCTTGAGCGCCGTTGGGTACACGCCGGAGGACGTCGACAAACTGGTCGAAGGCGTCCTACCTCAGCATCGCGTGACGAAACTATCTCCCAGGCCGGCCACAGCGGACGATTTCCGGCAGATGTTCCTCGATTCTATGACTAACTGGTAGTCTCGCGTGAGACCGGGCTCGCGCCCGCGCAGTGGAGCGGAATCGCGGCTGTTCAGGCAACCGGATCGTGGAGCGATGCCGACGTGGCCGGGCGCGCCGGCAGCTCCGCGCCGGGCGGGCAGCACGGCTGGGGGTCATCGAGAGAGGAGCCGAGTGACGAGGAACGCAGAACGAGAAGCCGGGCCGCTCTTGCCGGGCTCACCTCGCGTCGCAGACAGCCAGTCCGTGGAGGCGCCCGCCGTAGAGTCGCCCGCTGTGAAGGTGCCCACCGAAAAGGCGTCCACCGAAAAGGCGTCCACGGGGCGGACTCCCAGTGGCATCACCGGCTACCTCCCGCTCCTGGCGTTGGCCTTGCTGGCCCTTATCTGGGGGTACAACTGGGTGGTCATGAAGCAGGGTTTGCGATACTCGCAGCCGTTCACCTTCGCGGCCCTGCGAAGCTTTCTCGGCGCTGTTACGCTGTTCGTGTTGCTACCCATCCTGCGGAAGCCACTCAGGCCGAAAGCCCTCGGTCTGACTCTCGCGCTGGGCCTCCTGCAGACCACCGGCTTTGTGGGCTTGGTGATGTGGGCGCTCGTGAGCGGGGGGGCGGGCAAGACGTCCGTGCTCGTCTATACCATGCCGTTCTGGCTGCTGCTCATGGCCTGGATCGTGCTCGGTGAAAGGCTCCACGATCTCCAGTGGGTGGCAGTGGGGGCTGCCTTCTGTGGGCTGATCCTCATCCTGACGCCGTGGCATCTGAACGGGGGTTTCAGCAGCTTCCTCGCCGTGGCCGGCGGGTTCTGCTGGGCGGCCAGCGCAGTGGTCGCCAAGATCCTTCGCCGGCGCCATGAAGTGGACCTTCTGTCTCTCACCGCGTGGCAGATGCTGCTCGGTTCCCTACCGCTCATTCTTATCGCTGTTCTCGCGGCCCACGGAGGGCCCGTCTGGTCGGGGACCTTCATATGGGCCCTGGCCTTCAATGTCATTCTGGCCAACGCGGTGGGTTGGGTCTTGTGGCTCTACTTCCTACACAAGCTTCCCGCCGGTCGCGCAGGGATAGGCAGCCTCGCCGCGCCGGTCATCGGAGTGCTTGCCGCTTGGATCCAACTGGGGGAGCGGCCGGGGTCGAGTGAAGCAGCGGGCATGGCGCTCGTGGTGGGTGCCCTCATACTGATGACTGTGCGTGCGATCATTCCTCGTTACAGTGCAAAGCGGGACGCCGACGGCGCGGAGGAGGTAGCCGGGCCGTGAGCAGCTCAGACCGACCGACCGTCGTCCAGCTTTCGCTGAGGTCACTCAGCACGCGGTTCACCCTGCCGGTAGAGACCGTGATCCTGGGACCGGAAGAAGCCGACCCACTGCCGGACGTTCAGCGCGCTCTGAGCGACGCCCTGGCGGCGCCTATCGGAAGCCAATCGCTTTCCGCGACCTGCACCGGGAAGCTGAGAGAGAACGAGAATGCCTCGGCGGTCATAGTGGTCTCCGACAACACCCGGCCCGTTCCTTACACAGGCCCCTCAGGCGTCCTCTGGCCGATCGTGCGGGAGTTGCTCGA
This sequence comes from uncultured Thermoleophilia bacterium, assembly GCA_963749535.1. GTDB lineage: Bacteria > Actinomycetota > Thermoleophilia > RBG-16-64-13 > RBG-16-64-13 > Chersky-299. Next base: position 24,220 of record CAVVNF010000028.1, on the reverse strand, counting down.
CTCGGGGTTCTTGTCAGCCAATGTCACCGTTCTCGTAGCGTCGGGCACTCACCGGTCGCCTACAGCCGGCGAAATGGAAGCGATGTTCGACGAGAGGGTCATCCGTTCAGGGGTGAGCATCGAGTGTCACGATGCATTCGACCGCGGTGCGCTGGATCGGGTGGGACGGACAAGCAGTGGCATCGACGTGCTCATGAACCGAGTCTACGCGGACGCGGATCTCAAGATTCTCACCGGGCTGGTCGAGAGCCATTTCATGGCCGGGACGTCCGGCGGCAGGAAGAGCATCTGTCCTGGCCTTCTGGGAATAAGCAGCATACGAGAGTTCCACGGCCCGAAGGTTCTGGCTGATCCGCTCGCCAGAGATCTCAATCTCGCGGGAAATCCCTGCCACCAACTGGCGCTCGAGATCGCCAGGATGGTCCCGGCCGACTTCATCGTCAACGTCACCGCCCGGGATGACGGGGCGGTGGTCGGAGTCTTCGCGGGGGACATGGAGAAAGCCCACGGTGCCGCAAGCGAGCATGTGCGGAGCTTCGCCGAGTTCCCTTTTCGGGGCGAGTACGACATCGTCGTCACACACGCGGGTGAGGTTGGCGTGAACCACTACCAGGCCTGCAAGGCTGCCAGTATTGCCGCGAACATGGTGAAGGAAGGTGGCCACGTGATCGTGGTCGCTGATACGCCCGACCCGGACCCCATCGGGAGCGAGTGCTACCGGGAGCTGATGGTCTTGCTCAAGTCCATCGGACCGAACGCTTTCGAACGCTTGATCCAGAGCCCGGAGTGGACCTTTACCCCCGACCAATGGCAGGCGCAGATGTGGGCCAGGATCTTCCGCCGGATTCCGCCGGCCAACTTCTTGTATTTCAGCCCTCAGACGGCGCCTCAGGACTATTGCGCAATTCCATGCGCCGATGTGAGCGGTCTGCGGGCCTGTCTCGGCGATCTCGATCCCGCCCGGCAAGTGGGCGCTTTCGTCGAGGAAGCCGTGGACCTCGCGTGTAGAGAATCGCTGTCGTGTGCGGGCGCTACGCCGACGGTCGCATATCTCCGTGCCGGCCCCTCCGGGATACCCGCAAAGAAGGACTAGATCTACCTGAAGGAGAGCGTCGATGTACGAGAACATGCTTCAGGAACGCGATGTGATGGTCGTCATGCGGGATGGGGTGCGGATAGCCGCCGACATATACCGGCCCGAAGCTCCGGGGAGATTCCCGGCGCTCTACACCTGCGCTCGCCACAACAAAGACCTGCAGCGTCCGGAGATCGCCGCGAGCCTCAGCGCGCAACCGGCTTGGAGTTCTATGTGGTACGGCGTGATCGAGGCCGGCGACAGCCGGCGCTTCGTCGCCAACGGCTACGTTCACGTGGTCGCCCAGCTCCGCGGCGTGGGCAAATCGGAAGGCGCTGCGGGCCAGGACGTTTGGGACCACTACGACATGATCGAGTGGATCGCCTCCCAGCCCTGGTGCGACGGCAACGTGGGCATGGTGGGAATCTCGGCCTACGCCGGCGAGCAGTGGCGGGCGGCGGCGCAGCAGCCGCCGCATCTGAAGGCCATATTCCCCTACGACGCGTGTGGCGCGTATGGGGGGATGGGAGGCTTTCGCGAGAGACATCCTGGGGGCGTCATCCAAACCATGGAGTACCACCTCGGCCTCTTCAACGTAGCTCACGGCACCCTGGACCGACCTCCCACCTTGAGTCCCGAGGAAGAGACCAAGTGGGAATGGGCCATCAACCATCCCGACTACATGATGTACGCAAACCTGTGGAACATATTGACCATGAAGGGGCAGCGGGATCCGGTGCTCTACCGGGCCCTCGTCGACCCCTACGACAGGGAAGAGAACGTCACGCGCGCCGAGGAGACCTTCGCCAAGATCAAGGTTCCTTTCTATACCGGCGCGGGTGGCTACGCCTACACCTACAAGCTCCATCTGCAGGGCGCGCAGCACTGGTTCCAGAACGTCCATGACGTTCCCAAGAAGTTCCTGTTCACGGGCCCGGCGCACTTGGAGCGTCCATTCCACGAGTACCACGACGAGATACTCCGATGGTACGACTACTGGCTCAAGGGCATCGACACAGGCATCATGGACGAACCTCCGGTCAAGATCTGGGTCATGGGCGCCAACAAGTGGCGTCATGCCGAGGACTGGCCGTTGCCGGAGACGCAATGGACCCGGTTCTACCTGATAGCTGGGAACGCTTGAGGACCGAGCCGCCCCTGTCGGCCGATCAGACCTACATCGACAGTCCGCCGGACTCTTTCGTTCAGATGCCTCCCACTCAGACCATGAAGATAGAGCGCCTCCGTTACATGACTGCGCCCCTCGCGGAGGACACCCTGGTCATTGGGCCGGCGTCCCTGACGCTTCACGCCTCCATCGACCAGGACGACACCAACTGGATCGTGGTCCTCAAGGATGTGGGCCCCGACGTCTCCGTCCAGACCGCGCGGGAGGGAGAACGGTCCGTTCCCGGCGGTCTACCCGAGCGGGAGTTGACGAGGGGCTGGTTGAAGGCTTCCCACCGAGCTGTGGATCCGGCGAGATCCACACCGTGGGCTCCCTGGCACCCACTGACCCGAGAGGCCCAACTCCCGGTGGTGCCCGGCGAGGTGACCGAGTATCAGATAGAGATCCTCTCCTCCGCCAACCTATTCGAAAAGGGGCACCGCATCTGTTTGGACATAACGAGCCTGGACTTGAGCACGGGCGTCGCAGGTGAGACGAACGTGGAGTACATCGCGAACCACGTGTGCAGCAGCAAGACCGTGCTCCACAAGGTCTACCACGATGCCCGCCATCCCTCGTCCCTCTTGCTGCCCGTCATCCCTATCGGGGACCCCCGGCGATGGTCTCGCGGGTAAGCATGTCGCCGGCCCTGGCAGTGCGCCCTTCGAAAGACCCGCCGGTGACCCTAGCACTGGGCCCGCCGGTAGGTCCGCCAGCGATGCACGATGAAGGGGGAGTTTCTGAACTGCGAACGAGGAGGATCCGATGCACAGTGAGAGATACGAGAACGGTCTGCAAACGAGGCGGGAAGTCCTCGGCAGCGAGCATGTCGATAAATCCCTGGCCACAGCCGACGCATTTACGATGGAGATACAGGACTTCGCCACCGAGCAGGCGTGGGGCGTGGTCTGGACCAGGCCTGGGCTCGAGCGCAAGACCCGAAGCCTTGTGACTCTGGCCATCCTCGCCTCGACGAACAAGTACACGGAACTCAAGGCGCATACCCGAGGCGCCCTTCGGAACGGGTGCTCGGTGCAAGAGATCAAAGAGGTCTTCCTGCAATGCGCGGTCTACGCCGGCATGCCCTCCGGGATGGAGGCATTCCGGGCAGCCCAGCCCGTTATCGCCGAGTTCGAGGATGGAGCCGGAGCCTGACGCGTCAGCCGGCCGGCTCCGCGGCCGACCCACGGTTTGAGGCTGAAGCGGGTCGCCACCCCACGATGAAGTAGCGCAATGAACCGGAGAGCAGCTCCGGCTGCCTGACTAGAGCTCCGCGTCGAGGTCAGGCTCGAAGTCCTCTTTTCCTACCCCGCAATCCGGGCATTGCCAGTCGTCGGGAAGATCCTCGAAGGGTGTCCCAGGCGGTATATCCTGCGTCGGGTCGCCTTTGTCCGGATCGTAGATGTAGTCACATACCTGACAGATCCACTTCTGCATCTCTAATTTCCTCCTCGTTCCACAGGGATTCAGGTGCGGTCTACCCCAATGCCGGACGTCTCAAGCCGCGTGGCTCGCGAGGCGCGGGTCGGTATCGGAAGACGGCGCGGCATTTGGAGGACGATTAACGCTGAAAAGGAACGAGACGTGGTACAAAGGTACGTGACCCGCAGCTTCGGCCACTGCGGCTGATTCGAACCGTCGGCCAGGCCTTTGCGCCGTGGAGCCCGCAGGCCTCTTGATTCTAGCCCGCCGTTCGCCGATCAGGGACTCACCAGAGGCAGATGCGGGTAACAAAGACTCCAGAACGTATAGATCCTGGCGCCGTGCGCGGCGAAAGGGGTATCCCATAGCTCCCAGAAGCCTCGAATCCTCGGCGCAGCAGCGAGATCGGTACCACGCCGACCTCGATTCCGAACCGATGCGTTCGGAATTACTCAGCGTCGACCAGTTGAAGCATTGCGCCGTGGCGCTCGGGAGCGTCCACCTTATCGATCGACGCCGAGGGCGCGACAAGCTGCTTCACCGGCTGGCCGAGAACGAGCGCAGCGCTCTTCGCCGCGTACGACGCTGGTGACCGCCGCCACCATGGCAGGAGAGCGGGTCATGCCGGCAGAGGCCTGGCTGCTCGACAACTTCTATCTCATCGAGCAGCAGATCGCCGTGGCCCGCCGGGATCTGCCGCGCCGGTACAGCCGGCAGCTTCCGCGGCTGGGTCGTGGCCCGTCGGCCGGTTTTCCGCGGATCTACGACTGTGGCCCTGGATCTGATCTCCCATCAGGATGGTCGGGTCGACCGGGACAACGCCGCCGCTTTCGTCGCCGCCTACCAGACCGCTCAGCCGCTCAATCTGGGCGAGTTGTGGGCTTTTCCGATCATGCTGCGGCTGGCGTTGCTCGAAAACATCCGCCACGTGGGGGTGCGGATCGCCCGCCGCCGAGAGGAGCGAGACGCGGCCATCGCCTGGGCCGACCGCATGCTGGCGGCGGCCGAAGCGGACCCGAAACAGCTCATCCACGTGCTCGCGGAGTTCGCCGATGCCGACGTGCCGCTGACCGCCCCGTTCGTGGAGGACTTCTACGCCCGGCTGCAAGGCCAGGGCCCGGCTCTGCTCGTTCGTCCAGACCTGGCTGGAGCATCGGCTCTCCGAGCAGGGGGTAAGCGCGGTGCAACTCCTGGAGGCGGCCAGCCGGACGGCGGCGACCGACCAGATCTCCATCGCAAACAGCGTGGGGAGCCTGCGTTTCATCTCCGCGATGGATTGGGGGAAGTTCGTCGAGGAGCTCAGTCTCGTCGAGCATCTTCTGCGCCTCGATCCGGCCGGAGTCTATGCGTCGCAGGATTTCCCCACCCGCGACCGCTACCGGCACGCCATCGAGGCCGTGGCCCGAGGGAGTTGCAAGAACGAGCGGGATGCCGCCCGGGCGGCCATAGCTCTCGCGCAGGCTTCTGCCGAGCAGCACGGCAGCCATGATCGCAGCGGCGCATGTGGGTTACTACCTCATCGAACAAGGGCCGGCCCGCGCTCGAGCGGGCCATGGGCAGCAAGGTGCCGCTCATGGTGCGCGCCACCCGGGCTGCGCCGACCTTTTCGCCTGTTCCTGTACCTTGCGCCGATCTTGCTGCTCAGCGCGCTGGCCGCGGCCTTCGTGGTCGCCTATGTGGCCTCGTTAGACCACGGTATCGGCTAGTCCATCTTCTTCGCCATCGTCGGACTTGTGTCGGCTTCGGCGATGGTCATTCCCATAGTCAATATGCTGGTCACGATCACGGTTGCTCCTCGAGTGCTGCCTCGGCTCGACTTTTCCAAAGGCATCCCGGCCGATCAGCGAACGATGGTCGTCGTTCCGACGCTTCTTGGCAAGGAGGAGGACGTTTCCGACCTGCTGGAAGCGCTCGAGATACGCTATCTGGGAAATCGCGACCCTAATCTCTTCTTCGCCCTGCTGACGGATTTCACCGACGCCTCGGAGCGGGTCCAGCCCGGCGATGAGAAGTTGATCAGCCTGGCCCGCGCCGGCATCGAGGCCCTCAATGATGCGTACAGCGAGGACCGCCCGGGCATCTTCTATTTGTTCCACCGACCCCGGGTGTGGAATCCGCACGATCGGGTGTGGATGGGCTAGGAGCGCAAGCGCGGCAAGCTGGAGCAGTTCAACGCGCTTCTACTAGCGGCTCGGAAGGGGAGCGCGGGGTCCGGCCGGGGCCCGTCTGGAGAGACAGCGTCCGGCAGTAGTCCGGACTTGGCAAGCTTCGCAGGTCCGGCATTCTCCGACATCGTCGGCGATCGGTCCGATCCTCGGGTCGATCCGCTACGTCATCACCCTCGACACCGACACGCAACTGCCCCGCGACGCGGCGCGCACGCTCATCGGGAACATGGCTCATCCGCTCAACCGGCCGCTGTATGACCCGCAAGAAGGGCCGCGTGGTCGAGGGGTATGCGATCCTGCAGCCGCGCGCGTCCGATCAGCCTCACGAGCACAAGCGGTTCGCGGTTCACGCGTCTGTTCGCCGGCGAGGCGGGCATCGATCCGTACACGCGCGAGATCTCCGACGTCTATCAGGATCTGTTCGGCGAAGGTTCGTTCATCGGCAAAGGCATCTACGACGTGGATGCCTTCTCGCAGGCCGTCCACGGACGTTTCCCGGAGAACCTGATCCTCAGCCACGACCTCCTGGAAAGCGGCTATGCGCGCTCGGCACTGGTGACGGACGTCGACCTCATCGAGGAGCATCCGGTCGAGCTATGCCATGGAGGCCAGTCGGAGGCACCGGTGGACACGGGGCGACTGGCAGCTTGCCGGCTGGCTGCTTCCCGCGCGTGCCCGGGCCGGATGGAAAACGGCGGCCGAATCCGCTCTCGCCGCTGTCGGTCTGGAAGCTTTTCGACAACCTGCGCCGCAGCCTCGTGCCGGCGGCGCTTGTCGCGTTGTTGCTGGGCGGATGGCTGTGGGGCCCGGGGCCCGCGTGGCTGTGGGACCTTGCTGGTCGCGGGCGTGCTGTTCCTGCCCCCTTGCTGACCACCGCGATCGAGCTCGTGCGAAAGCCCGAGGAACGGGAATGGCCGGTACACTTGGTGCTGACGGGCAAGTCGGCTATCCGTCCGCTCATACGGGCGCTGCTGACGCTGGTCCTTCTGCCATACGACGCGCTGGTCTACCTGGATGCCATCCTCCGCTCGGGTGTGAAGATGCTCTTTACCCGCCGCGGACTGATGCTGTGGCACATGCCGTCCTATCGGCGCCGCAACGCGCGGCGCACGCCGCTCGGTTTCCTTCTCGAGATGTGGATGGCGCCACTTCTGGCCATCGTTCTGGCGGTGGTGCTGGCCGTGGCGCCTGCACCCGCATGGCCGGATGGCCGTTCGTGATCCCGGTGCTGCTGCTCTGGCTGGTCGTCGCCCATCGTCGGCTGGTGGATCAGCAGGCCGCTGCGCTCGGCCGTCAGCGGACTTGAGCGTCCAACAGCAGGCGTTCCTGCGAACGCTGGCCCGGCGTACGTGGCGGTTCTTCGCCGATTTTGTCGGCCCCGAGCACAACTGGCTGCCGCCCGACAACTACCAGGAGTATCCGTCTCCGAACATCGCCGCCGCGCACGTCCCCACGAACATGGGCATGGCGCTTCTGGCAAATCTGGCGGCGCACGATTTCGGATACATCTCCGCCGGCGAGCTCTTGCGCAGGACCGACCGGGCTCTGAAGACGATGGAGAAGCTCGAGCGCTTCCGCGGCCATTTCTACAACTGGTACGACACGCAGCACCCTGCTTCCGCTCCACCCGCAGTACGTCTCTTCCGTGGACAGCGGCAATCTGGCCGGGAGCCTGCTCGCGTTGCGCGCGGGCCTGAACGAGCTGAAGAGACCAGCCGGTGCTGGGCGACCGCGACTTTCGAGGCATCGAGGACACGCTGCTGGCGCTGGCCGCACACTGCCGTCGCCCGTGGACGCCCGAGGTGGAGAAGCAGATCAAGTCCTTGCAGAGCACGCTTCCGCTCGTGACGCCGCGAGGGGGAAACACCGGCAGCCGCGCAAGCGCTGCTGGATGAGCTCTGCCGAGCCACCAAGGAATTGGTCGCGGCGCCATCGGCGAAGAACGCGGCCGAGCTTCATTACTGGGCGCACGCGCTTCACCGCCAATGCCGCAGATTTCGCGACGACCTGAGGTCGTTGGTGCCCGAATCCGCGCTACTTCGGCAAGGTCCCTACCCTGGGGAGCTGGCCGGCTTGGCAGACGCAGTTGGCCCGAGTGACCGGCGTGGCCGCGGCGGCCGGTGCGCTCGGTCGACGGCGCGGCCGCGGCCCGGAAGCGGCTGGGGCAATCGACGATCTGATCGCCCGGTGCCACGACCTGGCGGCCATGGATTTCGATTTCCTCTACGATCCGGCGCCGAGATCTGCTGAGCATCGGCTACGACATGGGCGAGCGGCGGCGGGATCCGGGCTGGTACGACCTGCTGGCATCTGAAGCCCGCCTGACGAGTTTCCTGCTCATCGCGGAGGGCCAGGTGCCCCAGAAGCACTGGTTCGCGCTCGGCCGCCTGCTCACGAGCCATGGCGGCGACATCAGCTTGATCTCGTGGAGCGGCTCGATGTTCGAGTACCTCATGCCGCGACTGTTCCTGCCCAGCTATCGAGAACACCCTGCTGGACCAAGCCTGCCGGGCCGCCGTCTCGCGCCAGATCGATTATGGACGGCAACGCCATGTGCCCTGGGGTATCTCCGAGTCGTGCTACAACGCCGTCGACATGAATCAGGTCTACCAATACCGGGCGTTCGGCGTCCCGGGGTTGGGTTTCAAGACGCGGCCTCGCCGAGGATCTGGTCATCGCGCCCTACGCCACCGCCCTCGCTTTGACGGTCGCCCCCCGCGAGGCGTGTCGCAATCTGGAGACACTCACGGCCGATGGCTTTCTCGGTGACTACGGGTTGTACGAGGCCATCGATTACACCCCATCGCGCATGCTCCCGGGGACGAGCCACGCAGTTGTGCGCTGTTTCATGGCCCACCATCAAGGGATGAGTTTGCTGGCTCTCGAGCACGCGTTGCTCGATGGACCCATGCAGCGCCGATTCCTTTCGGACCCGTTGGTGCGCACCACGGAGTTGCTGCTTCAGGAGCGGGTGCCCAAACACGCGGTGACCGTTCATCCCGCGGAGGGCGAGACCGCTGAGGCCGGGCACGTGTATCCGCCGAGACGCGGCGCCATCCACCGGGTGCTTACCGATCCGAACACGCCGCTGCCCGAGGTCCACCTGCTCTCGAACGGCCAGCTACCACGTCATGGTCACGAACGCGGGCGGCGGCTACAGCCACTGGCGCGACCTGGCGGTCACGCGCTGGCGGGAGGATGTCACCTGCGATTGCTCCGGCACGTTCATCTATTTGCGCGATCGCCGATCGGGCGACTACTGGTCGACGGCGTACCAACCGACGCGGAGCAGAGGCCCAGCGGTACGAGGCGGTCTTCGTGCAGGCCCGCGCCGAATACCGCCGGCTCGATCAATGCCATCGAAGCACACACCGAGATCAGCGTCTCGCCGGAGGACGACGTCGAGATCCGCCGCGTCACCCTCACCAATCTGTCCTCAGAGGCCCGCGAGATCGAGGTCACGAGTTACGCGGAAGTGGTCATGGCACCGGTGAACGCCGACCTGGCCCACCGTGCTTTCAGCAACCTGTTCGTGCAGACCGAGATTCTTCCGCAGCACGGGGCCATCCTCTGCAAGCGGCGCCGCCGGCGGACTCCCGAGGAGCAGATCGCCGTGGATGTTCCATCTGCTGGCCGTCCCGGGTGCCCCCAGAGGAGATACCTCGTACGAGACCGACCGGGCCCGGTTCATAGGCCGGGGAAGGACCGCGGCGAATCCGGTGGCATTCGACGGGCCGTGGACCAGTCGCCGTTGTCGAACACCCAGGGTCCGGTGCTCGACCCTATCGTGGCCATCCGCCGCACGGTGACGGTACCCGCCAGACGAGTCGCGTCACCCTGCAGGTGATCTCCGGCGTCGCCGAGACTCGCGAAGCCGCCTTGGCTTTGATCGAGAAATACGGTGACCGCCGCTTTGTCGAGCGCGCTTTCGAGATGGCGTGGTTCCAAAGCCAGGAGGTGCTGCGCCTACTCAATGTCACCGAGGCGGATGCCCAGATCTACGGCCGCCTTGCCACCTCCGTCATCCACGCGAACGCTTCCCGGCGGGCCTCCGCCAGCATCATCACGCGCAACCAACTTGGCCAACCCGGACTTTGGCGGTTCGGGATCTCCGGGGACCTGCCCATCGTGTTGGTGCGCATCGGCGATGTGACTCGCATCGACCTCGTGCGGCAGGCTCTGCAGGCTCATGCCTACTGGAGGATCAAGGGCCTGGCCGCGGACCTGGTGATCTTGATCGAGGACTTCTCAGGCTATCGGGCGGTGCTGCACGACGAGATCATGGCCCTCATCAACGTCGGGCCCGAAGCGGCTGTGTTCGACAAGCCGGGCGGCGTCTTTCGTCCGGCGCGGTGACGAGCTGTCCGAAGAGGACCGAGTGCTGTTCCAGACTGTCGCCCGCGTCGTGCTCACCGACACCGTGGAGACGTTCGCCGAGCAGGTGCAACGCCGCTTACCGGCCGAACGCCTACCCGGAGCGCTCGAGGCCCTCGCGTCAACCGCGTGCCGAAGCCGCCGTAGCCGCTGGCGAAGCGAGAGAGTCTTTTCCACAACGGCCTCGGGCGGCTTCACCGCTCGATGGCCGCGAATACGTCATCAGCTTGAACCCCGGCGAGAGCACGCCCGCCCCATGGGCCAACGTGATCGCGAGCCCTTACGTCGGGACCGTCGTCAGCGAGAGCGGCAGCGCCTACACCTGGGTGGAGAACGCGCACGAATTCCGCTTGACGACCTTTCATAACGACCCTGTGAGCGACAGCAGTGGGGAAGCGATGTACCTCCGCGACGAGGAAACCGGTGCCTTCTGGTCGCCCGCTCCGCTCCCCGCTCCCGGGCCGCGCGGGCTACGAGTGTCGACACGGTTTCGGGTACACCGTCTTCGAACATGACGAATCCAAGATCTTCTCCGAGATGACCACCTACGTCGCCATGGACGCCCCGGTGAAGTTCGTCGTGGTCAAGCTGCGCAATCACTCGGGACGTGACCGCCGGTTGTCGCTCACTGCTTACTGGGAGCTGGTGCTGGGTGAGTGGCGGCACTCCAATCTCATGCACATCGTTACGGAAAAGGACGCCGACACCGGGGCGCTGTTCGCGCGCAACCGCTATTCCCGCCAGTGGTCCGACCGGGTGGTCTTCGCGCAGACGAGCGGGGCGAGGCGCAGCGTCACCGCCAGTCGCACCGAGTTCATCGGCCGCAATGGTTCGCTGGCGGATCCCGGCGGCCATGCGGCGAGGGCGACTCTCCGGAAGGACTGGTGCAGGACTCGATCCGTGCGCGGCGATCCAGACCCAGATCGAACTGGCCGATGGGCAGGAGCAGGATGTCGTGTTCGTGCTGGGATCGGCGGCCGACGTGGACGACGCGCAGAGGCTGTTGCAGCGGTTCAGCGGTCCCGCCGGCGCCCGTCAGGCACTGGAGGCGGTGTGGGCGCACTGGAGCCGCACGCTGGGCACCGTGTACGTGGAGACGCCGGACGCCGCCTTGAACGTGATGGCCAACGGTTGGCTGATCTACCAGACGCTCTCCTCGCAGGGTGTGGGGTCGGAGCGGCTACTATCAATCCGGCGGAGCCTACGGTTTTCGCGATCAACTGCAGGACACGATGGCCCTGATGCACGCCACTCCCTGGCTGGCTCGCGAGCAGCTGCTGCGATGTGCCGAGCGCCAGTTCCGCGAGGGCGACGTGCAGCATTGGTGGCATCCCCCCGCGGGGCATGGTGTACGCACCCATTCGTCCGATGACTATCTATGGCTCCCCTACGCGACGTGCCGCTATGTGTCCTCCATAGGCGACACCGGCGTCCTCGACGAACCCGTGGCTTTCCTCGAGGGCCGGGAACTGAGTCCTGACGAAGAGGCCTACTATGATCTTCCACAGCGGTCGACCGACGTTGCCACTCTGTACGAGCATTGCGTGCGCGCCCTCAAGCACGGCCTGCGGTTCGGGCGCCATGGATTGCCCCTCATGGGGACCGGCGACTGGAACGACGGCATGAACCTCGTCGGCCGTCAGGGCAAGGGCGAGAGCGTGTGGCTGGCCTGGTTCCTCCACCACAACCTCGACTTGTTCGCGGAACTGGCCCGGAGCCGTGGAGACGCGGAGGTGGCTCGCTCTGTGCGTCCCACGCCGAGGAACTGCGGGCCAACATCGAGGCCCACGCCTGGGACGGTGGCTGGTACCGGCGCGCGTACTTCGACGATGGCACGCCCCTCGGCTCTTCCGGCAACGACGAATGTCGCATCGACTCGATCAGTCAGAGCTGGGCGGTGATCTCAGGGGCGGGAGATCCTGAGCGGGCCCGCGAGGCCATGGCCGCCGTGGACAAGCTTCTGGTGGATCGGGACGCAGGCATCATCAAGCTCCTCGATCCGCCTTTCGACACGTCCAAGCTGGAGCCCGGCTACATCAAGGGATACGTGCCCGGCGTACGGGAGAACGGGGGACAGTACACTCACGCCGCGATCTGGGCGGCGATGGCGTTTGCGATGATGGGCGACGCGGAGCGCGCGTGGCAGTTCTTCGAGATGCTCAATCCCGTCCACCACGGGGACCTGTCTGGCGTGAGCGGAGCGCTACAAGGTGGAGCCCTACGTCGTGAGCGCGGACGTCTACGGCGCGCCGCCGCATACCGGCCGGGGAGGCTGGACGTGGTACACCGGCGCGGCGGCCTGGATGTACAGGCTGGTCGTGGAGACGTTGATCGGTCTCCGGCTGGACGTCGACAAGTTACGACTCACGCCGTTGCTCCCGGAGCACTGGGAGTCGTACAAGGTCACTACCGCTATCGCGAGACCTTCTACCACATCACCATCAAGCGGGTCGCGAAAGCGCCCGGGCAGAGGGTGTAGCGAAAGCACCAGAGGCCGAACCGATCGCGGAGGTACCTGGGGCCGGGCGGGTCGACAAGGCTCCTGAGCCGATGATCCGAGGCAGACTAGACGGCGCGGGCCTGCAAGAAGAAGGGACGCGTGTAACGGTCCCACTCGTTGACGATCGCCGGGATCACTACGTCGAGGTAGAGTTGGCGTAGGTCGTAGGCTCGCTGCCCGGGCCGGGCGCGCCCCACTCTTGTCTCCACCTTGTTCCTCCAACGATGCGGTCCGCCCCAGTGCCGTGCACGCATCCCTAGAGCCATGAAATCGCGATTCGCGAGCCAACGAGGTTGAGAACTTCCCCGGCCAGAGCGTAAGCTGGTGCCATCTGAAAGGAGAAACGATGGGCGCTAACTATGTCGAGATGGGCTTCCGATGAGAGCGATCGCCGTCAACGGCAGCCCCCGGAAGAAGTGGAACACGGCGACTCTGCTGGAAAACGCTCTACGCGGCTGCGCGGAGGCCGGCGCGGAGACCGAATTGATCCACCTTTACGACCACACCTACCAGGGCTGCACCAGTTGCTTCGGCTGCAAGCGGCTGGGCGGGAAGAACTATGGCCGGTGCAACATGCGCGACGAGCTCAGCCCTCTTCTGGATCGTGCGTCCCAGGCCGATGTGCTGATATTGGGATCGCCCTTCTATTTCCATACCGAGACAGGGGAGATGCGATCCTTCATGGAGCGTCTTCTGTTCCCGTATCTGACGTACACCCCTGACCACGCCTCCATCTTTCCCCGAAAGATCTCGACCGCCTTCATCTACACGATGAACGTGCCCGAGGAGCACATCGGTGCTTTCCACCAGGACTCCAGTGTCGCTGCGTCAAGGGCCATCATGACCCGCATATTCGGGAGCTGCGAGGTTCTGCTCAGCACAGACACCTACCAGTTCGACGACTACTCCAAGTACTTGTCCACCGCTTGGGACCCAGACGCCAAGGCCGCGCGGCGCAGGGATGTGTTCCCGCGGGACTGCGAACGGGCCTACGAGCTGGGGAAGAGGCTTTGCGCATGATAGCGCAAGATCGCTCGTGTCTGCGCTGGAGCGAGGTGCCGACGTGGATGGCCCCTAGGCATGCCGTCTTGAAGCGCTTACTGGACATGTGGCGGACTCCGGTGGGTCGCGGTTACCTCATGCTCGCTGTCATGTCGGGTGCGTTCGGTCTGGCGTATTACGGCAACCAGGCCATACTTACGAACTACTTTCAGGGGGTCCTACATCTCAGCGGGCCCATGTTTGGCTACATCACCGCGATCCGCGAGATCCCGGGCTTCTTCCTCATCTTTCTGACCGCCCTTTTTTACCGTCTCTCCCAGCAGCGGCTCACGGCCTTCGCGCTCGTGCTCCTCGGTGTCGGGCTTGCGGGCTTCGTCCTGGCGACCAATTTCTGGACGGTCATCCCGTGGGTGATCATCTCCAGCATTGGCTTCCACACCGTGTTGCAGACCCAGTACTCCCTCGGCATGACCCTCACCGAAGAGTCGGAGAGCGGCAGCATCCTGGGCAGGATGGCGGCGTATGTCCAGGGCGGCGCGCTCGCCGGTACCGCGATCGTCCTCTTCATTTTCTTGTTCAAGCTGTCTTCGTTCCATCCGGTGTTTCTCGCGCTTGGCGCGATATCCCTAGTCGCCGCGGCTGCGATCGTGGGATTCCCTCATCTGCACCAAGGGAAGCCCTCCCAGGCCGTGTTAGCCCAACGACGTTTGGTGCTGCGGCGTGAGTATCGTTACTACTACTGGCTCAATGCGCTGGACGGAGCTCGACAGCAGTTGTTCTTCTCGTTCGGCTTGTGGGTTCTGGTCAATCACTTTCATCTGGGCGTGGCCTCGATCTGCATCGTGCTGCTGGCGGCAGCGGTGGTGGGCATGGTCTCGTCGTCCTGGGCCGGCCGCATGCTCGACCGCTACGGCGAACGCCGCACGTTGTCCGTCATCAACGTGGCCTACATCGTGGCGTTGGGAGGGTACGCTCTGGCGAACAACGTCATCCTCGCCTGCATCTTCTTTGTGATCTATTACTTCATCACACCGCTGTCGCCCATCGGGGCAGCCACCTACCTGCGCAAGATCGCAGTCCCCGAGGACATACCTCCTAGCCTTGCTATGGGCGTGACCTTCCTACACGCCACCGCGATCGTCGTGCCTGTACTGGCCGGGATCGTGCTCAACTTCGTCGGATATCAGGTGCCGTTCTTCATCGCCTGCGGCTTCGCCTGCATCGGGATCGTGATCATTCTCAGGCTCGACCCCCGTGCCCAGCGCTCCGCGGCGCGCGTGGCTATGGACGCTCAGAGTGACGGACTTCTGGCCGCGTCGGCCGACGGCGCCGCAGCGATAGCCGTCGCGGAGAGCGGGACCGTTCTGCTGGCTCCTGATGGCGGCAAAATGTCGGCCGTCGCTGACGCAACGTGCTCTCCCTTCGAGCGGACCGGAGGATGCGACTAGCCCGTTTGCGCTTTTGACGCCGCGCGTGCTATTCACGCTGAATGGCTACAACACCAAAAGGGGGTTTCACGTGGGATCCTACTCCGTGTTTCGGGAGACTATCGCGGACATGAGCTGGCCGGCTGTGGAGGCGGCGGCAGCTAGGAAAGCGGTGATGCTGGTTCCCATCGCGGTCATCGAGCAGCACGGGCCTCATCTGCCCCTAGCCACAGATACGTACGGGGCGTATCTGCTGTGCTCGCTGATGAGGACGGAACTCATCGCGTCCGGGGTGGAGACGGTGATAGCGCCGCCTTACTACTTCGGCATGAACCCCACCACCGGGATGTTCCCCGGATCTTTGGGCATCAGTCGCGAAACGTTCGTCGCGGTGCTCAGCGAGCTGTTCGCCGAGTATGCCAAGTGGGGATTCAACCGGCAGTTCATCCTCAACCACCACGGCGATCCCACTCACAACGACGCCATCATGGAGGCCATCCGCGCGGTCCGGGCACAGGGCGTGGACGCCATTTACACGATGGGAGGGTTCGTCCGCCAATTCATCGAGGAGGCTTACGCGTCGGCTTTCCACAAGCCGCTGCCTTTGCCGCCGGAAGCTCTGTTGCAGGCCGACGATTCTGAGGCCACCAGGGCGGCGAGGGAGCGGCTCGTCCGGTCGGATCTCCACATTCACGCCGAAGAGTTCGAGACAAGTATGATCATGCGCTGGTACCCGGACACACTCGATGAGAGCGTCGAGGTGGCCACGTTGCAGCCGGCACTGCCTTCTCCCGAAGAGTTCGACGAAGCGATTCAAAAGGGAAAATGGAGGGAGCTCTTCCCGCTGGGTTACATAGGTGACCCATCCGTGGCGACCCGGGAGACAGGCGACCTCTACGCCCTCGAGGCGAGCGACATGGCGAAGGCTGTCGCGGCGTTCGTGGCGAGAGAGGGATAAGGAGACGATCTTCATGGACAGGGGAGAGCTTGTTCGAGTCGCCAAGGGCGAGTCGCCGGCAGACTCGGTGGTCACGAACGGAAAGCTCGTGAATGTCAACAGCGGCGAGATTTACGCGGCGGAGGTGGCGATCAAGGGTGGCCGTGTCGCCGCGGTCGGCGCAGCGGCGTACGCTATCGGCCCCGAGACTGAAGTCGTCGATGCTGGCGGCCGGTACCTTTGTCCAGGCCTGATCGATGGGCATATCCACGTGGGGGGCTCGCAGTTCTCCATGACCGAATTCGCCCGGGCGGTCATCCCTCACGGCACCACCGCCATCTCCACCGATTTCTACGAGATCGGTGTGGTCGCGGGGCGGAAGGCCATCCGTTTTGCCCTCGATGAGGTCAGGGCCACTCCCCTGAAGGTTCTCTTCAACATCCCGCCGCATCACTATCTTGGTCACGGGCCGCTCGGCAACACCAACACAATCGGGCTCGAGGACGTGCTCGAGATGCTTGCCTGGCCCGAATGTGTCGGCCTGGCGGAGTGGAACGTGTTCCTGTGGGATCTGCCCATCGAGGGAGTACGGAAGGTGACGGAAGCCGCGTGGCGGATGGGCAAGCTTGTCGGCGGCCATTTCGGCCAGATTCCGGCGAATCTTGCCAACGCGACGAGCGCACTTGGCATATACACGGAACACGAGGCCGTCTCGGCCTCCGAAGCCATGGAGCGTATCCGTGCGGGAGTCCACATACAGGCCCGGGAGGGATCGGCAGGGAGAGACCTCAAGCAAGTGGTGAAGGCTATCACCGAGCTGGGGGCGGACCCCCGGCACTTCGCCTTTTCGACCGACGAGCAGGAAGCCGACTCGATCGTGCTCGATGGCCATGTGGACCACAAGGTGCGCAGCGCCATCCGTTGTGGGGTCAGCCCGCTGGTGGCCGTCCAGATGGCCACGTTGAACGCGGCGGAATACTTCCGTGTGAGCGATGACATGGGGAGCATCGCCCCCGGGAAGATCGCCGACATGGTCGTTGTGGATGATCTCGCGGACTTCCGGGTGGCGGAGGTGATCGCGGACGGCAAGTTGGTGGCTCGCGACGGGATCTATCTCGGTGAAACGCACGTGCCCGACTATCCGGACTACTTCTTCAATACCATCAAAATCCAGAAGATGACGACCGCCGAAGACTTCTCGGTCCGTGCGCCCGCGGGCTCGGGAGCCCAGGTGGCGCTCCGGGTCATCGGCGTGAACCAGGGGAGCCTCGTGACAGAGGACCGGCGCCTTGAGCTGCCTGTGAGCGGCGGGCTTGTCCTCGCAGATGCCGGCCAGGATATTCTCAAGATCGCCGTCCTCGACCGCCACGAGGCCTCCGGGCGTATCGGCAAGGCCTTCGTTCAGGGATTCCGCATCCGGGCGGGCGCCATCGGCTCGTCGTTCAACCCGGGACAGATGAACCTCATGGTCGCCGGAACGGATGACCGCGACATGAGTATGGTGGCCAACAGGATCGCCGAGCTGGGAGGCGGCTATGTGGTGGCCCGCGATGGCAAGATCCTGGGGGAACTGCCCATGCCGCTGCTGGGGCTCTTCGCCGACGAGCCGGCCGAAAAGGTGGTGGAGAGGCTGGGAGGCATCAATCGAGCCATCAGCAGTGAGCTTGGCACCGATTTCCCGGGTCTCCACACGGCCATCGCCTTCGTCTGCCTGGCCGTTTCCATCCCTTCGCTCAAGATATGCGACCGAGGTCTGGCAGACATCCGGAAGATGGAACTGGTGGATATGTTCGATCTGGTGTGACTGACCGCTGCTTTGAGAGGAGACAAATAGTGTGTGCAGAATCATGTGTCCCGGATAAGGTGGCAAAAGTGGACCACCCGATGGCAGAAGCCAAGCTTGCCATCGATGCTGGGAGATACGCGGAACTCGCCGTTAGCCTCGGCGCCTCGGCCGCGAGCGCCATCCCTGCCTCGGATGTTGTGGTCGACGACCGCGTCGCCTTCAAATGCCGCATACCTAAGTGCTGGGAGTACGGCATCTGCGCGAACTGCCCGCCGAACTCGCCGAGCCCCGATGAGATGCGGCATTTGGTGAGCCAATACGAGCAGGCGATCGCATTCAAGATCGACGTCGCGCCTGAGGTGCTGCTCCGGGACCGCGACGATAAAGAGCGCGTCGGCGCCTACCGCAAGGTCTTCGAGATCGTCGGGGGCATCGAAGCGGCCGCCTTCTACGACGGGCACTACCTGTCGGTCGGCTTCGGCGCCGGTAGCTGCAAGACGGTCCTTTGTGGAAAGCAGGACTGCGCTGTGCTGAAGCTGGAGGAATGCCGTCAGCCGCTAAAAGCGCGTCCTTCCATGGAAGCGTCCAGCTTGAACGCGTTTCTGATCGCCGAAAAGCTGGGGTGGGCGATGTACCCGATCGGGCGGTCGATGGGCCCGGATTGCGCGGGCTCCGGCGCGGTCATGGGGCTCGTCCTTATCGGGTAGCGCCGGCCGGCGTCCAGGGAGGGGGGAATGACTCGCACCCCGTGTCGGGCCCATGTGCCCGCTGGGTTCGGCCCGGCACGTCTGCCAGGTCGAACCAGGCGCATCTCCTGGGGAGCCGGGCCATGCCCGCAGCTAGAAGGGCCGCACGCCCTCCGGTTGCTAGGGCTCGGTATCGCCGAAGCGCCTTATCTCGCTGGGAGTCTTCGGGGGACCGCCCGGCAGATTCTTGAAGACCGGAGCATTCGCCAGCCCGCGGGTGTAGCAGGTTCCGAGCGCTTGCGTGTCGTCCTCGCACTCGCGCAGCATCTTCAGATAGGGATAGCAGCCAAGCACGCCGTATTGCCGGGCGCGCAGGACCTCATCGAGGTTGAGCGTCACCCAGGTGAAGGCCTCCGTCGACTCCAATTCCTCGAGGACCCGACCCTCCGGGTCGCAGACGTGGGAATGCCCCATGCCCTCTGGTGCGCACTGGTTGACGCTTACCATGAAGCACTGGTTCTCGAAGGTCCGGGCCTGGGTGATGGAGACACCGTTGCGCAGCCCGCCGATGAAGAAGCCCTGACAGGTGGGCTTCAGGATGATCTCGGCTCCGCCCAACGCCAGGTTGCGGGCCGGCTCGGGAATCTGGACGTCGGCGCACACCATGATCCCGATCTTGCCCACCCCCTCGATCTCGTACACCGGGAATTCGTTTCCTCTCAGCGAAGGCTCGAAAGGTTGCGGCACAAAGACCTTGCTGTACTTGAGGACGATCTCTCCCGCAGGCGAGATCAGGAGGGCGGTGTTGTACGCGCCGCTTTCTCCCTCGCGTTTCTCGATCACGGTGCCCGGACAGAGCCACTTCCCCAGCTCTTTGGCCTCCCTACAGAAGAAATCGGTGGAGGGGCCCGGGATCGTCTCGGCAAGGGCGAGCCAGTTCGTAGGATCGAAGCCGGCTATGAAGGTCTCGGGAAAGACGAAGAGATCGACCGTGGGATTGAGACCCGAGATCAGTCGCAGGTACCAGTCCATCGTTTCCCGGTTCTCGGCCTTGCGTGACTCGAGATCGCGATTCCGGGTGTTGGAGGCCACTTGCACCAAAGCAATATTGAAGAACTTCGACATTGCAACCCCCCGTCGGAAACGCAGTTGCCAGAAACCCAGCCTCGCTCTTGTCGGGTCCCCCGCGTGGAGCAGCGCAGCGGCGCATCACACCGTGCGGGGGACCCGATCTCTTCGCGATTGACGTTACATCTGACCGGTACGACCCACCATTCCCCGATGCTCCAGATACCGCAGCACCATATCCCGATACGCGTGAGCCACAGCGCGCGGCGTATTGCCCAGTAGCCTCTGCTCGATGTTGTCGACGAAGGCCTGGGTGTCTTCTTCGCTGGTCAGGTCGTTCCCCACCATGAGTCCGACTATCCACCGCTTGCCCACCTCGGCCAGCAGGGTGATCGAGGCGTCGAGGATGCGGTGAGTATTCGGGTCGACTTCCGCCGCGATCGTCAGCGAATCGTAGAGCTTGCCCGCCCCGCCCTTGTGCGACAGAAGCGCATATCCTACGGCGAGGATCGTCCCCGAGGTCTTCGGGTCATCGTGCATCGTTCGCCCCCGGTGTGATCGCGTTTCTCGGCGTCAAGGTGTCGGACTGCGCGCTGTCCCGGCTCATTCGTCGACGATGGCAACCAGTCTCACCATGGAACCATCGCCCTTCTCCCAACGGATCGGAAAGCCGGCGATGGTGACGCGCTGTCCGAGGACCTCGTCGATATCGCCGCCCACGTTCTCAAAACCCATGACGTGGTTGCCGAGAAGGATCCGGTGCACCGGTTCCCACTCGGGATAGTTGTCGATCACCTTGCGGCCGGTCTCCCGCTCGTAGTCCTCGCATACTTCGGGTAGCAGTGGGCCCCCCGGACCGTGCGGGCCGATAGCCGTTGACAGAGGGTGGTCGAGGGCCTGCTGGTCGACACCTACGGCTTTGACGCCCTTCGCGACCAGCCACTCGCCCGCGCTACGAACGAGGCCCGGGGAGTACGCGAAATACTCCTTGTCGTCGCTGTACTTGGCGTGCATGTGCGTGTGGATGATGACGATGTCGCCTTTTTCGATCTTGGGAGTGGCCTTCTCAAGGTCCTCGGCTGTGATGTTGCCGAACCTGCCTTTGTTGGGGATGTCGACGATGACGCCGGTCCCGTAGTACCAGTCGAGCGGAAGCTCGTGCGTGTAGAGCTCGCCTGCGATCACGTGCACCGGGGAGTCGGCGTGCGTGGCAACGTGCATGGGGGCGCTGATCCACTGCGTGAACACGCCGTTCCTGGCGTGATAGTGCATGCGAGAGATGCTGATATCCGGGCAGTACGGCCACAGGGGCGCGTTAAAGCCGAACGGTTGGCTGAGGTCCACCAGTTTTGTCATCCGAAACTCTCCTTCTCGAAACGGGTTTTGTCTGTCTGCCGCGCGAACGCCCGGCTACGTGCCGCCGCGCTTCTCGGCTTTCAGCTTGTCGATGTATTCGAGCCAGGCCGGCTCCTCCCGGGCCATGCGCTCCCGGACGTAGGACTCCATCTCGTAGTGGTCTTCGCGGTCGATGATCGTCCACAGAACGTGGGGCTCGAGCGGCGGACAGTTGCCCACCCAGTGACCCACCCCTTTCCCGCGGAACCGTTTGAGGCAGTCGCCCACGAGGATGACGTCGTTGGGGTCCACGCCCGTGGGCATCTCGTCGTCGCGCTTGGCCCCCACCAGGATGGTGCAGCCCGCGTTCTTCTCGTACTCGCCGAGCGCCTTGAGCTTCTCCATGGTGAACGCCACCAGGGCTTCGCAGCTCGAGCAGGCGCCGCTCGTGTCGAAATGATATTGGGGCCAGGTCTCGAAGCCCTCGAGATAAGGGAACCAGAGTTGCTTGAAGACTTCGTCGATGCTTCGTCCCCGCACCTCGATCTCGTCTTCCTCGAACTTCCCGAGCCCCCGCTCCATAGCCGCCGAGAAGTACGCCACTTTGTCGAGGCCCAGTCCCACCATCCGGCAGGCGGTGGCATCGAGAGCCACAGGGTCTTTCGACCCCACCAAGCAACCGAAGTCGGTGGGGAGCGTGGTGTGCGGACCGAAGCCTTCCGCCGGCCGGATCAAGTCCGCGATGGACAGGTCCGGCCGGATGATCGACCACACGTCCATCATTGCCGCCGCCAGGTCGGTCTGGTGCATCTGCAGGTGCACCGCGTCCTGCACGACACCCTTGAGATTCTTGAGGGCGCAGGTGAAAACCATGGAGGCGTGGCTCTTGAAGATGGGCAGGTTGATGATGTGCTCCGCTTCCAGCAGGAAACGAGGCAGCTTCACCCGCTTGAGATTGGAACGTGCGTCCCGGATGGGGATATTGATAAGGTCTTTCTCGCGTTTTATGTCGATGATGCGAGCACCCGCGCTATCCGCCGCCGCACCGATGCCGCTCGCTTCGAGCACCACGGCCGTGTCACAACCGATGGCCGCGGCCTCAGCCAGAATGATCTCCTTGGGTCCGGCCTTCCTGACGGCGTTGATCACGGCTGTCACCACCGCCGGGCTGGTGTTCACACTGGTCTCCGGCCCGGCCGGATGACCGGCGTTCGGCTTGATCACCACCGTGCTCCGTGGCTTTATCAGATTCTCCACCCCGCCCAGAAGCGAGAAGATCTCCGCCACCATCTTTTCGGGGTCGTCCCCCTTCGAGATGGCGACCACGGATTTCCTGGCCGTCCGTTCGTTCACGACATCACCCGCCATCGCCCAGCCTCCCAGATATGCCGAGTCCCCTCATGCCGCGCCCGCGGTGCCGCGTCCCATCATGCCGGCTTGGCGTTGGAGGCGGCCACCCGCGCGAGGTAATCGAGAAGGCGTTCACGCAGCGCTTTCATCTCTTCGGGTGTCCACTCCATGAAGCCCTTGCCGCCCGTCTTGAAGCCCAACTCGCCTTTCTCCACCTTCTCCTTGAGAAGCGGGGAAGGCTCGTGAGAGTCTTCGAGGTACTTGAGCACGTAGCTGTGGATGGCCAAGGTCATGTCGAGCCCACCACTGTCCGCGGTTTCCAAGGGAGCGAACACCGGCAACCGCATCCCGAAGCCGAACTTGATCGACTCATCCACGGTCTTCGCGTCGGCTATGCCGCGCTCCACGATCGAGATGGCTTCCCGCCACAGCGCGTGCTGGAGCCGGTTGGCTACGAAACCGGGGACGTCCTTCTTGACCAGCACCGGGTGCTTCCCGATCTTCCACATAAGGTCCATGGTGAGGTCGACCGCCCAATCGGCAACCTGTTCGGTGCGCACCACTTCTACCAAGGGAATGAGGATCGGCGGGTTCCACCAGTGAGTGCCGAGGATGCGCTCGCGGTGCTCGGACTTGCTGGCTATCTCGGTGATGCTCATGACGGATGTATTCGTAGCCAGCACCGCGTCGGGCTTGGCCGCTTGATCCATGTCCCGGAACAACTGTTGCTTCAGCTCCAGGTCCTCGAACGCACACTCGAGGACGAAGTCGGCGCCGTCGAGGGCTTCCTTCTGGCTTTGCGTAGGCTGCACCCGAGCCACGATAGCGTCGATGTCTTCTTTGTGTCCCACGCCGCGCTCCGCCAGAAAGCCCAGGTCGTGGCGGATGGTCTCCATCGCTTTCGCAAGCGTCTCCAGCTTGCGGCTCTGCAGGGACACTGGATATCCGGCCGCGGCGAAGACCTGCGCGCAGCCGCGCCCCATGGCTCCGCCGCCGATGATGGCTATCTTGCGGACTCGATCGATGCTAGCTAGGGCCTTGTTCTCGTCGGCCATCTCAGTCATGTCAGTCATGGTTCTCTCCCGTGGACAGGTTTCGCGCCGTAAAGTGCCAAGTAGGATCAGTCGCAAGCCGATAGGCTCTCGCCACAATAGGTCATGTCGGAGCGCACCACGGCATCGACGTAGAGACCCGGGGTATGCACGCTCTCGGCGGCGATCTCTCCTGGATCGCAGAGGAACTCCACCTCGGCGATCACGTACTCGGCGCAGGTGGCGCACAGGGGATTGAAATTGCGAGCGGTCCCTCGATAGCTGAGGTTCCCCCAGGTGTCGCCGTTGTGTGCGCGCACGAGCGCGACGTCGGTTCGGATGGGCCGCTCGAGCAGGTACTTCACTCCGTCCACTTCCATCTGCTGCTTGCCCTCGGCAACGGATGTGCCCACACCGGTCGGTGTCAAGAAACCGCCGAGCCCGGCACCGCCGCTGCGCAGTTGCTCCGCCAACGTCCCTTGGGGAGTAAGGACCACCTCGAGATCGCCGGCAAGGAACGCCTGCACTACGTCGGGAGTGGTGCCGATGTGGCTGGCGATTAGCTTGCGGACTTTCCCAAGCTTCACGAGCTCGACGATTCCTCTATCCTTGAACCCTCCGCAGATAGAAACGATCGTAAGATCTTTGACTCTTGTGTCTTTAAGAGCTCGAAGCAGCGTAAGCGGGTCCCCTTGGCTGAGAAACCCGCCGACCGCGAGACTCATCCCCGATTCCACCCGGGATATCGCCTCTTCGACGCCCACTACTTTGTTCTTTGGCATTCTTCTCCTCGTGCAGCATTGACTGCTCGCGGCGCTTCTGGACAGTTGCGATCTGCCGGCTCCTACGCTCTACCCCCGCCACATCCCGATCCCGCCCAGGTTGACGTCC